>NZ_JBITUJ010000002.1:0-661137 GCF_044542435.1 Marinomonas sp. NPDC078689 | reverse complement strand
GACGTTGATAGGTTGGGTGTGTAAGTGCTGTGAGGCATTGAGCTAACCAATACTAATTGCTCGTGAGGCTTGACCATATAACACCAAAGTGGTTTTACATATATTACGATCCGGTTTAATACTTGATTCACGTTATTTCAAAATGAATTGTTAAAGATCCAAGCATGTCTTCGCGTGTTTTGGTAACGCTGACGAAAGAAAGCGGCCAGAACGAACGCAACCGAATTGCTTGACGATCATAGAGACGTTGAACCACCTGATCCCATCCCGAACTCAGAAGTGAAAAGCGTCATCGCCGATGGTAGTGTGGGGGATCCCATGTGAGAGTAGGTCGTCGTCAAGCTTATAATTAAGAAAGCCCTGATAGCTAACGCTGTCAGGGTTTTTTTATGCCTGAAATAAATGCGAGAGCATAACCCTCCACACCCGTGTGGGGCTCTTATGAAGGAACGCATGTGAGAGTCCCGCAAGGGAATAAGCATAGGTCGTCGTCAAGCTTATAATTAAGAGAAGCCCCATCCTGCTACGCAGGGTGGGTTTTTTTCGTTCTAGCGTTGTAGTTTAAACAGCGTTTCTTGTTCTTCCATTTGCTTGCGCCATCACTTTCTAAAGAGCCGTTCCTCGACGCGTCAGCGCAGATGAAAAACAAGAACCTCTACATTGATTGCGCAGGGTCAGACCCCTTAAAAAGTCGCACAGCGTCCAACCCACCACATCTCTTGATGTTTAAGGGTTCTGACCCTAGTCGTAACCGGCAAACTAGCTGGGCTTTGAAATGCTCTAATCAAGACTCTCTAATCAAGACAGGCATATATAAAAGTTAATGAATACAGTGCTTTATGTTTTCATCGAGATTAATCACGCCAGATGTGCAGGGTCAGACCCCTTAAAAAGTCGCACAGCGCTCAACCAGCCACATCTCTCGATGTTTAAGGGCTCTGACCCTAGTCGCAACCGGAAAACTAGCTAACGCTAAATTGTTTAAAGGTATCTGACCCCTTTTACTTCAGGTCAGCTTCTATGACACTCTGGTCACCAGCAATTGCTCAACCCGAATGCCGTCTAGATCTAATACCTCAAATTTGAAGTCTTGGTAGACAAAGGCATCGGTTCGTTTTGGAACGCGTTTTAACTGGTGAATTACAAATCCTGCGATTGTTTCGTATTGATTTCGGTCTGGGAAGGTTTCGATCTCCAAGCTACGCATGACATCGCTAACAGGCGTGAGTCCTTCAATGAGCCATGAGTTGCTGTCGCGTTGGACGATTTGTTCTTCGTCTTGCGGGGTGATTAGGTCGCCCATGAAGCTGCTGAGTAAGTCTTTCACTGTCACTAAGCCGACGACTGTTCCGTACTCGTTCACTATCACTGCAAAGGGCTGAGGAGCGACTTTAAACGCATTTAACGCTTCGGAGAGGGTTAGTGTTTCCGGTAGGTAGAAAATGTCTTTATCGATCTGCGCTGGCGCTATGCTGGCGGGTTCTCCTTTGAGTACCATCCGCAGTATTGCCTTCGATTCAATTACCCCTAAAATTTTATCTAAGTTGCCGTCGCATACTAAAAAGTCATTATGCGGGTGCTCGATGATTTTTTGACTGATGTCTGCGCTGCTTTCTTGCGCGTCAAAATAAATGATTTGTTCGCGGGGGGTCATCGCGCTGCCGATCGTAAGGCTGTCTAATTCAAACACATTACCAATGAGTTGATATTCTTGCTTTTGCAAGCTGCCGTTTTCTGCACCGGCGTCCATCATAGCGACAATATCTTCTGTTGTGACTAATTCTTCGCGCTTAGTTGGCAGGTTTAGAAGGCGTAGTATGGCATTGGTCAAACCATTAAATAAAAACACCAGAGGCGTCAGGATAAGTGTAATCCAGCGCATGGGGGTGACCATTTTGATGGCCACTGCTTCTGGCATTATGATGGCTAGGCGTTTAGGTAATAAATCTGCAAACAAGATAAACAAAGAAGTTAGACATAAGAAAGATAAGGTAAAGCTGATTTGTTCTAATAAGTGGCCCTGATACACTAGGCTGATCAGTCGCTTCATATGTGGGGTGAGTGCTTGCTCACCGATAATGCCACCCATTATAGATATGCCATTCAGTGCAATTTGAATCATCGCAAAAAATGCGCCAGGGTTCTGCTGTAATGACAACACCGCATCTGCTTTGTTATTGCCATCTTCTGCCATCATCCGCAGTTTAATTTTTCTGGCGGCTGCCATGCCAATTTCCGCCATCGCAAACATTGCACTGAGCATAATCAGCAGGCCAATTCCCAATAAATCACTCATAACCACCTCATACATAAAAAAACACTTGAAGCCGTGTTTTGGCACAGTGGAAAAGCGCTGTGAGAATACCCATTGACGACATTTTCTAAATAGAAAACAGTCGCATTATAGAAGTAAATGCACGCTGAGCAACTATTAAAAAGAGATTTAAAATAGGCATAGAGAAAGCCTTATAAACACAGGCTTTTTAGACCTTTTGGGTGTGTTATTCAGATCTTTTCTAAGCGTGATTTTTACTTTCTACGACCAAAGATTTGTTGCTTGGGTATGTGTATTTAGGGCGCTTGCTTCGTTGAGAATCCATTGCTTAATTTCCTTGATAGCGGTTTCATTTCGTCTGGACGTTTTGTATGAAAAGAAAAAGTGCTCATGGGTCTGGATATGGTGTGTTGGAATTCTAACTAATGGGCTGTTTGTGTCCTTTTCGTTAAACATGTAGTCATTCACTAGGGCGATGCCGAGGGAGTGTTTGGCAGCTTCATAAGCCAATAGTAAATGACTAAATTTGTGGAATTTAACATTGCTAGGAATGGCTGAGTTTCGTTCTAGAAACCAGCTCCGCCAGTCTTCCGTATACTCCTTATAAATACCGTAAGAAGTGATAAGCGGGAAACCTTCTAGTAGCTCAGGCTTGCTTTTAAGTTGTTCTTTTAGCTCTTCTGATGTCAAGTTAAGGGTGTTTTTGATCTCTTCATAAAAAGCGTGGCTGCAAACAGGAAATAAGGTTTCCTGATATAAAAGAGTCGACTCGAACCCTCTTTTTTCTTGGTCTGTGGTGATAAAGCAATCTGCTGTTTTGTCAGATAGCTCGGGGGCCCCGTGAGTCATGGTGATGGTTATGTCTAGATTAGGGTGCTTATGTTGTAAGTCTGATAAGCGTGGCATTAGCCAGCAAACAGCAAAAGAACTGTAGACAGCGATTCTTATCTTGGTGTCTTCTTCCCCTCGTATTTGGTTGCTGGCCCGAGCAATATGAGACAGAGAGCTACTGATGGCGTCGAGGTAGTTTTTACCTTCTTGTGTCAGTGTGAGATAGCGTCCTTGGCGCTGAAATAAGCTTTCCCCAAGATAATCTTCGAGCGCTCTAATTTGGTGTGATACGGCGCTTTGGCTGACGTTCAGCTCTGCGGCCGCTCGAGAGAAGCTATTTAATCGAGCGACGGACTCAAAAACGGGTAAGGTTTTTAGTGGCGGAAGCATTTCATTATCCAAAAAACTAATAGTTAATTAGGATATATCATTTTATTGGTGTCGTAATCAATATTACACTGCCGCGATCAGTAATCTTGTTTATACGGTGAGCAGTTATGTCAGGGCGTACTATTGGAAGTGCTATTTTCATTCTTGTATTAGGGAATTTGTTTGCAACTTTCTGTGATGTATTTATCAAGCTTGCAGGAAGTAATGTGCCGATATTCCAGTTTACTTTTATGCGATTGGTGATGATTTGTATCGTATTAACCCCGCTTGCAATAAAGCATGTTTCATCCGATTGTTTTGCAGGGTTCAAGTTGCATTTTATCAGAGGGAATCTGTGGATTTTGGCGAGTATTCTGTTGATAGTTTCATTGTCTGAATTGCCATTAGCGACAGCCAATGCGGTATTTTACATTGCCCCCATCTTAATCGTTCTGTTTGCCGGTATATTTTTTAAAGAGAAAATTACCCTAGGTGTTATGTGTGCGGCTTTGTCTGGTTTCATGGGGGTGCTTATTATCTTAAGGCCAACCGATATTAACTGGGGCATGATAAGTGCCGTTTTGTTTGCCGTTGTATTGGCGACAAACAGTTTGCTCATTCGTAAATTGCCAAAAGAACAGAATTTATTTTTTGGCTTGTTCGTTATGCACCTATGTGCTTTGCCAGTATCTGCAGGTCTAATGCTGTGGGAGGCAGAACCACTAAACTTTGATGGCTTTAGCTATGCGATGGGGTCGGCGATGTGCTCTATTTTATACAGCTTAGCGTGTCTAAAAGGTTATCGTTATGTTGCATCAAGCCAGGTGAGCAGTGCCGAATACTCAGGTTTAGTGTTTGCTGCGTTACTAGGTTGGTTGATGTTCGGTGAGTCTATCGATGTGTTTTTAATAATTGGCACTCTGTTTATTGTTCTACCCTTGGTGCTGTTAAGTCATAGGGATATGAAAAAACGCAAGGCAGAAGAGCGTTTGTCTGTGGTTCGCGCTCAGCTTGATGCAGGCTGAGTAAGCGTTTGGATCATTTGTTCTGTCATGGCTTGAATGTCATTTCGATCTAAATAGATACCATCAATGAGTAATCGGCTTAATCCGTGCAAGCTAGCCCAGCTGGCTTGCCCGACTCTTAAAGCGGAATTGTTGCTGGGTAATACCCTGTCTTCTTGAAGCTGCTCTACCCAGTCCAACCAGCGTTTAAAAGTCTGCTTTGATGCGTCTTTTAGGCTGCTCGTTGGCGTTCCTGTTTTCCAAATCAAGCGTCCATACATGAGGTCATACACTTCGCGTTGGGTGTCCGCAAATTCAATGTACTGATAGACATAGCGATGAAAGCGCTTTTCGGATGCTTCATGGCTGGAGAGTAGTGATTGCAGCCTGGCCTCTTGCGCTTTGAAGCCAGCTTCAGCAATGGCGCATAAGAGTTCATTTTTGTCTTTAAAGTGGTGATAGGGTGCGGTTCTAGACACCCCCACTTTGTCGGCTAATTTGCGCATGGATAAGCCCTCGACGCCTTCTTCTTGAAGTATGTCTGAGGCCGCTTTGATAAGGGAGCTTATCAGGTCGCCGTGATGGTAGGTTTTCTTTTGAATTGTCATGTGAAGATTAAAACGTCTAATCTTGACAGTGTCAAAATAAAATTCTATCTTGACGTTGTCTAGATTTGGTTTTACACCATTTCCAAATGAACAATAACAATATAAAAGCTGGGCAGCCTATATGAGTCATTCACAGTATCCGCATCTCTTTACCCCTTTAGATCTGGGGTTCACGCAGTTAAAAAACCGCATCATCATGGGGTCAATGCACCTTGGGTTAGAGGAAATGAAAGGGGGATTTGAACGCATGGCCGCGTTTTATGCTGAGCGGGCAAAAGGCGGTGTTTCTCTTATTGTGACTGGTGGTATAGGGCCTAATTCTGAAGGCGCTGTGCACGCAAGTGCCGCGTTGATGGCATCGCAAGCGGATGCAGAAAATCATCGGGTGATTACTCAAGCGGTGCATGATCAAGGCGGTAAAATCTGCATGCAGATCTTGCATACAGGTCGTTATGCTTACAACCCTAAACTGGTCGCACCTTCAGCGCTACAGGCACCGATCAATCCATTTCCACCGCACCCACTCAGTGATGAAGAGATTTATCAACAGATTGATGACTTTGTTAATGCCGCAGTGCTTGCTCAAAAAGCAGGTTACGATGGTGTTGAAGTCATGGGCTCTGAGGGGTATTTGTTAAACCAATTTGTGGTATCTAGAACCAATCATCGAGAGGATGGTTGGGGTGGAGAGTATGAACATCGTATTCGTCTACCTGTAGAAATTGTCCATCGGATTCGTCAAGCGGTCGGCGACGAATTTATTATTATCTACCGTTTGTCTATGCTCGATTTGGTTGACCAAGGCAGCAACCTTGAGGAAATTATTCAGCTGGGTTTGGCCATTGAAAATGCCGGTGCTTCGATTATTAATACTGGCATAGGCTGGCATGAAGCAAGAATCCCAACCATAGCGACTAAGGTGCCTAGGGCAGCGTTTACTTGGGTGACGGCAAAGCTAAAAGAATCGTTAAATGTGCCTCTGATCACGTCAAATCGGATCAATATGCCGGATGTGGCTGAGGAAGTATTAGCACGAGGCGATGCGGATCTTGTTTCTATGGCGCGTCCTTTTCTGGCCGACCCTGAGTTCGTTGAAAAAGCAGAGCAGCATAGGGCGGATGAGATCAATACCTGTATTGGTTGTAACCAAGCCTGTCTTGATCATGTGTTCGCCAATAAGCTGACATCGTGTTTGGTAAACCCAAGAGCCTGCCATGAGACAGAGATATTGATCACACCGGCAGAAGTGAAAAAGCGCATTGGCGTGGTTGGTGCAGGCCCTGCCGGATTGGCATTTGCAACGACAGCGGCGAAGCGTGGTCATGATGTGACGCTATTTGATGCCGCCAATGAAATTGGTGGGCAGTTTAATATTGCTAAGCGCATTCCTGGTAAAGGTGAGTTTTATGAAACCTTGCGTTATTACCAGCGTCAATTAGAACTCACCGGTGTGACCGTTAATTTGAACACTAAAGTGGATAGCGCTGTACTCAGCCAATATGACTTTGATGAGGTGGTATTGGCGACGGGAATATTGCCTCGTGATTTGGATATTGATGGCATTGAACACCCAAAAGTATTGAGTTATTTGGATGTGATGAACGGGCACCCAGTTGGTAAACGGGTGGCGGTTATTGGTGCTGGCGGCATTGGTTTTGATATTAGTGAGTACTTGATCCATGAAGAGGCCAAGCCCCAATTAACCATCCCGGCGTTTATGAAGCAATGGGGGGTCGATATGACGTTTAGCGCGCGTGGCGGTGTGGAAGGGGTAAAACCTCAATTTACGCCAGCTGCCCGAGAGGTATTTTTACTGCAGCGTAAGAAATCCAAAGTCGGGGCGAAGCTTGGTAAAACGACCGGTTGGATTCATCGCGCCGAATTACTCAAAAAAGGCGTAACCATGCTTCCTAGTTGCGAGTATCAAAAAATCGATGACGAAGGGTTACACCTATCCGTTGCGGGTGAAGCGCAATGTTTGGCGGTTGATAACGTGGTTATTTGCGCGGGCCAATTACCCAATCAAACGTTAGCGAATGCACTCAATCGTCCGGTTCATCTTGTTGGTGGGGTGGATGTCGCTTCTGAATTAGACGCTAAGCGTGCGATCAAACAGGGCACCTTGTTGGCGTGTTCTTTGTAGCTATTAGGCTAATGACTCGCGACGGCAGTCACTAGGATTACATTAACCGTCGCTTTGCAATAATTCATTTAGATGTTGTAAGCGACTGTTGATTTTTTCTCTATCAAGGTCAATGAAGTTTTGTTGCTTTAACCCGTGTTCGATCATGTGTTTTTGGTGACGGACAAAGGCCCAATGGGAGGGTTCACGAGCTTGTTCAGCGATGCAGGCTAGCCCTTCTAATTGGCGTAAGCACACCGCCAAGCAGTTTGGCGAGTACTGACGTATTTGGTCATATGCGGTGTTTGCGAGCCCTTCAAAAGACGTTACTTTGTAATTTATGCGCTTAACTCCTTCGCGGTCAAACGCGATGCCTTGTGGGAACGTCTCCTGGGTAAGGTCGCAAATCATGGCGGTAAGTTTGTCGACACAGGCGATGGCTGAGTAGGGGTCATTGATGCCCGGAGACAGGGCTCTTAATGCGATTTCGACTAATTGATCGACGGCAAATTCAGGGTCCTGTATTGGGGTTCGTTTGGAACCGAATGTGAAGCAGTCGTGTAAGCTTTTTTCGTCGACAATGGACAGTTCCTTGATTGTTGAGCGCATGCTTGTCTTGCGATTGACGACAAAGTCTCCAGGAGCCACAAGCACTTCAAGATAACCATCTAGTTTACTCATCAAGGCGGTTAATTGATCGTAGTTGATGGCTTGCACATAACCGCATTGAGGGCTTTTTAATAGCAGGGGCGAGGCGCTTTTTGTTGCTATATGATCGTCTTGGGTTGTGCTTTCCTTTTCTTTTTGTTGATCAAAGATTTTCTCGATGCTGTTTTGCAGTTCTGAATAAACGTTGTCGATAATGTGGTCTGATTGGAGATTCTGAGCAACGTGATGAATGAAATAGATGAGCAAAAGAATGCCAAACAGCGTCATCATTGCGGCGCCAGCGATGCTTAAACCTGGTAGAAAAGCTGGCTCGGCGAAGTTATCTGTCATGCGGGTTAAAATCAAACAATAAACAAACAGCGAGATAAACACTCCTAATACAACTTGAGTGCTGATGTCTTCCATGAAATTGCGGATGAGCCGCGGGCCAAACTGAGAAGAAGCATTGGTCAGGGCCACTATGGTAATGGAAAAGGTGATACTCACGACTGTCATCACGCTACTGGCAATGGTGGTGAGCAGGCTGCGAATAATGTCAGGGTCTGAATGATAGAGGAAATGCAGCCAATGAGTACGATGAAGGTCGCTGTATAGATCAATACTGAGCAATAGTGCACAAGTAAACAGAGTGCCTAATAAAATCAAGCAAGGGGTAAACCAGAAGCTGGTTTTGACGGCATCATAGGTTTTTAGCAGTTGAGTGCTGTTTATCATCGACAACAAAAACGCCCCTTACACTGTAGGTTATGTGTGGTTAAGGAGGGAACGAGAAGTGCACTTGCCTCGGTGTGTGAATACCCCCGTTTTTAGTGGCAAGGCGCTAGGTCGCTACATGCCTTCATGAGTCCAGTTATTTTTTCTCATTAGGTTCGCCTGTTTTTAATAGTTTTAACAAATCTTCTCTTTCTAGGCTGCCTTTAAGCGCTAAATCCAATTGGTATTGGTATTTGTTGTTCCAGTCGCGGGTGCCAGAAGTGAGTTTCGTCAGGTCTTCCATCGCGGCTTTCATGACTTTGAGATAGGCTTGAATGTTATTTTCTTGGTCTATCAAGATATTCTTCAGGGCGGTTGAACTGCTGTGTCGTAAATACAGTTTTAATATATCGTTCTCTGCTTTTACCGCTCGAATGGCTTGATTCTGTGAGGCAATGGATTCTTGTAGAGAGCTTAGTTGTTGCTTTAGGTTATTTTCCGGTTCTTCGGTGGCGACTTGAGTGTCCTTCGGCATGAGAAAATACGTAGTAGCAACAGACGCGGCCACGCTAAAAACAAAGCAGAGAAAAAAAGCGAGTAGGGTCTTTCCGCTTTTTTTGCTGGGAGCACTGTCGTTGCTTGCTTCAACTTCGGCCTTCGCGGCGTCTTTTTTATTTGCCATGTTTTCCTCCAATGGTGCCCTTGTGTGATGGTTGGCGCTTACATTGTTCTATCGGCACCTTGCACTGAGATTTTAGTGTCGTCAAGGTTATGGCTGTTTATTGTGTTTTACAGGGTGTTTCTTTGCCAATTGTTGAAATGTTGAGAATTCAAGGCATTGTTCGAGTCAGTGGTTTAGTTTTTCCTTTACTCCACGTAAAATACGCGCACCGAGATATTGGGATGAATTAATAACCTACTAAAATACTCAGGTAAATACTTGATCAAAACAGTAGGTTTTGTGTATTATTTGTTCTGAATAAATACTCTTAATTGGATAGCTTATGCGCCTGACAACAAAAGGTCGTTATGCCGTAACCGCCATGCTTGATTTGGCGTTACATTCTGATCACGGCCCTGTGTCGTTATCCGATATCTCTAATCGACAAGCAATCTCTTTATCTTACTTAGAGCAACTTTTTGCAAAATTGCGTAAGCAAGCATTGGTGACCAGTGTGCGCGGTCCTGGCGGAGGATACCGTTTAAGCCGAGCTCGTGATGAAATCTTTGTTGCGCAGATTGTTGATGCTGTAAATGAATCTGTCGATGCGACTGGCTGCAAAGGGAAAAGCGATTGCCAGGGCGGCAACACTTGTCTTACACACCATTTGTGGTGTGATTTAAGTGACCAAATACATGATTTCTTAAATCAAATTAGTTTAGAGCAATTAGTGCGGCGAAATGACGTTCGACAGGTTGCTGAACGGCAGAATTCAGAGGGTCGTCAAGCGGCGCGTTCGAGTGAAGATAAAATCAGCGCGGCTATTGTTGGCTAGAGCGACGTAGAAAATTGGTGTGTTTATACCAACGCACCTGTTCCGATAAAAAGTGAGTTTTAATATGACTGAGCAGATAGATAAAGCGCTGGCGCGAGAATATGAAGCCGGGTTTGTGTCTGATGTGGAATCAGAAACGTTTTTGCCAGGATTGGATGAAGATGTCATTCGCCGTATTTCAGGAATGAAGAACGAACCTGAATGGATGCTTGAGTGGCGCCTGAGTGCATTTCGTGAATGGCTAGAGATGGAAGAGCCGGATTGGGCTCATGTGGATTACCCTAAAATCGACTTCCAATCTATTTCTTACTATTCTGCACCAAAAAGTATGAAGGACAAACCTAAGTCATTGGACGAGGTTGACCCTGAACTACTGCGTACCTACGAGAAACTAGGTATTCCTCTCATTGAGCAGCAAATGCTGGCTGGTATTGCGGTCGATGCGGTTTTTGACTCCGTATCGGTTGTTACCACCTTTCGTGACAAGCTAGAAGAAGCGGGTGTTATTTTCTGTCCGATTTCAGAAGCCATTCAAAAATACCCAGAGCTAGTGAAAAAGTACCTAGGTAGTGTGGTTCCGAAAAAAGACAACTATTTCGCAGCGCTAAACTGTGCGGTCTTTACTGATGGTTCTTTTGTGTACATTCCAAAAGGCACGCGTTGCCCAATGGAATTGTCGACGTATTTCCGTATTAATGAACAAAACACCGGTCAATTTGAGCGTACCTTGATTATTGCCGACGAAGGCAGTCATGTGAGCTACCTAGAAGGTTGTACAGCGCCTCAGCGTGATGAAAATCAATTGCACGCCGCGGTGGTTGAGTTGGTTGCGTTGGACGATGCTGAAATCAAATACTCAACGGTACAAAACTGGTATCCAGGCGATGAAGACGGTAAAGGCGGTATTTTTAACTTCGTTACCAAACGAGGCATTTGCCATACCAATGCCAAAATTTCTTGGACACAAGTAGAAACCGGTTCTTCTGTTACTTGGAAATACCCAAGCTGTATTTTGAAAGGTGACAACAGTGTTGGTGAGTTCTACTCCGTTGCCCTGACTCGTGGACGCCAGCAGGCGGATACGGGTACCAAGATGATTCACCTTGGTAAAAATACTCGCTCGACCATTATCTCTAAAGGTATTTCAGCGGGTAAGAGTAACAACAGCTACCGTGGCCTAGTTCGTATGAACCCAGGCGCGAAAGGCGCTCGTAACTTTACCCAGTGTGACTCCTTATTGATCGGCGATCAATGTGGCGCCCATACCTTCCCTTATATTGAAAGCCGTAATCCATCGGCGATCATTGAGCATGAAGCGACGACGTCTAAAGTCAGCGATGAGCAGATGTTTTTATGTCGTCAGCGAGGCTTAGACCCAGAAAAAGCGGTCTCAATGATAGTGAATGGCTTCTGTAAGGAAGTGTTCAAAGAATTACCAATGGAATTTGCCGTTGAAGCGGGCAAGTTACTAGAAATTAGCCTTGAAGGCTCTGTAGGTTAAGGAATTATTGAAGATGTCGAACACGAACAGTTTGTTGACGATCAAAGACTTGTACGCCAGCGTTGAAGATAAGCAAATCATCAAAGGGCTTAATCTAGACATTAAACCAGGCGAAGTTCACGCAATTATGGGCCCAAATGGTGCCGGTAAAAGTACTCTAGGTTATGTGCTATCTGGCCGTGACGGTTACAGTGTGGATGGCGGCAGCGTTGCGTTAGCTGGCCAAGATTTGTTGGAAATGGAAACAGAAGACCGTGCCCGTGCCGGACTTTTCTTGGCTTTCCAATACCCAGTTGAAATCCCTGGTGTGAGTAACCTTGAGTTTCTTAAAGCCTCTGTCGATGCGCAGCGTGAAGCGCGTGGCGAAGAAGCGATTACGTCTGCGGAGTTCTTGAAAGAAGCTAAGATCGCTTGTAAACAAGTGGATTTGCCAGTGTCTTTCTTGAAGCGTGGCGTTAATGAAGGCTTCTCTGGTGGTGAGAAAAAACGTAACGAATTAATGCAAATGCTCCTGCTTAAACCAAAACTGTGCATCCTTGATGAAACAGATTCTGGTTTGGATATTGATGCTTTGCAAGTGGTTGCTGAAGGCGTTAATAGTCAGCGTTCTGCGGATCGCAGCTTTATTGTTGTGACCCATTACCAGCGTCTTTTAGACTACATTAAACCGGACTTTGTTCATGTATTGTCTGATGGCAAAATTGTCAAAAGTGGCGATGCTTCTTTGGCGCATGAGCTAGAAGCACAAGGCTACGCTTGGTTGCAAAAAGCACCAGCTGAAGACGAGCTAGAGGGGTAATGCATGAGTGAATGGTTAGAAAGCGCCATTACTCGAGCGCAAAATCTTGATGATTGGCTTGCTCCTAAACGTGCGCATGCTCTTGAGTTACTAGCGCAAACGAAATGGCCTACACGTAAGACGGAAGCGTGGCGTTATACGCCGCTGCGTCCTGTTGAACGAACTCAAGCGGGCGTTGTTTCTCATGACGTCGATTTGTCACCAGAAGCAATTACTGGGCTTACAGCGATTGAATTGGTGTTTGTGAATGGCAAATTTGATGCAGCACAATCCACTAAAGAGCTACCAGCAGGCTTGCTTGTTTCTTTAGGTCGAAACCTAGACGCTACCCAGCAAGCCGCGGCGTTAAATGCGTTTTCTGCCATTAAACCTGAGCGTCATTTGTTTGGTTTGGTGAACGATGCATTAGCAGAAGATGTGATGATTGTCTCTGTTGCGCAAGGGGTTGAGATTGCTCAGCCGATTCGCATTAGCTCGTTATTGAGTCAAGGGGCAGAGTCCCATACTCGTGTTCAAGTGTCGCTTGCTGACGGTGCTCGTTTGACTGTGATTGAAGACATTCAATCACAAGGTGACACATTAAGTACCGCGTTTGTTGAATACGATATTGCGGCCAATGCGTACTTGGAGCATTACCGTTTTGCGTTGCAAACTGGCAGCAATGTTGCCATTGGTGGCAGTCACTTTAATTTGAGTGATAAATCGAAAATGCACAGCAGCATTGTTGGTTTTGGCAGCGATTTGTCGCGCTTAGATACCGACATCATCCATGGGGGTGAGTTTGCGGACGCTAAGCTGAATGCGATTTACCTGCTCGATGGTAAAGAGTTGTTTGACCTTCATGCGACGGTTGAGCACGCGATGCCTAACGGTACGACCGAAGAGAACGTACGTTGCATCGTCGCTGATCGTGCTCGCGCGGTGTTTAATGGTCGAATTCACATTCATCGTGATGCTCAAAAAACGTTAGCCGCGTTGAATAACCGCAATTTGTTGATGTCAGACAAAGCGGAAATTAATACTAAGCCTGAGTTAGAAATCTACGCTGATGATGTGCGTTGTGCTCATGGTGCGACGGTTGCAGAGATTGATAAGCAAGCACTGTATTACTTGCAAACACGTGGCGTGAGTCGTTCAAAAGCTCAGGTGATGCTCAACTTTGGTTTTATTAACGAGTTGATTGATTTAATGCCAAATGCGGCGTTGGCGGAGTGGGTTCGTCCTATTATTCGTGAACGTTTTGCGCAAATGGAAGTGAAGTAAGCGAGAAACGAATGAGTCTTGATGTAGCAGCTATCCGTGAACAGTTTCCGATTTTAAAACGTGAAATTGATGGTAACCCTCTTGTTTATCTCGACAATGCGGCCACGACCCAGAAGCCGCAATGTGTGATTGATGCTTTGGTTAATTACTATACGACCTGTAATTCCAATGTGCATCGTGGGGCGCATCGTCTTGCGGATGAGGCAACGCGTCATTTCGAAGCGGCTCGTGATATCGTCAAAGACTTCATTAATGCGCCGAAACGCGAAGAAGTCATTTGGACATCTGGTACAACGGAAGGCATCAATATTATTGCCAATGGCTTGGGGCAATTATTGTCTCCAGGCGATGAAGTCATTACCACAGGCATGGATCACCATGCCAATTTGGTGACTTGGCAGCAAGCTTGTAAGGTGTCTGGGGCGACATTAAAAACGGTTCCAGTATTGGATTCTGGTGAACTGGACCAGTCCGCCTACAGTGCTTTGTTGAATGAACGCACTAAATTTGTTGCTTTTCCCCATGTGTCTAATGCGCTTGGTACGGTTAACCCAATCAAAGAAATGACCGCGAAAGCGAAACAGGTCGGCGCTTGGGTGTTGGTGGATGGTGCTCAAGGCGCTGCTCATGGCCGTGTTGATGTGCAAGATATTGGTTGTGATTTTTATGCGTTTTCAGGGCATAAAATTTATGGGCCAATGGGCGTCGGCGCGTTGTGGGGCAAAGCGTCTGTATTGGCGAATTGGCCTGTTTGGCGCACCGGCGGTGAGATGATTTCAACGGTGACTTTGCAAGACGCCACTTGGAATGTTCTGCCGTATCGTTTTGAGGCTGGCACGCCGAACGTCGGTGATGCGATTGCGATGGGCGAAGCAATTCGCTGGTTTAGCGCGCTTGATCAAGAGGCGGTTGCGGCCCATGAAAAAGCCTTGCTGGATCATGCCACGGAACTGGCAGAACAGTTTGAAGGTTTGACCATTATTGGTCAGGCCAAAGAAAAGATTGGTGTGTTGAGCTTTGTGCTAGACCACGGTCATCCAGCGGACATTGGTTTTCTGCTTGACCGTCAGGGAATCGCGGTACGAACCGGCGATCACTGCGCTCAGCCGCTAATGGCGCGCTTTAATGTGCCTGGCACTGCGCGTGCGTCCTTCTCGGTTTATAATACTTTAGAAGAAGTTGATGCCTTATTTGCTGCGCTGAAAAAAGTGCGCACCATGTTGGCTTAGGAGAATTTGATGACAGCAACAACATTTGATCCTGTCTCTAGCGTGTCGTTAACCGCTTCCGCACAGAAATACTTTGCGTCTAAATTGGCAAAACAACCGAATAAATTGATTCGTTTAAGCACCAAAGAAAGTGGCTGTACAGGCTTTTCTTATGTGCTGGACATCGTCGATGGTGCCTCGGAACAAGACACTGTTTTGTCGTTTGGTGACGTTACCTTCGCGGTAGATTCGTCTTCTGCGCAGATGCTAAAGGGAACCGAAATTGATTTGGTTCGCGAAGGCGTTAACGAAGTGGTTAAGTTTAATAATCCTAACGTTGTGGCGGAATGTGGCTGTGGCGAAAGCTTTAGTGTGAGCTGATTCATGCAAAAAATGGTAGTAACACAGCGTGCTTGTCCTGCTCGAAGAGTACCCAGCGGCGAGCCGACAAGCATTCCTGAAGGTCAGTTCATTACAATTAATCAAAGCTTAGGTGGTAATTACACTGTCACGTGGCAAGGCAATATGCTGCGTATTGACGGCACTGATGCAGAGGCAATTGGTCAGCAACCAGAGGTCCTTAATTTCGAAAATTTAGGCTCTGATGAGATTAGCGAAGAGCAAGTCTGGCAGGCACTGAATACGATTTATGACCCGGAAATTCCGATCAGTTTAGTGTCACTTGGTTTGGTTTATAAAGTGGCGCTGGATCAAGCAAGCAAAAATGTACAGATTGATATGACGTTGACGGCACCTGGGTGTGGTATGGGGCCTGTTTTAGTTGGCGATGTGAAATATCGTGTCGCGAAAGTACCGAATGTTGAATCTGTTTCTGTTGAGCTGGTGTTTGATCCGCCTTGGTCTCGTGAAATGATGAGTGAAGAAGCTCAGTTAGAGGCTGGCCTTTTCTTTTAACGCCTTCGGTCAGTTCGTTACATCGAATACAATAAGAAACGGCCTTGGCACTTGCTAAGTGCCGTTTTGTTTTTATAGGCGTTCACTTAATGACACGCCTTTTATTATTTTATCGCGTTTACGCAAAAGAGGGGAGTCATGTCCTTACCAAGCACAGAAGAGATTGTAGACGATCTGTTGTTTTTCGACGATTGGGAAGATAAGTACAAATACATCATTGATTTAGGTAAGTCTTTGCCGGTTTTTGATGATGCTTGGCGCACGCCAGAGCGTTTGGTGAAAGGTTGTCAGAGCAGCGTTTGGATTCAACCAGGCAGTGAGCAAGATGCGGCGAAAGGTGAAGTGTTGACGTTTGCCGTAGACAGTGACGCCATCATTGTTCGTGGTCTATTGGGGTTGGTGTTGGCTGCGCTAAATCATAAAACGCCAGAAGAAATTTTAGCGTTTGATGTGACCGGCTATTTTGAAGAGTTGGATCTTGAACGTCATCTAAGCCCAACGCGTGGCAATGGTTTACGTTCTATCGTTGGTCGCATTCAAAATATTGCTAAATCTGCTGCTTAATTGGCTTAAGCCGTGCTGTTTTCTCGGAGAAAGATATGAATACCCCCGTTTATTTAGATTATTCTGCTACTACGCCAGTTGACCCTAGAGTGGCTGAAAAAATGATGGCTTGCCTGACGCCGGATGGTAATTTTGGCAACCCAGCTTCACGTTCTCATCTATTTGGTTGGCGTGCAGAAGAAGCGGTGGAAGAGGCGAGAATGCAAGTGGCGGCTTTGATTCATGCTGAGTCACGCGAAATTGTGTGGACCTCAGGGGCAACAGAAGCCAATAACTTGGCGCTGAAAGGCGTGGCGCATGCTTATCGTCAAAAAGGGCGCCATATCATCACATCGATGATAGAGCACAAAGCCGTATTGGACCCTTGCAAGCAACTTGAAAAAGAAGGCTTTGAAGTCACCTATTTAAAGCCAGACAGTCACGGTGTTATTGCGTTAAGTCAGGTTCAAGAAGCGCTTCGCGAAGACACCATTTTAGTGTCTTTGATGCACGGCAATAATGAACTTGGCGTATTAACTGACATTGCTGCGATTGGTGAGTTAACGCGAGCTAATGGTGTGTTTCTTCATGTGGATGCTGCTCAAACCACGGGTAAAGTTGCCATTGATGTGAACTCAATGAAAGTGGATTTGATGTCTCTAACCGCCCATAAAACTTATGGTCCAAAAGGCATTGGCGCCTTGTATGTACGTCGTACCCCAAAAGTGAAACTGGATGCACAGATTCATGGTGGTGGTCACGAGCGTGGCATGCGTTCGGGTACATTAGCGACCCATCAAATCGTTGGTATGGGCGAAGCTTTTCGTTTGGCGGGCGAGGAAATGGAGCAAGACTGTGCTCGTATTGAAGCCTTGCGAAATCGTTTATGGAACGCTTTAAATGCATTGCCTGGCGTCCATTTGAACGGGGACGCTGACGCGCGCGTTGCAGGGGTATTGAATGTGGGTTTTGCGGATGTTGATGGCGAAATTTTACTGATGTCGTTAACGGACATTGCTGTCTCGTCTGGTTCTGCTTGTACTTCGGCAAGCTTGGAGCCGTCTTATGTGTTGCGAGCCATTGGCTTGTCTGATGCTTTGGCGCACAGTTCATTGCGCTTGTCGGTTGGGCGCTTTACCACAGAAGCGGAAGTGGATTTTGCCGCGACAACGATAAAAAACGCAGTGAGTAAGCTTAGATAAGATGGAATTGCTCGAAAAGCGTCTTTTAAATACGATATAACAAAAGAAAACGCGTTTCGGCATACAATTTTAACAAAGAGATGCGTATAATCCACGCGCTGAACTTTTATGTCTTGGGTCATGTTAAACATCACCCTTTTGAATTTAATTTGGAGTTATATCATGGCGTTGGAACGTACTCTTTCTATCATCAAACCAGATGCTGTTGCGAAAAACGTAATTGGCGAAATCTACACTCGTTTCGAGCGTGCTGGTCTTAAAATCGTTGAAGCTAAAATGGTTCAACTAGACGACGAATTGGCTGGCGGTTTTTACGCTGAGCACAAAGAACGTCCTTTCTACAAAGACTTGGTTGGTTTCATGACTTCTGGTCCTGTTGTTGTTTCTGTTCTTGAAGGTGAAGGCGCTGTTCTTCGTCACCGTGAACTAATGGGTGCTACTAACCCTAAAGAAGCGGCTGCTGGCACTTTGCGTGCAGATTACGCAACTTCTATCGATGCTAACGCTGTACACGGTTCTGATTCTGTTGAATCAGCAGCTCGTGAAATTGCTTACTTCTTCGGTAAGTAATTGACAGCTAGGACTTTTATGTCCGAACTGATTTGTAAAAGCGGGCGCTAGCCCGCTTTTTTACAGAGGCTTCTGAAAAGACCTTTCTTTTCAGAGGCTTTTTTCGTTTACACTTAATGCTATACACAGCAAGCGATATTTATTATGACTGACATCAAAAAAATAAACCTATTGGGTTTATCTCCTGAAAAACTGATCGAGTATTTTGAATCCATCGGTGAGAAAAAATTCCGTGCCACTCAAGTGATGAAATGGATTCATCAAAAGGGCGCTGAAAGTTTCGAAGAAATGACGGATGTCAGTAAGGTGCTGCGCGCAAAATTGGAAAAGACGTGCGAAATTCGCGCTCCAGAGATTGTTTCTCAAAACATTTCAACAGACGGAACACGTAAGTGGATCATCCGCACGGAAGGTGGCAAGAACGATTGTGTTGAGACGGTATTGATCCCTGATGGTGATCGTGCAACCTTGTGTGTGTCTTCTCAGGTTGGTTGCTCTTTGGATTGCAGTTTTTGCTCCACGGGTAAACAGGGCTTTAACCGTAACTTAACACCGGCTGAGATTATTGGTCAGGTGTGGATTGCGATTAAATCCTTTGGCCCAATGGACCCAAATGGTCCTCGCCGCGTGACGAACGTCGTCATGATGGGCATGGGTGAGCCACTGATGAACTTTGAGCCTGTTGTCGATGCGATGATACTGATGATGCACGACAACGCGTATGGCTTGTCTAAGCGTCGTGTTACTTTGAGCACCTCTGGTGTGGTGCCAAAAATTTACGAGTTGGTAAAGCGTACCGATGTGTCACTGGCGATTTCTTTGCACGCACCCAATGATGCGCTGCGTAATGAACTTGTGCCTATTAACAAAAAATACCCTATTGCTGAGTTGATTGAATCCTGCCAGCATTATTTGGCTAATTTGCCGGATAAACGCCACATCACGATTGAATACACCTTGATGTCGGGGGTGAACGACAACGAAAATCAGGCCCATGAGTTGGCGGAGTTGCTTCAAGAGTTGGAGTGTAAAATCAATTTGATACCATTCAACCCTTTCCCAAATTCGGGTTATGAAAAGCCATCTAATAATCGTACTCGTCGTTTCCAGAAAATTTTGGCTGACGCAGGCTATACTGTAACCGTGCGAACGACCCGTGGTGATGATATTGATGCGGCGTGTGGCCAATTAGTTGGTGACTTTCACGATAAGACACGTCGTAGTCAAAAGTACATAGAGTTGCGTGAAGTAAAGAGTTAAGCGGATCGTTCCGAAACTCCTGTAATGTAAGACAAGGATGTCTTCATGAAAAAACACCTAGTGATGGCAATGCTGCTCAGCGCATTATTGCTTTCTGCTTGTGCTTACCAGCCTGTTAGCCAGAGTACCCACAAACATTCCGATCAAAAACGCTTGTCCTTGATACAGGCGCATCTTTTGTTGGGTCAGTTGCCATTGGCAAAATCCCAATTGGATCAAATTACAGACCAAAATCGACGTCGAGAGTATTGGCGTTTATTGAGTCTATACTGGCTGCAAGTGGGTGATGAGAGCAAAGCGTTAGATGCACACCGGCAAGGTTTGCAGCGATTTCCTAATGATGATTTTTTATTGAACAACTTTGGTGTTTTATTAGGGGCAAAACGACAGTGGTCCGAGGCCTGTCTGGCTTTTCAAAAGGCGGCCCAAAATGGCTTGTCAACAAGGCAATCCGTGTGGATTAACCTCTCTCGCTGTGCGATACGTCAAGATGACGTAAAAAAGGCGTGGAAGGATCTAAAACGAGCAAAAGAAATCGCGCATTTGCCGCTTATTGGTTTGATGACTGAGCTTAATCTTGTTTTAATACAGGGTAACCTTAGTAAGGCTCGCCTCATTTTAAATAATATCCAGGCTGAAACTAGAAATACGCAAAACACAGCGTATTTTGATGAATATAACTGTCTGTCGCGGCAGATCATCGCACGCGAAACTGACCCTACAATTTATTCATCCGCGAGCACTTCGATATGCTTGGATAGCTCAAGGTATTAACATGACAACTGAATTCCAAACTGATGTTTCTTTTAACGACAGCGACACCGCAAACATTGATATCGGTAAGAGTCTTAAAGCCGCGCGAGTTGAGCGTCATTTAGATGAAAGGCAAGTTTCTACCGAATTAAAAATTCCAATCGACCAAGTGAGGGCGTTGGAAGACAATCAGTTTGATTATTTTAGATCTGCGACCTTTGCTAGGGGGTATCTTAAGGGCTATTGCCGTCTGGTAGGTCTGGATGTAAACCTGATGTTAGCGGCGTTCGATTCGCTCACCACCGCCAAAGCGGAATCTAATATTAAACCGGTCGATAAGGTCATCAATAAGCAAGCAGGCTTTGGTGATCCTTTTGTTATTCTTATCTCCATTGTTATTATTGCCGTCTTGGTTTTTTTAGCGTTTTGGTGGCCTTCCTTTTCAAATAATAACTCGGCAGTGATTGAAAAAAATGCCGCCGCGGATCAAGGTGTCGAAGAGCAAAGCTCGGTAGATACATCCATGCCTGCTTTGGCTCCCTCTGCGACCTCTAACGAGGCTGCAGCGACCACTGAACCAGAAGCTTCTGTTGCTCAAGATTCGGATGATTCCGCCGTCAATAAAGCCGCCGCAGAAGAAGAGTTGCCGGTCGCTGATAATGCGGTCACGACTGGGCTGTCTGCGGAAACCATTGCGATCCTAGAAAAAGCGGGTGTTAATCCCCAAAAAGTCGAAGAAGCAACAAAAGATGTGCCTACAGAGCAAGTTGTCAGTACGCCTCAAGCTCCCCTTTATAAAAACGACATAGAAATGGCGTTTGATGCGGATTGCTGGACTGAGATTCGAGACAGTACCGGTAAAATTTTATACTCAGGTGTGAAAGCCGCAGGCAGTAAATTAGAGGTTACCGGTAGCGCGCCTTATCGTGTTGTTATTGGTTACGCTCGTGGTGTTTCCTCATTTAAATTTAAAGGTGAAGTCTACGACTTCTCCTCATATACTCACAAAGATCTGGCTCGCTTTGAGCTCAAGTAGAGAAAACTATGCATTTTGAATCGCCAATAAAACGTCGTCAATCACGTCAAATTATGGTGGGGAATGTGCCAGTTGGTGGCGGCGCCCCTATTAGTGTTCAGAGTATGACGAACACTGAAACCTGCGATGTTGATGCCACAGTCGCTCAAATAAGAGCCATCGCCGATGCTGGTGGTGACATTGTACGTGTGTCTATTCCTTCCATGGATGCGGCAGAAGCCTTTAAGCAAATTCGTAAGCAAGTGTCTGTGCCACTGGTTGCCGATATCCATTTTGATTATAAAATTGCTCTCAAAGTGGCTGAATACGGGGTCGATTGCTTACGTATCAACCCAGGTAATATTGGTAATAAAGACCGAATTCGATCGGTTGTTGATTGCGCTCGAGACAAAAACATCCCGATTCGAATTGGTGTGAATGCAGGATCATTAGAAAAAGACTTGCAGAAAAAGTACGGTGAACCTACGCCTGATGCTTTGGTTGAGTCGGCTTTTCGTCAACTTCAGTATTTTGATGAATTGGATTTCCATGAGTACAAGTTAAGCCTTAAAGCGTCGGATATTTTTATGACGGTTGAGGCCTATCGCAAAATCGCCAGTCAAATTGATAACCCGTTGCATTTAGGGATTACAGAAGCCGGCGGCTTGCGTTCAGGTACGGTGAAGTCGTCTATCGGCCTAGGGCTTTTGTTGATGGATGGCATTGGCGACACATTGCGAGTGTCTCTGGCGGCCGACCCTGTACAAGAAATAAAAGTCGGTTGGGACATGTTGCGCAGTCTTAAATTGCGTAACCGCGGCATTAACTTTATTGCCTGCCCAAGCTGCTCGCGTCAAAACTTTGATGTGATTAAAACCATGAATCAGCTTGAAGAGCGATTAGAAGATATCGTCATTCCAATGGACGTCGCTGTGATTGGTTGTGTGGTAAATGGGCCTGGTGAAGCAAAAGAAGCGGACATAGGTCTTGCTGGTGGTTCGCCAAATAACCTAGTGTATTTGGATGGCAAACCGAACAGCAAATTCAAGAATGAAACATTAGTTGACGATCTTGAAAAAATGATTCGTCAGAAGGCTAAAACTAAAGAACGTGAGATGGCGAACATCATCGCTAAAAATTAAGGAATTGTAGTGGCTCGTAAAATCCAAGCTATTCGAGGAATGAATGACATTCTTCCAGGCCAGTCTTCTGTTTGGCAATATTTAGAAAGCACGGTTGCTGATGTTGTGAAGTCTTATGGCTACCAACAGATTCGTTTTCCGATCGTTGAAAACACCGACCTGTTTAAACGCGGTGTGGGTGAAACAACAGACATCGTTGAAAAAGAAATGTACACCTTTGAGGATCGCAATGGTGAATCGTTAACCTTGCGCCCAGAAGGAACCGCAAGTTGTGTGCGTGCAGCGGATCAAGCTGGTTTGTTGTTTAATCAAGTGCAGCGCTTGTGGTACACAGGTCCTATGTTTCGTTATGAGCGCCCGCAAAAAGGTCGCTACCGTCAGTTTCACCAAATTGGTGTTGAAGCCTTTGGTATGGCGAGTGCCGACGTTGATGCTGAACTGATTGTTTTGTCTGCGCGCTTATGGAAAAAGCTGGGGTTGTTGGAGCATGTTGAGCTGCAACTGAATACCATCGGCTTGGCGTCTGAGCGCGAAGCTTACAAAGCGGCCTTGGTTGATTACTTAACAGAGTTTAAAGATCAGCTAGACGAAGACAGTCAGCGCCGCTTAACGACGAACCCATTGCGTATTTTGGACTCTAAAGACGAAGCAACACAGGCGGTGTTGAACAACGCCCCTAGTCTTCGGGACTTTATCGGCGAAGAGTCCCAAGCGCACTTTGAACGTTTGCAAGCAATTCTGACGGCAAATGGCGTGCCTTTTGTGATTAACCATCGCTTAGTTCGCGGCCTAGATTATTATGGTAAAACGGTGTTTGAATGGGTGACTGCGCATCTTGGTGCTCAAGCAACCGTTTGTGCCGGTGGCCGTTACGATGGCTTGGTCGAACAGTTAGGGGGTAAAGCAACGCCAGCTGTGGGCTTTGCGATGGGGATTGAGCGACTAGTATTGCTACTGGAAACGCTTGAACTTATTCCTGAAGAAGCCAAAGCCTCTACGGATGTGTTTGTTGTTAGTTTGGGCGAGGACGCTGAAATTACCTCTTCTGTGCTGGCGGAGACGCTGCGCTCTGAATTAGCTGGCGTGACGGTATTGCGTCATTGTGGCGGCGGTAACTTTAAAAACCAGATGAAGAAAGCCAATAACTCAGGCGCTCGTTTGACTCTTATTTTGGGTCAAGAAGAAGTGGAGCAAGGCATTTGTCAGGTCAAAGACATGCAAACCGGTGATCAAGAATCTTGTCAGATTGCTGATATCGCGAACTGTGTGAATGCTAAATTACAGTTGAATTAAGTCTGGCGCCAGTTACGGCATCTTAAACGAGGAATAAAAAGTGTCTGAATTAAAGACTGAAGAAGAACAAATTGAAGCGTTTAAAGAGTGGTGGAAAAAGAACGGCACTGTCTTAATCATAGCGATTGCGGTTTGCGTTGGTGGCTATTTTGGTTGGCAAGCTTGGCAAAAAAGCCAAGCAGATCATTTGAGTGAAGCGTCTGCTTTGTATCAAAATATGATCGAAGCCGCGTCTGACTTGTCAAAAGAAGACAACCAAAAAACAGTCTCTTTCATTGCTAAGCAATTGACTGATGATTATAACGATACGGGTTATGCCATGTTTGGTCAGTTGTTCTCAGCTCGTTTAGATGCTCAAAAGGGCAACTACGATGCGGCCATTACGGA
The DNA here is from genome assembly GCF_044542435.1 of Marinomonas sp. NPDC078689. NCBI lineage: Bacteria > Pseudomonadati > Pseudomonadota > Gammaproteobacteria > Oceanospirillales > Oceanospirillaceae > Marinomonas > Marinomonas sp. NPDC078689. The sequence continues at coordinate 637,219 of NZ_JBITUJ010000002.1, read as the reverse complement.
TCTTAAAACGGCGATCAAGCAGACGGAAGACGCGTCTTTTATTGCGATAGCGAACTTACGTATTACTAAGTTACAGATTCAAAAAGAAGAGTACAGCGCTGCGCTAGCAACATTAGAGCAAGTGACCTCTTCTGAGTTTCTTGCTCAGCGTCAAGAACTTGCAGGGGATATTTACCTTAAGCAAGGTAAGCGTGATGAAGCGAGAGTGGCGTATCAAAAAGCCAGTGAAGCCTTGGGTGACAATGTTAAACACCCATTGCTAGACATTAAACTCAAGGACTTAGTCAAAGGTTGATTATGAGTAAATCGCTTGTTACTGGTGTTATATTAGCGGCTTTAATGCTCCAAGGTTGTGCCAGCTCCCGTCCTGATTTGCCTAGCCCAGCGCCCATCGACAGTGAAGTGGATTTAGACACATCATGGCGTACTGGTGTGGATGGCGATTTTGGTGAGACGAGCGAACGTTACAACTTGGTTGCACAAGATAATAGTTTATTCTTCGTTACTCGCGTCGGTTCTGTGTATCAGCTTACCCAAAAAGACGGCGATGAAGTGCTTCGTATCAAAACGAAATATAAACCCAGTGCAGGCGTAACTCGTGACGCTGATAACATCTATTTTGGTACTTATGAAGGCCAACTTGTGGCCGTTTCATTGAAGAAAAAATCGGTGGAATGGACGCAGACATTGAGTTCTGAAGTACTTTCTGAGCCGGCGTATTATGATGGTAAGTTGGCCGTGCAAACTGCCGATGGTTGGTTGAGTCTTTTGGATGCGAGCGATGGCCATGTGCTATGGCGAGCAAAAGAGGATTTGCCTGCATTGACGGTCCGTGGTACAAGTGCGCCTATTATTATTAATGGTAAGGTACTAGCTGGCTTTTCAGATGGCAAAGTCAAAGCCTTTGATCTGCAAACCGGTAAACAGGTTTGGTCTTATGACGTTGGTAAACCCGAAGGCCGTTATGAAATTGAACGCTTGAGTGATGTAGATGGTCGTTTGGTTGTCAAAGACGGTGTGGTTTATGCGGCGGCTTATAATGGCACCGTGACGGCTTTATCGTTGCAAAAAGGCAGTCCCATCTGGCAGCGTAGTATTCCTAGTGCTGTTGGTGTTGCAGTGAGAGATGACCTTCTCGTTGCGGTGGATTTGGACAGTAATGTGATCGCTTTAAACGCCAAAAATGGCTCTCAAGTGTGGGAAAACAAAACACTTGAAAAGCGAGATTTGATTACGCCTGAATTTTTTAGAAATTATGTTGCGGTGATGGATCGAGGTGGCTATGTCCATTTACTAGACCTTAAAACAGGAATAGTAAAAGGGCGTGATATCGCGAACGATGATGTTGCTCCAGGCAGTCGTATGATAGCGGATGGAAATCAGCTGTTTATATTGACGCCGGACTCAGATGTCACGGCATTGAGCTATTGAAGTCGACACGACTTCTCTTTTAGCGATTTTAAAGAGGCTGCCATTCCTAAAAGGAGTGGTGGCCGCTTTGTATTTTTATAGGTAAAAAAATGATCCCAGTTATTGCATTGGTAGGTAGACCCAATGTTGGAAAGTCGACCCTTTTTAACCGTTTGACACGTTCTCGCGATGCCTTGGTGGCCGATTATCCTGGCCTAACCCGAGACCGCAAATATGGCGATGGTAAAGCGGGTGAGCATGAATTTATTGTTATTGACACTGGTGGTATCAGTGGCGACGAACAAGGTATTGATGAAAAGATGGCGCGTCAGTCTCTTCTTGCGATAGAAGAAGCGGATGCGGTGCTCTTTTTAGTGGATGGCCGACATGGTCTTAATCCTGCCGATGAAATGATTGCAAACCACTTACGCCGCGCGAATAAGCCTATTTACCTTGTGGTCAACAAGACCGATGGTATTAATGAAGATATTGCCTTGGCAGATTTTTATTCATTAGGGCTTGGTGAATTACTGCCGATTGCGGCGGCGCACGGTAAAGGCGTTCATATCTTAATTGATAAGGTTATGTTGCCATTTGCTGAGCAAGTTGAAGAAGCAAAAAATCAAATTCAACTGGGTTCTCGTGGTATTCGTATTGGTGTGGTTGGGCGTCCTAATGTGGGCAAATCGACCTTGGTAAATCGCATGCTAGGTGAAGACCGAGTCGTGGTTTATGACATGCCAGGCACCACGCGCGACAGTGTGTACATTCCTTATATTCGTAATGAGAAAGAATACACACTGATCGATACCGCGGGCGTGCGTCGTCGTAAGCATGTGAAAGAAGCGGTTGAGAAATTCTCGATTGTGAAAACGCTGCAAGCGATTCAAGATGCCAACGTGGTGATTGTGGTGATTGATTCCCATGAAGACTTGGTTGAACAAGATCTGCATATGATTGGTTATGTGCTGGATGCCGGTCGTGGTGTGGTGATTGCCGTCAACAAATGGGATGGCTTAGCAAAAGATGAGCGCGAGCACATCAAGAGCGAAGTGGAGCGTCGTTTAGGGTTTGTTCCTTACGCAAAAGTGCATTACATCTCGGCTTTGCACGGTACTGATGTTGGTAATTTATACGATACGATCGAATCCACGTATGAGTCTTGTTACGCTAAGTGGTCTACGAACCGTTTGACTCGTATCCTTGAAGATGCGATTGCTGAGCATCAGCCTCCAATGGTCAATAGCCGTCGTATTAAGTTACGTTATGCTCACCAAGGGGGCTCAAACCCTCCACGTATTGTTGTGCATGGTAACCAAACGGACTCGCTTCCAGGCAGTTATAAAAAATACTTGGAAAACAAATTCCGTACCATACTGAATATTACCGGTACTCCGATTTCATTTGAGTTTAAGTCTTCGGAAAACCCGTACGCGCCTAAAAAATAATCTCAGATTATTGTATGGTGTTTTGAAAACCTCTTCATTTAGATGAAGGGGTTTTTTTGTTTGAGGCTGTCGCTTTTTTCGCTTTGTATCTTGGTTTTTTACCCGTAAGACTTTTGTCGTAATGGACGATTGATAGATTGCTTGAGAATAACGCATGGGGTAGTTTCTGTATTAAAGCCGATAAAAATAAAAAGGAGTGCTTTGTGACCAATCCTGTTGTGTTTGAGGTTCAGCCTTTTGCTGAGCGTTATAAGTTAGGTGTAATCCGACTTAATCATCCTTCTGCATTGAATGCTCTGAGCATGGAGATGATAGAGCAGATGCTTAGCCAGCTAGAGAGTTGGCGAATGGATCAGACGGTCGTCGCTATTTGGTTAGAAGGCGCAGGTGATAAAGCCTTTTGTGCCGGTGGTAATGTGGTTGATGTTTATCGCAGTCTTGTCACGTCTGAAGATACGCATTTTGCCCACCGTTACTTTGAAGAAGAGTACGCCCTTGATTATTTACTGCACCGTTTTCCTAAACCTATTATTTGTTGGGGAAGTGGGTATGTGATGGGCGGTGGTATGGGGCTAATGATGGCCTCTCGTTATCGTGTGGTAACACCATCCAGCAAGTTAGCCATGCCTGAAATTAGCATTGGTTTGTACCCTGACGTAGGGGCCAGTTACTTCTTAAATCAGCTGGAAAGCAAGGAAATAGCGCGTTTTATGGCGCTAACCGGGTATCAGGTCTCTGCCACGGATGCGTGTGAGCTCGGTTTGGCAACGCATTACATTATGGCAGAAGATCGCGATGCTTTGATCGCGTCGTTTGCTAACGCCAGCATGGTGGAATTGGACCCCAAAAAGGTCACGTCTATTATTGAACAGGCGTTGTTCACTCGCGCCCAATCCGATGAGTTACCCTTGCTCAAACCTGAGCTAACGGCACTGCAACCGACGGTAATGACATTAATGTCAGGGGACATTGAGAACGTTTATGCTGCTATGTTGTCCTATTCACCAGAATGTCCGGCAATGATAAAAGCGAAAGAAAACTTTTTGAATGGCAGCCCCTTATCCGCCCATTTGATATTGGCGCAATTGGATTGGGCTCACGGCAAAAGTTTAGAATCCGTTTTTATGCGCGAGCTTCAGTTGTCTGTTGCCTGCTGTGCTCAAGGGGATTTTAAAGAAGGTGTGCGAGCCTTATTGGTTGATAAAGACAAGCAACCAAAATGGCAATATGGACGTATTTCAGACGTACCAAAAGAGCGAGTGATGGACTTCTTTAAGGTTGAGGAGCCGTCTTTTCCGCCGCACTGAGTGCGTTGTTGGCGTGCTTTTGTTTTGCTTTAAAATCGTTCAAGGCAAGCGTTAAAGCGTCAATCGCGACTTGATTGTCTATCTTGTTGTCTTCAAGTAAAGCAATTAAATCAATGGCCAGTTTTATGTGTGTAGGTGCGTTTTCTAAAGACATAATGTTTCCGTATAAAAAGTGTCGTATTTAGGGTGTAAAAATAGAGATCTGAATCAATATTATTTGTTAGGATTAGATAGGTTTACCCATTTTAACCTATTGTCGAAGATATAATGATCGGCGGCAAGAGACTTAGAGTCGCCTAGGATAGAGATAAAATGATGCTTAATGAAACCGGTGTAATAACAAACGAATTTTGGTTGGACCGTTGGAAATCGGGACGAATTGGCTTTCATAAAGAAGGTGTGAATCCTCGACTGGTTGGCTATTGGCCTGACTTGCCAAAAGGCAGTCATGTGTTGGTTCCTTTGTGTGGCAAATCAAACGACATGATTTGGCTAGCAGAGCAGGGCTATCAAGTGACTGGGGTTGAACTCTCTTCTTTGGCTGTGGTGCAATTTCTTGGTGACAACGATTTAGTGTATAACACTCATGAAGAAGGTGACCTGAAAATCCATACGGTGGAAGGGCTTTCTTTAAGAATCGTTGAAGGGGATTTTTTCACCTTTAAAGAAACAGGTTTTGACGCCTGTTATGACCGCGCGGCTATGGTGGCTATGCCATCGAATCGACGAGCTGAATACGTTTCTCATGCGCTTTCATTACTTGCGCCGTCGGCCTTCGTATTACTGATTTCACTGCGCTATGATGGTGATAAACAGGGGCCGCCATTTTCTGTTACGCATGAAGAAATTAACCAGATGTGGGGCGATAAAATTCAAAAAATTGCCTCTGAAGATCTTGTGCAAACCAATGCGCAATACAAAGATCAAGGGCACAGTTTCTTTGAAGAGAGTGTTTGGCATATCGTCCCTGCTTAAGCTCTTCTGATCAGCTTTACATATTGGCTCTGTATACCGGAGGTCTTTTCTGGGATAATGCCGGAAAATTCCCCCGATAACCTATGTATCTTCGTAACGCACATTTCGTGATGTCATCGTGGTTACGTCGATACCAAGAGCTGCCAATGATAAAACGACATAAAACCGCCACCGATCTATTCTCATATCCAACGTATTGGGCTGAATGTTACGGTGTTTCCCCTTTTTTGCCGACCACCCGAGAAGAAATGGACCAGCTTGGCTGGGACAGCTGTGATGTGATTATTGTCACTGGGGATGCCTATGTGGATCACCCAAGTTTTGGTATGGCCGTGTTGGGGCGTTTATTAGAGTCTAAAGGCTATCGTGTCGGCATTATTGATCAACCAGATTGGCGTAATGCCAATGATTTCATGCGCTTGGGCCGTCCTAATTTGTATTTTGGGGTAACGGCGGGGAACATGGATTCCTTGATTAACCGTTATACCGCAGACCTTAAAGTGCGTAACGACGACGCTTACACACCTTATGGTGTGGGGGGCAAACGTCCAGATCGCGCTGTCATTGTTTATTCTCAACGTTGTAAAGAAGCCTTCCATGACGTGCCTGTGATGGTCGGTGGTATTGAAGCGAGTTTGCGTCGTATTGCTCAGTATGACTATTGGAGCGATGAAGTTCGACGTTCGGTTTTGATAGACTCCACCGCCGATATTTTACTTTATGGTAATGCGGAACGCGCCATGCTGGAAGTTACTCATCAAATCGCGATGGGTAAAACGATCAAAGAATTAACCAATATTCGTGGCACCACCATTGTTCGAGATGCACCGCCAGGTGGTTACACAGAAATTGACTCAACCCGAGTAGATTGGCCTGGCAAGGTCGACCAAATATACAGCCCTTACGAATACATTCCTGAAGGCAAATGCCAGACAAAAGAGGGCGAAGAAGACTCTGATGTCATGCCTATTCGAGTGATTCCTGCGCCATTACGTCGCGGTGAGAAACTGGACCCTGAAACCACTTATATTCGCTTGCCTTCGTTTGAAAAGGTCTCTAAAGACCCTGTTTTGTATGCGCATACTTCACGTATTTTGCACCTGGAATCTAACCCGCATAATGCGCGAGCTTTGATTCAAAAACATGGTAAAAAAGAGATTTGGGTTAATCCGCCACCAATTCCATTGGAAACACCGGAAATGGATGGTGTCTTTGATCTGCCTTATGCGCGTGTGCCACATCCAAAATACAAAAAAGCGCGTATTCCTGCCTACGACATGATCAAAACGTCGATTAATATTATGCGAGGCTGTTTTGGTGGCTGTACTTTTTGTTCGATTACCGAGCACGAAGGGCGGGTTATTCAGAGTCGTTCCCATGAATCTATCTTAAATGAGATAGAAGAAATCAAAGCTAAGGTGCCAGGCTTTACCGGTCATATTTCTGACTTAGGTGGTCCTACCTCGAATATGTACACTCTGAACTGTAACGACGATGAGGTTCAGGCTTCTTGTCGTAAGTTATCCTGTGTGTATCCTACGATTTGCTCTAACTTAAATACAGACCATAGCCCAACCACCCAGCTATATCGTAAAACGCGTGCCGTAGAAGGGATTCATACCGTTTCTATTGCCTCAGGTCTACGCTATGACCTAGCGGTTGAAGACCCTGAGTACGTACGTGAGTTGGTGACGCATCACGTTGGTGGTTTGTTAAAAATTGCCCCAGAGCACTCTGAAAAAGACACCTTGTCTAAAATGATGAAGCCGGGCATGGGCACCTACGAGCGTTTCAAGCGGATGTTTGATAAATACTCTAAAGAAGCGGGCAAAAAACAGCATTTGATTCCGTACTTTATTGCGGCTCACCCGGGCAGTTCAGATGAAGACATGATGAATTTGGCTTTGTGGTTGAAAACCAATGATTTCAAACCGGATCAGGTACAAACCTTTTACCCTTCACCTATGTCGTTGGCGACGGCCATGTACCATTCTGGTAAGAACCCATTGAAACCGGTGACTTATAAGAGTGAAGACGTTTATACGCCGAAAGACTATAAACAGCGCACCGTACAAAAAGGCTTTTTACGCTACCACGACCAGAACAACTGGAAAGATTTGCGTAATACCTTGATCAAAATGGGACGCGCAGATTTGATCGGTAATGGCGACAATAAGTTGGTGCCATCGGAAGACAAAGACAAACAAGTGTCGCGTCGTCCAGTGAAGCCAAAAGCAGGGCAGCAGACCGGGGCTTCTCATACCTCGAATCGTCCAACAATGGCGAAGAATGCGGCGGCGGATAAAGCGCGTAAAAAGTCTGGTAAAGCGGGAGGCAGTGCGTCCTCTCGAGCAGGGGGCGCGCCAACAAACGCTGCTGCAGTTCCCGCTAAACGTCGTAAATCCAAGGTTAAATCTCGCTAAGAAAAACCAAGATAGGTGAGTCTAAAACCTCGTAGTGCTCGGTCATTACGAGGTTTTTTATTGTCTGAAATGCACTGATAGTGAGCGTGTAAAAGGTAAAAAGTCATAAAGCGAGCACAGCGGATGATAAACACCCCAGTTTATGGATAATACAGTCCATCAAATTTGGTATGTGTTATGCATACGTTGCAGAAACGCTGGGTTACTATTTAATCTGCGTTAACCGCTTCCACAAGAAGCGAACGACAGCTATTCCGTCATTAATCAAAAGTTAATGCGGGCATTGAGGACTTATTATGAACGTAACACACCGTTGGCTTTCTATTTTTGAAGGCTGTGTATTGGTTGCTTTAGGCATACACATTCTGAACTCAGCCGGTCTACTGATTAGTGGCACTGCTGGAATCGGTATGATACTGAGACAGCTAACCGACCTTTCTTTTGGGCAGTTATTCTTTTTGCTCAACATCCCTTTTTATCTGCTTGCTTGGCGTACTTTAGGTCGAGACTTTACCGTTAACACCTTTATCAGTATTAGCTTGTTGTCGATTTTCTCTGAGTTAATGAAACACTTTGTTTCGATTGATATGAACCCTATTTTATCGGGTACCTTAGGGGGATTATTGGTGGGTTTTGGGCTTATTATTTTATTCCGACATAACGCCTCTTTAGGTGGATTGAATATTCTCTCTGTGTATTTAGAGCGACGCTATGGGATTCATGCCAGCAAGACCACACTAGTGGCTGACTTATTGGTTTTTGCGGTGGCGATAGTGACATTAAAAGCGGAAAGCATAGGCTACTCTTTGCTTGCCTTTGCTTTTTTAAGTTCAGTGGTAGGGCGCTACCATCGACCACCCAAATGGGCGCACGCCAAAGAAATCAAAGCGGCTTAATTGGTGGTTCACCAGTTGGTAGAGGCAAACAAGCCAATAAGAGGCCGTCTTATTGGCTTAAAGATTGACGCTAAGTACTGACTCATGTGCGTTGGCTTACTTCATATTGATTAATGTGAATGCTGATGAGAATGGCCTTTGTTCATTTTCATCATCATCTGCTTCGTTAATGAAACAACCATGAGAAACGCAAGAATGACGCCGGTTGATAGGGTAACCCAACTAGGCAATAGCGTGAGCTCAGGACCAATTTGAGGCACCACTGAAATATCAAATTTAGTCACCAGAAAATCGACTAAAAAACCGAACAATAACCCACCGCCTAATACCCCTGTTAAATACCCTACTAAGGCTTTCTTGCCTAACTCTTTTGCGACAACACCTAAGGTGGCAATGTTGGTAGCAGGCCCTGCCATCATAAAAACGAGGACGGGTCCTGGTGCCACACCGGCTAATAAAAGACCCGCTGCGATGGGGGTCGATGCGGTCGCACAGATATACATGGGGATGGATATCAGCACCATAACAAGCATGGCCAATAAGCCATTCCCCCATGACGCTAGAAAGTCATCAGGAATGTAGGTTTGCACTAGGGCCGCAAACCCCAAACCAACCAATAACCAAAGGGCGGTATCGTCTAATAGCTCTGTGGCAGCATAGTGGAGGCTTGAGCGAATTTTAGCCGTGATGCTTGCAGACTTTACTGGCGCATCATTTGTTGAGCAGCAGGACGCTTCAGCTGTGCTGGTTGTGCCGCAGCACGATGGCTCTGCGGGTGTGCTGGTAGCACAGCACGAGCTCGTTTCCTTGGCATTCACTTGCGTTGCCGACTTTGTGTTAGGGACGCCATCATCGTCATCTCGGCCCACCAATAACCCTGCCAGAATGGCACTAAAAACGGCGGCGATAGGGCGAATAATGGCCATAAAAGGCCCTAGTAAAACGTAGGATACGGTAATGGAGTCGACCCCAGTTTCAGGCGTGGACACCAAAAAAGACGTGGTAGATGCTTTGGAAGCGCCCGCACGGCGTAAGCCCACCGCGGCGGGAATAACACCACAAGAGCACAGTGGCAATGGTGCGCCAAAGACGGCGGCTTTAACGACGGATTTTAGGCCGTGTCCACCGAGTTGCTTGTTCATCCAGCTCATTGGAACAAACACCTTGAGCAGGCCGGCCAAGATGAACCCTAGGAGTAGCCAGGGAGCAGATTCCAAAAAAAGTTCCGCAAAATGAGTTAAGAAGGCCATGGTATTCACTCCTTTAGACAGTGATGATGTTCTGGTTGAACGTTATGAACATCAGATTCCAGTGCTTCGAGTATGGTGCACTGAGCCGCGCTTCCAGGGCCGCCACAGCAGGCATCAGACAGCTGTTTTAATGATTGTTGGAAGTGGTTAAGTTCGGCGATTTTTCTTTCAACTTCTTCAAGTTTAGCATCGACCACTATTTTGACATCGGCACAGGCGTTGTTGTCTTTATCGACCTCGATAGAAAGCAGCTCATGGATATCCGCTAAGCTAAAGCCAACGGTTTTGGCGCGAAGGATAAAAGACAATGTTTTTTTGTCTTGCTCGGTATACAGCCGATAGCCTGAATCAGAACGCTTTGATGGCGTTAATAGGCCATGCTTTTCATAAAATCTGAGCGTATCACTTTTTACCTTGAAGTCGTTTGCCAGCTCGCCAATACGGTACATGCTTTTCTCTCTTGAATGATAGTTAAGACAAGTATAAACCTTGGATGTTAGTCCAAGGTCAAGGTTTTGGTGATGTATTCTGATGAGATTGAAGATAGAGGCTAAAGTAGGATAGAAATTCATAGTAAAACAAGGGTAGACTCTAAGATGTTGTTTAAAAAACACACATTGGTGATTTTGTAACAGGTGTGGCACTCTATTTGAACCAATTAAGGAAGGCATAACGGAGCATGAAGCAAATACCCACAGTATTGATTGTCGATGACGTACCTGAGAATTTGCGGGTATTAAATGACGTTATCTCGGCATTAGACTGCCAGGTTGTCGTGGCCAATTCAGGAGAGCGTGCATTGGCTTTGTTGGAGCGAACTGAGCCTTGCCTTGTCCTTTTAGACGTTATGATGGGTGGGATTGATGGTTTTGAAACCTGCCGCCAAATAAGAGCCAATGCCAAGTTTAAAGATCTCCCTGTGGTGTTTGTTACCGCCTTAGTAGACGATATTAGTCGTGGCTTCGATGCGGGAGGAAACGATTACATAACGAAGCCTATTCGTGTTGAAGAAGTACGCTCGCGTGTTGCTCATCAGTTGGAGCGTTTCAATTTGACGAATGAGCTAAAAGACTTGAACCTTATGTTGGAAGAAAAGGTTCGGGATCGCACCGCCGACTTAAATCTAGCCAATCGTCATTTACGCAAAGAAGTGAATGAGCGGCGCTATATGCAAGACCGCTTGAACTATCTTGCCCAGCATGACTTTGTCACTCAGCTTTATAATCGCGACGCATTAGACGAGCATATTACCCACCTTATTTCCGGTGTTCAGTCCAAAACGAACGCCCACGTTCCTTACTTTGTGTTAATCGACATTAATGAGTTCCATCTGATTAATGATGCCTGTGGCTGTATAGCAGGCGATGAATTGTTGCATCAACTTGCCACTGTTATTAATGACTTATGCTCTCCCCAGCGAGATTTTTGTACGCGTTTGAGTGGCGATAAATTTGCCATCGCCGTTGGGCGAGGAGGCGCCGAAGCCGTTGAGTCGCTCTTCCGTATCATGAATCAGCGTATTGAAGACTTTGTTTTTGTTTGGGATGGTCGTCAATTTAGAACATCCCTGACGAAAATTGCGATCCCCATTACCGTCGATATGGTGTCTTTTGAGCAAGTGATCATGTTGGCGGACGAAGTGAGTTACTCCTGCAAGAAAAGCGGTATTTATTCACGCATTGTGGAGAACGCAGACGCCCTTGCTTATGAAGAGCGTAGAGGCAATTTGAATTGGGGGCTGCGTATTATTGATGGCCTTGAGAAAGATCTGTTTGAGGTGCATTTTCAGCAGCTGTTTCCACTGACAGAAACAAGGACGCTTGGCAAAAAAATTGAAATTCTAGTTCGTTTGAGAGACGAGAAAACGGGGAAACTGCTTTATCCGAATGACTTTATTCGCGCAGCGGAGCGCTTTGGCATCATCTCCAAAATAGACCGTTGGGTCATCAGCCATACCATGCAACAGCTGGCAGAAAGGCCGCACCTATGGGAAGAAGTCAGCCAGGTGGCTCTGAATGTGTCTGCGTTGTCGGTTCGTGAAGCGGATTTTGCAGATTTTATTGTCGCACAACTGGAAAAATACCAGCTTGATGGCCAGAAGTTTTGTTTTGAAATCACAGAAACTGAAGCGCTGAATAACTTTGTAGATACGCGTCACTTTATGTCTCTATTGCATGAGTGCGGCTGCAGTATTGCGCTGGATGATTTTGGAACGGGCTTTTCTTCGTATGCCTACTTGATGGATTTGCCCTTCGACTTGATCAAAATTGATGGGTTGTTTGTCAAAGACATGCACGTGAACGCAATACACCACGGTATGGTGGACTCCATTGTCAAGCTGGCCAAAATGCTTGATAAACCTGTGGTCGCTGAGTTTGTTGAAAACCAAGACATTGTTTTGCAGTTACAGGCATTAGGGGTGGAGTGGGGACAAGGTTACCACTTTCATAAACCTGAAAAACTGTAAACCAAGATACGCCCCCTTAACACTGTGTTTCCAAAGGGACGTGTTTCTCTAAGAAGAGAAGCACAGGAGGAGGCGTGTTGCGCCTCCCTGCGTTCGAATCGCTAAGGAATCCGATTATGCCGTCTGGAACCTCGACCATTGTTAGTATATTGATCTTTTTGTTTATCGGAACCGCTGCGCTTCTGGTGATTTTTCAGCTGGTGTTTCTTATTCGCTTTAAGCATTTGCAACGACGCTATTCTAAAGCCATTTTGGCCACCAAAGCGGGTGTCTGGGAATGGTTTCCACAAAGTAAAAAGTTTTATATTTCCTCTGAGTTTTTTGCCCAATTTGGTTTTTGGGAAGAAAACGTGCCAAACAATATTCAAGACTGGCTCGCCTACCTCAAGAAAGAAGATCGCCCCGACTTTGATGAATGGTCGGCGGCCATTTTGACGCAACAGATAAACCAAACAACGCCTCAGTCACTGCGTTTTCGTGTCGACGATATAAACGGTGAGAGCCAGTGGCTTGAAATGCGTGGCAGCGTGACTCGCTGGGACAGCCGTCGGCGCGTGCAGTGCATTGTTGGCACCTTGGAGCAAGTTAATCACCTTGTTGCCACAGAAAAAGAATTGATTTCGGCTCGTGAGAATGCCCGCCGGCGCGAATTAATTCTCTCATCCTTACTGAATAATATCCCCGACCCTGTGTGGTCAAAAGATCAGGATGGTCATTACTTAGACTGTAATGATGCTTTCTCGACGTTTAATAATTTACAGCGCGATCAGGTAAAAGGAAAAACCGATCAAGAGCTTAACCTCGATGGCAATGGCCAATATTATCAAGACCGAGACAATCAGGCTTTGCAGCGTGGAGAAACCCTACATGAGCATTGTTGGGGGACAGCCGCAGACGGCAGCGGTCAACGCTTGTTTGAAGTCTATCGTGTGCCAATCGAAGAGCCTTCATTGAATTTTAAAGGCGTATTGGGGATCGCAAGAGACATTACAGAGCGCAACTCACTCATCAGTGAGCTAAAGCTTTTTAAAAGCTTTGCGGATAACTCTGCCCAAGGGTTTGGTATGGCAACGTTAAACGGGGACATGTCTTATCTGAACAAAAAAATGCGTGATTTGCTTTGCGTTAGTGACGATGTGCCGCTTAAAGATCTCAACTACCTCGCATTTTATCCGTCTAAAAGTCAGCAATTTTTAACCAACACCGTGATTCCTTATGTCAAAGAGCACGGCGTCTGGGAGGGGGAACTGCAAGCGCAGAGTATGGATGGGCGGGTGTTTGAAACCTATGAAACCTACTTTATTTTACGCAACGACGAAGGCGACGCTATTTCTTTTGGCGATATCATGAGCGACATCAGTGACCAAAAGAACGTCTCCGCTCAATTGGAGAATGCAAAACAGGCCGCAGAGCAAGCCAGCCAGGCGAAAAGTAACTTCTTGGCAAATATGAGTCACGAAATCCGCACCCCGCTGAATGCCATTATTGGCTACGCACAACTGATCCGAGAAGACATGACCCTAACTGGTGTCGCAAAGACGCGCTTTCAAGCCATTGAAGGAGCCGGTGAACGTTTACTGGCCTTGATCAACGACATTTTAGACATTGCCCGAATCGAATCCGGCCGCATGGTGTTGCACTGCCAGAAAGTCAGTTTGCGAAAAGAAATACTGCAGGTGGTTAAGTTGCTTCAAGGGCAGGCACAAAAAAAAGGCTTGCAGCTTAGTGCCGATCTAGACATGCCGGCTGAATTATTGGTGTGGATTGACCCTGTTAAATTTCATCAAGTACTGACTAATTTGGTCGGCAATGCCGTGAAATTTACTGCGACAGGTTCCGTGACAGTAACGAGCCATTATGAAGACGATTTACTTGAGTTAGTTATCTCAGACACAGGCCCAGGAATTGATAATACGCAAATGGACAGCCTATTTACGCCATTTGTTCAGGGGGAGGCAGGTCAGCGCGAAGGTGGTACAGGCCTTGGGTTGGCGTTGTCTCATACCCTCGTAAAGTTAATGGGCGGATCGCTTGCTATTCAGAGCCCTCCTTCTGGTGGAACCCGTGTTACTGTGATGATGCCGATTTCAGACATGACAGAAGAAGTGACCCTTGAATACTCTGCTTTTGAAGCCGGTTCCCATAGTCGCCTAAGTCACCCTATTAGTGTGCTGGTGGCCGAAGACGATGACTGGTCTAGGGATATTTTAGTGTCTTTACTGGAGAAGGCGGGTTGCCAAATTATTGAGGCAGAAGACGGAGAAATCGCCATTGAACGCTTTAAGAAATATCGCCCTGAAATGGTAATGACCGACATCCGTATGCCAAACAAAAGTGGCCGAGATCTATTGAAGGCGATTCAAGATTTGGACCCAGATAACAAGATTCCTGTCATCGCGGTGACGGCTTCCACCATGACTCACGAATTAGCCGAGTTGAAAAAAGACGGTTTTTGGCAGGTAATAGCCAAGCCATATAAAGTGGAAGAAGTGTATGAGGCGTTGGTGTCCCATATGGATGTCCGATTTGTGCCCATATTTGATGACCATAAAGAGGCCGCATTAGCGTCTTCTTTGTCGAAAACAGCCGAGTGCCAACAAGCGGTGATGGCGGATCAAGACTGGCAGGAAATCTATCGGGCTGCGAAAAGTGGGGATATCAATAAGACCAACGAAGTAGTACAGCGACTTAGTGAGCAACTGCCTGCTTCACAACGGCGGGATATCACACAAGCGCTCGATACTTTTGACTTGGAGTTAGTCGAGCAACTGATTGTAGATTTTCATCCAGACGTTCTTCTTTCTGGCGGGGATTCATCGCAGCTTTAATATGTTTTTGATTCATGTTTAGTGCCGCGCTTTGAGTTTGACATAACGCAAGGCCACGGATAAGGTTCAAGCGAGACAAGACATAGCAAAACCGCCTACAATAGGCGGTTTTCTAGTTTCCCTTTGACCCTAATCAACGACAGGTAACACCATGAGTAGCCTAGCCCATAGCAACTTTCCTTTTACCGCCGTAGCTGGGCAAGAGTCTTTAAAATTGGCGCTTATTTTATCGGCGATTAATCCGAAAATCGGTGGTGTCTTGATTAGTGGTCCACGTGGCTCTGCGAAATCCACTTTGGCTCGTGGTTTGTCTGGCATCATGCCGGCGCTGCAAGGGGATGAGCTGGTGCCATTTGCCACCTTGCCGCTCGGTACGAGTGAAGACCGTTTGTTAGGCGCTTTAGATTTAGAGCAAGTACTGCAAGACAAAGAAGTTGTCTTTAAGCCTGGTTTATTAAGCCGAGCCCACGGCGGTGTTTTGTATGTGGATGAAGTGAACTTACTGAGTGACCATTTGGTGGATCAACTGCTGGATGTCTCTGCCAGTGGGGTTAACCGAGTTGAGCGTGATGGCGTCAGTCATGAGCATGAAGCGCGCTTTTTATTGGTGGGAACCATGAACCCAGACGAAGGGGAATTGCGTCCTCAATTGCAAGACCGCTTCGGCTTGATGGTCGCTCTGGATAACCACTACAGTTTGGAAGAGCGGGTACAAATTGTTCGCTTACGAGATGAATACGATCAGGATCCGAAGGCATTTTGTGAGGCGTTCAAATACAAACAGCGTAACTTAAAAAACAGCATTCAAATCGCCCGCAATGGCTTACCTAAAGTACGCTGCACAGACGCGTTGCGTATGGACATTGCCAGTCGCTGCCAGGACGCTCAGGTAGACGGTGTGCGAGCGGATATTGTCTGGGTAAGGGCTGCAATGGCGCATGCCGCGTGGCGTGGTGCTGACATGGTGTCGATAGGTGATGTTCAGGCGGTAGAAGAACTTGTGTTGAGCCATCGCCGCCAAGCCGAGTCGCCTAAGCCCCCAACGACGCCCAATTCAACGCCGCCTTCTACGCCACCATCAAGGCGTCCACCGAGCTCATTGCCTGATAATACAGACTCCGCTTCACCAGACCCTGCTCAACAGGGGGAATGGGGCAGTATGCAGCCAGAACGACAAGCCGCAAGTGAGCGTATTGGATTACCGACGCTGCAGTCTCCTGAAAAAACAAAGACCTCATCGAAAAATTTACGAGAGGTGGCGCCGGGAAAGCAACGAGGTAAGGCCGCGAGTGGGTATTGTCTTGATGGGTCTGTGGCGGGGGAGGGAATCGATTGGTTTAGAAGCATTATCAGTCACCCGCAAAGCTGGCCACCAAGTCAATTATTGCCTAAGAAACGCCATACTGGTCTGCCTGTGTTGCATGTGGTGCTGTTAGATACATCGGCCTCGACCTTGGCGCAAGGTGTCTTTGCGAAAGCCAAAGGGGTGATTCTAGACATCGCCAATCGAGCCTATCTGGCCCGTGAACAAATGGCTATTTTAGGCTTTGGTCAAGACGCCGTGTCGGCTGTTTTGCCGAAAGTCCGCGCCCCCAAGGAAATTCTAGAGAGGTTGAATCAATTAGGGGCTGGAGGTGGCACGCCGTTTCGTCTTGCCATCGAGAAGGTCAGCCAATATTTAACCCAGCAGCATAAGGCAACCTCTGGGTTAATTAGCCAAACGTACATTGTAACGGACGGTCGTACACAAGCGGATGTGACGGACTTTTCAGCGGGCAGCAACAAAGCATTATTAGGCCATTGTGTCTTGATCGATACTGAAAACACCCAGGTGAAACGTGGTCGAGGGGCTGAAATCGCGCAACAGCTTGGCGCCGATTACCTATTATTAAATTCGCTTTTAGAGACAAAACAATGAGTCAAGAAACCATTTATTGCCCTGCTATTTTTCTTACTGCTCCGGCGTCGAATCAAGGTAAAACAACGATTACGGCGGCCTTGGCTTGTTACTTTACCAAACAAGGAAAGGTGGTCAGGGTGTTTAAAACTGGGCCTGATTATTTAGACCCACAAATACTCGCCCAAGCCTCCCAACAACCGGTTGAGCAGTTAGACATCTGGATGGCAGGTGATGATTACTGTCAGGATCGTTTGTATCAAGCAGCAAAAGTTGCGGACCTGATTCTTGTTGAAGGCGCCATGGGGATGTTTGATGGCGAGCCATCCAGTGCGGATCTTGCGGCACGTTTTGGTATTCCGATGGCCATTGTGATGGATGTGAAGGGGATGGCGCAAACGGCCGCGGCCTTGGCGACAGGGTTGGCGAATTTTCGAGCGGATGTCACCGTGGTTGGCTTGATTGCGAACCGTTGTGGAAGTGAACGCCATGCTGAGTTAATTCGCGACGCGCTGCCGGCGTCTTTGCCATTGCTGGCGACATTGAAGCGCGATGAAGAAGTGACACTGCCAGAGCGCCATTTGGGGTTGGTACAAGCAGAAGAAGTCGCGGACGAACTTGAGCTTCGTTTTGAAGCAGCGGTTGACTGGTTGCAACAATCAAATGATGACGGTTTATTAACCCTGCCGGAACCGGTGGCTTTTCTACCGGCAGAGCGCGATCACGCAGAAGTACCGGCTAAGCGTCATTTGCAAGGTAAAACCATCGCCGTGGCGAAAGATGCCGCTTTTAGTTTTATTTATGATGCCAACCTGAATGCACTAAAAAGCTTGGGCGCGACTATTGTCTTTTTCTCTCCGTTAAAAGACTCGCACTTGCCAGCCGCTGACGCGCTTTGGTTACCAGGTGGATACCCAGAATTGCACGCCAAAACCTTGTCTGAAAATACGCATATGCGACTTGCGATACAGGCGTTTTTTGCGACTGGCAAACCCCTTCTCGCTGAGTGTGGAGGCATGTTGTATAGCTTAGAAGAGCTGACAGATTTAGAAGGTCATTGTTACCCAATGTTGGGCATTTTACCCGGCCAAGGAGCCATGCGCGGTAAGCGTGGTTGTCAAGGTATGCAAACGGCCGTGGTGCCGCAAGGGGACATTCGTGGCCATGCTCATCACAGATCACGCAGCGCGAACACGCCAGAGCCAGTTGGTTATGGCCGCCGTCAGCGTCATCCAGCCCCAGGGGAGGCCATTTACCAGCAGCAGGGGCTAACCGCCAGTTATTTGCATTTGTTTTTCCCGTCAAACTTAGAGGCGACAGCGGCTCTTTTTTTAGGCGTAAACCGTTTGGGTGAGAGCGCATAATATGTGGCCTGAAAGTGCAGAAAAGCCAACGCCATTGCGCACCGGTCTGACCACAGGCACCTGTGCGACGGCGTGTTGTGTGGCGGCGGCGCAAGCACTTTTTGCGCAACGCCAAGATAAAACGGTTAGTGTGACCTTGCCAAAAGGGAAGCAGGTCGATCTGACGATTGAAGCGTATAAGGTGAGCGAATCAAGCGCTCGCACGTCGACCATAAAGGACGCAGGCGATGATCCTGATGCGACTCATGGGGCGACGATTTTTGTCGAACTGGCGCTAAGCGCGCAGCAAGGCGTGCATTTCTACGCCGCTGAAGGGGTTGGTATTGTAACTCGTACCGGCTTATTGCTTGACGTGGGTGAGCCTGCAATCAACCCTGTGCCGCGAAAAATGATGACAGAGCACCTTGAAGGTTTTGCTCAAACCTATCATTACCAAGGGGGCTTTGATGTCTCTGTTGGGGTGATCAATGGGGCTCAGATTGCAGAAAAAACCATGAACCCGCGTCTTGGTATTATGGGCGGGATTTCAATTCTTGGTACCACAGGCATAGTTCGGCCGTTTTCTTGCGCCGCTTATATTGCGTCTATCCACCAAGGCATCGATGTGGCGCGCGCCAATGGCATTACTCACATTGCAGCCACCACAGGCAATAGCAGTGAAGACGCGATAAAAAAACATTATCAACTCGATGATATGGCGTTGATCGAAATGGGGGACTTTGTCGGAGCTGTGCTTAAGCACGTTAGAAAAGTGGAGCAGCACAGTGGCGCCAAATTAACGACATTAAGCTTGTGTGGCGGTTTTGGAAAAATCAGCAAATTGGCTCAACAGCATATGGATCTAAACAGTCGAGTATCGAGCATTGATTTACCGGCATTGGCAAGCTTAGCGACCCGCTTAGGGGCTGAGGTTGAGCTGACTGAAAAAATGGCCCAGGCGAACACCAGTGTAGAAGCATTGAAATTTGCTCAGCAAGCGGGCCTTCCACTCGCCGACGCGATTTGTGCTCAGGCATTACATTTTGCGCGTTCCTATATACCGTCGCACATAGCACTGGAAGTCTGGGCAATTGATCGTCGTGGTCAGTTTGTCGGTCATGCCACAGATGCAGATTCGCGAGGAAGGATGAAATGAAAATTTTATTACTAGGAGGCACCGCAGATGGGCGTCGTCTGGCGGACACCCTTCATCAAGCGGGCGTTCGAGTGGTGTACAGCTTGGCTGGGTTGGTGCGAGTGCCAAAAGTGGATTGTGAGCTGGTGGTTGGTGGTTTTACTCAGTTTGGTGGTTTAGCCGCATACCTAAGAGCCAATCAGATTACCCTGGTTTTGGATGTGACCCATCCTTATGCCCACACCATGAGCAGTAAAGCGGTGGTCGCTGCCCGTGAAGTTGGCATTCCTTGCTGGCGTTTTCATCGCCCCGCTTGGCAACCTAAAGCGGGTGACCGCTGGCGTTATTATCAAGATGATTCCGCGTTAGTTTCAATGCTCAAAGGGTGTCGTACTCCATTGCTCAGTGCAGGGCAAATGCCCGAATCTTTGTTGAGAACGATTCTCAAAAATGATACTGTAGCGTCCGTTATTTGGCGCACGGCTGTGGCCGCAAAATTCCCCCTGCCAGAAGGCGTTCAGTGGATCAAAGCCATTGGCCCTTTTGCTTTAGAGGAAGAGCGAAAGCTGCTTGTTGATTACCAAGTAGATGTCATTGTTAGTAAAAACAGTGGGGGTGACGCCACGTACGCTAAACTAGAAGCCGCGCGGGAATTAGGGATAGATGTGTTGCTTCAAGAGCGACCTAGATTGCCTGCCGCGGACAAAGAGTTTAATGACACAGATACTTGCCTAGAGGCCTGCTTAAGCGTCTGTAGTCCCTCCATTCATGATCAAAAAGACAGCCAACAGTGACAAATTCAACCAACGATAATATTAGCCAAAAGAGTCATTCTATGTCAGAGCCGCAACGCTACGAGCAAAACCCACAGGCGATTGAACAAGACAGTTTTCGTCAGATTCGTGCGCTAACCGACCTTTCTGCGCTGACTCAAGATCAACAACAAGTGGTGATGCGCATCGTACACAGTTTGGGGTTGCCTGATGTGGCGAGCAGCGTGCGCTTTAGTGCGAACGCAACGCAGGCTGGGCGCGAGGCGTTGGCGAATAATGGTGCGATTTTATGCGATGTGGAAATGGTCAAGCAGGGTGTGACTAAGCGCATGATTGAGCGTGAACCCCTGTGTTTTTTAAACGATCCTACGGTTGCCATGTTGGCGAAAAATCGAAGTGAAACGCGTTCTATGGCGGCATTAAGCCTGTGGATGGATTCATTAGAAGGCAGCGTCGTTTTGATTGGTAACGCACCAACCGCCTTGTTTCGCCTATTGGAAATGATTGAGCAAGGTGCGCCCAAACCGGCTTTGATTATTGGTATGCCGGTGGGCTTTGTCGGCGCGGCAGAATCCAAGCAAGCGCTTTGGGATGCGCACCAAACACTAGGCGTAGAATGCATTACATTACTCGGCCGTATGGGAGGCAGTGCGGTGACTTCTGCCAGCTGCAATGCCTTACTGCGTTGTAACTTGGGTGAGTATTATTGATGCAAATTCATGTGATTGGGTTAGGGGTGGCGGAATGTGCGAATTTAGCGGCGCCAGCACAAGCCGTATTATCAAACTTAACCGAACATGACATAGTCGTAGGCTCGCCTCGGCAGCATGACACCCTGGTGGACTTTGCACATCAAGCCCAGGTTGAAAAGCTGCCTAAGCTGTCTCAATTGGCGGTTAAATTCGAGCAATGGCAACAAGAAGGCGCAGCACAAGTGGTGGTGTTGGCTTCTGGAGATCCTCTATTTTATGGGGTAGGAGCTTGGCTTAAGCGTACTTTTGGCGGCGTCGGTTCTGCTCATAAATTGGTTTTTTACCCTAATGTGTCCAGTATTCAAATGGCGTGTCATCGTCTGGGGTTGTCATTGCAAGATGTGCAGGTGGTGAGTTTGCATGGCCGACCCTTATCGAATCTACGTTCTTCATTGCAGTGCAATAAAACCCTAGTGTTACTGACAGATCAGTACAGTCAGCCAAAACACATTGCACAAGAGTGCCTAGCGGCCGGCTTAGCTCACAGTGAGATCACCGTTTGTGAAGCTTTGGGGTATCAGCATGAGCAGGTACGTCAGTTCTCAGCCACAACCTTGTGCGAGCAAACGGCACTGACATTTGACCCGTTAAACGTCATTGTCGTGAAAACAGGCAGGCCGAGTGGCGGTCAAGGAAGTCTGTATCCGAGCGCACCGGGGATTCCTGATCACGCCTTTGTTACCGATAAAGGCGACGGCAAAGGGATGATCACCAAGCGCGAAGTTAGGCTGGTTATCCTCTCTTATTTGGGGCTTCAAGCAGGTGATACAGTCTGGGACATTGGTGCTGGCTGTGGTGGTGTGAGTGTGGAGCTTGCCTATTGGCATCAGCAAAGCCACATCATTGCCATTGAGCATCATCCACAACGCTTAGCCTGCCTAGAAGCCAATCAAGATCGTTTTGGCGTTACCCGTAATTTATCCATTGTGGCAGGGCGTGCACCTGAAGCATTGGCCGATTTGCCCTTACCCGATAAAGTTTTTATTGGTGGCAGTGATGGCGCTTTGAATGACCTGATGGCGCAAGTATGGTCATGTTTGCCTCTTGGTGGCCATTTAATGGTGAGCGCGGTGACAGAAGACAGCAAGTTTCAGGTCATGCAATTTGCCAATCAGCGTGCGCGCTTGCAAGACGCCGAAGAACACAGTTTGCAGTTGGCTGTATCCAAACAAGATCGTTTAGCCGGTCAGCGGCTGTATCGCCCTAATCTGCCAGTGACCTTGTCTTTATTTATTAAGACGTCAATGGCTATTAATACACAAAAGGACACCGAGTAATGAAGGCTGTCGAGATGATAACAAACGAACAAACAAAAGGGCGCTTTATTGGGGTTGGAGTCGGCCCAGGTGATCCTGAATTGATTACTTTAAAGGCACTACGTTTAATTCAAGGTGCCAGTGTGGTGAGTTATCTGGCCAATGGCGAAGGCAATTCACAAGCCAAAAACATTGCCTGTGAAGCCTTTTCAGGTGTTACCCATCAACAAAATGAAATCGCGATTGTGATGCCCATGTCAACCGATCGTGAAGAAGCCAATAAGGCCTATGATGGCGGAGCACAGGCGATAGCCGATGAGCTAGAAAACGGACGTGATGTGGTGTTTTTGTGTGAAGGGGACCCACTGTTTTTTGGCTCTTTTGCGTATTTATTAGAACGTTTAGAGGGGCAGTTCTCTTGTCAGGTAGTGCCTGGAGTCTCTTCTATTAATGCGGCATCTTCGGCCTTGAATCACCCATTAACGGTATTAAAAGAGTCGTTTGCTGTCGTGAGTGGGCGTCACTCTGCATTGCAAATTGATACCGCGTTAGAGCAACACGACAGTGTTGTTATTATGAAAGCGGGCCGTGCTAGACCTCGTATACTGACCGCTCTACGGAAGACGAACCGCCTGCAAGACGCAAAATATCTAGAGTACATTGGCCGTGATAATGAGCGCATAGTGCAAGACGTATCCACATTGGAAGACAAAGCAGGGCCGTATTTCTCCTTGTTTGTCGTGACTAAGAGCGAGCGAGGTACACGTTGATTCGCATTGTTGCCCTGACGCCAGCGGGTGAGCAGCTTGCTAGGCGCATATTACGTCAGTGGCCTGAGGCGGTATTGGATTATAAGCCCAAGCCGTTTGCTCAAAAGGTGCGCTCAGCGTTCCAGCAAGGCGATCACTTGGTGTTTATTTGTGCCACAGGCATTGTTATGCGGACCTTGGCGCCCGTTATAGAAGATAAATACCAAGACCCTCCGGTGTTGGTCTTAGATGAGCTGGGGAAATTTGTTATTCCTCTTTTATCAGGCCATGAAGGCGGGGCGAATGAATGGGGGGCTCAAGTCGCAAATAGTCTTGGGGCTCAATTGGTGGCAACGACTGCCAAGGCGTATCTGAATCCTGTTTATACCTTAGGTATGGGGTGTGAGCGAGGTTGTCCACTGGCGTTTTTAGAACGCCTCATGTTGGAAGGGCTGTCTCAAAAAGGATTAACACCGAAGGATATTCATTCTTTGAGCAGCATAGATATAAAAGCCGATGAAGAGAATCTAATCGCTTTAGCGGAAAAGTATGCTTGGTCATTTCAGACCTTCAGTGCAGAGCAACTCACCCCAATGGCAAGTTTATTAAGCACCCATTCTGAGTATGTTTTCAACACGGTGGGGGTCTACGGTGTGGCGGAATCTGCGGCCCTATTTGCAGCAAAACAGGCTGCGGATAGCGCACCAGAATTGATCTTAAATAAGATTAAAAATGCAAAGGCGACTGTCTCTATTGCAAGAGCATTCAAAGCATAATAGGTTCGTAGCATAAGAATAAAAACAGGGAGATTAAGGCTTTAGAGAGATATTTTACGCAAGGTGATTGATTCATCATATAGCCTCCTAAGAGGCAAAAAAACGGCAACTAGAGTGATCTTTATTCCATGCGATTGCATTCGCACTTTTATACTCCAATACTTCATTTATACATGGGGAATAAAATAATATCAGGGATGAAGGTGCACAGATAAGAACAGCCTTTGGAGGTATTTATGTCATTAAAAGCACTCTCACAAGAAGAAATAGAATGGTCACTCAGCGAGCTTAATAAGTCTACGCAAGGCCATTGGGCAATTAAAAATGGTAAGTTGTCTTCTAGCTTTACCTTTAGAAACTTTCAGCAAGCTTTTGGGTTTATGACGCAATGCGCTTTGATTTCAGAAAGAATGGATCATCACCCAGAATGGTCTAATAACTACAATGAAGTGCATATACAGTTAACCACAGAAGATGTTGAAGGGCTCTCTGAAAAGGATTTTCTATTAGCGGAACAAATGGAAGTTCACGCCTCTACAATCGACTAGAAAGGCAACCAATCTCAATGTTGCAACACTAGATCATAAGCATCATGCTTTACGTTAAGGCCAAGAGACAATCTAGGCCTTAACGCTTGACCGTTTATCGATTTGGTTAAAACCCAATACTGGGTTTGATGATGGATGGAGAAAAAGAAATGGAAGATGTATTAGCGCCCGCGAAAAGAGAACAATCGCTCGGGGAAGAAGTTGCCAACAGTATCAGCCATGGGCTCGGTTTACTGGCCGCGCTCATCGGTACACCATTTTTAATTATCAGCGCCATTAACGACGCCGACACCAGTTTTTTGGTTGGCGTCAGCGTCTTTTCCGCTACCATGATTTTGCTCTACCTCTCTTCTACTTTGTACCATGCTGCGCCTGCGGGACCAGCGAAAAACCTATTTCGAGTTATTGACCATTCCGCTGTGTATTTTTTGATTGCCGGTACCTACACGCCGTTTATGCTAGGGGTGCTACGAGGTGCTTGGGGCTGGTCTATTTTAGCCTCTGTTTGGGGGCTGGCAGCGGTAGGAGTCTTGCTAAAAGCTTTTGGCAAAGCCAAACATCCGCTTGTCTCAACCGCCTTATATGTTTTGCTGGGCTGGCTTATTATCATTGCGATCAAGCCCTTAGTTGAGCTTATGGCGCCACAAGGTCTGATGCTTTTGGTGTTAGGTGGCCTGCTCTATACGCTAGGCGTAGTCTTTTATGCGTTTGATGCGCGTTTGCGATATGGGCATCTGATTTGGCATTTGTTTGTCTTATCGGGAACCGCATGTCACTTTTTTGCCATTCTTTGGTATGGCGCTTACGGGGCTGTTTAACGCAGGGAGTAATAATGACTAAGATAAATGCCGCTACTATGGGGTTTAACCCAGACTATTCTGAGCAAGCCCCAACCGTTGAAGACATTAAGCTTTTAGCAGGTGATGTCATCCTTGAGTTTGGTGCGCCCTGGTGTGGGCATTGTCAGGCGTCTGCTCCGATCGTTGCTGATGAGCTGTCAACGCGCTCGCTATGGCATATCAAGGTGTTTGATGGGAAGGGAAAAAAATTAGGGCGAGCCTTTGGTGTTACGCTTTGGCCGACCTTGATCTATTTAAAAAATGGTGAAGAAGTAGGGCGCCTTGTACGCCCTTTATTGGCGTCAGAGATGACAGAATTGTTGGCGCTTTAAGGCCGTTTTAGACTCGAATATCAATCAATGAACCAATAGCCTGATCTGCGCTATTGATAACACGAGCGTTCGCTTTTGCGTTCAGCTCGCTTTCTTTTGCCTGTATTACCCCATCTTGTATTTGACTGCCTGAGCGATTGGATTGATTGCTATCGGCTGTTTGAGTGGCGGCTTCTGCGACTTTTTGACTTGCTTCGTTCAACCCTGTTTGGCTGTTTTTAAGGCCTGCTTGAGCATAGTTGAATGGCGAATTGGTAATTTGCATAGAGACAGCCTTGGGTTGAGAGTCGCCTTTCGTAAAACAACAATGAATGGGATTGTTCTAATCTTAACCAAGTTTGTTAGGGCTGTCAGTAACCTTATGTAGTGTGTCCTTTGTATTTACTCACTGTTTTCAACTCAAGAGGCAAGCTATCTTGTTGATGTAATTCATCTTTGCTAGTTAATATTTTTTTCGCTTTCTGTCTTTTATTATGTGCTCATTGGGGCTTATTAACAGAAGGCCGTAGCGCGTTATTAAATAGGATGGGGGATTATGTTAAAGCCATTTGCTTTGCAGGTGAATAAGCTGGAAAAGCTGCAGTCAATCGCGGACTTTGGCTTGTTAATTTCAGCGATTAAAACGCACATTGTGTCGTCGATCGACGCTGAGCTGTCAGCATTGGAGTTAACCGCAGCTCAATATCGGGTTGTGATGATTCTGGCTTACAATGGCCAAAGTACGCTAGCGAGTTTGTGCACTGAAATGGATTACGATCGAGGGGCGATGAGCCGCTTATTGTGTCGGCTTGAAGGCAAGGGGTTATTGGATAAACGCCCGTCTGAGACAGACAAGCGCTCAATGTATTTGAGCTTAAGCGCCAAAGGTGATGCCTTTATCCCGAATATTCAGCCCAAGGTAAACCGTGTGTTTGAGAAGGCCTTAAGTGGTTTTTCTCACCAAGAGAGAGACCAATTAAGCACGCTTCTGCTAAGATTTTTGAACAATTTGAAATAAATTCGTAACAAAGAGTGACTTTTTCTCTGCTCTCTACTGGATGATCATTACGTTTGTTAACATTGTTGTCTAGGCAATTACTTACGTAGATTTTGATTATGAACGAGCAAGTACTGATTTCACAATTAAGTGAATGTTTTCCAGAGCGAGACTTTCATACTGACAATTTAATCGTCCTCCATAAAGGCCGCTTTGCTAATGCTATCGTGTATCGTTATAAAGACGATCAGACTGATTTAGTCATCAAAGACTTTCAACACAGTCCCTGGATAGTTCGTAAGACATTTGCTCGTTTGTTTATTAATCAAGAATATAAGGCGCTAGCGCGTCTGCAAGGCATGAATGGTGTGAGCGATGAGTTCCACCGCTTGTCTTCTATTGGCATCGCGTATGCTTTTATCGAAGGGGTGCCACTGCGTACGCTAAGTAAGCAAGGTGAAACAGTGCCTAAATCCTTCTTTAATCAACTTGAACACATGGTGTCGGAAATGCACCGCCGTGGTCTTGTTCACCTAGATTTACGCAATCTAGGAAATGTAATTTTAGGGGAAGACGGTAAACCCTATTTTATTGATTTTCAGTCCGCGATGACGTTCGCTCGGTTCCCTAAATGGCTGCAACGTTATATGCGTGGAGCAGACCTGTCTGGGGTCTACAAAGGTTGGAACTCTGTTTGTGAACAACCTGTTACAGGCCATAAAAAAGCGTTTTTTAAGAACTTTAATCAACTTCGAAAACGTTGGATCTTCCGCGGTTATCCATTACATAGAACGTATCTATGGTTATGTGGCATCGCGAGCCAGTTACCTGGTGCGGACCTAGTGCGTAATATTTCAGACAGATTATAAACCGCGTTATACCGAGCAGATTGGTGATCACCGTCTGCTCTTTTTCACTCTTCCTGCTTTTCCTCTTCCTTTACGTTCTTTCCTTCTAACTGTCTCTTTATCTCGGTCAAGTAAAAGTGCTTCTTCCGGTGCCTGAAAAGCGCAATAATGGCGGCCTACTTAATGAGAAAAGGTTAACTGCAGTATGTACACGGATGAAGATTTAAATTATGCCGTAGAGAAAGGTGTGTTTACTGACACCGCAGTCACTGAATTTCGCTCGTTATTAGCAGAAGAAAAGCAAACCGCCGCCGTCGATGAAGAAAACTTCCGATTAGTGGGTGGTTTCAATGATATCTTCGTGGTGATTGCGTGTAGCTTGTTATTGTTTTCATCTGTTTGGGTGGTTAGGCCTAGCAGCAACACGCTTGCTATGCTGGTCTTCGCGGCCTTATCTTGGGGGCTGGCTGAGTTTTTTGTTCGTAAGCGTAAAATGGCCCTGCCAGCGATTGTTTTGCTCCTCTCTTTTATGGGAGGTGTCTTTTGGTGTGTGTTTTCAATTTCCTCTTCGATCCCTTCTTTCTCTGTGCAGGCGGCATCGCTTTTTGCCGCGGCGGTGACCACAATGTCGGCTTACCTTCATTGGCGACGTTTTAGGGTTCCTATTACGGTTGCGGTTGGAACCGGTGCGCTTTTTGTCTCTGTTCTCTCGCTTGTTTTGGTGATGTTTCCTGCGGCCAAATCGGGTTTGATGATGGTGCTGTTTTTGTGTGGCGTTGCCGCGTTTCTGTTAGCGATGTATTGGGATGCGAGTGATACACAGCGTATCACTCGTCGTTCAGACGTCGCCTTCTGGCTTCATTTGCTGTCGGCGCCCTTGATCATTCATCCTATTTTCTCAAATTTAGGCATTTTGAATGGCAATGAGAGCCTGCTCAGCATGCTTGTTGTGGTCTTTTTGTATCTGCTGATGACGTCTATTTCGATTGCGGTAGATCGTCGGGCCTTTATGGTGTCTTCGTTGATTTATGTGCTGTATGCGGTGTCGGCCATCATTGAGAGTTATGGTGGCATTGGCTACAGCTTTGCTTTGACTGGGGTGCTGATCGGTGGCGGATTATTATTGTTGTCGGCGAAATGGCATTTTATGAGAGCTCAATTGTTGTGTGCGTTGCCAAGCGCTATCCAACGTCATTTGCCGAACGTGAAATAAATTTACCAATGAACGCCTGAAGAATAAGGAATAGAAAGTATGATCAACCTGGAAGGTAAGCGCTTACTCGGCTGTGAGCACCCAATTATTCAGGCGCCTATGGCTGGAGCCCAAGGAAGCGATATGGCAATAGCCGTGTCTAACGCGGGTGGCTTAGGGTCTTTGCCTTGTGCCATGCTTAGTGTGGCGGACATGGTCAGTGAAATTAAGTTGATCAAAGCGGGCACAGACAAACCCTACAATTTGAATTTCTTTTGCCATCAACCGATCGAGTATAACGAAGCAGAACATCAGGTTTGGCAGAGCAAATTAATGCCCTATTTTGCGGCGTTTGGAGCGACACCAAAAAGTCTGCCTAATAGCGCCAACCGAACGCCTTTTAATCACGCCATCGCCGATGCCATTGAGCCGTTTTCGCCTCCTGTGGTCAGCTTTCATTTTGGCCTGCCTGATCCAGAATTAGTGCAGCGGGTGAAGTCTTGGGGCAGTAAGGTTCTGTCATCCGCGACGACCTTAGAAGAAGCGCTCTGGTTAGAGTCGCAAGGTGTGGATGCCATCATTGCACAAGGGGTAGAAGCAGGTGGCCATCGCGGTATGTTTTTATCTGATGACATTACCACTCAGGTAGGGCTGTTTTCTCTGGTTTCACAACTTATTCAAGTGCTAAAAGTGCCTGTAATTGGTGCAGGAGGGATAGCCCATCATAAAGAGATACAGGCTTTGCTGGCGCTGGGTGCGGCAGCGGTGCAAATAGGCACGACATATTTGTTGTGTGATGAGTCTCGGATTTCATCTTCTCACCGAGAGGCGCTGCAAAGTGATGCGGCGCAGCACACAGCCTTGACGAATGTGTTTACCGGTCGACCTGCTCGTTCTGTGGTGAATCGTGTGATGGAAGAGCTGGCGTATATGTCACCCTCTGCCCCA
Organism: Marinomonas sp. NPDC078689; assembly: GCF_044542435.1. Classification (NCBI taxonomy): domain Bacteria; kingdom Pseudomonadati; phylum Pseudomonadota; class Gammaproteobacteria; order Oceanospirillales; family Oceanospirillaceae; genus Marinomonas; species Marinomonas sp. NPDC078689. Next base: position 607,851 of record NZ_JBITUJ010000002.1, on the reverse strand, counting down.
GCGTTTCCTCATGCGTCAATCGAAATGACACAGCTAAAAGCATTAGACTCCCTGCAAGGCGGCACAAATTTTGCGTCTCTTTGGTGTGGGCAAAATGCGACAGGTTGCCAAGCCATTTCTGCCCACACCTTAACCAAGCTGTTAGCTAATGGTTAAAAAGGGCAAATATAACCTTTCTCTTATTCGATTAAGTTAAATAAATTAAGAAAAATAGATAGAATGTGCATATAAAAGCCAAAGCGAGGTGGGCTCTTTCCCAAATAAGCTAGGTCACTTACACTTACATAAAATTGACTATTTAGTTAGGAAAATACCAGATGATTAAAAAATGGATTGCCACAGGCATACTGCTTACAGGGAGCATCGCGGCCATGGCTGCAACGCCACCAAACGCGTTGGTTGTTGCTCAATCGCTCGACGATGTGACCAGTTTGGACCCAGCACAAGGATTTGAATTAACCTCAGTACAAACCTTTACCAATATCTATCAGCGACTGGTTCAGTCAGACCCTGAAAACCCAACAGAATTAAAACCAACATTGGCAACCAGTTGGGTATCGACGCCGCGTAGTTTAACACTGACACTGCGGGATAATGCTCAGTTTGCGAGTGGTAATCCTATTCGACCAGAAGACGTGCTTTTCTCATTAAGCCGAGTGGTAAAATTGAATTTAGCGCCGTCTTTTATTTTGACCCAATTAGGTTGGGATAAAGACAATGTGGATAGCCACCTACAAAAAGTGGACGCTAATAAGGTAAAAATCACTTGGGACGTTAATGTGGGTCCTTCGTTTGTTTTAAGTTTATTGTCGGCTCCAGCGTCTTCTATCGTGGATGAAAAAGCCGTTGAGATGCATGTCAAGAATGGCGATTTTGGTCACGCTTGGCTAAACAATCATTCGGCTGGCAGTGGTCCATTTCAAATTATGAAATACACGCCTCATGAAGCATTGGTTCTGACGGCAAACAAAACATCGCCTGCCGGCGCACCAAAAATGCAGATGATTTTGATGAAAAACGTCCCTGATGCGGCAACCCGTCAACTATTGATAGAGCAAGGTGATGCGGACATTGCACGTAACCTAGGTTCTGATCAATTTGAGTCGCTACAAGGAAAGCCTGGGGTGAAAGCCTTAGCGTTACCTTATGCATCACTTTATTACATCATGTTTAATACCAAAGCGAAGAATAACCCAGATTTGGGCAATCCGAAGTTTTGGGAAGCGGCGCATTGGGCATTTGATTACAAAGGCATTGCCGTAGACTTGATGCGTGGTCAATTTCAAGTTCAGCAGTCTTTCCTTCCGCAAGGCTTCAACGGCGCTTTGACGGATCAGCCATACCATTACGATCCAGAAAAAGCGAAACAGATCTTAAAAGACGCTGGAATCAAAGACCCACACTTCAAATTGGTGGTCTCTAACCAACCGCCATATTTGGATGTTGCTCAAGCATTACAAGCCAGCTTTGCGAAAGCGGGTATCCGAGTGGAACTGATTCCTGGTATCAGTAGCCAAGTGTCTAATGACGTAAAAGAACATAACTACGAAGCCAATGTATCGTCTTGGGGACCGGACTATTTTGACCCTAATACCAATGCCTCCTCGTTTGCTTACAACCCGGAAAATGGCTCAAAAACCATAGCATGGCGTGCCAATTGGCAGATTCCAGAGCTAAGCAAAATGACCATTGCAGCCCGCGCCGAAACTGACCCTGTTAAGCGTACAAAAATGTACCAAGAGTTGCAGCGTCAGGTGCGTGAAAGTGCACCGTTCGTGATTGGTTTGCAAAATAAAAAGTTGGTTGCTATTCGAGATAATCTAAAAGGTTATGTCCAAGGCATTACGCCAGACATGGTTTACTATCAAAACGTTTCTAAATAATGAGTAATATTGATAAATCAGCCGGCGCAATGCGTCGGCTTTGGATAGGCCGCAGCCAACATTTGGCGAGCGGCCTTATTTCGTTAGCGCTGACCTTATTCGGCTTATTGGTGTTTACCTTTTTGCTGTCTCGCGCTGCGCCAATCGACCCCGCATTGCAGTTAGTGGGTGATCATGCGAGTGAGGAAACTTATCAGCAAGCACGACACGAATTGGGGTTAGATGAGCCTTTGCCGATGCAGTTTCTGCATTATTTAGGCCGTTTGACTCATGGTGATCTAGGCATGTCTCAGTTAAGCCAGCAACCTGTGCTTAATGACCTTATGCGTACTTTTCCTGCGACCATTGAACTGGCCACTTGTGCGATGTTTTTTGGTGCCTTTTTTGGCATTTTATTTGCCATCTTAGCGGTCTATAAGCCGGGCAGTTGGTTAGATCAGCTGGCAAGGTTTATTTCTCTGTTAGGTTATTCTGTACCGGTTTTCTGGCTTGGTTTGCTTGGGCTATTGCTCTTTTATGCGACGCTACATTGGTCCGCAGGGCCTGGCCGACTGGATGATATTTACACCTATACCATGACGCAAGACAGTGGTTTTGTGCTGTTGGATGCTTTTCGTAGCGGTGACATTAATATTATAAAAAATGCCATCGCTCACCTCTGGTTACCCGTTGCGGTCTTGGCGTTACTGTCGATGGCGTCTATTACTCGCCTGTTACGAGCGGTGATGTTGGAAGAAAGTAATAAAGAATACGTGATTCTGGCACAAGCTAAAGGCGCCAGTCGTTTGCGTATCTTATTAGTGCATGTGTTCCCTAATGTATTAGGCACCTTGATTACCATATTGGCCTTGTCTTACACCGGATTATTAGAAGGGGCGGTGTTAACGGAAACCGTGTTTGCTTGGCCTGGTTTAGGGCGCTATTTGACCAGCGCATTGTTCGCATCGGATACGGCGGCTGTATTAGGAGCGACCTTATTAATCGGCACCTGTTTTGTGTTGCTTAATGCGCTTGCCGACATACTGACTAAATGGGTGGACCCAAGAACACGATGATGACTTTAAAAAAACATGGTGCTTTTCGATGGCTAAGTCTGTTTAGTACCTTAAATATTGGTTTGGCGTTGGTGATTTTGCTGGTGGTATTGGCTTTGCTTGCTCCGCAATTATCGACCTTTGATCCCAATGTGCAAAATATCCAAGATCGGTTATTGGCACCCAATGCGCAGCATTGGTTTGGTACCGATCGCTTTGGTCGCGACCTTTTCTCACGAGTGCTGCATGGTGCTCGTCCTACTTTGCTATTAGTCAGCTTGGTTATTGTATTAACCGTGCCAATTGGTTTAACGGTAGGGATTTGTGCGGGCTATTTTGGCGGCTGGGTAGAGCGTATTTTAATGCGCTTAACGGACATTGTAATGTCCTTGCCAAGCTTGGTTATTGCCTTGGCATTGGTGTCAATTTTAGGCCCTGGTTTGATGAATGGCGCATTGGCGTTGGCCTTTACCAGCTGGCCGTCTTTTGCGCGTCAAGCGCGAACGGAAACCTTATCGATTCGTCGTAGTGATTATCTGTCAGCGGCAAAAATGCAGGGCATCAGTGGCTGGCGTTTGATCTTTGGGCACATCTTGCCATTGATTTTACCCAGCGCAATTGTTCGCGCGGCGCTAAATCTAGGGGGCATCATTCTGTCCGCTGCAGGGCTTGGTTTCTTAGGCATGGGCATTCAGCCACCTGCGGCGGAATGGGGCTCTATGGTGGCCAGTGGTAGCCGAGTGATCTTCGATCAATGGTGGGTCGCGGCGGTACCGGGTGTGGCTATTTTATTAGCCAGTCTTGCTTTTAATCTGCTCGGAGATGGGCTGAGAGATAAAATGGACCCTCGTCATGACAAATAAAACGACATTAGTGGACGTGCGCGGCTTGCATATTGGCCTTAACGACGGCACTCAGCTGGTCAAAGGAATTGATTTTTCCATGGGGCGCGAACGCGTTGCCTTGGTCGGCGAATCTGGTTCTGGTAAGTCGCTTACTGCTCGCTCATTAATGGGCTTGCTAGCGGATTCGTTAGTGGTAGACGCAGAGCGCTTTCAGCTGCTTGAGCATCCGGTATTAAACTACGACCAACGACAATGGAACCGGCTGCGTGGTCATCAAGTCTCCATGGTATTGCAAGACCCTAAGTACGCGCTGAATCCGACTCAAAACATCGGTCGTCAAGTGGCCGAGCCCTTACTATTGCATCAATCCATGTCCCGTAAAGCCAGGACAGAAAAAGTCGAACACATGCTCGATGCGGTGGGGCTTCCTAACCCTGCTGAGCTAAGAAAAATGTACCCACATCAATTGTCTGGTGGCATGGGGCAAAGGGTCATGTTGGCAATGGCGCTGATCAATGATCCGCAATTATTGATTGCTGATGAGCCCACATCAGCCCTAGATCATGCGGTTCGAGATCAGGTCTTGGATTTGATCCATTCTCTAGTAGAAGAGCGCAATATGGGGCTTTTGTTGATCAGTCATGATCTTCAGCAAGTCGCCGATTATTGTGAGCGCGTAATGGTGATGTATCAGGGGCGCTTGATCGATCATTTACCCGCAGAAGACTTGCCAAATGCGACCCACCCTTACACGCAAACCTTATGGTCGTGCCGGCCCAACATTACTAAGCGTGGCCAGCCTCTGCCCACCTTAGATCGCGAGCACTTGGAGACATTGAATTGAACGTGCTAGAGCTTAAAAACGTCAGTGTGAGTCATGCCCAAGGCTTGCAGCGCAATACTGTGGTACACGACATAGATTTAACCGTCGAAGCTGGAGAATGCTTCGGTTTGGTTGGTCCGTCGGGGTGTGGCAAATCGTCGCTTTTATGGGTGCTTGCAGGGTTAAATCCGCACTGGGAAGGCGACATTAGCCTGTTTGGTCAGACACTGGAATCTGGTAAGGTTTTCACTGGCGATTTACGTCGTCGAGTGCAAATGGTGTTTCAAGATCCTTACGCCTCGTTACACCCCAAGCACCGCTTGCGTCGAACGCTTGCGGAGCCGCTGAAGTTGCTCGGTTTGCCAGACATTGATGAGCGCATTAGCGAGGGCTTTAAGCAGGTGGGGTTAACGGAAAATATGATTGACCGTTACCCACATCAATTGTCCGGTGGTCAGCGTCAACGGGTGGCCATTGTTCGCGCCTTGTTGCTTGAACCCAAGTTGTTATTACTGGATGAACCGACGTCGGCGTTAGACATGTCGGTTCAGGCTGAAATATTGAATTTATTAAATGACTTAAAGGCCCGTCGTGATTTGACTATGATCATGGTGAGTCATGATCCTGACGTGATTGATTACATGTGTGACCATGGGGTCACCATGAAAGCAGGGCGTATCGATCAAGAAAAGCATTACACCTAAGCCGCTTTGTTCGGTTCAGTCGTCATATTTGTTGGAAGGAGAGAGTAATGAAGTTTTTGATCTTCCTTGGATCAGTAAGAACCAGTACACCGCCACGCCCAGCGCGACTAGGAGAAAGAGTCAGTAAGGCGTGTTTGTCTTTCTTTTCGACTTGTTACCCAGAGCATGAGATTGAATTGATTGATCCGCTGGAATACGAATTAGGTGCTGTGTTTAAGCCGCACTTTTCCTATTCCAAGCGCACCGTGCCACAAGACTTAGATTTGTTAGCGGATAAAATTCGTGCCGCCGATGGCTACATTATGCTGAGCCCTGAGTACAACCACAGTATCAGTCCTGCGCTGGCGAATTTATTGAATCATTTTGGCAGCTCTTTGTTCTCTTATAAACCGAGTGCGATCGTGACTTATTCTTCTGGGCAATGGGGCGGCATGCGTGCGGCTGTTGGTATGCGTGTCTTTTTAAGTGAATTAGGCTGTTTACCTGTGTCCTCCATGGTGCATATTCCCCATGCCCAAGAGGTATTTGAAGAGGATGGCACAACCCAAGTGAATCAAGATCATAACCGCTGGGGAAGCTATATTAACCGTACTTTTAGCCAGCTTGTTTGGTGGGCGCAAGCCTGCGTAGAACAAACTGAAAAAAGCGATCCACATGCGTTGATTTCTGCTTTTACAGGCACTCCAGCGGATCGTGATGCCCCCTAGAGAGAGTCATTGTATAAGGAATGTGTGATGCCGTGTGTGTTTGTTTTTGGCACCTTAAAAGAAGGTTTTCCTAATTTTGAACGCAACCAAGGCGAGCGTATTCCGGGCGTCTTTAGCACCACAGTGTCTTATCCGCTCTTGTTGGTTGGCGAGCGCTATTCCCCTTGGTTGCTGTTAGACGCCGGCGAAGGACACCCAGTGCTCGGTCAGGTTTTTAGTGTGGATGATGACGCACTGGCCGAAATGGATGCGCTGGAGCGGATAACTGAACCAGACGGTTATCGACGCGTTGAGATAGATGTGGTGAATCTAGACAATGGCCTCACTCAGCGAGTTTGGGTATACGCTAAACCGGCTCACAGTGTGAAGGGGGCTGATGTTCGTATGACGTTGCAGGGAGATTACTTGTTAGAACATGCGGCGCTGTATGTCAGTCGCCGCAAGGTTTGATAAGAGGTCATCGAGCGTTATGGCGCATCGGGCTTGGTTGGGTCTTTTAGTACTTCTTCAAAGCGCAACAGCCGTCCGGTGTTAACCAATACCAGTAAGGTACTGAGGTTATGCAGTAGCGCAGCGATTAATGCACCGGCTGCGCCTAATGCGCCAAAGGCCGCCGCGGCCATAATCGCCACTGTCCAACTAAGACCAATGATGACATTCATGTGCAGCGTGCGACGGCAGCGTCGGCTTAATCGCACACAGGTTCCTAAGCGTCTTAAATCACTGCCAATCAATACGATATCGGCTGAAGCCAGTGCGATATCTGCCCCACCAGCGCCCATAGCAACCCCCACGACACCGGCCTTTAGCGCTAAAGAATCGTTAATGCCATCGCCTACGACTAAGGGTTTAAAGCCAGACTGAATTTCATCTCTTACCCTGTGTAATTTATCTTCAGGCAATGCTTGCGCAACAATGTCACTAATGCCCACTTCGGCCGCCAGCTTGTTGGCTACCGATTGACGGTCGCCGGTGAGCAAAAGTTGTCGTCCTACCCCCAAAGCTTTTAAATCCGCCAGCGCTTGCGAGGCTTCTGGGCGCACTTTATCGGCGAGCAAAAACCAGCAAATAAACTGCCCCTTGAGAGACAAGCCCGCCATTGGACCGTCATGGTCAGGAACAGGGGGGAACACTATACCCAGCTGAGTAAAGAGTTCAGGTCGACCTAATGCCGCTTCGCCTTGTTCCGTCTCTGCTACCACGCCTAATCCCTGGTGTTCACGCACGTTTTGCAAGGATTGATAGTCTTGATGCTCAATCAGGCTGCTCAAGGCCCGACTAACCGGGTGACTACTGGACGCCCCTAAACTGGCCCCTAAAGTGACTAACTGAGTCTCTGAAAGCGGAGAGTTCGCCACCGGTTGTAGGGACTCTAAACTTAAGGCGCCAAAGGTCAATGTCCCTGTTTTGTCGATGACTAAGGAACTCAGCTCGGTAAATTCTTCTAAAAAAGCCGAGCTTCGAATCAATATGCCGTGACGAGCTGCCACCGCGATACCGGCGATGGAAGCCGCTGGCGCAGACAAAACAAGGGCACAAGGGCACGCCGCCACCAACACCGCCAACATAGCTTGAGCGTCGTAAGTCACAAACCAAGTAATGGCCGCCACCATGAGCACCAACAGCATGTATTGCCCTGCGTAACGCTCAAGCAAACGAGTAATCGGCGGCTTTGCTTGCTCGGCTTTTTGCATCAGGGCGATCACCTTGCCCAAGGTGGATTCGTCGCCGGTACGGGTGACACGAATGCGCAGTAGACCGTCTAGATTAATGGCACCACCAAACACATCATCGCCGGTTTTGGCTTCTTGTGGTACCGACTCTCCGGTAATAGGGGCCGTGTCCAAACTGGCCATGCCCGCTATGATCTTGCCATCGGCAGGAATGCGATCGCCTGCACGAACTTCAACCAGATCCCCGGTTTGTAGCTGTTGATTACCAACATCACTGATGCTGCCATCTGGGTTGATTTTACGAGCGTTGCTGTGTGTGAGTTGGCTCAATGCGTCGATTGCTTCTTGGGAGCCGATCACGCTGCGCTCTTCTAGAATATGGCCAAAAATCATGATAATAGGCAACAAAGCCGCGGTTGTTAAATCTGCCGTGGCCCATGCACCTAACATGGCAAGGGCAATTAATTGATCGGTAATGCCATGCAAACTCGGGTGTTTTAGGCTATGCCAGCCAGAACGTAAGACGGGAAAAGCGACCAACACAGAGGCTAAGCCAAGCAGCAGCTGACTGACGCTTTGCTGAGAAGGAAATAGCCAATGCCAAACCAACCCCAAGGCCAATAACCCCAGAGCAACCATCGCCAGAGTCAGTTGTTTAGCGGCGGCTTTTTTTTCGCGACGACTCAAGGAGCCACTGGCAAAATGGATGTGCCCATGGTCATGAGCGTGATCATGGCCGTGATGTGAATGAGACGACTGAGTCATGGTTGTTTGCCTTGTAGAATAATTTTGCCATCGTCACTAGGGTCTACCGTGGTGACAGAACCGGCTTGTGACAGCAAGGTGTGAATACGTTGGCGATACAAGCGCCACAGCAGGCCTGGGTCTGTATTATTTTGCTGGAGCTGAGCAAGGCGACTGATGGTGGCGGTGTCGGTGTGAGCCTTTGCGACGCGTTCGCTGGCATTTGCATTGGCTTGTTGTATCAAGCGGTCGGCTTCTTGATTGGCTTTTTGTCGTGTTGTGGCGGCTTTATTGTTCGCTTCAGCCACGGTTTGTTTGGCCAATTGGCTAGCGGTTAGGACGGCATTAAAGGCGTCCACAGTTTCCACCGGCAAGCTTGGTTGAAGGTCGACACGAGCGATTCGAATGCCGAGACTCGCGTGTTCTTTTGCTAGTGCGGCCAACCCTTGGTTGATGCTTTGTACTAGGTCTGCGCGCAGTTTTTCCCGCTTAATCGCGGCTTCGGTACTGGCGCCGACCAGTTCAGGGCGGGCCACCAAAATAGTGTCTAAGTCACGCGACGCTGACACCAATACCGCGCTGCGTTCAACCAAGCGATCCAAGGCAAAAGACACATGCTTTCCTTGCAGTACATAAGCGTAAGGGTCGGTGACCTTATAATATAGATGAACGCCTAATTGCACGACACCGGCGTCGCCGGTTAATAGGTAGCCCACGCCTGCGTTTGCGTCGCTGGCCATGCCAGAATTAAGCCCAGTGTAGTTAGCGACTTCAGGTCGAATTAAAGCTTGGACCGTACGATCAATAACGCGATCGGCGGCTGGCAGAATCACTACTTTTTCAAACGGTTGCGGCCACGCCAATAGCAGGCCTGAGTCTTGTACTCTATCAATGGCACCAAAACTCAATACCACGGCGCGACTGTCAGGACCGATTTCCCGAACATTGCTAACGAGCCAAGTAAATGCGGTTATAAAGGTCAGCAGATAGAGTGCCAAAAAAGCCAATCGACCAGCCTGAAACCAGTGACCTTTTGGTTGATTTAGCGGTCTTTCCTGAGTGACGCTTTTGCCAGAGATCATGGTTTTTTCGCCTCTTGGCTGTTGGGCGTATTAGGCGAAAGAAAGGTGTTGGGCCCATCGATCAGTGCGCTAAATGGTGCCGCGTCGGTTCTAAGAACCAAATGCGTATTCTTATTGATAATGCCACTTAGGGTATCGAGGGAGCGCAACATATCGTAGAGCTGTGGTGCTTCGGCGTGGGCTTTACCATAAATGCTGGCGGCTTCGACTAAGGATTTTGCTTCAATGTTAGCGGCTTTGACTGTCGCATCGGCGGTAATAATACGCGCTTCTTTTTGTGCTTCTGAGGTGATTTGAGCGGCTTGTCGTTTGCCTTCTGCAGTGCGTTGTGTCGCTATGGTTTCCCGTTCAGCACGCATTCGATCTACGGTGGCCGACAGCGTGACCACGGGTAGGGTTAATCGCTCAATGCCAACTTGCACCACGCGAACACCGTAAGTGTCCAAAAGGGATTGGCTAATTTGTTCTCGAAGTTTGGCTTCAAAAAGAGGGATTTGTACTTTACTGGCGTCTGTGTTGACCAAGCTGGACAAGTTATAGCCGCTGGCGGTGGCTTCTAAAGCGGAGCCCACAAAGGTTCGTAGTTGGCGAGCGGCTTCGTCTGGTTGGTTTTGAACGGCGCGCATAAAGCGCTGCACATCGTCTTTATCAGATTTAACCTGCCACACCACATAAGCTTGCACAATAATACGTAGACCGTCTTTTGTGCCTACGTCTTGCAAGCCGCTGGAAGTGGTTCGTAAGCGTAAATCAACCGGAGTAGACAGCTCGAAAGGCGCAGGCAAATGCCAAGCGAGTCCAGGTTCTAGTAAGACTCTGACAGGGTTGCCAAAGCGTGTAATAACTTCCGCTTCACCAGAGCGCACTTGAACCAAGCAAGCCGCCGCGATGGCGAACGCGACAAGCAGCAAGGCGAAACTTATGCGACGCCATGCCCCTTTTGAGGCGCTTGGCGGAGTGGGGCTGTGATGGTGATCATCATCTGAATGAGGCGCGTGATCGGTTTCGTCATGGGCATGATGAGTAGGGTTGTGTGACGTGCTCATGGGCGCTCTCCTAGTGAGTGGTGTTGGTGTTTGAAACTGGGGCGATAGGCGCGGTGAAGCGTCTAAAGTCCAGCGTTGGGGATTTATTCCCATGAATACGATGGTCAATGATCAAGCTATTGGCTTGGCTCATACCTTGGGTTAATTGCTGATAATACTGTTCGCGAAGGAAGGTTTGACCGGCAACCTTGGAGGCAGAATGATCCGCATCAAACAGAATCTTGTCGGCTTGCGCTTTACTCATCGTTTGATGAGCATTGGCTTGGGCTTGATCGTCTATCAAACTGGCTTGCTGGTGAGCCTTATTGAGGGCGGCAGCGGCTTTGCCTTTTTCTCGTGCGATCAAGGCTTGTACTTCAATTTGCGACGATTGCACCTTGTGATAGGCGTTTGCGGCTTTGGCTGGCGGATGGATTGCCTCGATGGCGGTGGCCAGCAGCTCTACGCCGCTATGCAGTTGGTCTAAATCGTGTTGTACCGCTTGGCCCACATCGTTTGAGAGTGTGTTGCGTTGCTCGCTTAATAAATCGTCCAAGGTTCTACCTGCAAAGTCGTGTACCAAGATGCGGTTTGCTGTGCGACGGATCAAGGTGGGGAGGTCCGCACTCTTGTAGATGGCATTGAGGGCGTCCTGGTCTGTTAATCCAATGCGATAGATAAAGCGCACATCCATATCGACGATTTGAAAGTTTTGTTTACCGTCGTTACTACTGGCAATAATTTGAGACTTCTCGCTGCGGTGGGTGGCGTCCCAAAGTCGGTTGGCGGTTTCAGGCGCTGGCCCTTCTGCCGGTGTTAATGGCGCTAGCTGGTTGTTGTTACTGCTAGCGGTAAGTTCATGAATCACGCCGTTTTCAACGGGCACTAAACGCCCAAATGGCCATGGTAATGTGGTGTGCAACCCTGATTTTAATATGCTTACGGGTTTGCCGAATTTTTCATAGATGCCTCGGCCATTCATTGGAATCTCATGCACGCCGGTTAATAGCCAAGCACAAAATACGATCAAGGCAAGCACCGGCAAGGAAGCGCGTTTGATGAATGAAAAGGCCCACACTTGTCGAAGGTCGATACCAAAACGTTGGAATAAGCCTTCTTGCATCAGTTGAATCGGTTTTGGCGGCCAGCGAAAGAGTTCCGCCATAAAACTGTTGGCAAAAAAAGTAGGCTCAAGGCTCTGTCTTTGTGGTGTAAAAGCAGAAAGTAACGCTCTGACGATCAGCTCTAGTGCGACTACCGTGGGTAATAAGCCGGATAACACCGCCATACGTAATGGCCAAACACGATCCGCTGAAGCGTAACTTAGACACACAGCAGACAGGATTAAGGTGACGATGGCCACCCTGACTAACATGGCTAGGTGACTGGCCTCTGGCCATTTGTCTTGGTGGCTGGATAAATAACGTTCGAGCACCAGCAGGGCAAACGCCAATAATAGCGTTATCCCAGCAAACAAATAAGCCGATTTTCCTAATGCCTGCGCAGGCAAAGACAGGTTCCAGCCGGTGGCGATTAATAGAAAAGCAAACAGCGTTAAGCCAATAATCCAGATCGCATTAACGCTTATTGCTGACTGGATTGGCTTAATCCATTGCTGGGCAAACGAGTGAAAAAAAGTCTGCACGACATTGCTAGTATCCTGCTCTATGTCTTTTTCAATCGCTTCTGACTGGGGGTCGGAGGAGTGAGGCGCACCCTGTTGAGCCAGTGCCTGTTCTCGCCACAAAGAAATTCGCCATGCGGACTGAAAAGCCGCCACTAACACAAGCAGGATGGCAGCAATATTGAGCTGCAAGGGGAGCCAAATAGAGAGAGGCGCAAAAATAGCAATAACGAGCCAGATAAAGAGCAGTAAGACCGTGAGTAGTGTGAAGCCAATGATGCCGTATTGCAGTTGCCGCTTATAAGTGGACGCTAATTGGAAACGAGGTATCGCCTCTAAATCAATGTCTTGCGTTTCAATATCAACTCTCATTAATGCTCCAAATGAGTTTTGGCAGTACCGCTATTAAGGTGTATTTCTTATGGCAGAGCGGCTGCAATAAGAAATAGGAGGGATAAAAATCGATCAAGATTGTACTACAGCCTGCTTTTGTTAGGTTATGTAAACAGCTTTCAATGAGGCTCGAAATCGCGCAAAAACCTGTAAATACTTATTTTATCCTTTTGGTTTCCTCGATAACGAATGAAAATGATAGCCCGTTTTTTTAACGCGAAGGTGTTTATGAATAAGGATCTCTTTTTAGGAAACAAAGCAACTCGGTCGAGCGGCGTTTTATTGATCGTACTTTTTTTCTGTTTTGTGCTCTTGGCCGCGTTGATTCATACGCCCGTGGTCGCGCAAATTGATAAAAGCTTGTTGCTTGCTTTGCGAGACAACGCAGACGTTCGTCAAGGCTGGGGGCCTTTATGGGTCGGGGAATGGATGAGAGACATGACGGCGCTGGGCAGTAATTGGTTGCTGGGCTGCTTTAGTCTGATGTTAGCAGGTTACTTACGCTTAACTGGAAAAGGCTATTTGGCGGTGTATTTCCTTAGCGTGATTTTTCTTGGTATGGCGTTTTCATTCTTGCTGAAATGGGGATTTTCTCGTCCGCGTCCAGAGCTGGTGCCCCATGCCACCAAGGTTTATACCAGCAGTTTTCCTTCTGGGCATGCGATGTCGTCGGCGCTGTTTTTTCTATCGAGTGCCTTGGTACTTGGCTGGCAGTGTGCTCAGCGCTTGGCGGCTCGTTGGTTATTGGTTATGGCGTTGGTGATCCCGCTCGGCGTGTCCTTGAGTCGAGTCTACTTGGGGGTGCATTGGCCTAGCGATGTTGTAGCCGGTCTCTGTGCTGGCTTCTTTTGGGCGCTGTTGTGTTTTTCGCTGGCTAGACCTTTTCTCGTGCGAGCCGCTTCGACTTAGCACGTTGGTCGAATAGGTGATGTTTGTCGATGTGCATATTTGCTGCGGTATTGGTCGTGAAGTTTTTACAAGCCAGTGTGTAGTAAGTTTCTCTTGTTGTTTTTTACTTGAGATGAATTTTTTATAAATCCTTAAATATCAATAACTTATAAGTTGGCACGATGTTAGCTATGTAATAACTACATTCAAAAGTAATGGAGAAGAATCATGGCTACAGCAAAAAGTACGACTCAATCCAAAGCGCATGACAAAGTAGATCAAGCCGCCGAAGCCGCTCATAACGGTGTGGATGGTGCGTCCGCAGCGGCGGCCAAAAGTGAAGAACGAATCGAAGAAGTGGCGCATCAAATCAGCGAGCAAGCGCATAAAATGGCCGACACCGCCAAACAACAATCGGAAAAAGTCACTAACGTCGTTGGCAATTACGCCAAAGAGCATCCGGTAAAAACGGTTGGTATTGCCTTTCTTGCTGGCGCAGTGGCAGCAGGTCTGTTGTGCAAACGTAAGTAAGGCGAGCGGTTGTTTTCCCTTGATCAGCGAGCAGAGGTGAGTGTCTGATGAAAACATCACAAGAGCCCGATTTTGCCGATGTGGCTTTAACCCATAAGCAATGGTTAAAAAGCGTGCTTGGGTTAGGGGCGCTTGAGGCCAAAATTTGGGTGACATCCAGTGCTCAATTATTGGCGCTCATTGGTGGCATTGTTTTCTTATTGATTACCGCTTGGCTGTTGCTGATCGCCAGCGCCGCGGCATTGGCGTGGAGTTATGGCTTTTCATTGGTTGGGATCTTGCTGGCGGCCACTGGCATGACCTTGTTGAGTGCCGCTGGATTATTGTATGTGGCGCGAATCACATTAAAAAACATGGATTTCACGCGCACTCTGGATGCACTTATTCCAACGAATCAGCCGGCATCCGAAAGCGAGAAGTCTTAACCACGAGGAGGCACTATGTTTGGTCTAGGCAGAATGCGTCGACAGCGTGAGCAGTTGTTTTTAAAAACACAGACACTAGAAACGAGGGCGGCGCAATCAAGAACCCGTTTTCGTCAATCTGTACTTGCTATGGCCACTCGCCCTGAAGGCTTGGCGGCGAGTTTTATTTTAGGCTTAACGACCCAGTGTTCCGTCGCCGATGGACAACGGAAAACCCTATTAAATATGGCCAGCGCTGATTTTATTGGGTTATGCAAATCAGGTTTCTTTGCCTTTGTAGAACCCAAACCTGATCCTGAGCAAGAAAAGGCCACTCAAGGGCGTTCTACTCAAGCCCATGCTGATCTGTCATCAGATGGAAATAGTATGGGTCTATGATGACGTTAGTAAAAGGTAATTTTATCAAAAATACGAATGTTGATAAAATTTAGCTATTGAAAACACACATAGGAAAAGCACGATGAGTTACTTGATGAATAAATTCAGCAACAGTCCTTTGGTTAAGCGCCTTGTTGTTAGCGCGGCAGAAAGCGATGAGTATGAATGGAAAGGCTGGGATGCATGGGTTGATGTACAAAAATGACAGTGGTTGTCGCCACGCATCCTAATCTGATAAACACAATAAAATAGAGCCATAGGTAACTAAGCGAGTCCTGTTTATTTATCTTGTGCTCTATTTTTGTTTTTGCTGGCGCTCTATTTTTATTTTTGAGTCCAGGGGGAATCGTCATTGTTTGGGGAACCACTGACTTTATCTGCAAATAATCCATCTAAACCTCGACTTTAGCGCTATAAATCTCTATATTCGCCGCCTTTGTGCTTATCTTTTGTACGGCTTTTGGGCTGGCACCAATAAGTGAATTCTTCTCCTTCTTTCTCAGGGTATTCTTTTTGATTTCCACGGCTAATATCACCATGCAATTTGGCGCAACGCCATTGTTTGAAAACATTTCTGCAAAATTCGGCAACGGCAACCGCTATGGTTTGATCGGCGCGAATGGTTGCGGTAAATCCACTTTTATGAAAATTTTAAGTGGTGCGCTGACCCCAACGTCAGGCAACGTTTCTATTACACCGGGTGAAAAAGTCGGTACCTTGAGTCAGGATCAATTTGCGTTTGAAGAATATTCAGTCGTTGATGCCGTGATCATGGGAGATACCGCGCTGTGGAAAGTAAAACAAGAACGTGATGCTATCTACGCAAAATTAGAAATGAGCGAAGAAGATGGCATGCGTGCCGGTGAGCTTGAAGCAGAGTTTGCTGAAATGGATGGCTACAGTGCCGAAAGCCGTGCAGGCGACATTCTTTTGGAAGCCGGTATTGAAGAATCTTACCACTTTGGTTTGATGAGTCAGGTTGCCCCAGGTTGGAAATTGCGAGTGTTATTGGCGCAAGCCTTGTTCGCTAACCCTGATATTTTGTTATTAGACGAACCAACCAACAACTTGGACATTCATACCATCAACTGGTTGGCTGGTGTCTTGAATCAGCGCAAATGCACCATGATTATTATTTCCCATGACCGTCACTTTTTGAACTCTGTGTGTACGCACATGGCAGACATCGACTTTGGTGAATTGCGTATTTACCCAGGTAACTATGAGTACTTCATGGAAGCTTCGTCTTTGATTCGTGAGCAATTACTGACAGAGAACGCCAAGAAAAGTGCCGAAATGGATGACCTTCAGGCCTTCGTTAACCGCTTTTCTGCGAATGCTTCAAAAGCAAAACAGGCAAGTTCACGGGCTAAGAAACTCGATAAAATTGAATTGTCTGAAGTAAAACAGTCTAGTCGTATGACACCGTCTATTACGCTTAAGCAAGATAAAAAATTGCATCGCCAAGCGCTAATATTGGAAGATCTAGGTCACGGTTTCGAAGACGATATGTTGTTTACTGGCGGTAATATCATCCTAGACGCGGGCTCTAAGTTGGCGATTATTGGTGAAAACGGCGCCGGAAAAACCACCTTCTTACGTTGTTTGATGCGTGAATTAGAAGCGAAAAAAGGCGAAATTAAATGGGCTGAAAATGCGGTCATCGGCTATTGCCCACAAGACAGCACGGAAGACTTTAATTGCGATTTGACCTTGTTTGATTGGATGTCTAAATGGCGTACAGCAAAACACGATGACTTGAAAGTCCGTGCCATGTTAGGCCGTTTGTTGTTCACCGCTGATGACTTTAATAAAAAAGTAAAAGTCTGTTCTGGTGGTGAGAAAAACCGTCTCTTGTTTGGTAAGTTGATGATGATGGACCTGAACGTATTGGTCATGGACGAGCCTACGAACCACATGGACATGGAAGCAATTGAAGCGTTGAACAACGCTTTGATGGATTTTGACGGCACCCTGATTTTCGTCAGCCATGACCGTGCGTTTGTGTCTTCATTAGCGAATCGCGTTATTGAAATTAAAGGCCAAGAAGTCATTGATTTCCAAGGCACGTACGACGAATACCTGGCTAGTCAGCAAGAGCTTAAACGTGTTGTAAATGGCTAAACGGCTTTTTATCGGCGCGTTTTACGCCTAGTTGTCTTGTCTAGCATGCCTTTGCACTTACTCAGTGCAAAGGCATTTTTGTTTTTAACTCCCGCTAAAAACAAGGTAGCATCACCGCTTATGGTCATTTTCAAATAGAGGCTCTGATGCTTGATGCGGCGATAAAACGCTATTTATTGTCTAAGCCTGAAGCGGTGGAAGAGTATCCCTTTGGGCCAGACGCCATGGTGGTTAAAGTGCAGCAGAAGATGTTTGCTCTGTGCATGGTGCGCCAAGGACAAAGCGCGATTAATTTAAAATGCGACCCTGAAGAAGCGCGCCAACTAAGGGATATTTTTAGTGCTGTCAGTGCGGGCTACCATATGAATAAACGTCATTGGAATACCGTGCTGTTAGATGGCTCTTTACCGATGGGAGAAATTGAACGTATGATTGATAACTCATACAGTTTGGTTGTCAAAGGCCTTCGGAAAGCGGATCGTGAAGGGCTAGAAGTTCGTCATGGTTGTCAGCTTATTTATGCACTTAACAAATAAAATAATCGATTAAGACTAGGAGGAGACGCGATGAGCACGGTATTGAAAGGTAGTTGTTTGTGTCATGGTATTCAGTACGAAGTTCGTAGTGAACTGGGGGCTATTATGCAATGCCATTGTCAAAAATGTCGTAAAGCGAATGGCACTGCGTTTGCCACCAATGCGGCGATTCCAACTGAGGCCTTTGTGTTTCTAGAAGGCGAGTCCTTGGTAGGGGAATACGAATCTACGCCAGGCGTGTTTCGGACTTTTTGTACTCGATGTGCGTCACCACTTTATAGTCGTCGCCCTAGTCAGCCTGAGTTATTACGATTGCGCATTGGCACATTAGATACTCAGATAGAAAGGCGTCCTGCGATGCATATTTTTGCGGCATCGAAAGCCGAATGGGATACGATTGCCGACGATGTTCCACAATACGATGAGCGCCCAGCATAGTCTGGTGAGCGCTGGCCTTGGCTGCGTTGAGTTAATGGTGTTGAGTGAGTTTTAGCTCAATACGCGTGGCTTATGGTTGAGTTATTTAGGCGTGCTGATGAAGTGCGCGCGCCTAAAACTGGAAAAAGCCTTCTTTTCATCTATGCTTAAGATTCCTCCGTAGATGTGTTTGAAGAGAGCTTTGGGGCTGTAGTAGGCGTGAGAATTTTACCACGCTTGCCTCTTTTTTAAGGACACGCAGCTTTTCCATTGTTTCTGATTTCCCACACATTCTTGTTAATACAGGTTATCACTGATAGCCCATGACGAGTGTTATTTTATTCCCTTTCTAAGGACCCATTATGTCGTTCATTCTGTCCCATCAAATGGATACTTTTGGTGGCATCATTATCGACGCGAAGGCTTTGCCTAATGATCAAAATGCGTTTGAGCAAGGTTT
Source organism: Marinomonas sp. NPDC078689 (assembly GCF_044542435.1). Taxonomy (NCBI): domain Bacteria; kingdom Pseudomonadati; phylum Pseudomonadota; class Gammaproteobacteria; order Oceanospirillales; family Oceanospirillaceae; genus Marinomonas; species Marinomonas sp. NPDC078689. The sequence goes on along the minus strand of NZ_JBITUJ010000002.1, from coordinate 589,555 downwards.
AGTTTCATTGTTGGAAAAAGCAAAAGAAGGGAGTTTTCGCCTTATTTGGGTGACGCTTGACCGAGTCCAAAGCGCTTTTGTGCCGTTTCTTGCTCAGCATGATTTTGTCTTTCATAACTGCAACGAAGAATCATTAACCATGATTTGCCGAATCGATGAGACAAGTTATGCGCCTTTCTCACCAACCCACACATTGGGCACAGGGGCGATTGTTATTAACGCCAAAGATGAGTTGCTGGTGATGCGTGATAACTGGTCTAATTATCGCGGTTATAAGTTGCCAGGTGGCTACATTGAGCAAGGTGAAAACATTGAAGAAGCTGTGGTTCGAGAGGTATTAGAAGAAACCGGTGTGAGTACCGCATTTGATGCGGTGTTAGGTTTGAGAACTCGCCACCCAGTGCAGTTTGATAAGTCTAATTTGTATATTGTTTGCCGCTTAACCGCCCTCGATGAACGCATTGTCATTACCGACACCGAAGAAGTGGCGGACGCCTGCTGGATGCCAGTCAATGACTATTTAGCGGATGTGAATATTCATGCTTTTAATAGGAAAATGGTGGCGGAGTTAAGGCATTGTTCTGGCTTACAGCCTACCCATGCGGATATATCTTTGGCACCTAATGCTCGCCATGAGGTCTTTTTCGCCAAAAAATAAGCACACGATCTGGCGATTCCAAAACGTGCTGTGAAATACGGCATGTTAAGATGAAAAGCGCGCAACCAGAATGACTTGTCCCTCTATTCTACACCCCGTATAGTCTCTGTTTTTTATGAAGTGCTCGGTCGATCAGAAACGCGTCTTGTTAGTATGGCGTGTTGATCGAGGCTGCCACCAGATTGGATTATGTTGTGTCTGATGAAATGAAACCGGCCGAAGCGTCGTATTTTTTAGCAAGCCGCCCTGCGACGGTTCAATTAGAGCAAGTCTCTTGGTCGCCTGTTGCAGGGCAATCGGTCCTCAAACCCATCGATGCCACGATCAATGCGGGAGAATTTGTGGCGGTCGTTGGTCCTAACGGCTCGGGAAAAACCAGTTTATTGCGCTGTTTGTATCGGGTGAATAAACCCACCACGGGTCGAGTCTTATTAGATGGCGAAGACATTTGGCGTTTACCCGCCAAACAAAGCGCGAAACGCATTGCCACCGTATTACAAGACTCAGGCGCAGACTTTGGTTTGAGCGTATTTGAAATGGTGGAAGTCGGGCTGACACCCAATAGCCGTTCATGGGGACGTTCGGATCAAGATATTCAGCTTATAGAAAGTGCCTTAGATTGGCTGGATGTTTTGCCCCTTGCCCAGCGTGATTTTAGTTCTTTATCTGGCGGTGAGCGCCAGCGAGTTCGCATTGCGCGGGCATTAGTGCAACAGCCCGATGTATTGGTGCTGGATGAGCCGACGAACCATTTAGACATTCGTCATCAGCTTGATGTGCTGGCATTGATTGCGACCTTGCCTTGTACTGTGATCGTATCGCTGCATGATTTGGCGCTGGCGTCTGCGTATGCAGACCGAGTGATGGTGATGAAAGAAGGGCGTTTAGAGGCGTTTGATACGCCGGATAACGTTTTTTCTTCTTGTCGCATCAGACAAGTGTTTGATGTGGAAACCGTGATAGATAAACACCCCATTACACAGCGCCCACGATTTTCTTTTTACCTGAATGATTAATTTTATGATGACTGTATTTTCCCGATTTAAGGCACGCCCTTTTATATTGACGGCAGGGGCGTTAGCCAGCGCATTTTTTGTCAATATTGCCCAAGCGGCGCATTACCCAGTACAGGTGCAAAGCTGCAATAGAAGCGTCACCTTTGAGCGAGCACCGCAAGCGGCGGTAGCCAATGATGTTAATCTCACAGAGATGATGCTAGCGCTGAAATTACGTGACCATATGGTGGGATACACAGGGGTTTCTGGCTGGAAAACACTTGATCCAACCTTAAGAAAAGGGGTTGGTAAACTGCCAGAATTGTCGCCCAAGTACCCGAGTAAAGAGGTGCTGTTAGGCGCCGATGCCGACTTTTATTTTGCCGGTTGGAACTATGGTATGCGAGTCGGTGGCGGCGTGACACCAGCCACCTTAGCGCCATTGGGTATTAACGTGTATGAGCTAACTGAAAGCTGTATTCATATCATGCACAAGCCGAAAGTCTCGATGGACGATCTGTATACAGACCTATTAAATTTAGGCAACATTTTCAATGTTGAAACACGAGCCAAAGCCTTGGTGTCGGGTTACCAAAAAGAGTTAGCCGCGTTTCAAGCGAGTTTAAAGCCACTAAAACACGCGCCTAAAGTGTTTGTTTATGACTCAGGTGAAGAGCAGCCTTTTACCGCAGGTCGTTATGGTATGCCAACGGCGCTCATTGAAGCCGCGGGAGGCGTGAACGTCGCCGACGATGTGAAGAAAAGCTGGGCGCAAGTGGGTTGGGAATCTGTGATAGACAGATCGCCAGATATCATTGTTATTGTGAATTACGGCGATGTGACGGCGCAGCAAAAGATTGATTTTCTGACCCATAATCCAGCGCTGCAATCGATTCCGGCGATTAAGAACAAACACTTTGTCGTTCTGCAATACGTTGAAGCGACACCGGGGCCACGTAATATTGACGCCATCAAACGATTGGCGACGGCATTTCGTCGTGATGCTTCATGAGTAAAGGTGTGTCATCAAAAGTAAGGGGGAATCGGGCGTCGCGAAGCGCGACTGTGCTGTCAGGGTATGTTCCCTTACCTATGTTGGTCGTGATCTTGGTCATATTATTGCTGGGCTTGATGGGACTCGCCATCGGTGTAGGGTCAGTGTCTATTCAGCAATCGACAGTATGGGGAGTGATCGCCAATAAGCTGTCATTGGCCTGGTTACATCCTACTTGGTTTCTGCCGGATTGGTCGATGGGCCGTGAGAACATCGTTTGGGCCGTTCGTTTACCACGGACTATTCTAGCCGCGACCGTTGGGGCGTCTTTGGCGCTGGTGGGCGCGTCTTTGCAATCCGTAACCCGTAATCCCCTTGCTGACCCTCACTTGCTGGGGATTTCTTCTGGTGCGGCGTTAGGCGCTATCATAGCGCTGCTGCACACTGGCATGGTATTAGGGGCTGTGACGGTTCCAGTGTTTGCTTTTCTTGGGGCTTTGCTGGCGATGTTTTTGGTGTTGCTGGTGGCCAATTTTGCTGTGGCGCACAGTGCTGGACGCTTGATTTTAGCCGGTGTGGCGGTGGCATTTGTTCTCACCTCACTTGGGAGTCTGTTCATCTTTATGGGCGATCATAGGGCCTCTCACACAGTGATTTTCTGGATGCTGGGTGGCTTAGGTTTGGCTCAATGGGGACAATTATGGTTTCCGATTAGCGCCTTGGTATTGGGCAGTGCTTATTTGATTTATAACGCGCGTTATCTGAATGCCATGATCTTAGGTGATGAAACCGCCAGCACCTTAGGTGTGCCGGTCGAGCGTTTTCGTATAGTCGTGATTGTCGTCTGTGCTCTGCTTACGGGTGCAGCGGTGGCGTTTTCTGGGGTGATTGGTTTTGTCGGGTTAATGGTGCCTCACATTGTGCGCTTGTTGATGGGCGGGGACTATCGAAAAGTCTTGCCTCTGTCTGCTTTACTGGGTGCCATTTTCTTGGTGGTGGCCGACATAGTGGCTCGTATCATTATGCCACCTCAAGACATGCCGATTGGTATTTTGACCGGCCTTGTGGGCGGTGTTGGTTTTGTTGTTCTGATGAGAAAGCGCCGTGGCGTGGCGTTGTAGTTTCGCATTGAACTTGCGCATCGAACTTTCGCATCGAGCTAACGCGACTTTTTTTAAGCATGCAGTATTAGGAGTGAAGCGCTTTGTCTTGGCCTATCGTGGGGATCTTTCTGTACTTGATCATGAGCCTATTGGCGTTTGCGTTTTATGGCTGGGATAAGCGAGCGGCGAAGAAACAACAGCGCCGCATACCGGAATCGAGGCTGCATTGGTTGGCGTTCTTAGGCGGTTGGCCTGGCGCTTTATTCGGGCAAAAATACTTTCGTCATAAGACCATAAAAACGCGCTTTCGCGTGGTGTTTTGGCTAACCATTGGTGCCAATCTTTTGCTTTTGGTCATGGGGAGTTTTTTTGCTGAAATGGGCATTGCTCAAGGCATGAGTTTGTTGCAGAGCTGGTGTGAGATTGCGCTAGGACATTGAGTGTCATCACTGAGGCTGTGTCCGACCTGCTAGACCAAGCCGAAAGAGGCGAACCTTTTGGTTCGCCTTGTGCTTTTCTATTAACCGAAACGACCGGTAATGTAATTCTTAGTGCGTTCTTCTTTAGGACGCAAAAACATTTCATCTGTTTCGGCCACTTCGACCACTTCACCCAAGTACATAAAGACAGTCTTCTGAGAGACGCGAGCCGCTTGTTGCATGTTGTGCGTCACGATAACGATAGTGTACTCGTCGCGCAGTGTGTCCAACAAATCTTCAATCTTAGACGTCGAAACAGGGTCAAGAGCAGACGTTGGTTCATCAAGCAACAGTACTTGAGGTTCCAAGGCTATGGTTCTGGCAATACAAAGACGTTGTTGCTGACCGCCAGACAGGCTTTGTCCACTTTGGTGTAGCTTGTCTTTTACTTCGTCCCACAGTGCGGCACTGCGCAAGGCCTTTTCGACTCGAGCGTCCATTTCACGGCGCGATGGTTTCTCATAAAGACGAATACCATAAGCAATGTTGTCATAGATCGACATAGGGAAAGGGGTTGGTGATTGAAACACCATGCCCACGCGAGCCCGTAATGCAGACACATTCACTTTTGGGTCGAGTATATTCTGGTTATCAATCACGACTTCCCCTTTGGCTTCTTGGCCTGGGTAAAGCGTATAAATACGGTTCAGAATACGCAGTAGGGTTGATTTACCACAACCAGATGGCCCAATGATCGCAGTGGTTTCATTACGGCCAATTTCAAGGTTGATGTTTTTCAGCGCGTGATTATTACCGTAGTAAAAGTTCAAATCACGGATCGAAATATCCACTTCATTGGTAAGCTCTGGTTGGCTAGACTCAATGTTTAAAAGTTCTGCTGGCGTCATGGTCATTTCCATTGGCTTTTCCAAAATTAATGTTGTGCATTCGCTGAGCGTAGCACCACTCGCGAAATAATAGAAAGTATAAGGATGGTCAAGGTGATTAATAATGCACCGGCCCACGCAAGGGCTTGCCAATCCGGATAAGGGTTCATTGCAAACTGGAAGATCATGACAGGTAGGTTCGCCATCGACGAAGACATGTCAGTCGACCAGAATTGGTTGTTCAATGAGGTAAAGAGTAACGGTGCCGTTTCACCCGCGATACGAGCGACGGACAATAAAATGCCGGTGGTCATGCCCACTCGAGCCGCACGGTAGCTAACGGTGATAATCACTTTCGAGCGGCTTGCGCCCAATGCATAAGCGGCTTCGCGCATGCTGTTTGGTACCAGATTTAGCATGTCTTCTGTGGTACGTACCACCACTGGGATCGCAATCAGAGCGAGCGCAGCTGAGCCTGCCCAACCCGAAAATCCGCCCATAGGGACGACGAGAATCTCGTAGATAAAAAGACCCGCAAGAATAGAAGGCTTGGCCAGTAATACATCATTTACAAAGCGCACAGTAGACGCCAGCCAGGTTCCTTTGCCGTACTCATTAAGGTAGGTGCCCGCGAGCAATCCGACTGGGGTGGCGAACAGCATGGCCACAGCGACTAATAAGAAACTACCAGCGATTGCATTGGCTAAACCACCAGACTCACCCGGAGGCGGTGTCATTTCAGTAAACAAGGTTGGTTTGAAAGCGGAAAACCCTTGGTAGAGCAGTACCGCACAAATCCAGACTAAAAAAGCCAAAACCAATAGGGTTGCAGCAACGATGAGTATGCGAGCAAAAACGTTGGCAAGTTGACGACGTTGGACGACAGCGTTCACAAACAACTCCTAAGATGAGATTCGGTTAAGCATCATGCGAGCAATGGCGAGCACGATGAAGGTAATAATGAACAGCAATAAGCCAAGAGCAATCAATGCAGAAGAATGTATTTCTGTATAGGCTTCTTGGAACTCATTGGCAATGGTAGAGGCGATGGTATTACCAGGAGCAAAAATAGCGCCTGTAATGCGGTTCGCGTTACCAATAATAAAGGTCACTGCCATGGTTTCACCAAGGGCACGTCCTAGACCTAGAAAAACGGCACCCGCCATGGCGGTTTTACAATGGGGAATAATGATCGCGCGGGTTACTTCCCACTCTGTTGCCCCAATGGCGTAACCACTTTCTTTTAAGCGTTTTGGTACTGTATCAATCACATCGCGCATCACGGAGGCAATAAAAGGAAGAATCATAATAGCCAACACAATGCCGGCGGTTGCCATGCCGATACCAATTGCCGGTCCTGCAAAAACCGTAGACAGGAAAGGCACATTTTCAAACGCATCTATGATCGGCGTTTGAATGTATTCTGCGAAAAATGGTGCGAAGAAGAAAAGTCCCCACATACCGTAAATAATACTTGGAATTGCGGCCAGTAGTTCAATGGCAATGCCTAATGGATGGCGTAACCAGCGTGGTGCCAATTGAGTAATGTAAATGGCAATAGCAAACGCAAGAGGTACCGCTAACACAATTGCAATAGCAGACGTAATAAGTGTGCCTGCGATGGCCGGTAATGCGCCAAACTGTTCTGTTACTGGGTTCCAAGTAGAGGTCCAAATAAAGGAAAGCCCAAATTTGCTGATGGCTGGCCATGCCCCTATGGTTAAGGAGACAAAGAAGCCACCCAAAATAACGAGGATGAACATAGCTGAACAGATAGAAAGCCATTTGAATGTGCTGTTAAAGCCTTCGCCATTCATGAAGCGAGGAGACCGCTGGAATGATCCAGCGGCCTCTTCATGAGCTTTCGCGTTGATGTTTTCGACGAGAGTCATGTTGGGTTTAGTCATTCGCTTAAGAGCCCATGTATACGGATTTTCCGCCAGTTGTTTTCAACTCTGTTTTCCAAGCGTCATGGATAAGAGCTTTTACATTGGCAGGGAAAGGTACGTAGTGTAGCTCTTCTGCTGCAGCATCACCGTTTGTGTATGCCCAGTCAAAGAACTTAAGTACTGATTGAGTCGCTTTTGCGTCTTCTACTTCTTTATGAAGAAGGATGAAGGTAGCAGCCGTCATCGGCCAGCTATTCGCACCAGGTTGGTTAGCAAGAATCAGGTAGAAGCCTTCAGCGTGTTTCCAGTCAGCACCAGCGGCCGCTGCTTGGAAAGATTCCATTGTAGGCGATACTATGTTGCCTTCTTTGTTCTTCATTTTTGAGTAAGTTAGGTTGTTTTGCAGCGCGTAAGCGTACTCAACGTAGCCAATTGAGTTTTTCAATTGAGAGACGTAGTTTGCCACACCTTGGTTACCCTTACCGCCAGTACCAACAGGCCATTGTACAGAAGCATCCACACCTACTTTGTTTTTCCAATCTGCAGAAATGTCCGCTAGATAGTAAGTGAAGTTGAATGTTGTACCAGAACCGTCAGCGCGGTGAACAACAGAGATTTTTTTGTTTGGTAAGTTAACACCTGGGTTCAACGCTTTGATTTCTGGGTCGTTCCACTTAGTGATTTTACCTAAGAAGATGTTGGCGATTGTTGTGCCATCAAGCACCATTTCGCCCGGCTTAATGCCCACAACGTTGATGATTGGAACGATGCCGCCCATAACAGTAGGGAACTGCATCATGCCTTTTTCTTTTAGCACGCTTGCTTTCAATGGCTTGTCAGAAGCACCGAAGTCGACTGTTTTTGCTGTGATTTGCTTGATACCGCCGCCAGAACCAATTGCTTGGTAGTTAAGCTGAGCGCCAGTTTCTTTGTTGTATGATTGTGCCCACTTAGAATAGACAGGGTATGGGAAAGTTGCACCAGCACCAGTGATGTGATCGGCAGCGAAAGCTGATGTTGCTGTCAGAGCGTTTGCTGCAGCGCAGACAACCAAGCTTGCAAAAATGCGTTTCATGAGAGTGTATCCTCTTTGTGTTCAGTGTGAATTATCATTCTTTAAACTGAGATGTAAGACAGTATTGTCCTTCACCTCTTCTCATCTTTATGTGCTAGACAATGAATGTTTTTCTGATCACCCTTGTCTGGAGAGACATATTGCACAAGGTTTATGACAGTTTGGTTACCAAAGACGATTAACGGTTTTTTTTGTCATGTTTTTTTACGCTAGGAATACCTAGAATGGGCTTGTTTCATTATTGGGTTAAACTTAAAGTGTTGATTTAATTAAATAAAAATAACGTTTTCCAGTGTTTTTAGTTCACTTGTAACCTTGCAAAAAAAATGACGACTGAATGCTTTCTAATGTGTTTCACGGTGTTTTTGTGGTGCTTAAATAGGAAAATATCGAGTTATTGAGCGCGTTATATGACTGTTTATTCATACTTTATGACAGCGCTGCATGAACAAAGAGGGGAAAGTTTTTTTACTTTTGAGGTTGTTACAAGTGTTTCAGTCTTTGCTAAAGTGATATAAATAATTCATCTGCGGTTTAATAATAAGGAAAAAGGTATGTCGACACGAATCCAGCAAGGTGGTTTGAGCATAGCGCAAGGTCTATGGCATTTGGTGAAGGAAGAAATAGCCCCAGGCACAGGCATCAGTCCGACCGCCTTTTGGGAAGGGTTTGAAGCCACGTTAAATGACCTTGCTCCTAAAAATAAAGCCTTATTGGCCAAGCGCGATACCTTACAAACTCAGATAGACGAATGGCACTTAACGCATAACTGGTCGGCTGAGAATGCCACGGCGTATAAAACCTTTTTAAAAGAGATTGGCTATCTGTTGCCAGAAGGGGCCGCCTTTAAGGTCAGCACACAAAATGTAGACGAAGAGGTGGCTGAACAAGCAGGTCCCCAACTGGTTGTACCGCTTAAAAATGCGCGCTTTGCATTAAACGCCGCTAATGCTCGTTGGGGAAGCTTATACGATGCACTTTATGGCACGGACGCCATTCCTGAGAGTGATGGCGCCGAGAGAACGAATGCTTACAATCCCATTCGTGGCGACAAGGTCATTGCTTTTGGGCGTCATTTATTAGACCAAGCAGCACCGCTGATCGATGCCTCTCATCGTGATGCAACCGCCTACCAAGTAGACAACGCCGAGCTGGTTGTGACTTTATCGTCTGGTGAACGAGTAGGCTTAGTAGAAGCAGATAAGTTCGTAGGGTTTAACGGAACCGAGTCCGCGCCAACGGCCATTTTATTAAAAAACAATGGTCTGTATATAGAGATCCAGATCGACGCAAGCTCGCCTGTCGGCAAAACCGATAAAGCCTGTGTGAAGGATTTATTGGTTGAAGCGGCGATCACCACCATTATGGATTGCGAAGACTCGATTGCGGCGGTGGACGCAGAAGACAAAATTGAGGTGTACCGTAATTGGTTGGGCTTAATGAAGGGCACCTTACAGGATCAATTTGAAAAAGGTGGCCAAACGGTCACTCGCATAATGAACCCTGATCGCAGTTATTTAACCCCCTCTGGTGAGTCATTGACCTTGCCTGGTCGTAGTTTGTTGTTTATTCGTAATGTCGGTCATTTAATGACAAATTCAGCGATTGTCGATAGAGAAGGCAATGAAGTGCCTGAAGGCATTATGGATGGCTTTATCTGCGCTTACGCTGCAATGCATGACCTGAATGGCACCACCGCTCGCAAAAACAGTCGTGCCGGCAGCGTTAATATAGTGAAGCCTAAAATGCACGGCCCGGAAGAGGTCGCTTTTGCGGTTGAATTATTTGCTCGTATAGAGGAAGTCTTACAGCTCAAACGCAACACATTAAAAATCGGCATCATGGACGAAGAGCGCCGCACCACGGTGAATTTGAAAGAATGCATTCGCGCGGCCAGTGAGCGAGTGGTGTTTATTAATACCGGTTTCCTTGATCGCACTGGCGATGAAATCCACACATCCATGTTGGCGGGGGCGTTCGTACCAAAATCCATCATGAAACAGCAGGCTTGGATTCAAGCGTACGAGGATTGGAATGTGGATATTGGCATTGAGTGCGGTTTGCCAGGCAAGGCGCAGATCGGCAAAGGCATGTGGGCCATGCCAGACGAAATGGCGGCGATGCTAGAGCAAAAAATCGCCCATCCACTGTCTGGCGCCAACACGGCTTGGGTTCCATCGCCAAATGGTGCGACGCTTCATAGTACCCACTATCACACAGTAAATGTGCGCGCTCAGCAACACACATTGGCCTCGCGGGCACGAGCCAAGCTTGATGATATTTTGCAGATTCCTTTAATGGACGACCCAAGCGCACTCACTGCAGAGCAGATCAAATTTGAGCTAGATAACAACGCTCAAGGGATATTAGGGTATGTGGTTCGCTGGATAGACCAAGGCGTGGGCTGCTCTAAAGTCCCCGACATTAATAATGTGGGCTTAATGGAAGACCGCGCCACCTTGCGTATTTCGTCGCAGCATCTGGCCAACTGGTTAGAACATGGGGTGTGTAGCCCAGAGCAAGTGATGGAGGCTTTAAAGCGCATGGCCGCGATCGTAGACCAACAAAATGCCGATGACCCTGCTTATCAACGCATGGCGCCAGGTTTTGATGGCATTGCCTTTAAGGCTGCGTGTGATCTTGTTTTTAAAGGGAAGTCTCAACCATCGGGTTACACCGAGCCCTTGTTGCACGCCTATCGCATTGCCAAAAAAGCCGAATAATTAAGGCGTCTTCTGTGTTATCAAAGCCGAGCCTGTCGCTCGGCTTTTTTGTCGCTATAATGGTGGCAATTTTATTTTGGGTAGATGGTTTTGCAGACACTTCAACAACTTAATAGCGGTGCATTAAAGGGCGTTAAACGCTTACAGCTAGCGGAAAATCTCAGCGAATTTCCTGAGGCTATTTATTCATTGGCGGATAGCTTAGAGATTCTTGATTTATCGAATAATGCACTCACTAGCTTACCTGATGACCTGGCAAGATTGAGTAATTTAAAGATCTTGTTTTGCTCAAATAATCAATTTACTGAGTTGCCAGAAGTGCTTGGTTCTTGCCCTAAGCTCGAAATGATTGGCTTTAAGAGCAATCAGATTCGTAAGGTTTCCGGGGCGGCTTTGCCGCGCATTACCCGCTGGTTGATTTTGACGGATAACCAAATTGAAACCTTGCCAGAGGAAATAGGCTTGTTACCACGCTTGCAAAAGTTGGCGTTAGCGGGCAACCAATTGCGTGATATTCCAGAGTCCATTAGACATTGCCAGAACCTAGAGTTGATCCGCTTGTCGGCGAATAAGCTGTCCTCCTTTCCAGACGCTTTATTAAGCTTGCCGAAATTGGCGTGGTTGGCGTTTTCGGGCAACCCTTTTTGTGCGGATCGCCATTATCATCCAGAGTTTAAAACGGTCGCTGCCGAAGATTTGATCTTGCATCAGGTATTAGGTCAGGGGGCATCTGGGGTGATTTCTAAAGCGACTTGGCAGCGTAACCCTTATGGATTTCCTGATAGCATTGCTGTGAAGGTATTTAAAGGTGAGGTAACCAGCGATGGGTATCCTGAGGATGAATTGGATGCCTGTCTATCTATAGGGGTCCATGACAATATTGTGAAGCCATTAGCGCAAATTGACCAAGCTGATTGTTCCGCTTTGTTGATGGAGTTGATTCCTGAACACTATCAAAACCTTGGTCAGCCGCCGAGTTTAGCAAGCTGTACACGAGATACCTTCACGCAAGGGCAGGCTTTTTCCATTCAACAAATTCATTATATTGTGGCGCAAATGGACGCCGTGCTGCAGCACTTTATCGACAAAGAGATTTCCCACGGTGACTTATACGCACACAATGTGCTGATCAACCCAGATGGACACATTTTATTTGGCGATTTTGGCGCTGCGTCTAAATACGCCAATTTATCCGCTGAGCAACAGCAAGGCATCCAGCAAATAGAGCGGCGGGCTATGACGTTTTTTATCGACGACATGCTGAGCCTTTGTATTGCCTCAGATAAACACAGCGATCTATACGAAGCACTGCAACAGCGGGTCGTTAGGGGCGAGTAAGCGCTCAGACTCATGGGGGAAGATCGCATCAAGAAATGCCATCACCGAACGGCCTTTCTTGATGCCTTGTACAGCGTGTTAACGCACGCTTTGGTAACGAGCTAATCTGTCGACACGCTTTCTTAGCACCACTTGATAAAGTTGTAGTGAGCGGCTGCGAAATGCCCCGGCACAGACCATCAAGTAATACACCCACATGCGATAAAAACGCTCACTATATTGCTCCTTTAGGCTCGGCCATGCGGCAACGAAATTATCGTGCCATGCCATGAGCGTGGTTGCATAGTCAGGGCCAAAGTTATGCACGTCTTCAATCACAAAATAAGGTTCTACCGCCTCGCTAATCTGGGTAAGAGATGGAATGACGCCATTACGGAAAATGTATTTATCTATCCATGGGTCTGTTCCCACTGAGGTTTTCGCGTTGCCAATGGTATGTAACACGAAGATGCCATCGTTTTTCATTAACCTGTGAGCCGTTCGCATATAGGTATCATAGTTTTTAGGGCCAACATGTTCGAACATGCCAATCGACACGAGTTTGTCGTATTGCCCATCTAGGCTTCGGTAATCTTGCAGAGCAATCTTGACCGGCAGTCCTTTGCAGCGCTCATCGGCGAGTTTCTTTTGCTCTTTTGAAATGGTGATGCCGGTGACATTAACGCCATACTCTTTTGCGGCAAGCTCAGCAAAACTTCCCCAACCACAACCAATTTCTAATACCGATTCCCCTTTTTGTAACTTGGCTTTTTCACAGATCAGGCGCAGTTTATTGAGTTGGGCCTGATGGAGGTTCTCAGCCTGATGCCAATAGCCACAAGAGTAGGCCATGGTCGGATCAAGCATGGCTTGGTACAAATCATTGCCGGCGTCGTAATGTTGTTCGCCGACCTGATAGGCGCGCTTTTCTGATTGTCGATTGATCACAGTCGCGGCTAACCAATGCCGTATCGTCACCCAACGGCCAGTGACTTTTTTATCGAGCTGAGCGTCAATAAGGCGGGAAATAAATTCGTCAATTTGCTCGCAATCCCACCAACCGTCTACATAGGCTTCACCTAAACCAAGAGACCCATGCCGTAAGATACGAGGCCATATAGCGTCGTTATGCACCTGAGGGTCCCAAGGATTACTGCCATTAATGGTGATGCCAGCGAGGGTGAGTTGCGTGCTAATCCATTGCTTAACCGATGATCTAGGTTTGCTTGATCTAAAAGAACCTGGGGGAGATTGAATCTGATGATCAGATGAAGAAGTCGTATTATGATCGAATTGTTCGCTGGACACGCCCATTTATTATCTCCTTATCATATTGAGCCGCAGAGTTTGCGATAGAGTTGGAAACACATTTTTCAAATATTACTCTTTTGAAAATGAAAACCTATAACAAAGAAACTATTAAGGTTATTGGAGAATTTTATAAGAGGGAGGTGGGTTATCTCGGGCTAGAATGATTTATCACCGTCTAATAAGGTGATGTCTTATTCAAATTCACGGCCGTGTTGGTTCGGCGCGCATGACGAAAAACAGCCTAGTGTAGACAATGGAAGAAAGCACTTTTATTTCCGTGGAAGGCAAAAAAAGCCTCATTTACGATCATAAATGAGGCTTGATATGAGACAGTTTGAGCAAGCGACTCTTAATGAGTGCTGGGTTTATAGCAGCTCTTTTTTCGTCTTAGTTGTTAGCTGGATCGTCATGTCGCATGCGTTAGCAAGCTCGATGCCTTTCTTCACAAAGTGACGGCTGTAATAGCTAGAATGCTCATCGTGCTCATGGAAATTATGAGGTGTCAGTACCGCAGTAAGAACAGGCACTTCTGTTTCTAGCTGTACTTGCATCAAGGCATTACACACGGTTTGAGCGACAAAATCGTGACGGTAGATACCACCATCAACCACAAGTGCGCTGCCAGCAATGGCCGCGTATTGGCCGCTTTTCGCAAGCAGTTTTGCTTGCAAAGGAATCTCGTAAGCACCTGGAACAGGGAAGATGTCGATTTTGCTTAGGTCATAACCGCGAGCGGCTAATTCCGTTTTAAACCCTTCCAAACAATTTAGCACTATGTCTGTGTGCCAAGAAGCATGGATAAATGCGATACGTTGGTCTGCTGAGTTAAAGTCAGTAACATTCGTTGTTGAGCTCTGATTCATTTTTAAATCCTACAAATAAAGGTGAATCAGGGCGAACGGACAGGCAAATACTTCATCAAAAATGAAGTACCTAACACTAGGCGATAGCACACCATAAGGCGTACCTTGCTTGAGGTATTGTCTGACGCGCTCTCTATCATCCGGACTGTAACCGTCGGCTCTGGAGTCACACCAGATCTGCTGACCTCATACTACTTTGACAGCAGTATGAGCGCTCGCGGGCTTAGAATAAAATTCTTTACCGCCGGTGGGGAATTTCACCCCGCCCCGAGAACGAAATCGAATAGTTTCGATATGTGCAATATACGGTTTTTTACAGAGCTGTGTCAAAGCTTAGGATGATGTTTTCTAAGGAGATTCATTTTTATTGTCATCTTGCTAAGCGTAAAAGCGCTTTTGTTTCTGCTTTCAAAGAGCGAAAATAAGATTATCAAGGTTTTACCGCTTAGCTGGCGTTTACAAAATGCGAGCTATCCACTTTTTTGATCTACTCGATTATTGTTTATGAAAGGAGTGTTTATGAACGGAGTCTCTAAAATTACCGCCCATAAAAAATGGCTTGGTAGCGTGTGTGCTGGTTTCACTCTGATGGCGCTTACGGCCTGTAGTGGGGTGGAGAAACCACCCGCAGAAGACTACCCAAGCCTAGAAGATAGCCAAACGGACGTTGCGGATTACCTGTGCGCGGGCATGCCTTTAAAAGTCATGTTTCATGGGGAAGAAGCGCAGATCTTTTGGCAGCAAAAAACCTACAACTTAACCCGAGCGGTTAGCGCTTCTGGTGCCCATTACCTTGGCGAAGACGTGTCTTTTTGGGTGAAAGGTCAGCAAGCCGGTTTGGAAATAGAAGATCTTTCTAAAATCAAATGTCAGCTTATTCGCGTCGAGTCTTAATTCGACGCTGACTTCGCTCATTTACCTGAAGAACTCTCACGTTAACCTTGTCTGTTTTCATCTCCTCTTAGCGATTTCACGTGTACAATGGTCCGATTCGCGTATTGATAACGCACGACCATTTTAAGAGATGTAATGAGCAAATTATTTGTAATGGGCATGGGCCCAGGTGATTTAGGGTTGGTTGCTCCAAATGCAACCAAAGCATTGGCCGCCTGCAGTGATTGGGTAGCCTACGGCTATTATTTAGACCTATTAGGTGAGCTGAGCGAAGGCAAAACCTTCCATGATTTACCGCTTGGTGAAGAAATTGGCCGAGCGCGTCTTGCGCTTACCTTAGCGGCACAGGGCAAGAGTACCGCGCTGATTTCCAGTGGCGACATTGGCATTTACGCCATGGCGACCTTGGTATTTGAGTTGCTGGACCTGCAACTTCAAGGCAAAGAAAATCACCCTGAATGGCTGGATGTTGACATCGAAGTCATTCCCGGTATTTCTGCCATGCAAGCGGGTGCCAGCCGAGTAGGCGCCATGCTAGGTCATGACTTCTGTACCATTTCTCTTTCTGACTTATTAACCCCATGGGAAACCATCGACAAGCGTCTTCATGCGTGTGGCGCGGGGGATTTTGTCGTCTCCTTTTACAATCCGGTTTCGAAAAAACGCGATTGGCAATTAAATCACGCCCGTGATGTGTTGCTTCAATACCGACCTGCCAGCACCCCGGTGATGATTGGTCGCCAGTTAACTCGCCCAGAAGAGGAGATTACCTTTACTACGCTTGGTGAATTAGACGCCAAAGACGTAGACATGTTTACTATGGTGAGCGTGGGTAACTCAGACACTAAACACATAGTGAATGCCGAAAAACAGTGGATTTACACACCGCGCGGCTATTCTAAAAAGCTGTAATGCTGATTATATTTAAGGAAGTGAGATGACGGTTTACTTTATTGGCGCAGGCCCAGGCGACCCAGATTTGATGACGATCAAGGCCGTCAAAACCATGGAACGCTGTCCTGTTGTTTTGTATGCGGGTTCTTTGATTCCTACGCAAGTTATCGACAGTGTGCGTGACAGTGCCGAAGCCATTTACGACACCGCAGAAATGAACCTTGATGAAACCACCGCGGTGATTGAAAAAGCGGCGCAAGAAGGCAAAGATGTGGCGCGCTTACAGTGTGGTGATCCGGCTTTATATGGTGCCATTGGTGAACAAATTCGTCGTCTTGAAGTCTTAGACATTGATTATGAAGTGATACCGGGCGTGAGTGCGGTGGCGGCGTCTGCGGCCATGCTGAAAAAAGAGTTAACTCTGTCTGGTGTATCACAAACCGTCATCATGACGCGTTACGAAGGCAAAACCCCTTTCCCTGAAAGAGAGCGTTTGCCTGCCTTGGCGCAAAGTGGGGCGACCCTTGCGATTCACCTTGGTGTGACACGCATACACAAAATTGTCGACGAGCTTATTCCACATTATGGCGCAGATTGCCCAGTGGCTGTGTGTTATCGAACCAGCTGGCCGGATCAAGATTATGTGGTCGGCACGTTAGCGGATATTGTTGCTAAAGTTCGGGAAAAAAAGTTTACTCGAACGAGCCTTATTTTAGTGGGTCAGGTGCTCGACACTGATGACTTTGCTGACTCCTATCTTTACGATAAAAGTCAGGCCCATATATTCCGAAAAATCCATCGTCAAAAAGACGACAAAAAATAAAAGCAGGATTCATTATGCAGCTTAATAAAATCCCAACAACGATCGTCACTGGCTTTTTAGGCAGTGGTAAAACGACCTTGCTGTCGAACGTATTAAAACAAGCGGCCGGCAAGCGTATTGCTGTTATCGTCAATGAGTTTGGCGAGTTAGACATAGACTCAGAGATTTTACGCTCTTGTCCTCTTGACTGCCCTGAAGGCGAAGAAGGTCAAGAAAGCAGCCAACGCAGCGACGATGGCTTCTATGAACTGGCCAATGGCTGTATCTGCTGCACAGTAGAAGAAGAATTTTTGCCAGTGATGGAGCAGTTGGTTGCACGTCGTGGCGACATCGACCACATCTTGATTGAAACCAGTGGCTTGGCCCTGCCTAAGCCATTAGTACAAGCCTTTAACTGGCCGGGCATTAAAGAATATTGCACGGTCGATGCGGTGATCACAGTGGTTGATGGCCCAGCGGTAGCGGCAGGGCGTTTTGCTCACGATGAAAATCAAGTGCAAGCTCAGCGCCAAGCAGACGAAAGCCTTGATCATGACCCAAGCCTACAAGAATTGCTGGACGATCAGCTAAGTGCCGCGGACCTTGTGGTGGTGAGTAAAAACGATTTGCTGGACGAAGGCGAGCGTGCTCGTGTGCAATCTGTCATTACGCATGCGGTGCCCAATACGGTAAAAACGGTGTACATCGAAAACGGTGAAGCGGCGTTGGATATGTTGTTAGGCATTGATGCGGCAACAGAAAGCCGAATCGACGAAGTGCATAACCATCACGATCATCACCATGCTCACGGTGCACACCATGATCATGCCCATGACCACTTTGATTCTTTTGTGATTACCTTAGGAGAAGTGTCTTCTGACTTATTGCAAGAAACCCTGACTCAGTTGATCGAAGAGCACAATATTTTCCGCGTTAAAGGGTTTGCTGCTGTGCATGGCAAGCCGATGCGACAAGTGTTTCAAGCCGTGGGAACACGCTTGGATCGTTATTTTGATCGCTTGTGGCTGCCGGAAGAAGTGCGCCAAACGCAGCTCGTCTTTATTGGTAAAGGCATCTCTAAAGAGCAAATCGAAAATATTTTGCACGATGCTTTAAGCGCTTAATAGAGTTACCTAGATAAGTCAGAATTGTACAAAATAGAACGGAAAAAACGTAAGCGAAAAGCGGAGAAGACGTGCATTTATTAGCAGCCAAACCGGGCGGATTCGTCGACGATGAAGGCATTGTCGACCTAGGTCAAACACCGGCGCAGCTGGTCATACTTGCCGCTGCAGACAGCGTGCTCGGTGCATTAGGTAGCGCACTCGATCAGCTGTCTTCAGACGGTGTCTCGTTACCCAGCGTTCGTTTGGCGAACTGGATGCAGTTGGTCAAACCCGCCGCTTACGATTTGTATGAACACAAGGTACTGGATCACGCCACGGTTGTGATTGTCTCGCTGCTTGGTGGCGAGCATTATTGGTCCTATGGTTTTCAGCAGCTTCAAGCTTGGTCGAAAGCCAAAAAAGGCCGTACCTTGATCATGGTCCCAGGCGATGACACTCCAGATCCTGCGCTTTTTAACGTTTCTACGGCGAAACCAGAAGACAGTCATCGAGTGTGGCGCTATCTACGAGACAGCGGACAAGCTAACAGCCAGCAATTATTCTACTTTCTGAGCGAGCGTTATTTTGCAGCGGCGCAGCCGTGGCAAGAGCCAGCCCCTTTACCCAATGCTTTGATCTACCACAATGGTCAGTCGTCGGGTTTTTCACAATGGCAAAGAGCTTATCAGCAGAACATAGCGGATGGTCACGCCGTTGTGATTTTGGCGTTTTATCGCTCTCATTTACAAAGCGGCAACACCGCCATGTTCGATGGGCTTATTGGTGTGCTTGAACAGCAAGGTTTGGTGCCATTGGCGGTTGCCGTGAGTTCCTTAAAGGATGACCTTTCGGTTGGGCTGATTGAATCCTTAGTCGAGCGTACTCAAGCCAAGGTGATTTTAAACACCACGGGGTTTGCCGCCAATCGAGTGGGCAGTCCAGATTTAGCCTCAGAACCAACGGATTTCCAATCTGCGTTTGCCGCCCCGATTCCTGTGTTGCAGCTGATTCTGTCAGGCAGTACACAAGAAGATTGGCAACAACAAACTCAAGGCTTACGCAGTCGCGATGTGGCGATGCAAATCGTTTTGCCAGAAATGGACGGCCGAATCATTACCCGAGCGCTCAGTTTTAAAGCCTTGAGCCATTACAACGAACTCGCACAAGTGGATTTGGTGC
The DNA here is from genome assembly GCF_044542435.1 of Marinomonas sp. NPDC078689. Lineage (NCBI taxonomy): Bacteria > Pseudomonadati > Pseudomonadota > Gammaproteobacteria > Oceanospirillales > Oceanospirillaceae > Marinomonas > Marinomonas sp. NPDC078689. The sequence goes on along the minus strand of NZ_JBITUJ010000002.1, from coordinate 570,446 downwards.
GTTATGAATTGCACTTGGAACGCGCGCAATTTGTTGCTGAACTGGCAAAGCGTTATGCGACTTTAGCCAACAAGCCCAATCGCGAAAAACGCATTGCTTTTGTGTTAGCCAATTACCCCACCAAAGACGGCCGCATTGGCAATGGCGTGGGGTTAGACACTCCCGCATCGACGGTAAACTTGTTAACCGCACTCGAAGCCGCAGGCTATCCGATTCAAGACATTCCTGAGCATGGCAATGCGTTAATAGAAGCCTTGCTGGGCGCCGTAACGAATAACCCAACCACCTTACACGAGCGTGGTTGTTGGCAAAGCTTGGCGCTGGAAGATTACCTGCATTATTTTTACCAGCTGCCGTTAGACTGCCAAAATGCCGTTTGGGATCGCTGGGGGCCACCTGAAGACGACCATAAATGCCGTGAACAAAACGGCCAGCGCCGCATCATGTTGGCGGGCATTCGCTTAGGCGAAACCTTCGTTGGGATTCAGCCAGCCCGTGGTTTTAATTTGGATCTCGCCGCCAATTACCATGACCCAGATTTGATTCCACCTCACAGTTACTTGGCGTTTTACTTTTGGTTGCGTCATGTCTACAAGGTGGACGCCTTTGTTCACGTGGGCAAACATGGCAACCTAGAATGGTTACCGGGCAAAGGCACCGCCTTGTCTGATCAGTGTTGGCCCGATATTGCCCTTGGCCCTATGCCACATTTTTACCCTTTTATCGTCAACGACCCAGGAGAAGGGGCGCAAGCCAAACGCCGTACTCAAGCGGTGATTATCGATCATTTAATGCCGCCCATGACCCGTTCTGAAACCTATGGCGAGATGGCGGAACTGGAAAATTTAGTCGACGAATATTATCAAGCCATGGGCATGGATGTGCGCCGTGAAACCTGGCTGCGTGAGCAGATTTTAAAGAAAGTCCAAGAAACCCATTTATTAGAAGAGCTGACTGGTATTGAGTCGGGGGATGATGGGGCGGTGCTTGAAGAAACCGTGCTAGAAGGTCTGGATACTTATTTGTGCGAGATCAAAGAAGCGCAGATCCGTCATGGTTTGCATCGCCTTGGGGAGCTACCAGAAGACGATAAATTAGCGGATACCTTGGTTGCCTTGTTACGTTTACCCCGTGGTAGTGAGATTACCAGTAAAGGTATTTTGCATGCCTTAATGGCCGATTTAGATTTACAACGCGACAATTTCGACCCAATGCAAAGCACGCGCACACCTTGGTTAGGTCATCAACCAAGAGCGCTGCTTGAGGTGAGCAAAGCAGATTGGCGAACCCATGCAGACACCAAAGAGCGCTTGGAACTCTTGGCCAAAGATTTGGTGTTGAGCCATTTAATTGGCAACAACCCAGTGGACGGGGTAGCGCAGAGCTTGCCACAAACCGCAGAGTTATTAGCGCACAGTAAGCGCAGCCTGATGGTGGCGTTAACACAAAGCGCTCACAATGAAATTCAAGCCTTATTAACCGGACTCGCAGGTGGTTTTATACCGCCTGGGCCAAGTGGTGCGCCGACCCGTGGCCGCTTAGATACCTTGCCGACAGGGCGTAACTTTTTCTCCGTGGATAATCGCGCGATTCCTTCTCCTGCCGCGTGGGCGATTGGTCAGAAATCGGCGGACGCCTTGATCCAGCGGCACCTGCAAGAAGAAGGGGATTACCCAAAAGATTTAGGTTTGTCGGTATGGGGCACCGCCACCATGCGCACCGGTGGTGATGACATTGCCCAAGCGTTTGCTTTGATGGGCGTTCGGCCTATTTGGGCGCCGGGCTCCAATCGGGTCACCGATTTTGAAATACTCTCTTGTATGCAATTAGGCCGACCGCGGGTCGATGTGACCTTGCGTGTGTCTGGCTTTTTCCGCGATGCTTTTGCCAATGTGATGCGTCTTTATGACGCCGCCGTACAAGCCATCGCCGAGTTCGAAGAGCCGGGCAATGGCAACACCATTCGCGCTAATGTGGAAGCCAGAAAAAGCACCTTATTAGCCCAAGGAATGAGCGCTGAACAAGCGAGTCGTCAAGCTTCGTATCGAGTCTTTGGCAGTAAACCGGGTGCCTATGGGGCAGGCTTGCAAGGCTTGATCGACGAGCGTTGTTGGGACACCAAAGCCGACTTAGCCGAAGCCTATGTGAACTGGGGTGGTTACGCCTATGGCTCCAATAACGACGGCAGCCAAGGGGAGGGCGTTGAGGCAAAATCCGCCTTTGTCGAACGCTTGTCACAGCTCGATGCCGTTGTGCAAAACCAAGACAACCGCGAGCACGATATTCTTGATTCAGACGATTATTACCAGTTCCAAGGGGGCATGACCAACGCGGTCACCGAGTTTAGCGGCCAAGCGCCCAGTGTTTACCACAGCGATCATTCGAACCCTACGGCACCTAAAATACGTACCTTAAAAGAAGAGCTAAACCGCGTGGTGCGCTCTAGGGTGTTAAACCCCAAATGGATTGAAGCCATGCAGAGTCATGGTTATAAAGGCGCCTTTGAAATGACCGCGACGGTGGATTATTTGTTTGCGTACGATGCGACTACGGATGTAGTGGCGGATTATCAATACGAACAAGTTACCGACAGATTGCTTCTTGATCCAGACAATCAAGCCTTTATGCGCGATAATAACCCCCATGCATTGGAAGAAATGGGCGAACGCTTATTAGAAGCCATTCAGCGTGGTATGTGGCAGAACGCAGAACGCCACAGAGAACAGATTCAATCCTTGTTGCTTGACCTAGATCAGCAGCAAGAGCAACGTCATTGATCTTGGGCAGAAGGTCATTGGTTATCTTGCTGGTGGTCGCTAGACTATGAGCCAGCTGAGTCGAACAAAGTAGAGAGAAACAATGAGTAATACAGAACAGGCCAAAAAGGGCATTATGATTTGTGGTCACGGCAGTCGTGATAAAGACGCAGAGCGTGAATTTGGCTTAGTGGCAAAGGGCTTGAAAGAGCGCTTTCCTGAGTTGCCGGTTGAGTACGGCTTTTTGGAGTTTTCCGCGCCCAACATTCACATGGGCTTAAACAGTTTATTAAGCCAAGGCGTAGAAGAAATTTACGCGGTGCCGGGCATGCTGTTTGCTGCGACCCACGCCAAAAATGACATTCCTTCTGTATTAACCACTTACGAAGAAAAAAACGCCGGTCTGCATATTACCTATGGCCGTGAACTTGGCTTGCAAGACGACATGATCGAAGCCTTCCAAGCGCGCATCTATGAGTCACTTGGGCTTGACCCAAACAACCCACCTGAAAACCTCTACGACACCTTATTAGTTGTAGTAGGGCGTGGCACATCGGACACAGGCGCCAACGCGGAAGCCGCTAAACTGACGCGCATCGTCAATGAAAATATGGGCTTTGGTTGGGCAGACACTGTCTACTCTGGTGTGACTTACCCATCTGTGGGCGTCGGCTTAGAAAACCTCATGAAACTGGGCTACAAACGCATCGTCGTTGCGCCTTACTTCTTATTTACTGGCCGCTTGATCAAACGTATTCAAGGCTATGTCGAGAAAGTCGCCAAAGAAAACCCAGAGATTGAATTCATCCAAACGCCTTACCTGAGTGATCACCCAAGAGTCATCGACGCTTTCCAAAACCGCGTCGAAGAGATCATGCAAGGCGAATTACAAACCGGTGAAGAAACCCTAATGAACTCCTTCAAACGCCGCCTAGCCGCAGGCGAAGTAGATGTTCATCACCACCACGCCGAATTCGTCGACCCACAAGACGACACCCAAGGCTTGTCCGTTTCTGATAAAGAACACGAGCACGAACATGCCCATGAACACGGACACGATCATTCTCATGGCCACGGTCATAGCCATGATCACGGTCACTCCCATGAGCATGGACACACACACGACCATTCCCACAGCCACGGTCATTCACATGACCACGGACATGGCCACAGCCACGGGGTTTACAAACACATCGGCCACCCAATGGGGCCACGCACCATGATAGGCGAAGGCATCTGCTGCTGCTTCATGGGGCAATTTACCGATGAAATCCTAGCGGAAGAAAAAGACAAAATAGACAACGACTGCACGAAAACTGCATTTGCCCATAAATAGATTTTTTTGCATTGAACTTGCCCTTTCTCTCCCCCTTACTTCAAGGGGGAGCTGGAGGGGGTTATTGGTTCTGTGCCTTCCATTCAAACGCTTTGTATTCCTGAGCTTTATTCCGCTCTGCTGAGCGGGTAACTTTTTTCAATTGATAAAAAAGTAACCAAAAAATCTCTTTAAGACCTTTAGCGTATCTTTTCCGTAGTACAGGAAAGCTTTTGTACGTCGATCATTTAAGGAAGGTGTTTAACGCCTTTGTAGATTGAGGTATATCATCAAACACTGCCTCAGAAACGTCATCAAGTCGCGCAACTTCGTTGCATCGAATAAAGATATTTATAGCTTCAAAGCTTTATAAATCATCGAAAACACCGATTGAACGTAGGCCTGTATGAACGGAGGAACGACGGGAATCAGGCAATGGGACTAAGGGGTCATTTCCCTTTAAAATCCTACGGAACTGGTAACATCTAAACCCGCTGCGTTTAAAGGGACTTGACCCCGACGGGTAGCCGCCAAACTGGACGAATACGATTGTCTTGTGGGCTGGAATACCTAAAAAAGAGCGGCCGGTAACTGGAGAATATCTAAAGCCAATCATCGGTTAAAGTCGAAATGATAGGTGACGTTATGCACTGCTCAGGGTCGAACCCCTTTTTGTCCTACAGACCTTATTGTAGCCAGAAATACAGCTTCAAAAAGGGCTTTGACCTGACCTAATCGTAGGCCACCTTGCCGCAGCCCGGATGAACAATAGTGCCTGTTCCTTCGTATTTCGCCTCGTAACTCCTAGTAAACTCAAGGAACAAACCAAAAAACGATAAAGCAGTCTGGTAATCTCAATCGACTCGCGTTACATTTCGTAAATAAAGGATTGAAAGCAAAGTAACTAACGGATGGTTCACACTCAAAAATCCTCCCTTTTTGTTACCTCGCGAACATCAAACAAACCACGCGCACGCTTGTTTAGCCAACTTTGGATATTATGAATAACTTTATAAAATACTTTAAATTCAGTTGGTTATAGATATATTTAGATGGTTTTTTAAATGTGTAAACACGCATGTGCACTAATAAAATGTTATACGTTTCAGGAGTTCAGTGTTGGCAAAAATTATATTGCAAGGATATATAGTCGTACCAGATTCTGATCTTGAGATAGTAAAGCGTGAATTGGTTACTCATAAAAATCTCACATTACAAGAGGCTGGTTGCTTAACTTTTACTGTCACTCCTGATGAAAGTAATCGCAACAAATTTAGTGTTTACGAAGAGTTCATTAATCAAACAGCCTTTGATAACCATCAAGCCAGAGTTAAATCATCTAAATGGGGTGATGTAACTAAAAGCGTAAAAAGAAATTACGAAATAAGCAGTGGTGACTAAACGTATAACAAGTCACTCAAAAGGACTAAAAACAGTTGGCTAGGTTCGCTTCGCTCACTATTTTAGCCAACAATTTTTAGCCTCTTAGTGAGGCGTTATAAAACATGGAGTGTAAAGCGTGTCACAAAAAGAAAATGATAATAATCTGATGAAAATTGTCGCTATTATAATTTTGATATTTTGGTCTTTGACTTGGTTGTTAATTTTATTAAAACCAGAAATCAGAGGTACTATAGGTGATATGTTTGGTGTAGTTAATTCTTTATTTTCCGGGTTTGCTTTTCTTGGAGTTATATACGCAATTCTATTGCAAAGAACAGAGCTAGCTCTTCAACGTGAGGAGTTATCTCTTACTCGTGGCGAGCTGGAAAAATCGGCAAATGCACAAGAAAAGTCTGAAGAGGCTTTAAGAATGCAAGCAGAAGCTATGGCTAAAACAGCAACAATTAATATTTTGACTGCTTCCTTAAGTTCACTAGAAAAAAGGGCTGGCGGAATTAGCTTATCAGGGCCTACTAAGGAAGTTGAAGTAAGAAAGAAGAAAAAAGCAAAGCTACAAAATAAGGCTCAAGAAATAATTAGAAAATTAGATAGGTTAGTTGATGAGTCACTTGTCGAATGATTTTATAACAAGGCATTTAAACGGAACAAAAACAGTGGGTTATGTTTCGCTTCGCTACACATTTTAACCCACTATTTTTGTCCGCTTAATGCGGCGTTAGGCATCAGTCTTAAAGTGGGTATATATGTATCTCAAACAATTAGATAAAACAGAGATTGAACAGCTAAAAATAGGTGTACATACATTTGACGGTTTATCTGTTTTTAATGAATCTATCCCACCTATCCATGTATTGGAACGTTCATCTGAATTGATAGTACAAGGGGGTAACTGTATTTGGGCGTCACCATATTTAATGGTTCAAAATAATCAAATTGTAGGATGTTGTGGTTTTAAAAGTGAACCCGTTTTAAATTCAGTTGAAATTGGTTACAACGTTGCTCCAGACGCACGAGGACAGGGATTCGCTACATTAGCTATTGAAAAATTGTGCCAAGTGGCTATTAATTCGAATTCTGTAAAAACGGTGAAGGCTTTGATTGCATCACATAATATCGCTTCTCTAAATGTGGTCATAAAAAATCAATTTACTTTTACTGAAATGGTCATTGATCATGAAAATGAAGAGCTTCAATGTTGGACACTAAATATTAATAATTGATTCTTAGTGAAAATGCCTAACAAGCAATTTAAGTCGGAACAAAAACAGTTTTCCATGTTTCGTTCCTCAACAAGTTTGTCAAACAATTTTTGTCCGCTTAATGTGGGCGTTATGTGGTTAAGAGGAAACATGAAAATTTCACTATTAGCGGATCATCCGTATGAAGCTCCTAAAATAGCTAAGTGGTACTACGATGAGTGGGCTAGGGTTGCTCCAAATGTCACCGAAGAAAAAGTACTCGAAAAAGTTATCGAGAAATCAGTTAATCGAAACTCGATCCCTTTGTCGCTAGTTGCCCACCTTGATAGTGAACTTATTGGTGTCATCGAACTAAAGATTCGCGAAAACAAGAACTATCCGGAATATGAATATTGGGTAGGTGGCGTGTTCACTAACCAGGATTATAGGCGCAAGGGAGTTGCTCATGCGTTGCTAGAATCAGCGAAAAATAAAGCTATAAACATGGGTATAAGAACACTGTATTTGCAATGTGAGAGCTTTAACATTGATCTTTATTTAAATCATGGGTTTAAGGTTTTGCACCAAGCTCGACATCATGAAATCGAAACGACTATCATGGTGTGGGAAGCCACCACATAACAAGGCGTTTAAGTGCACTCCTAACGCTTGCTAGTTTCGCTTCGCTCACAGTGTAGCAAGCGTAGAGTCGCGCCTTAACGCGGCGTTAGGCAACATTAAAGTGCCACCCACCCTTAAACTCCAGTCATAGTGGGCTTTTACAAGACCATGTTGCAGAGCAAACATTAAAGTGCCACCCACCCTTACAAAACATTAAAGTGCCACCCACCCTTACAACCCAGTAATGGCAAGGTTAGACCTCTGGTCTAGGGTGTGATGGTGCGTGCATTAGCTCTTGTTTTCATTGTTTAGGTTTACTGCTGCCTTTACCTGATGTTTACTGAGTCATCTGTGATTAAATTCTTAACAACATTAAAGTGCCACCCACCCTTATAACCCAGTCATATCGGGCCTTTCCGTCCGAAGCGTCCATTTCCCTTTAAAATTTCTAGCGTTACATCTATCAAGAAGCACCGTGAGTAAAGTCAAAATTTAGCACTTAGCGATTGGAAATCTTCTAGTGAACTTAGATCGTAAAAATACCGATAAATTGGACTAGTGTTAAATTTAAACAGCTTTGGTCTGATCATTTTTAAATCACAGCTTAAGCCAATTATTCTAGAGGCTTACCCACCGAAAGAGCGATTAACGTGCCACCCACCCTTATAACCTAGTCATAGCGGGCTTTTATAAGGCCATGTTGCAGAGCAGTACTGGATGAATACTAGTGCTTGTGTCTTCGTCTTTCTCTATGCACTCGAAGTAAACCAGAGTCACAAACCAAAAAATGATAAAGCAGTCTGGTAATCTCAATCGACTCGAGTTACATTTTGTAAATAAAGGAATGTAAGCAAAGTAACTAACGGATGGTTCACACTCAAAAACACCTCTCATTTGTTACCTCGCAAACATCAAACGAACAACACGTACGCTCGTTTAGTCCAAATAAACTAAATAGTAGTACCATTGAATTCTGGAAGGAATGGAAAGGTGATGTAACTGCTGGCCGGTTAAATAGTGAAATAGACAACTGGAGAAAGCAAAGTATTCAATAATTATCGCGTAACTAGGTAGCGCTAGCAATCACATAAAGCAGACCTACACTGCGTCGTTTGTTTTGTGGCTTAACGCTTCGCTTATCACAAACGAAACAACTACGTTTCGGCAGCTTATGTGAGGCGTTAGGTAATTCTACGTATAACGCAATTATGGTAGTAAGGTATTCTAATTTTTTACGGTGTTGAATAATGAAAGCGTTATTATTGTCGATTAGCTTAATTGTTTTCTCTACATCAGTTATTAGTCACTCAGGTGGGACTGATAGCCGTGGTTGCCATACAAATCATAAAACTAGTGAGTATCACTGTCACAAGAGAAAATAGTTATGAAAAAAATCACTCTATTACTGATTGTTGCGCTATCCGCTTGCAGTAGTCCAAATGTTGTTCGAAACTCAATTGTAAATGACTTTCGTGGTATCGCGTTTGGTAGCTCCCTTTCTTCAGATATGCAATATGAATCTACATATGCAGAGGGTTACGACAGGATTAAGAGTTATACGAAACACAATGAAGAGCTTGCTTTCGGTCATATTGAGGTTCAAAAAATAATATACTCATACTTTGACGGAAAGCTATACAGTGTTGATATCACAGTTGGTGAAGATGCTCGTTGTTTAAATGCTAAGTCACTGGCTGATGGTTTGAGTGAAAAATATGGTTCTCAACTCGAACAAATCATTCCTAATGCAGAGTTAAATAATAAGTTTTATCTGAGGAAGTTTAGAAATTTGCATATAAGTGTTATGTGCAACACTGTTTTTTCCAAAAAAGGTATGGCTGAAACATATGTGAGTATTTCAGAACCACGATTATATGAAGTTGCTAAGCAATATGGAGATAGTGTCTTAAATGATATTTCAAGTAGGTCTAGTAGTAAAATTTCTAATGATTTCTAGCACTGACCTAACAAAAGGTTTAAGAGAGGTTCGCAACGCTTGGAGTTTTCGCTTTGCTCAAGTATAGCTAAGCGTCGATCACACTTTAATGCGGTGTTATATTACTAAATTTCCATAAAGTAACAAAGGTCATGATTATATGAATATATATCAGTATACAGACTTAAATGCAGTGAAAAACATTTTAAAGACTGGAAGGTTGTGGGCAACTCATTATAAGTATTTAAATGATTATTCTGAATTTTTGAAGAAATTAACGTGCCACCCACCCTTATAACCCAGTCATAGCGGGCTTTTTGGACTAAGGGGAGCTTTTAAAATGCTACATAACTATCGACTAACGAATGCGTTACGTTTAAAAGGGTTTGACCTCGACGGTTGGCAATCTGGCTTATAAAAACGATATCAACCAGCACCAATTAAAATCCCCCCACTGTCTATAATTCAGACACTATGAGTTTATGTCTCGCTACTCTTTGTAGTCGGCTAACCCCTTGCCACACATAGATTTTATCTTTTTGAGAAGCACCTTCTAGAATCTGTTTCATTTCCCATGGCAATTGTCTACAATGCGCGCCCCCGCAGGAGAGAGTCAGCTTTAGAGGCTGGCCGCCGAAGGCGCAAACTCCCATAAACGCTCAGGCTAAAGTACTGCGGATTAAGTATATTGCCATCTGGAGAGAGGTTACATTTAGTAGCCCGCCGAAGGAGCAAGCCAGCGGTCAGGTCTGTCTGGTTAAACTCTCAGGAACAAGGGACAGGGGGAGAGGCACAGATTTACACAGGAGTTCTGTGTGCTTACGATTGTTTATCTTATTGCCATTACCGCAGAAGCGATGTCTGGTGCTTTAGCCGCTGGTCGTCGTAATATGGATATGTTTGGTGTGGCTTTGATCGCCTTTATTACGGCGTTAGGCGGCGGCACGGTACGTGATATTCTTCTTGGAAACTTCCCCGTTAATTGGACTCAACATCCTTCTTATATCTATCTAACGATTACGGCTGGTCTTTCGACCATGCTTCTTGCGCGCTTTATGCATCGCTTGCAGAAGTTGTTCCTTCTGTTAGATGCCATGGGGTTGATCGCCTTTACCATCATTGGTTGTAACGTTGCTCAGCAATTGGATTATAGCCTGCCAGTGGTCATTATGGCGGGTATTATCACTGGTGTGTTTGGCGGTATTTTACGGGATATTCTTTGTGACCAGACACCGCAGGTGCTGCAACATGAGTTGTATGCCAGCGTGTCTTTGATGGTCGCTGTGCTCTATTTAGTGTTGCAGCATTATGGTGTGAATGAAGACATTACGCTGCTCGTATCCTTCAGTAGCGGTCTGATTATGCGTCTAGCTGCTATTCGTTGGAACTGGTCGTTGCCGGTGTTTTATTACGCACCAGAGCGCTGGTAGAGTCTGCAAGTTCAAATGCTTATTAAAGTGCCACCCACCTTTATAACCCAGTCATAGCAAGGCTTCGATTTCTATTTGAGAGTAGAGGAGGCGCTAAAGTATACGTTTTAGTTAGCTTGCTGCGCGATGAGGAGGGTCTTTAAAAGGCTGTTAAATTGAGTAACTTCCAACAACGGTTGGTCCGCTATTGGAAGTTACTGCAATGGACTATCTATTCTGTGCGGTCACCGTTTGATCTAGAGTTTTCTCATTTGTTTTTTTACGATCAATGCTCCAGTAGCCAAGGCCAACGAGAACGCCACCACCAAAAATATTACCAAGAGTTACTGGAATAAGGTTATGGACAATAAAATTATAAAAAGTTAAATGATCAAAATCTGAAACAAGGTGCCCATGAGCGACATAGAAAGCGGGGTCACTAACGGCTTTGATAGCAAGCCCAAGAGGAACCATAAACATATTGGCGATACTGTGTTCAAAGCCACTGCTGACAAACATGGCGACAGGTAAAATAACCAGCAGCGATTTACCAATACTGTCTTTGCTTGTGAAGGTCATCCATGTTGCTAAGCAGACGAGGAAGTTACATAAGATACCCAGGGCAAATGCTTGTGACCAATCATACTCAAGTTTACCTTGAGCGATTATCATGGCGTGGATGCCCCATTCTCCGCCATCAAGCAAATACATTTTTGCGGCCATCACAAGTGCAAGTAAAATCATCGCACCCACTAAGTTTCCTAAGTAAACACGGCCCCAACATTTTAGTAATTGAGTGGTATTAAAGCGGCCTTGCGCCCATCCTACCGTACTCAACACTGTGCTTGTGAACAGCTCGCCGCCACAAACGATAACCAGAATTAAGCCAAGACTAAATGCAATGCCACCGACAAGGCGAATGATTCCCCATGGAGCGCCGCCACTGCCAGTGGTTACAGAGAGATAGAATACAAATGCAATAGAAATGAACATTCCTGCATAGATTGCTAATGAGAAAGATTTAGCGAAAGAACTTTGGACTTTTTCATACCCAAATTCTTCAGCCTTGCTTACGATTCCTTGTTCTTGTTCGATTTTTTGTTTTGAATGGATTAAATTTATATCCGCATCGCTCATAGCTTTTTCATGATGTATCACGCCTACCTTACTGCTTAATTGGGCGCTCATTTTAGTGTAAAGGCATGTCTTTAAATAGATTACTCACGTGTTGAAACTCAGCAATAATAAGGCTTTTTTCTCCTTACTTGATGTGCTTTTCAAACCGCTTCTTATAGTCTGTATGTTATTTGATCTAATGTTTTTGACAGAACGAATTAAAGAGCGAACTAAAGTGCCACCCACCGTTAAAAGTCAGTGATAGCAAGGCTTCTTCTATGGCGAACTAAAGTGCCACCCACCGTTAAAAGTCAGTGATAGCAAGGCTTCTTCTATGGCGAACTAAAGTGCCACCCACCTTTAAAAGCCAGTGATAGCAAGGCTTTTTCTATGGCATGCTGCTGACATACTCCTTCTGACGTTTGATTGGCTATCACCTAACCGCTATCATCCTGCTCCTCTTTTCAATAACCACAGTGCTTCTATTTATGCGTTTGTTAAAATCGACTGTTCATCCTAGTATCGAGTCACTTGATCGACCTTCATTTTTACGTCTTGCAGCGCGTGGCATTATCTTAAAAGGAGAGAAAATTTTAATGCTGTATACACAGCGTTACGACGATTACACGTTACCGGGTGGGGGAATCGATCAAGGAGAAAATCAGAGCCAAGGATTGATCCGCGAGTTGGCGGAAGAGACAGGGGCACAAAATATTCGTAATGTCGAAGCGTTCGGCTTGTATGAAGAGTATCGCCCATGGAACAGAGGTGGCTTTGAGATCATGCATATGAAATCTTATTGTTATACCTGCGACATAGATGAGCAATTAGGCGAAACAAGCCTTGAAGATTATGAAGTTAAAAATGGCATGAAAGCCGTGTGGATCAATGTTCACGATGCGATTAAGCATAATCTAGACACTATTAAGAATAGTGATAAAAAAGGCATGTCGATTGAGCGAGAAACCTTTTTGTTAACACTGATTAGAGATGAATTACTAACAGAGCCAGCTTAACTGCTTTAGTTCTACTTTAGTGTGCTGCTACTTTAAGTGTGCCATCCACCTTTCAAACCCTTATGTAATAAGGCCTTCCTGAAATAATGCATTTTTTTGGAATCAAACTATACTGTATATAATTACAGTATAGTTTCGAGCAAGAGTCACATTATGCCTAGATCCAGAAGCCAGCAAATTAGTATTGATGACACTCCATATTATCACTGCATCTCACGTTGTGTGCGTAGGGCATTTTTATGCGGTGAAGATGAGTTAACGGGGAACAGCTACGAGCACCGACGTGGCTGGATTGAAAAACGTTTGTTGTTTCTGGCCAGTGTGTTTGGCATTGATGTTTGCTCTTATGCCGTGATGAGTAATCACCTCCATGTGGTGTTGCACATCAATCAAGAGGAGGCAAAAAACTGGTCAACGTTAGAGGTGCTAAGGCGTTGGCATAAACTCCATAAGGGAACACTTTTCACTCAACAATACCTAAAGGGAGAAGCTCTGCATGATTTCGCTTTGACCTTAGTTGAGGCATCTGCGGACACTTTCAGGCATCGACTAATGGATATTAGTTGGTTTATGAAAGAGCTAAATGAGCCGATTGCACGACAAGCAAATGCCGAAGACGCTTGTACAGGAAGGTTTTGGGAAGGGCGCTTTAAGTCTCAAGCATTGCTGGACGAAGCCGCATTAATTGCTTGTATGGCGTATGTCGATTTGAATCCGATACGAGCTAAAATGAGCGATACGCCAGAGGATTCAGATTTCACGAGCATAAAAAAACGCATCAACTCCGCAAAAGAAAATCATCAACCTAAAACCTTGTTTCCCTTTGTTGGTCATCCACGAAACGACATACCAGATGGTCTTCCTTTCCTATTACAAGATTACCTAGCGCTGGTTGATATAACAGGACGAATTATTCGAGAAGGTAAAAAGTGCGCGATTGATGCCTCGCTTTTGCCGATACTTCAACGGCTTAATATCTCTTCTGATAACTGGCTTTGTATTGCGACACAGTTTGGTGAAAAAACAGGCGGCGTGGTGGGCAAAGAAACGGCCGTCGCCCATTATTGTGAGTCCAATCAACGACAGCGAAAACCAAGCCTACAAAGTTGTCATCTGCTTCGCTAATTTACTCTCTAATCTGAATAAAACGCCACTGAATACGCTTTAGGGCTTTGCCTTGTCTTGGGCATGCTTTTCAGGCATGACACCCGTTTTCTAGCTTGTAAATGAAGAGAAAAACCCACTTAAGCAACTCTGAAAAGGGTATACCCCTTATTTTCTTGTTATGATCAATTGTAGTTTTAGTATGTGTGTCCTAGTTAGATATAAGTGTGTGTCCTAGTTAGGGGTTGATTGAGGTAGGTATGGGAATAGAGCTTAATTCTAATGGCAGTACACAGGTTGTTAGCACTCTTCAGTTTGTAGAGCCTGTTGAGGTTCATCGTCGCATGGCGGCGGGTGATACTTTTGTTGTGAATGTCGTAGCGGCCTGGTGCCCAGACTGTACAGAGAGACAAAAGCCGTATATTGAGGGCTTTGGGCAGGCAATGAAGCATCATGGCGTGGATGTGCTTCAAGTGACTGTGCAATTACAAAAAGGCGATTTCATCAGCGCGGAACATGAACAAATGACGGCGCAATTTGGAGGTCCAGGTTACCCAAGAACGGTGTTGATTCGGCATGGGAATCTGGTTGATTACAATAATGTTGAGGTCATCACAGAAGACGCGTTGTCGGCCTTGGCGACAAAGTTAATGCAAATAATAACAACGTCTTAAGCGCCTCATAACAAGTCGTCTCTACTAGTAAAAGGCACTGGACAGTGTCGTTAGTTTGAAACAACAATAAAGCAAGGTTGAGCTTGTAGCCCACTAAAAACAAGGGCTTTGCTGACGAAGCAATTTTTTACGCTAGGCAAAAAGATGAAGCAAAATATTGTGCATATCGCACTTGTCGTCAAAGACTATGACGAGGCGATAGATTTTTATGTGAATAAGTTAAATTTTGACCTTATCGAAGATACCTATCAAGCGGAGCAGGATAAGCGTTGGGTGGTGGTGGCTCCACCAAATTCACATGGCGTCACCCTGCTATTGGCTAAGGCGTCTAATTCGAGACAAGAAGAGTTTATTGGTAATCAAGCGGGTGGTCGTGTGTTTATCTTTTTAAACACTGATGACTTTTGGCGTGACTACGAGCGTATGAAATCGATAGGCATCCATTTTATCAGAGGGCCTCAAGAGCAAGATTACGGAACTGTCGCTGTCTTCGAAGACTTGTATGGGAACCTCTGGGACTTGCTTCAGCTAAACCCTGATCACCCTATGGCGACAAGGTGAGTCGTCCATGTTGGTGAGCGACTTTTATATTGCACCTTTTTCATTTCGAGTTAGCTAATGCTCAATAATCAAGGCTAGAAATATTATGAATCCCCCTGAAGCGAATAAACATTTTTTCGTTATTGCTCGTTCTCGTGTTGTCGTGGTCAGTGCCGTTAAAGTGGCCTTGTTTGTTGGTACCATGCTGGCTTTGATAAACCATGGTGACAAAATAATGGCCTTATCTCTTTCGGCTCATGACTGGTTTAAAGTCGGCTTAACCTATTTAGTGCCTTATGGTGTGTCGACTTGGTCTGCGGTGAAAGCGATAAAAAGTAGAGCATAGAATAAAGAAGAAATTTCGCACAAGCCTCTTTATTGCTGGGTTGTTAGCATGGGTGTCCAAGTAAGTTTCTTAGCATGGGTGTCCTAGTAAGTTTCGTGAAAGCGATCGAAAGCAGAGCGTGACGCAAAGTGAGCGGTTTGTTTGCAGTGCCAAAACGCTCACTCCTTAGCTGTATGTCCAACCCCGTTAATCGGTTTTGTTATTGTGAAAGAATGATCTCTGTGATGCCCTCAGCAGACAATATTTCAATCCAGTAGCCGTCTGGGTCTTTGATGAAGGCGAGGTTTTTCATTGAGCCTTCGTCTGGTTTTTTTACGAACTCCACTTGGTATTTTTCAAATCGCTCGCAAGCTGCGTGTACGTCTGGGACGCTAATGCCTATGTGCCCAAAGCCACGCGGGTCTTCATTACCATTGTGGTAGCCTGGGAAGTTGTCGTCGTTTTCACTGCCCCAGTTATGGGTCAATTCGATAAGTGCTGGGCGACGAAATACCCATTCTGTTTGCGTTTTCTCATCGCCTTCAGGGATCTCCTGTTCGTAGCCTAAAAAGTAAAGGGTGAATTTCATCCCAGGAAAATCGTATTTACCTAAAAGCTTCATGCCGAGTACGTTTTGATAAAAATCTAAGGAGGCTTTTGGGTCTTTAATGCGCAACATGGTTTGTTGCATAACATAGCCTGCGGTGGCTTGAGCAATTTTCTCTGGTGTTTCGTGGTGATTAGCCATTGAATGATCCTTAATGAAGCATGATAAAACAGAACAATCTACGTACCAGGCAAGCTCTTTCCAATAGGGTGAGCAGGGTGGCAGTTTGTAGACTATTCTCCATGATTCAATACAGGCTGAAAAGTGTGTCTGGGCGAGTTATCTCGTTGATCGAATATTTTCACTGTGTCTGCCGTCGAACATGATAACGACAGACATTGAGCAGAGCTCTACACAGCCTCAGTCTTGCCTTTATAAAGCGTGTTTTAGGGAAGAATATGGAGGCGAAATAGTGATAAAAAGTGCTTTTTAATCATGCTATTAGGAAGTAACTTGCAGATAGGCTTTGCTCACTTGTAGTTACTCTAATGGCCGTTTAAAATCGATCTTTATCCTCATGCTCCCTTTATTGCTGTCGTCGACCAGGAGACGCAATTTTATTATGCTGTCCTTTAAACATTCCCTGCAATCGTTACGTAAATTGAGTGGTACCAGTACGAGCCAATTGTCTTATGGCGTAAGGGTGTTTGTGGCCTTGTGTGGCGCTATGGCGGTGAGTTGGAGTATTGACCGCATTGATATGGTTATCCCGCTTTTTTTAGGGGTAATTGCGAGCGCGTTAGCGGAGACTGAAGATGGCTGGCAAGGTCGGGTTCGAACGCTTTCTATCACTCTGATTTTGTTCATCATTACTGCCTTTGGGGTGCGTTTATTAATGCCTTACCCTTGGGCATTTGGCGCGTCTATTGCCGTTGTGGCGTTTTCCTTATCCATGGGGGGAGCGCTAGGACGACGCTATGGTTTGATCTCACAAGCGACCTTGATTTTGGCGGTTTACACCATGATAGGTCTTAACCAAGCCACCCATGAAGTGCCGGTTTGGTACGAGCCAGTATTATTGACATTAGGGGCTTTGTGGTACGGTATTTTGTCGGTGATTTGGGCGGCTTTGTTTGCCCATGTGACTCTGCGCCAAGCGTTGACCTCCCTGTATATTGAGGTCGGGCTTTATTTAAAACTTAAGTCTAAGTTTTTTCCATTACCAACGCGCGGTGCCGTGGACTCTTTACGACTCGATTTAGCTCAGCAGCATGGTCAGGTTGTGGTCGCGTTAAATCGCGTGCGAGAGATTTTGGTGAGTCGCATTGACAGTGACCCAACCAATCCTAGATTAGGGCGTTATATCCGCTTTTATTTTATTGCCCAAGGTATCCACGAACGAGCCAGTTCCTCTCACTATAATTATTCCGATTTGGCAGAAACCTTTTTCCACAGTGATATTTTATTTCGGCTTCAGCGTCAGTTGTCTGAAGCAGGGACCAGCTGTCGAAAAATAGGCGAAGCGATTCGTGGTGGTCATGCGATTGATTTACGCGACAGCGAAGAAACGGTGGCCGGCGTACTGAGATCGATGGATTACTTAGAACGCGAAGCGGAACCAACCCAGTGGCGTCTTTTCCGTCCGCTGCGTCAATTAACCGACAATATCATCGCCTTACAACAGGAGTTAGACAAAGCGCGTCAATTAGAAGACGTGTCCTTGTCCGATGCCTCCTTGCAAATACCCCAACCGCGAACCACGTTTCGCTCTATTTTTGACCAAATCGTGGACCAGTTGACCCCAAAGTCTCAGGTGTTTCGACATGCTGTGCGCATGTCGTTAGCGCTTACCGCAGGCTATGCCATTATCCAAAATTTGAACCTCTCGGTAGGTTATTGGGTCATGTTGACGACCTTGTTTGTGTGCTTGCCTACCTTTGGTTCGACTCGAAAACGGCTCTACGAGCGTATCGCAGGGACAGTGATAGGGCTGGTGGCGGCTTGGTCCTTAATTACTTTGTTCCCAGTGGAAATCATTCAATTAGCGATTGCGGTCGTGGCTGGTGTGGTGTTTTTCTTAACGCGAACCAATCGTTATATGTTGGCGACGGCGGCCATCACGCTAATGGTCGTGTGCTGCTTTAATCAGGTATCTGATGGGTATGATGTGATTTGGCCACGATTGATCGATACCTTAATTGGCAGTGTTATTTCATGGCTTGCGGTGTTTTTCATTTTACCGGATTGGGCGTATCGCCAACTGCCAATAACCTTTGCTGAAGGCTTACGCCGTAGTGCGGATTACTTACGAGAGTTGATGCGCTTTTATCAAGAAGACAACGTCAGTGAGCAGGTCTATCGCCACAGCCGTCGACGCGCTTATAACGCCGATGCCTTGCTAACCTCGACCTTAGTTAATATGCAGCAAGAACCGGGTCACTTTCGCCGTGATACCGAGCTTTGGCAGCGTTTGGTGATACGCAGTCATACCCTATTTAATTACATAGCCGCGTTTAGCGCTCATCGCGGCACGTTAATCGAACAGTCAAGTAATCAGTTATTAGCAGATGCGGGAAATTACATAGTGGGGAGTTTACACGAAGTGGCAGAATGCCTTGAGCAAAGACAGTTGGTAAATGACAGTAGTGTTGAATTTGAGCGTTTGAGAAAAAGCCTCGCAGACACGCCTGCCGACGAAGATGAGCGACATTATTTTGTACAGTCTCAATTGCACTCTTTGTTAGGGCAATTAGAAGAGATTCGGCGCTTAACCCATGAACTACAAGTTCAGGTTCATGGTAGTGATATTAAGGCGCTGTCTAAGACACGTTAATAACGACAAGGTTAAGAGAGTCACGTAAGCCAGCCAGTGCGCTGGCTTTTTTTTATGCCTAAAATAAATGAGAACTGAGTTTTTTAGAAAGGACAGTTATGAGTGGCTTTTGCTGTGTAACCTTGAGCCTTTTATTTTTGAGAAAAATTGGCGCGATTATTTCCCTCCTTTAGCATCGAGTGTGTGCGCTCTAACTTATTGCCCTTCTTAATGTTTTTATTTAAATGACCAGAATTATCGGATTTTAAGGCGCTTTTTAGGCGGTATTTTACGCGTTTATTTTTTGAAATTTGAAGAAACAGACTTCCCATTAAATTCATACGATGACATTATATGGAATAACAACAATAACAAATTCCGTAATACGGAAAAATATGAGGTTTACTATGCCAATCATATCTGTAGCAAAGCTTACTGATACCTATAAAACGATTTTGCTGTCTAGAGGCATGGAGCAAGACAACGCGACGCGTCTTGCTGAAGGTTTTGTAGAAATGGCCAACGAAGGGATTTACTCCCATGGCATTAACCGTTTTCCGGTATTTATTTCGCAAGTAGACAAAGGCCAGATCAAATTAAATGAAACCCCTAAATGCGTGAACAGTATGGGCGCATTAGAGCAGTGGGATTGTCATTTTGGTCCTGGTGTCTTGAATGGTTTGATTTGTTCAGATCGAGCGATGGAACTGGCCCGTCAATATGGCATCGGCATGGTGGGAATGCGCAATTCCAACCACTGGATGCGCGGCGGTTCTTATGTACTTCGCATGGCGCGAGAAGGTTTTGCAGGCATTGCTGCCACTAACTCGACCGCTGTTATGCCAGCCTGGGGTGGTAAAGATCACCGTTTAGGCACCAACCCTCTTATCATGGCAATCGCTGGTGATCCACCGGTTCTCGTTGATTGCTCTATGTCTCAATTCTCTTATGGTCAGCTGCAAAACTACGTTCTAGCGGACAAAGAACTGCCTGTTGTGGGTGGCTACGACAACAACGGTGAGCTGACCAAAGACCCGCATGTGTTATGGGAAAACAAACGTATTTTGCCGATGGGCTTTTGGAAAGGTTCTTCTATGTCTTTGGTGTTGGACATGATGTTGACCGCTATTACCGGCGGCCATTCTGTGCCTGCGTTAACAGAAGACATGGGCGGTGAATTTGGTGTGTCTCAATTCCTGATCGCAATCGACCTAAGTAAAACCATTGAAGCCTCAAAATTCTCCGAAGAAATGAAACGTATTCGGGATTATGTGTTGGCCTCAGAGCCTGCTGAAACAGGCACGGTTCAAGTGGCTGGTAGCAGTATTGAAAAATTCTTAGAGAAACATGAGCGTGCTGGTGGCATTGAAATTCATGATTCGATTTGGCAACAAATAGAGTCACTATTGAATTGATATAACTGTTCTCAGAGGTTGTCATCATGAAAAAAACAATAAAGTGGATGTGGCAAGGCATAGACGTATTTATCACCGTTGTATTGGCGGCGATGATCGTATTGGTGTTTACCAATGTTGTTTTACGCTACGGTTTTTCGTCCGGCATTCGCTCAT
This sequence comes from Marinomonas sp. NPDC078689, assembly GCF_044542435.1. Classification (NCBI taxonomy): domain Bacteria; kingdom Pseudomonadati; phylum Pseudomonadota; class Gammaproteobacteria; order Oceanospirillales; family Oceanospirillaceae; genus Marinomonas; species Marinomonas sp. NPDC078689. Next base: position 550,122 of record NZ_JBITUJ010000002.1, on the reverse strand, counting down.
CCGTCGAGCTTTCTAGACTGTGTCTAGTATGGATTGTTTTGCTAGGGGCTGCGGTGGTGTTACGCCGTGGCGAGCATCTTGCTATTGCTGAATTTTCAGAACGTTTCTTCCCTAGCGCCGTTCCCATTCTGAATCGCCTCATCTGGGTGGTTATTCTTGTCTCTTCTGGCATGTTATTTGTGGGGGCGATGAACCAAACCATTGCCAATTGGAGCAATATTTCTCCACTCACAGGGTTACCTACGGCCTTGTTTGCTTTGGCAGGCGTTGTCTCTGGTTTGTTAATTGTGATGATTTCGTTGGTTCGAATATTCGACCCTAGTTGGCTGACGGATATGGAGGATCAAGAATGACATTAACGATCTTTTTAGTGGTATTAATGGGCTCGATTTTATTGGGTCTGCCGGTTTCGTTTGCGTTGTTGCTGTCCTCAATGGCACTGATGTTCCACATGGACTTGTTCAGCGCAGACATCTTGTCGAACGCTCTGATCAATGGCGTAGACAGCTTTACCTTGTTGGCGATTCCTTTCTTTTTAGTCGCTGGCGAAGTGATGTCGGTGGGTGGTTTGTCGATGCGCATTGTGCGTCTTGCCAACGCCTTCGTTGGGCACCGTAAAGGTGGCCTTGGTTATGTGGCGATCCTGACCTCGATCCTGTTGGCGGGTTTGTCTGGGTCGGCGGTGGCCGATGCGGCCGCCTTGGTGAGTATTCTCTATCCGATGATGCGTGACGCCAAATACCCAGAAGGCTCTTCGATTGGTTTGTTGGCGTCTGGTGGCATTATCGCACCGGTTATTCCACCGTCTATTCCGCTTATTTTGATCGGTGTGGCTGGCGGTATTTCCATTAAAAATCTCTTTATCGGCGGTATCGTTCCTGGTCTTATCATGGGCTTAACCTTGTTGTTTTTATGGTATTTCTTAGTACGAAAAGAACAACTACCAGTCGAGAAAAAAGCCTCTTCAAAAGAGCGCATGGCCGCACTGAAAGACGGTATTTGGGCACTTTTCCTGCCTTTTATCATTCTGGGTGGTATTCGTTTCGGGATTTTCACACCAACAGAAGCGGCGGTGGTTGCTGCTGTGTACGCCATCTTGGTGTCGGTGTTTATTTACCGCGAATTAACCTTCCGTAAATTGTATTTGGTATTAGGCCGTGCCGGTCGTTCTACCGCCATGGTGATGTTCCTAGTGGGTTGCGCCATGGTCGCCGCCTGGTTGATTACGGTGGCGCAATTGCCTCAACAACTTGCCGAGCTGCTCGAACCCTTGGTGGATAGCCCTCGTTTATTGATGGCGGTAATCATGCTGTTGGTCTTCTTAGTCGGCATGGTGATGGACTTAAGTCCGACCATTTTGATCTTAGTGCCTCTGCTTATGCCAGTGGTAAAAATGGCGGGGATCGACCCTGTGTACTTTGGTTTGATGTTTGTTATCAACACCTCAATTGGCTTGATCACACCGCCAGTGGGCAATGTGTTGAATGTGGTTTGCGGGGTCTCTCGAGTCCCTATGTCTGCGGCTATAAAAGGCATCATGCCCTTTATTGGCGCCTATGTTTTGCTACTAATACTCTTCATAGTATTTCCTAGCATTATCACTGTTCCGATGAAATTAATAATTGGTTAAACCCTCAAGGAGAAAAATAATGATAAAAATGAAAACTTTACTGAAGGGTATGGGTCTTGCTTCGGCGATGACATTAGCGATTAGTGCTAACCATGCGATGGCTGCGACAACCTTTAAGTTGGCACACGCGGCCCCTGAGTCTGATCTACAACAGACGATGTCTGTGTTCTTCAAGAAAGAAGTGGAAGCTCGCAGTAATGGCGACCTAAAAATTAATATCTTTCCTCACGGTCAGTTAGGTACTGATGCGCAGATGATCGAAGGTAACCGTGTGGGAATCATCGATTTCTCTATTGTTGGCTTGAACAACTACTCTGGGCTATTGCCTGAGTCGGCTGCTTTTACTTTGCCATTTATGTTCCCAGACCGAAAAACCGCCTACAAAGTGCTTGATGGCAAAGTCGGTCAGGGCGTGTTGAATGACATGCAGAAATTTGGTCTTAAAGGCCTAGGTTACCCAGAAAATGGCTACCGAAATATCACCAATAATCGTGGTCCTATCCGCGAGCCTGGTGATGTTAAAGGCCTGCAAATGCGCGTAAACGGCTCCAAAGCTTTGAACGATATGTTCTCTATTTTGGGCGCAAACCCAACGCAAATTCCTGTGGCTGAGCTTTACACTGCATTGGAAACTGGCGTAGTAGATGCTCAAGATCACCCGATCCCAGTCACTCTTTCGTTTAAATTCTACGAGGTGCAAAAGTACTTGAGTCTGACTCAGCATGCGTACTCACCATTGGTGTTTACGATGAACGCGAAGAAGTTTAATAAACTGAGCGATGCAGAGAAGAAAATCATTACTGATGCCGCGGCCGACGCCGTTGCGATGCAGCGTAAATTAAGCATCGAGAAAGAAGACAAGATGATCGCTGAACTAGAGTCTCATGGCATGAAGGTCAACCGTGATGTAGACAGCGCAGCATTCCGTTCTGCTGTGAAACCTGTTTGGGATGCCTTTATCAAACAGTACGGCGACAAAATGGTCAATGAAATCTTAGCCGCGTCAAAATAGAAAAATAACCAATCAGGGGCTCAGCACAGCGCTGCTGACTGAGTCCCTCTTTTTACTCTCGTGATGAATGCCTTAAGCGCTTTGTTACGTTGGTAGTGAGGAAGTGATCATGTATCAAGCATTAAAAGAACGGGTTCTAAAGGCGAATTTACAGCTGCCTGAATACGGTTTGGTAACCTTTACTTGGGGCAACGTCTCTGAGATAGACAGAGAGAAAGGCGTGATTGCCATTAAGCCATCCGGTGTTGAATACAAAAACATGAACGCGGATGACATTGTGGTGATTGACCTAGAAGGCAATCGACTAGAAGGCACATTAAACCCCTCCAGCGACACTCAAACCCACATCGAATTGTACAAGGCTTTCCCAAACATTGGCGGCATTGTTCATACTCATTCACGACACGCGACGGTATGGGCACAAGCAGGGTTGGATATTCCGGCACTAGGGACGACCCATGCGGATTATTTCTACGGTGATATTCCTTGTACGCGACCTTTGTCTGCTGCTGAGATTGCCACCGACTATGAAAAAAACACCGGTCTTGTGATTATCGAAGAGTTCAACCAGCGAGGCTTAGACGCAATGGCCATTCCTGGTGCTGTTATTTCTGGTCATGCGCCGTTTTCCTGGGGTAAAGACGCCTTTGATGCGGTGCACAATGCGGTGGTATTAGAAGAAGTGTCTGCGATGGCCATCGCCACACGATCGCTCAATCTTGAGATCAAGGTACAAGAAGAATTATTGGATAAGCATTATATGCGTAAGCATGGAAAAAATGCTTATTACGGTCAAAAGTAGGAGTGACTTATGTACCAATTATTGGCTTTGGACTTAGATGGCACTTCGTTAAAGTCTGATTTCACCATCAGTCCTGTGTTGGTGGATACTGTGCGAGTCTTAAGCAGAAGCATTCCAGTACTGATTGTTACCGGTCGTCACCACACGGCCGCCGGTCCTTATTATCAAGCACTGGGGCTAACGACACCGGCAATCTGCTGTAATGGTACCTATGTGTATGACTACCAAAACCGCGCCGTATTGCAGCATAACGCGATAGAAAAAAGCCAAGCCGTGGCGTTTTTACAATTGGCGCAAGCGCGCAATCTTAACGTGGTTGTGTACCTAAAAGACGCCATGTTGTACTCCTCCCAGCGTCCTGTCATGCATGTGGCAAGGTTGGCAGAGTGGGCGGAAGGCTTTTCTGGCGAGGTAAAACCGATTATCCGCCAAGTGGATGATTTCTCTCCAGAAGTAGAAGGCGCTGAGTGTATTTGGAAGTTTGTTGTAGAAGGTGACGATGTGGATGAGTTTGCCGCCTTGCCTTTTATTCAACAGCATTTCACCGGTGAAAAGTCGTGGTCGAATCGCATCGATTTCGCCAGTATCGGCAACACCAAAGGCGCAGCGCTTGCCCAATTAATTAAGCATAAAGGCATCTCTCCTGAACAGGTTGTTGCGGTTGGTGACCATCATAATGATATTTCCATGCTTGAAATGGTGGGCATGGGCGTTGCGATGGCAAACGCCGATGAGAATTTGAAACGTCACGCCAACATGATCACACGAACCACGAATGACAACGATCATACTCTGGCTGAGTTGCTGCAAACCCTTTTTCCAGAACACCTGAAATCGACGCATCCATTAGGTGACCAACGATGAACTATTTTATTGGTTTAGATTCTGGCGGCACCTTTATGAAAGCCGCATTGTTTGATAGCGCAGGTCAGCAAATAGCGATCTCGAAAGTGTCGGCACAAGTGGTTAATAAACAGCAAGGCTGGGTTGAACGCGACTTAGACGCCTTATGGAATGACGCCAAAGTGGTGATTACTAAGCTGTTAAACAGCACGGACATCTCAGTCGATGACATCAAAGGACTAAGCATTTCAGCCCAGGGAAAAGGGGTTTACCTGCTGGATAAAGATCAGAAAAACCTGCGTAATGGCATTATTTCTTCGGACTCTCGTTCGTTGGACATCGTTAAAAAATGGCAGGCGGATGCATTGCCAGAAACCATTTACCCGATGACCTTACAGACGTTATGGACAGGTCATCCGGTGTCGATTATTCGATGGTTAAAAGAGCATGAACCTGAAAATTACAGCCAAATAGGCTCAATTTTAATGGCCCATGACTACCTTCGTTTTCGCTTAACCGGTGAAGTGAATGCTGAGTTAACCAACATTTCAGAAAGCAACTTTTTTAACGCCAACACCGGCGAGTACGATCGCGAATTATTGGCTTTGTTTGGTATTGAAGAGGTTTTTTCAGCCTTGCCACCCATTATCAAGCCTGATCAGCTAGCAGGGTATGTAACGTCTGATGTGGCCAATGAAATAGGCTTAAAAGCAGGTACGCCTGTGTTTGGTGGGCTGTTTGATGTGGTCTCCACTGCGATTTGCTCTGGCGTCGATGCGAATGCCAACTCATTGAATTATGTGATGGGAACCTGGGCGGTGACGTCTGGTATTGCAGACGCCATTACCACGCTTGATTACCGTTATGTTTATGGTCATTACGTGGTAGACGGGCAATACATTATCCATGAGGCGAGCCCAACCTCCGCCGGAAACTACGAATGGTTCGTCGACTATTTAGGCGAAGACGGTGAATTCAATCATCAAGAAAACGAAGAGTTGGTCGCGGCGTTAGAGCCGGCCAGCAGCGAATTGTTTTTTGTGCCTTTTTTATACGGCTCCAACATGGGGCTAGGTTTGAAAGCCGGTTTTTATGGTATGCAAGCGCATCATACAAAGGCTCATTTGATTCAGGCTATTTGGGAAGGGGTGTTGTTTTGCCATAACGTGCATTTGGATCGTATGCGTGCGCGTTTCCCTGATGCCGCGTCATTACGCGTTACCGGTGGCTCAACGGGGTCAAAGGTGTGGATGCAAATGCTGGCCGATTTAACCGGCATGTCGATCGACATTCCTAGCATCGAAGAAACCGGTTCTTTGGGCGCGGCCTTGGTCGCCATGGTGGGCGCCAAAGAGTATCCGTCCATCGAAGCTGGTTTGGCGGCGATGAAAGTCGACAGCCAGCGTTTCGAACCTAACTCGGCTCACTATGACCAATATCAGCGCAAGTATCGTCGCTATCTACAATTGGTTGCTTTTTTCAAAGAATTCGAGGAGCACAAAGATGACTAAACCTTTATTGCAAATGGCATTAGACGCGACCGATCTAGACACCGCTTTTGCGTCTGTTGCCCGCGTTGCAGAACAATTGGATGTGATTGAAGTGGGCACGATTTTGGCGTTCGCTGACGGCGTAAACAGTGTCGCGAAAGTCCGTGAGAAATACCCTAACCATATTGTTGTGTGTGACATGAAAATCACCGATGCCAGCGCCATTTTAACAAGACTGGCGTTAGAGGCGGGGGCAAATTGGGTCACGGTGAGCGCCGCGGCGCACATTGAAACCATTCGAGCCGCCAAAAAAGTCGCGGATCAGTATCAAGGTGAAATACAAATAGAACTTTATGGGCATTGGACCTTCGATGACGCCAGAGCGTGGTACGATATGGGCATTACTCAAGCCATTTATCATCGTTCTCGAGACGCTGAACTTGCCGGCGTTAGTTGGACAGACGACGACCTTAACAAAATGCAGCGGCTTTCTGATATCGGTATTGAGCTGTCCATAACAGGTGGAATTGTGCCTGCAGATTTATACCTATTTAAACAAATAAAAGTGAAGTCTTTTATTGCTGGCCGCGCGCTGGCAAGTGATGAAGGTGTGTCTATTGCAGAAGCATTTCATAGCGAAATAGCAAAATTCTGGTAGGTCCTTTTTATGAGTGAGCACATTAAATCATTAATCAAAGCATTGAGTGTCTTGGAATTTTTAGGGAAGTTTCCGAATGGAACCTCTTTGAATCATATCTCCCAAGAACTGGCCATGACAAAGTCTTCTGTTCATCGGGTGTTATCCACCTATGAAAGCGAAGGCTATGTTGTACAGCTGTCGAGCGGCGGTGATTATCGGCTCACCATGAAATTATTGCATGTGGGCCAAAGCGCACTGAATTCCGACGTGACGGGTTACATTAAGCCCCATCTGACTAGCTTGTTAGAAGCGGTGAATGAAACGGTGAACTTCATCTCTTTTGATGGCGACAATATTATTTTTAAAGACAAGCTGGAGCCAAGAGACGCGTCTTTTCGCACTCGAACCTACGTTGGTTTGCATTCTCCTGCGTACTGCTCGGCGGCGGGGAAATGTTTTTTAGCCTTTGCAGACGACCAAGTCCGTGAGGCGTATTGGCAGCGTAATGCCAATACTATGAAGCGTTTAACTGAGCGAACCATTCTAGATAAAGACGAGTTTTTTCAATCGCTTGATCGCATTAAAGAGCGTGGTTATGCGATCGATGATGAAGAGAATGAAGCGGGCATTTCATGTGTGGCGACGCCCGTATTTAATAAAGAGAAAATGCCGATTTACGCCATAAGTATTTCGTCATTAACACCAAAAATGAACCGAATGGGTTTTGAAAGCCTAGCGAAGCGTTTGGCGAGTACCGCGCTGGCGATCGAAGACACCCTATCTTGAGGCCATGTGATGATCAATTTTGATAAAAAATTTCGTTTGGGCATTTATGAAAAAGCCTTGCCTATTGAGTTGTCTTGGCGAGAAAGGCTGACAAAAGCCAAAGAGCTAGGCTTTGATTTTGTTGAGATTTCAGTGGATGAGACCGATGACCGACAGGCGCGTTTAGAGTGGTCTGATGAAGAGATTTATGCGCTAAGAAACTTATGCATAGAGCTGGATATGCCGCTGCAGTCCATGTGCTTGAGTGCCCACCGTAAATACCCATTTGGCTCCATGGATGACGTGGTTCGCGAGCGTGCTTTTGAGATCATGGAAAAAGCCATCGCCTTTGCTTATAAAATGGGCATTCGCTGTATTCAAATGGCAGGCTACGACGTCTATTACGAGCCTCAGTCCGAAGCAACCCATGAACGCTTTATTGAAGGCATGCAAAAAGCCACCAAAATGGCCGAGCGCGCTGGCGTGTTATTGGGTGTCGAAATCATGGACACACCCTATTTAAATTCGCTGAGCAAATTTGAAGTGCTTAAGCAGAAAATTCCATCGCCTTATTTTATGGCGTACCCAGATGTGGGCAACATATCCGGTTGGAATCACCATGTGCCAACGGAATTAAAACTGTCTCATCAGCACATTGTTCAGGTGCATTTGAAAGACACTTTACGGGTGTCTCCTGAGTGCAAAGGGCAATTTCGTGACTTGGTGATTGGAGAAGGGCAGGTCGATTTCCATGGGATTTTCAAAACGCTGGCAGAAATCGATTATGCCGGTCCATTGGTGATTGAAATGTGGGCGCAAAACGACCATTGGTTTGAAGACATTGCGAAAGCAAAAGCGCGCTTAGAAACCATCGCAAGAGAGTCTGGCCTTGAGCTGAACTAGCGAAAGGCATCTTCTGCTGTGTTTTTGGGCATGGTAGGCGTGAATAAGACGTGTTACGCAATAGAAGAAAAATAAAAATAAAAACAAAAAACGCATTCCTTAGCGTTTAAACGGACGTGATTCACTGGGGGTATTAAGCTATGAATACGCAAGGTGTTCAGGGTAATAGTCATTCGTTATTGCAGTTTCAGCATGTTACTAAGCGTTTTGGTGCTAACACCGCAGTTAATGATGTGTCTTTTGATGTGTTTTCTCATTCTGTGGTGGCCTTACTGGGGGAGAATGGTGCGGGTAAATCGACGCTCATTAAAACTTTAGCTGGGATTTATCATCAGGATGAAGGTGACATTTTATTTTGCGGTAAACCACTTGATAAAAAAGAGTTAAGCTCTGGCAATATCGCCTTTATCCACCAAGATCTTGGTTTGGTGGATTGGATGACAGTGTCAGAAAACATGGCTCTGTCCATGGGCTATTGTAAAAAAGCCGGTTGCATCGATTGGAGAGCAACAGATGCTCGTGCTGCGGAAGCACTGGCTATGGTCAATGCGGATATTCATCCTAAAACTCGTGTATTTAATTTATCTCGCTCTGAGCAATCTTTGCTGGCGATTGCCCGTGCGGTTTATTGCAAAGCAAAAGTATTGATCTTAGATGAACCTACCGCCAGTTTGCCTGCTGCGGACGTTGAACGCTTGTTTGATGTGATTCGTAGTCTTAGGGAAAAAGGAGTAGGGATGATTTATGTATCTCACCGCCTCGACGAAGTGATGGAAATTTCCGATCGATTAGTCGTGATGCGTGATGGTCATTTAGTGGCTGAACGAGAAACTAAAGGTATTGCTGCGGATGAACTTGTCGATCTTATTGTCGGTAGTTCACAAAAAATGTTTCACCCTGTCCAAGTTAAAGATAATGCACCTATTCTGCTTGATGTTTGCGATCTTGAACTAGGTCGAGTAGGACCTGTGTCGTTTAATCTCAAACAAGGCGAAATCCTCGGCTTGATCGGCTTGCGTGGCGGAGGTCAAGAAGAAACTGGGCGTGCTTTGTTTGGTGATCACCCTATGCTTTCAGGCTCTGTTTTATTAAATGGCAGTAAATTGGATTTACGATCTCCAGTAGAGGCGATTAAAGCAGGAGTGGGGTTTGTCGCAGGAGAGCGTAATGAAAACCTCGCCATGTCGATGACTATTACGGAAAATCTCTATCTTAATCCACTTCTTAAAACCCCTTCCTTTTTTAAGTTTAACTTGCCTACACAAGAGTATGAAACAGCTCAAATTCTGACAGATCGCTTTGATGTTCGTCCTAACAACCCAGATGAAACTATTGAGAATCTAAGTGGTGGAAATCAGCAAAAAGTCATTATGGCGAGATGGCTCAATTTGAATAAGCCAGTGTTGATTTTAGAAGAGCCAACTGCAGGAGTGGATGTGGGGGCTAAGTCTGAAATTTATAGTTTATTAAAAGAAGCTGTGCAGGCCGGTACTAGTATCATTGTTGTTTCTACGGATTTTGAAGAAGTGGAAAAGATCTGCAATCGCTGCTTTGTGTTTAGTAAAGGCAAGATAGTGTGTGAGTTAGCAGATGAAGAAATTTCGTTTGCCAACATGCTTAAGGTCGCATCAGCGGATTCTGATGCGTTATTAGCTCAGTAATATCGGATTAAAAATAATAAGAATGTAAGAGGAATTACGATGAGTACTTCAATTAAATCTACGGCATTAGAACCTGATAACGACAATCTATCGCCAAAAGAGTCAGGTGTTTTTGCTCACCTAGGGCGCTATTTACCAGTTTATGGCCTGCCTATTTTAACCTTGTTACTGATTTTACTGTTTTCTGTTTTATTGCCGGATACGTTTCCGACACTGTTAAATCTTCGGTCTATTTTAAGTGATAAATCGATTATTGCGATTCTTGCTTTGGCGGCGATGGTTCCCATGCTGACAGGCAAGATTGATTTGACGGTTGGCTACGGTATTGTGCTTTGGCATATTTTGGCAATCAGCTTGCAAACTCAGTTTGGGTTCTCATGGCAAGCATCAGTTGGCATCGTATTGGTGTGTGGAATGGGATTTGGTTTGCTCAATGGCTTGTTAGTAGAGATGGCTAAAATCGATTCTTTTATCGCCACTTTAGGAACCGGCACTTTGATTTACGCTGTCGCGCTTTGGTACACCGGTGGTAGACAAGTGATTGGCGTGTTAGATCCTAACTTCTATGCAATTTCTAGTTCATTCATTTTAGGGCTACCAGCACCAGCCTTTTATGTGATTGGTATTTCCATCGTGCTTTGGTTGATCACGGAATACATGCCGATTGGCCGCACTTTATATGCGATTGGTGCGAATCCTCGTGCGGCTGATCTGAATGGGATTCCGTCACGCAAATACGTGATTGGTGCATTTGTTACCTCTGGCTTATTAACAGCTTTGGCTGGGGTTATTCTCGCAGCAAAATTGCGTATTGGTCAGGCTAATGTAGGGCTGGAGTTCTTGTTGCCAGCGTTAGTCGGGGCATTTTTAGGCTCTACTACAATTCGTCCAGGACGAGTCAATGTATGGGGTACCATTATCGGTGTAGCTATCCTTGCGGTGGGAATTTCAGGCATTCAGCAGCTCGGCGGTGCTTTTTACATTGAACCGCTTTTTAACGGTGCAACTCTACTTATTTCTATTGGTATTGCTGGTTATGCACAGCGTCGAGGAGGAAAAATACGTCGTAAGGCAAAAAGTAATTTATGACTCATGATGGGTAAGTATTACGATCTATTTAAGGTCACTTCAAAAATAAAAAAAATAACAGAGATGGAGTTTTATAATGAAAAAATGCTTGTCATTTATTAGAACAAATATGGTGTCTGTTGCTGTGTCTTTAGCTGTAATGAGTACACCTGTGTTGGCTGATAGTTTTGTTGATATGGCCAAAGCCAAGGTGAGTGCAGCGACTGCTCCTTATTCTAACTGGGATGGTCCAACCACAGGACCTAAAGCAGTTCTGAATAAAACTATTGTTTTCTTGGCATCAGACATGCGAAATGGCGGTGTACTAGGTGTCAGTGAAGGCGTAACCGAAGCAGCAAAAAGTATGGGCTGGAAGGTTCGTATTTTGGACGGGCAAGGAACAGTATCTGGTCGTACGTCTGCTTTTAATCAAGCGATAGCATTAAAACCTGATGGCATTATTTTGGGTGGTTTTGATGTGAATGAGCAATCTTCAGGTATTGATACCGCGGCCTCTCATGGCATTACTGTGGTAGGTTGGCATGCGGCGGCAAAACCTGGCCCTATTCCTGAGAAGCATATATTTACCAACATTACGACAGATGCTGATGATGTTGCTGCTATCGCAGCGTTGTCTGCGGTGGCCCATTCGAATGGTAAAGCGGGTGTGGTTATCTTTACTGATTCTGCTTATTCCGTTGCGATTGCTAAATCTGATGCCATGGCAAAGGTAATTAAGCAATGTAAAGAGTGTACTTTGATTTCAGTGGAAGACACGCCACTGTCTGATACATCTACTCGTATGCCCCAGTTAACGACATCTTTACTACAACGTTATCATGGGAAATGGACCTATTCTTTGGGCATTAATGATTTGTATTTTGACTATATAGGTTCTTCTTTGGCTTCTTCTGGTTTGCCTGATGATGAGTTGCCTAGAAACCTATCAGCAGGAGATGGTAGTCAGTCCGCGTATGCTCGTATTCGTAATCACATGTATCAAGTGGGAACAGTTCCAGAGCCATTGAATCTACATGGTTGGCAGATTGTGGATGAGCTAAACCGTAGCTTTGCAGGCCAGCAGCCAAGTGGTTTTTCGACGCCTGTACACCTTGTTACACCTGAAAATATTGCGTTTGATGGCGGCGACCGGGGTGTATTCGATCCAAGCAATCACTATCGTGAAGCTTATAAAGCTATTTGGAAGTAGTGAAATTAGCTTAATGCCAGCGGTCTTTTTTATAAAAGATACCGCTGGTTTTATCGTGATAGTAAAGGCAAAGGAGTTGATTATGCCAGTAAACGCGTCAATGAGTGTGTTGGGAGTTGAGCGCTATGATTCTCGGTTGGATACGGTTTTATTAGCGGATTCTGTGCTAGAAAAAGTTTGTACTGGTGCCTTGTGGAGTGAAGGGCCAGTGTGGCTGGAAAAAGAACAAACTTTGTTATGGAGTGATATTCCAAATAATCGAATTTTAAGTTGGAATGAGAAGCAAGGTATGTCTGTTTGGCGACAGCCTGCGAATTTTTCTAATGGACACTATTTTGATTTAGAAGGAAATTTGTTGCATTGCAGTCACGGCGGACGCTGTATTATGAAAACCGATCTTGCCACTAATGAAGTAACAATATTGGTGGACCGATATTTAGGTAAGCGGCTGAATTCACCGAATGATTTGGTTGTGAAATCTGACGGGGCAATTTGGTTTACAGATCCTCCTTATGGGATCTTATCGGATGTAGAAGGCTATCAGGCAGAATCAGAACAAACTGGTAATTATGTGTACCGGTTTGACCCTGTAACAGAGGATTTGCAAGCTGTCTGTATGACGATGGAAGAGCCAAATGGGTTGGCATTTTCGCCTGATGAACAGCTGCTTTATATTGCTGATACGTCAGCGGCACTGCGTAAAGACGGTTCAGGTAATCATCATATTATGGTGTTTGATGTAGTTAATGGCCAAGAGCTTGAAAATGGTCGGGTGTTTGCCACGGTGAACCCTGGTTTGTCTGATGGTTTTAGAGTGGATCATAATGGTTGGGTATATACGTCTTCAGCAGACAGTGTTCAAGTTTATCATCATGATGGCACCTTATTAGGCAAAATAATGGTTCCAGAAACTGTCTCAAATTGTACCTTTGCTCGTGATAATCATTTCGAGCAAGGTATGACATTATACGTGACAGCTAGTACTTCAATTTACCGTATTAGACTGAATACCGAGATTGCAAAAAAGTAACTTACTATATGGGCAATGTGAAGATGAGTGAGATGAATAGAGAAACCTATTATGGCGTGCTTAGGGATTTTAAAGGTGGCCAATTTGAGTCCATCAGTAAGGATTACCATGGCATGTGCCGTGCTCAAGATGAGATGATCGCGAGCTTGCAGGCAAAGGGCGCCACGATTAAAGGGTGGAAAATTGTCGAAGATAAAAACACCTTTATTATTTCGCCTATTTTTGATTTTCAGTTGGCCAATAACCACAGTGAGCAGTTTAATCTTAGTGATGTAACAGGTTTTGAAGTTGAGCTGTGCTACCAAGCGAGCGTGCCTGATACGGAACAAGAGGTCGACGCTTTAGTGAGTGCGAGCCAGCCTAAAGTGGCCATCGAAGTGATGCGTGAGAAGATTAACCCATTGAGCCATATTGGCTGCGATTTCTTTTTTAACTACGGCATTATTGTGGCGGATGACGTGGTCGTTGGGGATTTTCAGTTCAACAGCAACACCTCAGACGAGGTGTTTGAATACCGTTCAACAGACTCAGAATTACTGGCTGAAAAGCAACTTTTCTTAAAGAAAGGCCTTGTTGAATGTGTTCGTCGAGGTTACCAAGGCGAGTTCTTTTTTATGACGGGTAGTCTCAATGGCATGTTAGAAGCCAAGACGCGATTGGGTAAAAACACCATACTGAGTCATGGCCAAACGATGATTCGTTTTGATGTTACTGGCTAGTTGCTGACCTCGCAAAGGGGGGCTGTTAGAGCAAAAAAAAGGGCAATCTAGCGTGTAGGTTGTCCCTTTTTTATCAGTGTCTAAACGCCATACTAGAGCGTCATTATTTATTGATCGCAGGTGAATCCATCACGCCTTGAACTCTGGTTGTTTTACTAGGTTGCGTGCTATTTGGGGTGTTGTCTGATGCGTCATTGGCAATGACATTGGGCGCTAATTCAGAAGAAAAGTCCTCTTTTACCCAACGAAGCAATGACAAGCTCATAATGCCTAAAACTGGAATCATTGGTAATGCAACCAATACAGTCGATGTCTGCACTACTTTTAACCCGCCCATAGACAGTAAGCCAATACCAAGTAATCCAAGCAATAGAGTCCAGAGAATCCTATTCCAGCGTGCTGGCTCTTGGTAACCATTGATCTCTTTAGTGCAGACAGCGGCTAGCATGTACGCTGAGGAATCAACGGTCGTCGCTAGGAAGATGAAACAAAGCAGTGTGAACAATGGAATAATGACTTCCGACGCCGGTAGCTGCTGAAGCACAGCAACAACGGTCGCAGGTATGCCTTGTTGGCTCAAAATGGTTTGAAGGTCTAAGGTGCCACTTATGTCTAGATTTAGTGCATAACCACCCCAGATGGCGAAGAATGCCCAACAACCAAATGACCCCCAAAGCATGCCGTTGATAATAATATCTTTCACGGTACGTCCACGGGAAATCCTAGCAACAAACAACCCCATCATAGGGGCGTAAGCTATCCACCATGCCCAATAGAAAATAGTCCAGTTTTGCGGGAAGCCGCTTTTGGCGATAGGGTCTGTCCAGAATGCAATGCGGAAGAAGTTATCCACTAAGAGCCCGAAGCTGTTAACCCATAGGTTTAAGATGAATATGGTAGAGCTGGCAAATAAAACAAATACCAACAGTGCTAAGGCAAGTGCCGCATTAATATTAGAAAGAGTTTGGATGCCTTTGTTTAATCCGTTGTAAACACTCCAGCTAATCATCGCGATCCATGCGGCAAGTATGACCATTTGCAGCCCAAAGGAATCTTGTAGACCAAACATAGACTGAAAAAGCTTGGAGACAAGGGGAACTGACAAACCTAATGATGTACCAACACCGCCGACAATGGAAAATATCACAATAATGTCGATGATTTTGCCTACGATACCGTCAACTAAATTACCTAAAACACCACGACAGGCTTCACTTAGCCTAAGTACATTCACTTTTCGGACATACAAGGCATAGCCAATCGGTAACGCTGGCATTAGATATATTGCCCAAGGTATTACCCCCCAGTGAAACATCGGGTACATAGCTGCCCACTCGACTGCTTTTGTTGTGTTTGCTTCGATTCCCATTGGTGGAGAAGAAAGAAAGTAGAGTGGTTCGACAAAGGCCCAATTACAGATAGAAATGCCAATACCCGCACAAAATAACATGGAAACCCATGGCAGTTTACTGAATTCTGGCTTTTCGTCAGGGCCACCTAATTTGATGCGACCTACAGGACCGAATGCTAACCAGCCGACAAACATGAAACTGCTGATACCAGCGAGAAGATAGAGCCAGCCAAAGGTTCCTGTGCACCAAGCAAGCAGTTGATTGACGACAATTTTACTGGCTTCTGGGTTGATAAGAAGCGGGATGCTTATCGCTAAGATGACCAAAACAGAGGGTAGAAGTAAGGCAAGGTCTATTGCTACTTTTTTGTTTTTCCGTGTACTCATTATTGTTTACCAAAATTGTATTTTATTTAGAGCTCTATATTGATTTTCTTCGGTCACTCGTTTTTTATTGAAAAATAGAAAACGGCTCAGTCAATATCGCTGTAATGAGCGCTGAAAAAGCGCTTTTTCTGATACGGCTAATTCTTAAATTAGCGTGCTTAAGGGTCTTTAACGTTTTTCATCAAGGCACAAGAAATGGGATGGACAATGTTTATTGATGATTGATTTATATGCATTTTTTCTTTGGTATGAAGATTAGAGCTGTAACTTATTATTTTATGTAACTATTTGTCAATAAATAAATTTTATTTGGCTTCCTAAAATCAGTCAAAAAAACTATGAAAAACATGGCTTTGAGAATCTTATTTCTAGGTGAGTTTGAGTGTTGTTAGCGTGGATTTTATAACGAAGGTCGAATAAATAGAGCTCTAATTATTCTGTTTTGATCAATGATGGAAGATGGTGCAGCTGCAGGGTAAAAATGCCATGAGGTCTGATGAAGTGAGCGGCGTTATCTAGCTTCCTTCAGCGTCGTTTCTTGTGAGGCCGATAACGGGGATAGGGTGTATCAATAAAAAAGGGGAGTGTGTATTAATAAAAAAAAGGGAAGTGTGTCTCAACAAGAGTGCAGTGCCAGATGATTCTCTTTATGGGATTTACTCATGCTTATTCATGCACTCAGGGTTCTGAGTAATAGAACCTTGAGTGCGCCTTGTCATTAAGACAATTTACTCTGAATCATTTTGTCGATTGAGAAGCGTCCAGCACCTTGGATAAGGATGGCAATGGCCACCACAAATAGGCTTAATGCGTATTCGTAACCGCCATTTGAGGCGAATAATCCATGGCTGATGTGTACGCTGAAGATCGCGATTAGCATAGTAAACGCCACAACAAACGCCGCTGGGCGAGTTAATAAACCAATCAACAAAGCCAATCCACCAAAAAATTCTGCACTGCCAGATAGCAAGGCCATCAAATAGCCTGGATCAAGGCCAATGCTCGACATCCATTGACCTGTGCCTTCTAAGCCGTAGCCGCCAAACCAGCCGAACAGTTTCTGCGAGCCGTGTGCCATCAAAATAATGCCGATAGGGGCACGTAAGATAAAGGCGCTTAGGTTATTGTTCGTTGTTACCAATTTTTTTAAAAGTTGTAAGCTCATATAGGGTTCCGTTTTCAAAGAGTCAAATAAGTGTCTATTGCTAGAGAATATAGCCATCTTACTATCAATGTTTTTTATAATTAAGAGGGCTGTTGTTGAATTATTAACAACAAAACGAAGATAATAGAGTTTGTTGTATAAAAGGGTGTTGGTATGGATAGGATTGATGCGATGCGTGCTTTTGTGTCTGTGGTCACAGAGGGTAGCTTTAGCCGCGCTGCTGAGCTGTTACAGCTGTCGCCACAGTTGGTGAGCAAGTATGTTTCACAGTTAGAGGACAAGCTAAACGTACGTTTGCTTAACCGAACAACGCGTAGGGTTAACCTAACAGAAGCGGGGATGCAGTATTTGCAGCATGCTCAGCAAATCCTCGCCAGCATCGATGAGATGGATCAACAGCTTGGTGGCTTACATCAAAACCCGAAAGGCACGTTACGGATTAGCGCGCCTGTGTCGTTTTCGATTAAGCATTTGGCGCCTTTGTTGGCTGAATTTCAAAAGCAATACCCGCTAATTGATCTGGATTTACAGCTTAATGACCGTAAGGTCGATGTGGTTGATGAGGGATTTGACGTGGTGTTGAGAATCGGTGAGTTGAAAAGCTCATCGCTGGTGGCTAAACACATCGCGCCAGTGAGAGTGATTCTTTGTGCCTCGCCTGATTACCTTAAACAGCATGGGACACCCACTTGCCCAGAAGATCTGAAACACCATAGGTATCTGCATTACAGCTACATGGAGATGGATGATCGTGAGAGTATTTTCCCTTGGTTGCGCAGCAAGAACATTGAAAAAAGCGGTGCCTTTCAAAGTAATAATGGTGATGTGCTGGTCGAAGCGGCCATTGCTGGGGCAGGCATTGCTTTGCAGCCCACTTTTATTGCGGGAGAGGCGATCCGAAAGGGGCAGTTGGTGCCAGTGTTGTTGGATTTTGAGCCTAAGGTGATGGGGCTATACGCGCTTTATGCGCACCGCAAGCTGTTGGCAAGTAAGGTGCGCTGCTTCGTGGATTTCTTAGATGGGTATTTTGGCGCGCCTCCGTATTGGGACGCGTTTGTCGACACAAGCGTTATTGCGCAAGATTAGAACGATGCACTCCTGCGATCATGCAACGCACCGAGCCGCCGGCACTTTCTATGGTCGGGATGGCAAGCGGTAATAATGTTACGGACGCTTCGATAAGCAATTTCTGAGGCGTGGTAAGGGCGCTGAAAGCGGTATGAGAAAGCGCGAGTATGTTGTCGTCTGTACCGCGCAACTCGATGGCATTGCCACAAAAGTGTCGGATTTGCTGATTGCTCAAATGAATGACGCTTAAGCCGCTTTGCTGAAATAGACTGAATAAGGCAGGTCGGTCTTTTTCTGCGACCATGTCCATGCCAATCATAACGAATCGAGTGCTGACACACATCATCACATTGGTGTGATAAATCGGCACGCCATTTTCATCCATCGCATCAAATAGTACGGCTTGATAGCCCATGTCTCGGCAAATGCGTCGGAATAGGGATTCATTGGTTCGCTTGGAGCGAGCGGCGTAGGCAATGTTGTGCTGGTGGTCGAACACGATGGAGCCAGTCCCTTCTAGAAACGCTTGTTCGTCAGCGTGGTGTCTTAAATTAATCGTGGTTTGATAACCGTAGTGTGCAATCAAAAAGTCCATGATGTCTTGGCGGTATTCATTGCGGCGGTTTGGGGCGTACATAGGGTATTGGACCAAGGTGCCGTTATGGTGTGTACTGAACCAGTTGTTCGGAAACACAGAGTCTGGCGTAGTAGTCGATTTATCCTCAAAGACATGCACGGTCACCCCCTTTTCTTGCAAGCTAGCAACGGCTTCTGTTACTTCATGGTAGGCGCTTAGAGCGGCGTTTTTACTTTTACAGGCATATTGAAAAGCATTGTCGGCCATGGTTTCAGGGTTCGAAACGAAACGATGAGGGCGTACCATGACAATGGCTTCAGGGGATTGTGTTTTGGTGATTGTGTTGCTCATTGTATTCGTCATGTACAGGCCCTCTGGCACAGAGAAAAGAAGAGAGGCCATAATAGGATGACTTGATGTTGTTTAATATGTCAGAAGTTAATACTATTTGAAGATATTTTTAGCAAATAGACAGACAAATCTGACATATTGTCAGTTTTCTTTTTAAACTGAGAGAAACAAGATGAAACCCTATATTTATGATTCCCTAGACTCGGATTTGATTTCTGAATTGCGCAAAGATGGCCGAGCGTCTATTTCCTATTTGGCCGACACACTTAAAGTGTCTCGTGCGACGGTGCAAAACCGACTGGATCGATTGGTGTCGAGTGGCGTAATTTTAGGGTTTACGGTACGGGTTCACCAAGAAGTAGAAAAAGAAACAGTGCGTGCCATTATGATGATCGAAGTGGCTGGTCAATCAACGTCGCAAGTGATTAAAAAGCTGCGCGGTATTCCTGAATTGGTCAAGCTGCATACGACCAATGGCGCGTGGGATTTGGTCGCTGAATTGCAAACCACCAGTTTGGGGGAGTTCGATCGTGTGCTGCGTCGTGTGCGAGAGGTGGATGGTATTCTAAACAGTGAAACCAGCTTGTTGCTATCGACCATGTAAAGGACGTTGTGTTGCTTGTTAGCATTGATAAATAGCGCGAGTAAGCAGCGCTGATAAGCAGCGCTACTAAACATGGCATCTTGATTAAAGGTCAACGGCGGTTTCTTCAGCAAAACCTAACATGATGTTTAGGTTCTGTACGGCCGCCCCCGAAGCGCCTTTACCAAGGTTATCTAGTTTGGCAACCAAGACACCGGATTGATTATCAGGGCCACTCAAGACTGACAACTCAACTAGGTTGGTGTTCTCAAGACCATGAGGTGTTAAGAAAGGCGCCGCAGCGTCTTCAACCGCGTTAAAATCATTCACCTTAACAAAACTGTCAGTCGCGTATACATCCGCCAATTTAGCTTGCAGCTGCGCCATGGTGACTTCGCCTTTTAGCTGAATCGGTAAGAAAGTCAGCATGCCTTGGCTAAAACTACCAACGCTAGGCACAAAGATAGGCGCTTTGTTTATGCCGGACCAAGTTTTGATCTCTGGTAGATGTTTATGATTAAACGTTAGGCCGTAAGCCCCAAAAATAGGCGCATTGTCTGTATTTTCATAGCGGTCAATCAGTGCATTACCACCGCCGCTGTAACCAGAAATAGCGTTAATGGAGTAATCGCCAGATGCAGGTAACAATCCCGCTTCGACCAAAGGTTTTAGCAATAGAATCGCCCCAGTAGGGTAACAGCCGGGGTTGGAAACAAACTGCGCGTCTTTGATTTTAGCGCGTTGAGTGACATCCAACTCTGGTAGGCCATACACCCAACCATCTGCCACACGGTGAACTGAGCTTGCGTCCAGAATACGGCAGCCTTCTTCTTTGGCCAAAACAACGCTGTCTTTTGCCGCGTCATCAGGCAAGCAAAGTACGGTCACATCTGCTTCTTTCATCAGACGGCGCTTTTCTTCTACATCGCGCTTTTTCGCTGGATCAATACTAATGATGCTAATGTTTGGGTGGTTCACCAAACGGTCTCTTACTTGTAAGCCAGTGGTGCCAGTTTCACCATCAATAAATACTTTTTTCACAGCATGGGGTCCTTTACGGTATGTCTTGAATCGTCGAGATTAGAGGGCTTTTTCGCCTTTCCTGAGGTTTATAACAGGATTTTACAGCTCTTTAAGGCGTTGTTAATACTTAGCGAAGAGTGTAATGCATCCCGCTGCGGGTGAATAGTTGGGAACATTGTTAAATGCTCAAAAAGTGTCGATGAATAAGGTATTTTTCACTTTCGATAGGAGAGGGTTTGTAAAAGTATTCGCTCATATGGCAGGCTGATGGCTGAAAATTACAGTCAGCCTATCCACAGTACGAGATTCGTTATGAGCAATGACCTTTTATTAATAACCAACAATGAGAAATACACCGCTAGGTTGAAAGCGGCTTTTTTAGAACGTCGTCCAGAAATCAATGTGTTAGTAGCTGGCGATGCCGGTGCAGAGCAGGCGCACATGGCCCTTTGCTGGCATCCAGAAGCAGACTTATTAACTCGCTACCCAAATCTAAAATGCCTGCATTCTGTGGCGGCTGGCGTGGATCATCTCGGGACCACTTTGTTAACGTCAGGCTTGCCTGTATGTCGGGTGGTGGATGACCATCAAAAGCAAGGCATGCTGGAATACGTATTGTGGGGCGCACTCACGGTACAGCGGAACTTTGACAAGATAAGCGCGAACCAAAGCGAGTCAAAATGGCAGGGCTTTCGTCAGCGTCCCGCGTCCGACATTCGCGTCAGTGTCTTAGGATTAGGAGAGCTAGGGCAGTTTGTCGCACGCGGATTAGCGCAATTTGGCTATCGTGTTTCTGGTTGGTCACGTAGCCCTAAAAACCTGGATGGTATCCGCTGCTACCATGGCCCAGAAGGGTTAACTGAGCTGCTAAAAGAAACTGAGTTACTGGTGAACTTATTGCCCTTAAGTCCAGCGACAAAAGACATACTGAACAAAGACTTGTTTAATAAGATGCCAGAGGGTGGCTACATCATCAACGTTGGTCGTGGTGGTCACCTGATATCGGGTGACTTAATTGACGCGATCGATTCTGGTCATTTGCGAGGAGCATTACTAGACGTATTTGATCAAGAACCCCTGCCAGCCACAGACCCATTGTGGACCACGAAAGGGGTCATTATCACCCCGCACTTAGCCTCCGACGCCTCACTTCCCACCATCATCGAACAAGTCGCAGACAACGTACTAAGCTTTGTCAGCAAGGGTGAATTGAACAACCAAATTGATCTAGTGAGAGGGTATTAGGCTGTAGCGCTGATGGTTTCTCTCTTTGTGCCTCTATAAGGCGAGAGCTTGGGCTTAAGGGGGGAATTGCGCATTGCAAAAGTAGAACGACTTGTCTATTCTCTATGTAGACAAGTCGTTCTACTATCTAGGAGTGAACCAATGAGTGAAGAAGCTAAGGCTCCGTTTCCGCCTTTTACAGAAGAAACAGCAAAGCAAAAAGTACGTATGGCAGAAGACGCTTGGAATACAAAAGACCCAGTCAAGGTGTCTATGGCGTATACCCTAGATAGCCGTTGGCGCAATCGTGATGTATTTCCTGTAGGTCGCGCGCAGATCCAAGAGCTGCTTACAAGCAAGTGGCAGAAAGAGCATGATTACCGCTTGGTAAAAGAGTTGTGGGCCTATGATAACAACCGTATTAGTGTGCGCTTTGCCTATGAATGGCATGACGATGAAGGCAATTGGTTCCGCTCTTATGGTAATGAAAATTGGCAGTTTAATGAGCAGGGACTCATGCAGGAGCGCCATGCCAGCATTAATGACCTGCCTATTTCTGAAAGTGAGCGAAAATTTCATTGGCCATTAGGCGCTCGTCCGCTCGATCACCCTGAATTAAGTGAGATGGGGTTGTAAGTGTTACGGACCCCCATGGCGTTGATGCCGATATGATCCCCAACGCGACGTCGCCAAGTGCTGTCGTCGCGCTTTTTATGTAATGATTTGCGGCTTTATCTTGGCTGTTTTGGTGTAACTCTATATCATGTTTTCAAACTGCTTAACGAGAAGGGGAGCCTTCAGTAACTCACTGATATTAATGAATTAGTTTTTATTGATCTTGCTGTTTTGTGACGATGAGTGTGGCTTATTCCTTTCTTTGTGTTTTCTACTATTTTGTAGTGTTCAGTTTACTAACGAGTTCATTAGGTTGATTTTCACCTATAGATGACAGTTTTTTGTCCAATTCTAATAGTCTTTCCCTGTATAAATGAATCCCCTGAGTAAGCGTTTAAATAACGGCTAGTCTTAGGGGAAGATCCTGGGAAAGGGAGTGGTATAAATGGTTTATCAAGTTAAGCGCAGTGATTTAAAAGGGACCTACCAGTGGGACCCTGTTGAGCCAAAAAATGCGAACGAAGACATTGATAAAGAGAATGGCTTTGAAATATTGGCGTTAATCCAAGCGTTCTACGACGAAAGAGAGTGGCTAACGGACTCGAATATTCATGCTATTGAAGCGTATCTTAAGTTATCGTTTCTGCAAGATGTTCGTTCACCTCAGAAGTTAATCAATTATTTACGAGTCGAGTTTTCTTAGCGGTGTGGCGCGCGGAGGACTGGATCATGGTTCCATGACTCCTTGTGTTCATAATTTTTATATATGCTGTGTATTTCAAGTCAAGGCT
This sequence comes from Marinomonas sp. NPDC078689, assembly GCF_044542435.1. Classification (NCBI taxonomy): domain Bacteria; kingdom Pseudomonadati; phylum Pseudomonadota; class Gammaproteobacteria; order Oceanospirillales; family Oceanospirillaceae; genus Marinomonas; species Marinomonas sp. NPDC078689. Next base: position 527,214 of record NZ_JBITUJ010000002.1, on the reverse strand, counting down.
AAAAATGGCGGTTAATCAGCAAGCCAATAGAAGCGGGCAAGAAAGCACGGCATTTTTTTATCTGTTATATCTATTTTAAAGGGGTGCTGTATGTCGGCAACTGAAGAAAAAGTAAAGGGGCGCTTAACAACTCGTACAGTCGCTATGCCGAGTGACACGAACCCAGCGGGTGATATTTTTGGTGGCTGGGTCGTCTCTCAAATGGACATAGCCGCTGGTATTTGTGCGGGGCAAAGAGCGCAATCAAGAGTGGTGACCGTGGCGCTTGATGGTATGAGCTTTATTCGCCCTGTGAAAGTGGGCGATATCCTAGGCATTTATACGCATGTGGATTCCGTTGGCCGTACTTCTATGAATATTCGTGTTGAAGCATGGGTAAGACGAGGTCGTATTGGGCAGCGAGAAAAAGTAACAGAAGGCAATTTTAAATTTGTCGCGATCGACGAAGAAGGCCTGTCTACACCGATTCCTGATGAAGCGGACTTGCCTGATTACGTGCTAGAGCATTTGTCTGAAGAGAATAAATAACAGGCATAAAAAAAGCCCCGAAGCATTTGCTACGGAGCTTTCTTATGTTGGTACCAGTAGGCGGACTCGAACCGCCACACCCGAAGGCAACGGATTTTGAATCCGTCGTGTCTACCAATTCCACCATACTGGCCTTGAAAAAGGTGTTGCGTATTCTATGGATTTTTTCATTCCTGTCAATCAATTAACGAAAAAAAATTATTTTAATTCTCGCAGTACCTCATCAGCCCACAACATGGCGTCTAAAAAAGCGCGATTTAGCTTGGCGCGTTGTTCTGGCTTGATCTGCTGAATTTGCTGCCAGTCTTGGTTTTCAAAGTTCATGGTTTGTTTTAGATAGGTGCCAAGAGTGCCCTCTGATTTCAAAATCGCGTCCATAACCTCAGAGCTGAGGGATATCTGATTTAAGATGACGCTTTTCTCCATGGCAAACAAGGCATCAATTCCAGACATGACGCCGGTAATAAACGCCGAATCTGCCATGGATTTATTGTCCATTTCAGCAATGAGCTGACAACAACGGGCTCGGGTGAGCAATATTTTAAACAGGGATTTGGGTTGCACAGACGTTGACGTAAGGGTAATCAATAATGCCCAGCGTTTTAGTTGCACTAGACCGAGGAAAATGACCGCTTCTTTAATGGAGTCGACGGCTTTGGGTATGCCACTGACTGGGCTTTTTAAAATGCGCAAAAGTTGAAAAGACAAGGTTGGGTTTTGTGCCACCATGTCTGTCACGGTATCGATGCTTATGTCTTTGTCTTGTAAAGCATTAACGAGAGTAATGGCGCTGTGTGCGGCTGAATTTATTTTTTTGCCCTTGATGATTTCAGGCTTTTGTAAAAAGTAACCTTGGAAGAGATCAAACCCCATCTCATAGCAGTAATCAAACATGGCTTGGTTTTCGACCTTCTCGGCGACAAGAATGAGGCCTTTGGCCTTCAGTGCTTTGATTTGCTCTAGGTGGTTTGTTGGTGGTGTGAGCAGCACATCAATTTTGACAATAGAAACCCAAGGGAGCAGGTTTTCATATTCTTTATCGAATTGATAATCGTCTAGTGCAAACCGATAGCCGGCCTGTCGCCATTTTTTAATGGCATTAATGAATTGCGGGGTGAGTTGCTGATCTTCCAGAATTTCTATGTACATGGTTTCTGGTGCGATGGGAAAAAAAGCATCTGACAACATGAGTTCGGTTGTCATGTTGATAAAAAAAGGTTTGCGCAGCTGAGTTTCTAATTGGGTAATGCCAATGCATAGGTTCACTAGCACTTGGCTGGTCGCCGCTTCGCCATCTGAAACGTTAGCGTTTTGGCTGTCTTGCCCTCGAAACAGTAACTCGTAGCCGAACAGCTCTTTAGATTTTTTGAAGATGGGCTGTTGTGCCATCATTAAATCGTCTAAAACATCAGGAAAATCGACCATAATTTTCTTTTATCCCATTGGATTACTACATAATGCTGGTAATTGTTATTTTATCCTAGAAATTTAATGATCATAAAAGCACAAATGGAGCGCTCACCACAATATTATCTGAGTGGTAATTTTGCTTGGCAAATGTATTCGATAATCAATTAGTTAAAACTCGTCACGAAAAGGTTGACAGCATTCCCGAGCGCCAATAAAATCCATCGCTGTTTTGTGGGGCTATAGCTCAGCTGGGAGAGCGCTTGCATGGCATGCAAGAGGTCTGCGGTTCGATCCCGCATAGCTCCACCACAAAACATTCTCAGGACTTTTCTGTCCAGTGGCTGTGCTATTTATTATTGAATAAATAGGCCAACGTCATTTGGGGCTATAGCTCAGCTGGGAGAGCGCTTGCATGGCATGCAAGAGGTCTGCGGTTCGATCCCGCATAGCTCCACCATAATCTTGAACTCACATCGAAACTAAACCAATATATTCTTCTTTTTTGACGCCTCCAAGGTTAGGCTTAACGCTGTCTGCTTTTTCTTACTTTCATTGCCGACAACAAGGATTCGTGCATGTTTCAGCTCTATACAGGCAACCGTCTTGAAGACTTAGCGGTTCTGCTGGCAAAAATATTGGCGCTTTCTCCGCCGCAAAACCCCTTTGAAGACGAACACATTCTTGTGCAAAACCCTGGCATGGCGCAATGGCTTAAAATGTCGATTGCCCAGTCTCATAGCATTGCCGCTGGGTTAACCTTTCCATTGCCTTCTACTTTTGTTTGGCACAGCTTTGCGCAAACCTTATCGGATATCCCAGGGCAGAGTGAATTCAACAAGCCCTTTTTAGTATGGCGTTTGATGCGCCTGTTGGACGCGCGCTTACAAGAAGAAGCGTTTCAATCGTTGAGTTGGTACTTACAAGACGATGACAGCCAAGTTCGACGTTTTCAGTTGTGTAGCAGCATTGCGGATATTTACGACCAATACTTGGTGTACCGTCCCGATTGGATTAAAGCGTGGGAAAGCGGTGACCTTCATGATGAAAAATTAGCCGCCTTGTTTGACCAGCAGCCATGGCAAGCCATTTTATGGCAGGATTTAGTGACAGACATTAGCCAACAAGGTGAGTCCTTATACCATCGTGGCAACTTGATAGAAGCGCTGGCCGATGCGACTAAGTCACAAACTCGCCCTGCTGATATGCCGAAGCGAATCTTTATTTTTGGGGTGTCTTCTTTGCCGCCAAACACACTGGAGTCATTGCGTGTATTGGCGTCGTCTGGCTGGATTGAGATGCATCTCTTTTTGCAAAACCCTTGCCGCTTTTACTGGGGAGACGTGGTCGACAAACATTACCTTGGCCGCATTATTAAGCGTCAAACCCTAAAGCCTGGGCTCAGCATGGATACCCTGCATTTGGATGCGAACCCATTGTTGGCAAGCTGGGGACGATTGGGTCGTGATTATATTGCTCAATTGCAAGAAATGGCCGATGGCGAATTGGAAGTCTTTGAGGATTACCATAGCGAGCCGAATCATGGTTTGTTGCAGTGGGTTCAGCAAGATGTACTGACACTGGAAAACCACGGCTCGGCGGAAGAGCGCAACCCTGAGATTGAGAGCGCCGAGTATCGACATCCTATTGTGCTCGATGATCACAGTGTGCGAGTGCATTTGTGTCACAGTCCGCTGCGTGAAGTGGAAGTCTTACATGATCTGTTGTTGGATATGTTTGAGCGCGACCCTAGCCTGACACCGAAAGACATCATAGTGATGTTGCCCGATGTGAACGCCTATAGCCCGTTTGTTAAAGCCGTTTTTGGCGGTACAAAAGCGGGTGCTCAAGGGCGCAAAAAAATCCCCTTTGCCTTGATTGACCAATCCGGTGGTATGGAAAACCCAATTGTCGATGCCTATTTGTATTTATTAGGCTTGGGCGACAGTCGTTTCACTTTGTCTGAGTTGATCAGTGTGCTGGAAGTGCCGGCGGTATTGGCGAAGTTCGAGCTGACCGCGCAAGAGCTAGAGCGCATTCGACAATGGTCTACTGAGGTGGGTATCCGCTGGGGGCTAGATGCTCACACGGCGGAGCACCATTCATTACCCGCTCAAGAGTCACATACTTGGCTAAATGGCGTGCGTCGTATGTTATTGGGTTACGCCATGGGTCACGATCACATCTGGGAAAACACGTTAAGCTATGGCGACGTTGAAGGCTTAGAAGCGGCGGTTGCTGGTAAGTTAGCCGAATTTTTATCGGCCATTAATAAAGCGCAACAAGGTTTGCAAGCGTCGCTCACGCCGAAAGAATGGGTTGAGATGCTTTACTCGTTAAGTGAGCAGTTCTTTTTGGTCGAGGAAGACGACAGTTTTCCTGCATTGTTGAGCAAGCAATTAGACACCTTAACCTTGCAATGGCAGCACGCCTATTTTACGGACAAATTAGAGCAGCAGGTCATTCGACAGTTGCTCACCCCCATGTTGCAAGAAGCCCAAGGTGGGCAACGCTTCCTTGCGGGAAGAATCAATTTTTGCACTTTGATGCCGATGCGCTCGGTGCCGTTTAAAGTCATTTGTGTATTGGGCTTGAATGAAGGGGATTACCCGAGAAGCGTCGCCCCAATGGGCTTTGATTTGATGGTAGGGGATTATCGTAGCGGTGATCGTAGCCGCCGTGAAGACGACAAATACCTCTTTTTGGAAGCCTTGATGTCGGCGCGAGAATGCTTCTACCTGAGTTACGTCGGCAAGAGCATTCGAGATAATAGCGAGAAGAACCCATCGATTTTAGTCAGTGAATTGCTCGAATACATGGCACAAAGTTGTGTCTTTGTCGGGGATGAAATATTGCCGCCTGAAGAGGCACAAGAGGCGTTTTTGGCAAAACTGATTGTTGAGCATCCGTTGCAGCCTTTTAATGAAAGCTACTATCAGCAAGACGCGCGTTTGTACAGTTACAGCGAGCAATGGTTGCCCGCGCTATTGGCCTCTCAGATCGAAGTGGATAAGCCATTAATGTCGCCTCTCGCGGCGCAAGAAAGCACACGGGCTGAGCTGCCTCTTGAAGAGCTATCTCGGTTTGTTGGCAATCCGGCACGCTATTTTACCCAGCGTCGATTAAAAGCCTTTTTGAGCTTACGTGAAGAGGAAGAGTTTGAAGACGAGCCGTTTACCTTAGAAGGCTTATCAGGCTATTTGCTACGAGAAGACATGCTTGAGGCTTTGCTGCAGGGCGATGAAGACACCTTTTTTAAGCGCTTGCCCTTGATGGGGGTGTTGCCTTATGGCGCTTTTGGTCGGTTATCTTTGCAGCAATACCAAGATCAGTGTCGTCAGCTTATTCAGGTGTTACAAGGTTACGCCCTTGAAGCTTGCGCTCCGCTTGAAGTGAGCATTAACATCGGTGCGATTGCTTTGCAGGGCTGGCTAACATTAGACACTCCAACGACGCGTTTGTCGTATCGTATTGGGGATCTTTCCGCCCATCAAAAAATGCAAACCTGGATAGAGCATTTGGCGCTGTGCGCACAAGGCTCGCCAAAGCAGCATCATCTTGTGAACTTGGCGAAAAACGGCAAGGTTACACAGCATGGCTTCATCATAGTGGCCCCCGATGAAGCCAAAACGCATTTATCGCAAATCATCACCTTACTACAACAAGGTTTGTGTGAGCCGATTCCTCTGCCGTCGAAAAGCGCTGATGCTTGGTGTAAAAGCTATTGCGCCTCAAAAACCGCTGAAGACGAAGAGGCTGCATGGCAGCAAGCGCTTAAAATTTACCAAGACAGCAGCAGTGCGTTTAGCAGCAGCGAGGTGGAGGATGCTTATTGGCAACGCTATTTCCCTTCTTTGCTTGAGCAACGAGACCGATTTACTCAGTTATGTGAAATGATTTGGCTGCCGATGCACCGCCACTTGGAGTTGTTTGAATGAGTGACATGACGCAGACAGCAGGCTCTGCTGTGACCCCAGTAACGACAGACGCATCGGTGCAATTGCTGGATGCATTGACCTTTCCCTTGTTTGGCAAACGCTTAATCGAAGCCAGCGCAGGGACAGGTAAAACCTATACCATTGCCAATTTATATTTGCGCTTATTGGTGCCGACGGGGCAGCCTGGAGATTTAGAGCAACCGCTGACCGTCGATCAGATATTGGTTGTGACCTTTACCGAAGCGGCCACCGCTGAGCTGAAAGCGCGTATTCGTGGCCGTATTCGAGTGGCCCGTAAAGCCTTGATGATGGGCACAACAAACGACGTATTTTTAAAAGACTGGTTAGCGGGTATGAGCGCTGATCAAGAGTCTGACGCGATTGAAAAGTTACTCTACGCCGAAAAACAAATGGACGAAGCGGCGGTTTTTACCATTCATGGCTTTTGTCAGCGTATGCTGAGCCAGAATGCGTTTGAAAGTCGCATGCTGTTTCAACAGACCATAGAAACCGATGAACAAGCCCCCTTGTCGATGGCGGTGAAAGACGTTTGGCGCAGTGAGTTTTACCCGCTAGACGACAGTAAAGCGGCGTTAATTAAGCCCATTTGGTCTTCACCGGATGCCTTGCAAAAAGATTTGTCGTTACTGCAAAACCAGCCAGACGCAAAATTGGTGTCGCCCAATTACGACTGGGAAACTGCTTTAGCCGAATCTCAGCAAGCCATTGAAAAAGTGCGAGCCACTTGGCGCGAGCAAGCCCAAGACATTATAGAGGCGCTAGAGCAAAGCGGTATTAAGCGTACTTTCTGGCGCAAAGATCCGTCAAAAGACATTCAGGCGATGACCCAATGGGCCAATTCGACGCGTTTTGAATTGGACAAAAGCCTTGAGAAATTCGACACCAGTGAGCACGCCACGCGTTTGAGTAAAAATGGCGAGCTGCCAGCGCATCCGTTTTTTGCCTCGGTACAAGCACTAAGAGAATCCTTTCCTGACGCGGGGCGCTTAAAGGCCGTCTTGTTGCAGCAACTTTGGGTCAAAACCCAAGAACGCATGGCACAGTGGAAGCGCAGCACCCAGTCGTTGACCTTTACCGATTTGTTGACCTCATTGGATGTGGCGTTAGGGCAAGACGAAGCAGGTAAGCTGGCGGAACGTATTCGTCACTTGTATCCGATTGCTTTGATCGACGAATTCCAAGACACGGACGCTGTGCAATATCGAATTTTTTCAACGGTATACCAGCCAGCTGATACAACGCAAAACCAATTGGGGCTGATTATGATCGGCGACCCAAAACAAGCCATTTATGCGTTTCGTGGCGCGGATATTTATACCTATTTGGCCGCCAAACAAAGGGTCGACAGCGTGTATTCATTGGCGACCAATTACCGTTCATCTGCGGCCATGATTCAGTCAGTAAATGCCTTATTTACCACCCATGAGGCGCCGTTTCGTGTGGCGGGTATTCCGTTTGTTGAAGTGCAAGACCGCGGCGTGGCTGGGCAATTTTCTCGTCATGGAACGGGACAACCGGCGTTGCAGTTTTTGTATCAGCAAAGCGATGAGCCGATTTCAAGTGCGCAATACCGTGCTGCCATGGCCGAGGCGTGCGCCGCGCATTTGCACCGCATTTTGTTAGAAGGGCAAAGTGGAGAGGCATTGATCGGTGAGCGCGGTGTACGGCCAAAAGACGTGGCCTTGCTGGTGACCAATTTTAGCCAAGCCAATGCACTGAAAGATGCTTTGCGTCAGCGTGGCATTCCCAGTGTGTACTTGAGTGATAAAGGTTCGGTGTTTGAAACCGTCGAAGCGCGAGAGTTATTAATTGTGCTGACGGCGATTTTGTCCAACGCCCAAGAAAGTAAGATGCGTTCGGCGTTAGCGACCAGTCTAGTGGAGTGGTCATTAGAAGAGCTGGATACGCTCAATCACGATGATGTGGTGTATGAAAAATGGGTGCAGTCTTTCCAGTACTATTTGGAATTATGGGAAACCCAAGGTTTGTTGCCCATGTTGCGCGAGTTTATGACGGACGTGGATCTCGCCACTCATATGTTGAGACAGATTGGCGGCGAGCGTAAGTTAACTGACTTTTTGCACCTCACCGAAAAACTGCAGCAAAAATCCCTAGAACTGGACTCCAAAGAAGGTGTGTTGCGTTATTTGCGTTTGGCCATTCAAAACCCCAATGGCGACAGTGACGAACAAAAAATTCGTTTAGAAACCGACGCCGAGTTGGTGCGTATTGTGACGATTCACAAAAGTAAGGGATTGGAATACCCGATTGTGTATTTGCCGTTTGCTTTGACGCCATTTCAAGATCGAGGCAAATCCGCGCTTTATCATGACGATCAGCAACAATTGTGGATTTCCATCGACCCAGACGAAGAAGAATCTGAGCGCCATAAAGAAGAATTGTACGCCGCGGAAATTCGCTTGGCGTATGTGGCGTTAACACGTTCAAAAGAAGCCTGCTTTATTGGTTGTATGGAAGTTGGCAAGGGAGCGACCAAATCCCGAGAGGCGATTTGTGATGTGCATTTGAGCGGTGTTGGCGCCTTGCTATGTGAAGGTGAGTCCCTTGAGGCAGGGGGATTAGTACCGACTATTGGGCGCTTAGTGGGTCGTCATCCGGACGGGAAAATGAGTCTGGTGGATCTGCCCAGTGACGTGCCAGAATTACCACGTTTTAAAATGCTTGAGACGCGTCTTAGTGAACCTCAAGCACGGCGTTTTAACGGCCGCATAGAGCGCGATTGGTGGGTAGGCAGTTATTCTTCTTTGGTGGTGGAAGCCACGGAACAAAACGATGAAAGCCTGCCAGGTTTGGATGAAATGACGCGCCTTCAAGACCCCCTTGAAGAGGCACTAGAAGACGCCTCTTTGCTGGTTGATGCTTCGGCAGAACCAGAGCAGAACCGCTTTAGTTTTCCGCGTGGCGCTAAGCCTGGGACTTTCTTGCATGACACGCTTGAAGGTAAAGGCATTCAAGACGTCGTCAATGACCCCAGTTTTAGAGACTTGTTGAAGTTGAGCTACCAAACCAATATGGAAGCATTTTATGAGCGCCAAGGGTTTGGTGAGTGGCGTTCTGTATTGAACGATTGGTTGGTCGACATTGTTAATACTGAATTGATAGAAGGCGTGTGTCTGGGGGATCTTCCTGTGTCGGCGTGTCGCAAGGAGCTGGAATTCTTTATGCCGGTGAATGGCATGAACGCTCTGCAGCTAGATCGCATTGCTCGTGAGCATGATAGGGTTTCTCGGTCGGCGCCAAGTATTCAAGATCGCCCGTTAAAGGGAATGCTCAAAGGCTTTATCGATTTGCTTTTCGAGTGGCAAGGACGTTATTACGTGCTGGATTATAAGTCGAACCATTTAGGTGATGATTTCACGGACTATCAAAACGATGCGATTGAGCACGCGATTGCGGACCACAGATACGATTTACAGTATCAACTTTATACCTTGGCATTGCATCGTTTGCTGAAACAGCGCCTGCCAAATTATGACTACGACACCCACGTTGGCGGTGTGGTGTATTTATTTTTACGGGGTATGACGCCAGGGCAAAAGACCGGTATCTTTAATTCGCGCTTGTCTAAGGCGCATGTTGAAGCACTGGATCAATTGTTTGCCGGTGAACTATCGCAGGAGGAAGGGCAGCTTGGACTTTTCTAATCAATTGGATTTATTAGCGCAGGCAGAGCCAACCTCCAATCCCCCTTTAATGGCATGGCAAGAGCAAGGGGTGTTGCGGGCGATTGACCGCCAGTGGATCGAACAGTTGGCGCACCACGTGAACGAGTCAAATGATGCGGTGCATATCGCGGGGGCTTTGTGCAGTGCGTATTTGGGGGCTGGGCATATTTGCATCGACTTGGTGTCACTTTGGAAAAAGCCACCAGAAGGCTTGGCTGTTGCGGAATTAAAAGCGGCATTGGCCGCGAGCGGTGTGCATTCGGTTGCAGACTGGTGCGATGCGCTAAAGCAAAGTCAGTTGGTGAGCCTAGTGCTGCCATTGACGGAAAAACCGATGGTATTAAGCGGCACTCGCTTGTATTTGTATCGTTATTTTCAATACGAGCAGCAAGTGCTTTCTTATCTTAAACACCATGCTGGCGCGACGCCTTTTGAGCCTGACGCGGCGATTATTGATCGATTGTTTCCTAACAAATCAGACACGGTAGATTGGCAAAAAGTCGCGGTCGCTAATGCGGCCAGTCTGCCATTTTCTGTGATTAGTGGTGGTCCAGGTACAGGGAAAACCACCACAGTTACCAAACTTCTGGCTTTGTTGGTGTCGCAATCGGCGGCGCAAGGCAAGGTATTAAGAATAGAGCTGGCGGCGCCTACCGGAAAAGCGGCAGCACGTTTGACTGAGTCGATTGCAAATGCCAAACGTTCGTTGCCTCTAGAAGAAGACATTAAAGCGGCCATTCCCGAACAAGCAAGCACACTGCATCGCTTGCTCGGCAGTGACTTCGGCCGCAGTCGTTTTAAGCACAATAGAGACAATCCGCTGCATTTGGATGTGTTGCTGGTGGATGAAGTGTCCATGGTGGATTTGCCTATGATGGCGAAGCTGATTGACGCCTTGCCACCGCACGCGCGGCTTATTTTACTGGGCGATAAAGATCAGTTGGCCTCGGTGGAAGCGGGCAGTGTGTTGGGGGATTTGTCGTTAGGCATTGAAAGTGCCTATTTTCAGGCGGATTGGGCGCAGCGCTTGACCCGCTTAACGGGCGAAAACGTGAGTCAGTTTGCGAACCCTGAAGCGCCGCTGATCAGTCGCTCATTGACCCTATTGCGCACCAGTTATCGTTTTGACGCGAACAGTGGGATAGGGCATTTAGCCAAAGCCATGAACGCAGGCAATGCCCAAGATGCCATTTATCAACTGCAAAATAATCCTCGCGATGTGCATTGGCAGGTGCCCACCGAACAGCAAACCAAGCCGGACATCGCGACCTTAGCCAAGGGCTATGATGACTACTGGGACGCAGTACGGCAGCAAAAGGACATAGTGTCGCTTTATGCCGCTTTTTCTCGTTATCAAATCCTGACCGCTGTGCGTCAGGGTGAATTCGGCGTTGAGCAAGTGAATAAACAGCTTGAGTTGTATTTTTATCAGCGTGGGCGAGTCAAAGATCCGCATGTTTGGTACCCAGGAAAAGCCGTCATGCTGACGCGCAATGACGCCAGCCTAGGGTTGTTTAATGGTGATATTGGCTTATGCATGCCGGATGAATCTCAGCGTTTACGAGTCTGGTTTATGCTGCCGGATGGTTCTTTTACGGGCTTGTTACCAAGTCGTTTGAGTGCGTTTGAAGTGGTGTTTGCGATGACGGTTCATAAATCACAAGGCTCGGAGTTCGAGCGTGTTGCCTTGTTGTTGCCATTGACGCCATCGCCTGTGTTAACGCGAGAGTTGATCTACACAGGAATCACTCGGGCGAAGCAGGATTTTACCCTGTGGGGCGCCGCGCATTTGGTGACTGCGGCCGCTCAATCTCGGATTCAGCGTAACTCAGGTTTGCCGGATGAACTTTGGCTAAGCGCTTGATAATAGAATATTTGGCACCATTAATAGAAAACTTCATTGTCCAATACGTTAGAAAGGCAATATAAGGCTTTTGTAAGATTCTTGCTGTGATTCTTTTATGGTAGGGTAAGCGTAAATTTCGACACTAAATACAGTAGAAAGAGAGTAGTAGCAGTAATGGCAAAAGAAATTGTTTTAACCGGTATTACAACTTCAGGTACACCACACTTAGGCAACTACGTGGGTGCTATTCGTCCTGCAATTGAAGCAAGCCGTCAAGACAACACGGATGCTTACTTTTTTATGGCGGATTACCATGCTTTGATCAAATGCCAAGATCCAGCACGTGTTCAACAATCTCGCCAAGAGATTGCCGCGACCTGGCTAGCGTGTGGCTTGGACACAGACAAAGCGACATTTTACCGTCAATCCGATATTCCAGAAATTGCTGAACTGAACTGGCTACTGACTTGTGTTACTTCAAAAGGTTTGATGAACCGAGCGCACGCCTACAAAGGGGCAGTAGACGCCAACCTTGCCGATAGCCAAGACCCTGATTTTGGCATCACCATGGGCTTGTTCTGCTACCCAGTGTTAATGGCGGCGGATATTTTGGCGTTTAATGCCAATAAAGTGCCTGTGGGTCGTGACCAAATTCAGCACATTGAAATGGCGCGTGATATCGCAGGCCGTTTTAACCACTTGTTCGGCCAGCACTTTACCTTACCTGAAGCGGTTGTTGGTGAAGAAGGTTCGATTTTGAAAGGCTTAGACGGCCGCAAAATGAGTAAGAGTTACAACAACACGATTCCTCTTTTTGATACTGAGAAAAAGCTTCAAAAAGGCATTAATAAAATCAAAACCAACTTATTAGAGCCAGGCGAAGCGAAAGATCCAAACGACTCTACTGTGTTTGATATCTATAAAGCGTTTGCCACACCGGAACAAACCGCTGAAATGCGTCAGAAATTTGCAGATGGTATTGCTTGGGGCCAAGCGAAGAAGGAACTTTTTGAGTTGATCAATGGTCAACTAGCTGAGCCTCGTGAAAAATATCTAGAACTGATGGCGAATCCTGCTCAGGTTGAAGAAATCCTTCAAGCTGGTGCAGAAAAAGCACGAGCTCGTGTGCGTGGATTCATTTCAGACCTTCGCAATGCCGTGGGTCTTGTAAATTTCAAATAAATTGGAGAGTTTTGTGAAATCGACTGTATATGCCATGTTAATGGCGTTTGTTTTAGCGATGGGGGTTGGTGGTTTTAGTGCTGACGTTCAAGCGAAAAAATTTGGCGGCGGTAAGAGCTTCGGGAAAAGTTTTTCTTTTTCTAAATCTAAAAGCAGCAACACATCTACTATCCCTAAAGCGACGAATACCACAGCGCCTAAGAAAAGTGGTTTTCTTGGCGGCCTAGGCGGCGGTTTACTGGGTGGTTTGTTGGCAGGTGGTATTTTTGCTGCCTTGATGGGCAGTGGCGCATTTGACGGCATTTCATTCGGCGACATTTTATTATTCGCTGTGATTGGCTTCTTGATCTATAAGTTTTTCATCGCGCCAAAACGTCGTGCAGCACAGGCTCAAGCCGCTGGTTACGGTACCACTATGAACCGTGAAACACCGACTTCGACGCGTGATCAGTTTACGCCATCGCCTATGTCTGGCGTGCCAGGTTTTGGTGGTCAGCCAGAGTTTCAACTGCCACCGGGCTTTAATGAACAAGCGTTTGTTGCGGAAGCGAAAAACCATTACATCGCTTTGCAAAAAGCATGGGACAATAACGACTTTGATGAAATTCGCAGCTACGTCAGTGCAGACCTTTTTGTCATGCTTCAAGAAGAAAGAGCGAAGCATGGTGAGAATATGCCTCGTACTGAAGTGATTTCATTGATGGTTGAGCTTGTACGTGGTGAGTTTATTGGCTCTATTGCGTCCATCTCGCTAAAATTCTCAGGCTGGATCAAAGAAGGTGATCAGACTTCTGATACCAATGAAGTTTGGCATTTGGAAAAGAACATGTCGGATGAGAAAGGCAACTGGACGATTGTTGGTATTGAACAAGACAGTTAATAGTCGAGTCTCTCTGAGCTAGGTTTAACGCGGAGTCATTGATAAGATGGCTTCGCGTTATTGTTTTAATAAAATCGAATATGGATGTAAGTCATGTCAGAATTGGCGCCTATGAAAGAATCTGGAAAAGCCTTAGCGGAAAGCAAAAAAGGTGAATTGCTACAATATCTTACCTTTAAATTGATCGATGAAACTTACGGCATTAATGTTTTACAAATCAAAGAAGTGCTTCGCTACAGTGAAATAGCTCCAGTGCCTGGTGCGCCTTCTTATGTGTTAGGCATAGTGAATCTACGTGGTAATGTGGTTACTGTAGTGGATACGCGTGTCCGTTTCGGTTTGCCAGAATGCACGATTACGGATGATACTCGTATCATCATTATTGAGCATGATGGAGAGCAAATTGGTCTATTAGTGGACGCTGTTCAAGAAGTGTTTTACCTCTACCAAGGTGAAATTGAGCAGAGCCCAAGCGTCGGTAATGACGAAGCACTGAAGTTTATCCAAGGTGTTTACCAAAAAGACGATGAGTTGGTTATTTTGCTGGAACTTGATCGCATGTTTGAGCGCAATGAAGCGCTTGGCATCGAAGCCATGTAAGCGAATAGATCACGATTAAGCTCGAAATATGAGCCAAAAAAAACCATGCTGAGCATGGTTTTTTTGTGTCTGCTTTTCTTGTTTAGCGATCCCAGTAGGCTTCTTCTAAGCTGTCTTCTCTTTCGGGTAGGCCGCGGGAAAGACGAGGTGCGCTTTGCGCCAGAATCTCATAACTCACACGGTTTGCGTATTTACAAATCTGGGCAAAAGATGAGTAGGCAAGGAAAGGTGCCGCGTGTTTGCTGGAGTTGGGTTGCGCCTCACGATGAAAATGGTTGGCTGAAATGTCGTGCAGTAACGCCGATAAGGCGCCATCCCCAGCACCATTGGTATTACGGATTTTCTCAGGGCCACCCATGTAAGGGTCAATGTGAGAAAATACCTTAATCGGGTTTTTACAGGCTTGGCGCATCATTGGACGGCTGAATTCCCAGCGATTGAAATCTGCAACATCGGCGGATTTTATCGGGTTGGTGGTTTCTCGTTTTAGCGTGTTTTCTGTATGGCCACACAAATACAAACCGTCAGGGCCTGCAGTGAGCAGAACCATGTCTACGTAGTCGAGAATCGCATCGGCGGCTTGCAACGGGTCTGAGAAGCCAGTGAGTGCTTCCGCTTCCAGCTCGTTCATTGCCAACACATTGACATCACGTTTGATCAGCTCAAGCAGCTCATCGCGATGGTCGTCGACGAGGTGCTTTGTACCAAGCGTTAACACCGTTGGAATGTGATGCTTGTTGGCGTATGCCATGGCGCTCAGCATCGCTTGTTTAATGGGTTTTCCTTGGTGACGTAGTGGATAGGCGCAGCTCACAAAGGCCGCCGCGCCAGCAATAATGTCTTCCGGAATATGTTCATGGCTTAGTTCGTCCATATCGCCAGGTGCAATCGCAAAGGTGCGCTCGCCATCTGGAGTGATAAGGGTGATGCCACGGCCAATGTCACCATTTACTCCTTGCAAGTGGTTCATATCGACCTTGCTGCTGGTGTGGCAAATGTAGTGATAAGCAGGGGAGCCCAGTGCGATGTTGGCAGACATTACGCCGAGTAGTACGGATTTGTCATCGGCTAAAACCGAATAATTGTGAATGGTGTTGCCGATCGTACCGCCAGCAAAATGATCAGAAATACTCTGCTGAGCGGTCAGCTCTTTGTAGATCGCTGATGCGGTATCCACATCGACCAGATTGGATAACCCCTTTTGAATGTTAAAGGTCGTTAAAAAATCGTCAGAGATATTGGCAATAACATCGACAATGGTTTCGTCTAGCCCGACAATATAGGTGTCTTTATCAGGGCGAACTTCAGAGGTAGGCAAAATAGGCTTTGCTTCAGAAACTGGAAAATAGTGTTTGATTTTACGTCTACCTGGGAATTTCATACTTTTGTCCGCTGATAAGTTAATGGTTTTATTTTATCAAAACATTGACCATTCGGGCAGTTATCTAAAATAAATGTAAGAGAAAAATGAACGAATCACAGCTAGATCGATACAGTCGACAACTTTTACTGCCTAACTTTGATATTGAGGGGCAGCTTGCCTTATCGAGTGCGACGGTTTTGGTCATCGGCATGGGAGGCTTGGGTAATATTGCTGCCACCTATTTAGCAAGTGCTGGTGTGGGTGAATTAATACTAGCAGATGGCGACCATCTAGAGCTCAGTAATTTACCGCGACAAGTGCTTTATAACGAAGGCCACCTTGGGAGCAACAAAGCTCAGGCGGCAAAGGTGGAATTGCTCGCAAAAAACTCAGAAAGTCGTATTCAAGCCATCACGGAGCATTTAGCAGGGTATCCGTTGTCTCAGGCTGTGGCCAAAGCGAGTGTGGTATTGGATTGCACAGACAATTATCAAGCTCGTCAAAGTATCCACCGTGCGTGCTTCAATGCAAAGACACCGTTAGTGAGCGCCGCGGCGATTCGTTGGGAAGGGCAATTGATTAGCTTTCTCTATGATCAGAACGCATCTCCTTGTTATGAATGCCTTTATCCTTCTATGTCTGACAATCAGTTAAGTTGCAGTGAAAGTGGCGTGATAGGGCCTGTGGTGGGTTCTTTGGGGGTGTTGCAGGCATTGGACGCACTCAAGATCGCCAGCGGTTGCGGCCGAGTAGAGCATGGCTTGCTGAAGTTATTTGATGGCATGGAAGGGCGGTGGCGTGAAATGCGTGTAACCCAAGACCCAGAATGCGCATTTTGCGGTAGCCAAACGGCCTAGGTGGGAAAACGCCGCGCTTGAAAAGCCATAGAAGGTCCCTATTTTAGTTATTAATATTTTTCGCTAAGCATTTTGGCGCAGATTCGTTAGAATTCGCCTCAAGAATTTTATCTGGCAAAAAAACGTCAGAAACCACTTATTTACAGGAGCAAATTACATGAGCGATGTGAAACACGCTAAATTAATGATTTTGGGATCCGGTCCCGCAGGTTATACCGCCGCTGTCTATGCGGCTCGTGCTAACTTAAACCCTGTAATGATTACTGGTATGCAAATGGGCGGTCAGCTTACGACCACCACAGACGTAGACAACTGGCCAGGTGATGATCAAGGTGTGCAAGGTCCTGAACTAATGGAACGCATGCGTAAGCACGCTGAGCGTTTTGAGACTGAAATCATTTTTGATCATGTTAACAAAGTAGATTTGAATAACCGTCCATTCCGTTTAGAAGGCGATGACGGTGTTTATACCTGTGATGCGCTGATTATTTCAACGGGTGCCAGCGCTCAGTACCTTGGTCTTGAAAGTGAAACCAAATTCATGGGCCAAGGGGTTTCTGCTTGTGCGACCTGTGATGGTTTCTTTTACCGTAACCAAGACGTTGCTGTGATCGGTGGTGGTAATACCGCTGTTGAAGAAGCTCTATATTTAGCGAACATTGCGAAAACAGTGACCGTGATTCACCGTCGAGATAAATTCCGCTCTGAAAAAATCTTGTCGGATAAATTGCTAGAAAAAGCGAAAAACGGCAATGTGAAAATCGAATGGTACTCAGAATTGGATGAAGTTCTAGGTGATGCCAACGGCGTAACGGGCGTGCGTATCAAGAACAGCCAAACCGGTGAGAAGAAAGATCTAGCGGTTGCTGGTGTCTTTGTTGCGATTGGTCATAAGCCGAACACAGACATCTTCCAAGGTCAGCTAGAGATGAAAGACGGCTACCTTAAAGTGCAAACAGGCTCACAAGGCAATGCCACACAAACCAGTATCGAGGGTGTATTTGCAGCGGGCGATGTGAGTGATCACATTTATCGTCAAGCCATTACGTCAGCCGGAACAGGTTGTATGGCCGCGCTGGATGCCGAACGTTTCCTAGACTCTCTAGAATAATTGGCTATTTAGAATAGCGGGTTACTGAATTGAGAACACAAAAAAACCGATCCTAGGATCGGTTTTTTTAGATCAGTAACAAGGTGATTGAGAGGCGAATCGTCTCTCGTTACTCACAGTGAATTACTGAGCGTTGTAAGCTTCTACGCCTTCAACTAGGGCTTTCTTCGCTTCTTCAGCGCTTGCCCAACCTTCTACTTTTACCCATTTGCCTTTTTCAAGCGTTTTGTAGTTTTCGAAGAAGTGTTCGATTTGATCACGTAGCAATTGTGGGATGTCGTTCACATCTTGGATGTGGCCGTATTCTTTGCTCAGTTTCTCGTGAGGAACAGCAACCAATTTTGCGTCCATGCCAGCTTCGTCAGACATGTTTAACACGCCTACTGGACGACAGCGAATAACAGAACCTGCGACTACTGGATAAGGTGTGATAACAAGAACGTCAACTGGGTCGCCGTCATCAGCCAAAGTGTTATTTACGTAGCCGTAGTTAGCAGGGTAGAACATAGGGGCTGTCATGAAGCGGTCAACAACAAGCGCGTCCATGTCTTTGTCTACTTCGTATTTCACAGGGCTCGCTTGCGCTGGAATTTCGATGATGACATTGATGTCATTTGGTAGGTCTTTGCCGGCAGGAATTTTACTATAGCTCATTGTTTTATCTTCCAATGGTGTTAAATATGGACGACATTATAAAAGCTCGCTAAGGTCTACGCCAGTTATCGAGGCAATCGACTTGTGTTTATTTACAAAAATTTTAGAAAAAATGCTTTAAATTCGACCGAAAGCTTTATAACTTATTGCTTTCTTTCTAGATTTAGCTAGTCTTACAGTGTGATCAAAATATAGTCGCGGAGACGAGAATGACAAAATCTGAGCTGATAGAACTGCTAATTGATCAGCAATCTCACTTGCCAGTGAAGGATGTTGAGGAAGCTATTAAGACAATGCTTGATCATATGTCTGATGCTCTGTCGAATGGTGAGCGTATAGAGATCAGAGGTTTTGGCAGTTTCTCATTGCATTACCGTGCACCGAGAGTGGGTCGCAACCCGAAAACAGGTGAGTCTGTTGAGCTGTCGGCAAAGTACGTTCCGCACTTCAAACCTGGAAAAGAATTGCGCGAATTGGTGAATCTACCGGATGCCGAGATAAACGAACTTAACTAATTTACGTCTTATGCCTCGAAATTTGTTAGCTATCACGGCATAATGTTGCCATTCTAATTTGGTGGGTTGTTTTATGCTTAAATGGCTGAAAAGAGTTGTTTTTACAATTCTGATTGTCTTTTTCCTTGCCGT
The DNA here is from genome assembly GCF_044542435.1 of Marinomonas sp. NPDC078689. Taxonomy (NCBI): domain Bacteria; kingdom Pseudomonadati; phylum Pseudomonadota; class Gammaproteobacteria; order Oceanospirillales; family Oceanospirillaceae; genus Marinomonas; species Marinomonas sp. NPDC078689. Next base: position 508,494 of record NZ_JBITUJ010000002.1, on the reverse strand, counting down.
TGGTGTGTTTTTCGCCATCAAAAACCCCCAGCTTATCCATCTTGATTTGGTTTTTTGGCAAGGACCTGAATTGAGTGTCGCTTTATACACACTTCTCTCTTTTACTATTGGTGCCTGCGTGGCTCTGATTGTGAGCTCTGTTACGTATTTTCGTTCTGAGCGTCAAGTTCGAGTGCTTAACAAGCGCCTCGAAAAAGTACAGCATGAGGTAGAGACTTTACGCAAAGCGTCTCTTGCTCAAGAACTGTCAGTAGGGAAGGAGTAACGGCGTTGACCGAAGTCGGGTTGTTTATTGTTCTTTTTGCTGCGCTTTTTTTAGGCTGGGCAATGGGGCGGAAAAACCCAGCTAAAAAGTCTAAGCGCGAGAAGAAAAGCGTGCCGCCAGACTATTTTCGCGGCCTCAATCACCTACTTAATGATCAGCATTCTGAGGCCATTGATGCCTTTGTTGATTCCCTAGAAGTCAATTCCGATACTTTTGATATCCATTTAACGTTAGGTAATTTGTTTCGCAAAAAAGGCGAAATTCAAAAAGCCATCAACGTTCATCAAAACTTACTTGCCCGTCCAGAAATCACACAGCGTGAAATGCGCATGGTGCAGCTTGAATTGGCCAGCGATTTCATGTCGGCGGGCCTATTAGACCGAGCAAGTCGTTTGTTGCTCAATATGGCAACCGCGTCTAAGAAAAGCGAATTTCATTCGAAAATTCTAACCTTGCTGGTCGACCTCTATGAGTTTGAGCAAAGCTGGGACAAGGCCATTCAAATTAGCAGTGAGCTGATTAAAGATTCCCCCACGAAGAAAGAAATCAAACGCTTAGCGCACTTTCACTGTGAGATGGCTGAAATCTTCTCGAAAAAAGAGCTGTGGAAAGAGGCCTTTCAGCATTATAAGCAGGCGCTAGGTGTCGACTCCAGCTGCGTGCGTGCCAGTGTGGGTGCCGCGAATGTGCTGAGCAGCCAACGGCGTTATCGCGATGCGATCAAAGAGCTGAAGCAGGTCGCGGAGCAAGACCCAGAATTCATTTCCATTATCATCCCGCAATTAAAAGATTGTTATCAGCGAGTTTGGGGTGGCAGTGGTTTTATTAAGTTTTTGCAAGAGCAAAATCAGAAGAAGCCATCGGCAGCGTTGATTTTGGCGCTGGCTCAGCATTACATGGAAGACGATAAAGAATACGCCGAGATGTTTTTGGTTGAACAGCTACGTTCGCACCCGACATTAAAGGGTTTTCGAGAGCTGATTAACCTGCAAATGAAAGACTCTCGTGGACAGAATCAGCAACATCTTGAAGTTTTGTACGAATTGATTGATCAGTTGGCTCAGGTAAAACCTCAGTTCCAGTGCCGTCAGTGCGGTTTTTCTGGGTATCAACTGCATTGGCAATGCCCAAGCTGCAAAAACTGGGGTGTGGTAAAACCGATTCATGGTCTGGAAGGCGAGTAGCCTTTTCCCACGTAAAAAATAGTAGAATACCCTTAGTGATCAAACCTATTGCTGCTATTGCCATCAACGGCAATGGCTGAGCAAGTTAATATAGAAAAAAGAGGACCTTGAATGAGCTGCCAATCCCCTATAGTGGTTGCCCTAGATTACCCAACCATGGCGCAATCCATTGAGATGGCGAAACGACTTGACCCTAGTCAATGCCGAGTGAAAGTGGGTAAAGAGTTATTTACTACCGCAGGTCCTGCCATCTTAGAGGCGCTTCATAAATTAAATTTTGACGTTTTCTTAGATCTGAAATTCCATGATATTCCAAATACCGTAGCGAACGCTGTGAGTGTTGCGGCGGATGCCGGAGTGTGGATGGTGAATGTACATGCGTCTGGTGGTCGTCGTATGATGGAAGCCTCAGCGAATGCATTGGCGCAGCGCGCTGATAATAAAACCTTGTTGATCGCCGTAACGGTATTAACCAGCATGGATCAATCGGACCTGGCTGAAGTAGGGATCGATTTGACCCCAGAACAGCATGTAAAACGTCTTGCTACCTTGGCTCAGTCTTCTGGTATGGACGGCGTAGTCTGTTCGGCGCAAGAGTCGTCTATGTTGTCTTCTGAATTGGGTAAAGACTTTGTGCTAGTAACGCCAGGCATACGCCCAGCGGGCTCTGCACAAGGCGATCAAAAGCGCATTATGACACCGTCTGAAGCAATGGCGGCAGGCAGTCATTATTTGGTAATGGGTCGTCCTATTACGCAAGCAGCAGACCCAGTCGCTGTCTTGACACAAGTAAATAAAGAGCTGGGTGTTTTCGCTTAGCCGCTGTTTACTTGCGAAAACGCTTAAAAGCTCTTACTCTAAAACCGTGATTTGTTCTTTTTGATAAAGACGATTTATTTTTGTAAATAACAACATGCCGTTCTTATTGATCAAAATAGACCGTTCTTATTCATCAAGAGTAGGTCACGGTTTTTTAATGGCAGGATGCCATGCTTCATTCATTAAAAAGGATTTTATGATGACTTCAATTCAATACGTTCGTACTTTCTTGCGCTGCGTTCTTGTGATGTTGGTGCTCTCTCCATTGGCTCTTTTTGCGGCTCAACCGCTGGATATTAATACGGCAACGGCGGATCAAATCGCTGCGGTTATGTCTGGTGTGGGTGACAAAAAGGCACACGCTATTGTTGCTTATCGAAGTGAAAATGGCCCTTTCAAAAGCCTTGATCAATTAACAGAAGTAAAAGGCCTGGGAGACGCTTTGGTTGAGCGAAACAAAGCTTTTATTCAGATTGTCGAGCCGCCAATGGTAGACGCCAAAGAATAGCGCGAGCCGATAAACACTGTGCCTTGTGTGGCAAAGTGGCGCGTTTAATTGCCAGCGATTAAAATGAGCATGTTAAAGCCAAGTGGGTCCTAGATTAACTTGGCTTTTTGCTGCTTGTTTAGAGGAATAGTGGCCTTTTTTGTGATATTTGGCGCGCCGCTATTTTCTCTGCATTTTCTCACTATAATCAGATTTGAAGCCAAAAATTTGCTACTCTATGGCGTTGTTTGTCACTCCATTAGGTAGAAAATCGTGTCACAAGAATTTCAAGTTGTTTCTTCATATGCTCCAGCGGGCGACCAGCCTAAAGCGATTGAAAAACTCGTACAGGGTGTGGAAGCGGGTTTAGCGCATCAAACACTGCTTGGTGTGACAGGGTCTGGTAAAACCTACACAGTGGCAAACGTTATCTCTCAAGTGAAACGTCCTACTATTGTCATGGCTCACAACAAGACGCTAGCGGCTCAACTGTACGGCGAATTCAAAGAGTTTTTCCCCAATAATGCGGTCGAATATTTCGTCTCCTATTACGACTATTATCAGCCAGAAGCTTATGTGGCGGCGTCGGACACCTTCATCGAGAAAGACGCCTCAGTCAACGAGCACATAGAGCAAATGCGCTTGTCAGCGACCAAAGCCTTATTAGAGCGGGAAGACGTTATTATTGTAGCGACTGTGTCCGCTATTTATGGTTTGGGTGACCCTCAGTCTTACCTAAAAATGATGCTGCATTTGGATCGAGGCGATCGGATTGATCAGCGCGCCGTGCTGCGCCGTTTGGCTGAGTTGCAATACAGCCGCAATGATTTGGTGTTAGAGCGCGGTAACTTTCGCGTGCGCGGCGATGTGATTGAGGTGTTTCCTGCGGATTCTGAAGACACTGCGATTCGTATCGAGCTGTTCGACGATGAAGTCGAAAACTTGTCCATGATCGACCCGCTGACGAACAAAACCATTCGAAAAGTGCCTCGCGTCACGATTTACCCTAAGACTCACTATGTGACGCCAAAAGAAACCGTGGTAGCGGCGATTGAACGCATCAAGGTTGAGTTAGATGAGCGATTAGAACAGCTTAAATCGCTCAATAAATTGGTCGAATTACAACGCTTAGAACAGCGTACTCGTTATGATTTAGAAATGATGCAAGAGCTTGGTTATTGTTCAGGTATCGAGAACTACTCACGTTATTTGTCGGGTCGAGAAGAGGGATCGCCGCCGCCAACGCTGTTTGATTATTTGCCAGCTAACGCGTTATTAATAATCGATGAATCTCACGTGACCGTGCCGCAAATTGGCGCTATGTACAAAGGCGACCGCTCGCGTAAAGAAAATCTGGTTGAATACGGCTTTCGTTTGCCGTCTGCATTAGATAACCGACCGATGCGCTTTGAAGAGTGGGAGCAGATTAAACCTCAAACCATCTTTGTTTCGGCGACGCCTGGCAAATACGAAGAAGAGCACCAAGATTGGGTGGTTGAGCAAATTGTGCGTCCTACTGGATTGGTTGACCCCATATTAGAAGTGCGCCCTGTGGCAACACAGGTGGACGATTTACTGTCTGAAATTAATAAGCGTGCTCCTATTGGTGAGCGGGTGTTGGTGACTACTTTAACCAAGCGCATGTCTGAAGATTTAACCGATTATCTAAACGATCACGGTGTACGGGTGCGTTATTTGCACTCGGATATAGATACCGTCGAGCGGGTAGAGATTATTCGTGATTTGCGCTTGGGAGAGTTTGATGTGCTTGTCGGGATCAACTTGTTACGAGAAGGTTTGGACATACCAGAAGTCAGCTTGGTGGCAATTTTGGACGCCGACAAAGAAGGCTTTTTGCGTTCAGAGCGCTCGCTGATTCAGACTATTGGTCGTGCTGCTCGTAACGTTAACGGTCGTGCCATTTTGTACGCGGATCGAATCACAGGTTCTATGGAGCGCGCGATGAGTGAAACCACTCGCCGTCGAGCCACACAGGAAGCCTATAATGAAGAGCATGGCATCACACCGACCGGTATCACGAAATCCGTCGAAGACATTCTAGAAGGCGCTTATAACCCTGGCGCGGGCAAAGGTCGAGGCAAGCAAGCGAAGAAAGTGGCAGAAACCGCGAAAGACTATCAAGTAGAGAGCATGGAAGACGTAGCGCAAGTGCGTAAAGCCATGATACAACTACAAAAAGAAATGGTCATTGCCTCTGAGAGTTTGAAATTTGAACTGGCGGCGGGCTACCGTGACCAGATACACCAGTTACAGAGAAAACTAAAGGATGTCGGTGAAGCCTAAGATAAGCAGGCAAAATACCTGACACTTAAGATAAGAAACAAGAGGATACTATGGCTATTACGCTTCGTAATTACAACATTGTTCGAGTGATTGATAATGGTGTCATCGTAAACTGTACCGTGATTTCGATGTGTTATGAATTCGCCACAGTGAAGTTTCGGGGTAAGGAATACAAGGTACCTTATCATCTAATTGATGAGGTGGTTGGGCACGAATTGCTGATCCCTGTTTGATCACAGAGATGGGCTTTTCTCTCGATAAAACAAACACTTCAAAAAAATGCGTCAAAGGCTTGTCAAAGCCAAACTCCTGCGTATAATAGCCAGCACTTTTAGGACTATAGCTCAGTTGGTTAGAGCGCATCCTTGACATGGATGAGGTCGGCAGTTCGAATCTGCCTAGCCCTACCAAATTCTAAGAAAGCCTCGATATTGTGATTGCTCATGACATCGAGGCTTTTTTGTATCTACAAGCAATAAACCTCCCCCAATAAACTGCTCCGCTTACTTAATCAAGAGCCGACCCCCTTTTTGCCCCACAAACCTCTTGCACTGTTAACAGCAGCTGTTAACAGGACAGGCACTCCAAGAAGTCAGTGTTTTCGCGGTTCTTAGCATGGGTGTCCTGATAAGTTGCTTTTGTATCTACAAGCCACAAACCTCCCTCCAATAAACTGCTCCGCTTACTGAATCAAGAGCCGAACCCCTTTTTGCCCCACAAACCTCTTGCACTGTTAACTGCAGCTGTTAACAGGAAGGCACTCCAAGAAGTCAGTGTTTTCGCGGTTCTTAGCATGGGTGGACTGATAAGTTGCTGCTGACTAAAGGGTCGAACCCCTTTTTTGCCCCACAAACCTCTTGTATGCACAAAAGCTTCTGAAAAAAGGGCTTTGACCTGACATGCCGCCCGGTATTGTTAACAGGAGAGGCACTCCAAGCAGGACAGAGTGTTAACAGGACAGGCACCTCAAGAGGCCAGCATTTCCGGGGTTCTTAGCATGGGTGTCCTGATAAGTTTGGGTGTCCTGATAAGTAACACTGTTAACAGGACAGGCACTCCAAGAAGCCAGTGTTTCCGCGGTTCTTAGCATGGGTGTCCTGATAAGTTCCTTCTTGGATTGCAAGTCGATTTGGAAGAAAGCTAAAGCTAAAAATTGGTGACAAAGAAATAGAAGCAAACACATTGGCGGAGCTTGAGTTAATGGTAGAGCTAGCTAAAAAATTGAGTTCAGATAAAGATTAATGACTAGCAAAAATAGAAGCCCACAATCGTGGGCTTTGTCTTACGTAGATGTTGGTAACAGAACAGGTACTCCAAGAAGTCAGTGTTTTCGCGGTTCTTAGCATGGGTGTCCTGATAAATTTCTGGGTGTCCTGATAAATTTCCTGATAAGTTCCATAAGTTTCCCTAGATTTACCAGGCAACCCAAACCTCGTCGCCGAAGGTATCCTCACCCTAAACGACACTTTCCCACCCGAAATGAAAGGCAACTGGTCCATCGACAAAGTCACTGCACAAGGCGACAGCAAAGCAGGGTATAGGTGTACCGTAGTGGCGAGTGAAGTGGTTTGAATGGTGCCATTTTGGCAACACGTTGACACTGGTGTGAGTGTGGTGTCATAATGGCACCAAGCAGTGTTTTTTTTCTGCTTTTCTTCAACTTACAAGGGGTAAAAAAATGAAAAATCAAAATGTGAAAGCAGTAACTTAACAATTAACGGAGTTAATACGAAACAGAGAAAAATACAAAAATTTTGGCCGAATTATAAGTAGGCCAAGGAGAATGCTATGACTATATCTCATGTACAAGAAAATGTGCGGCTCGTTGCCAGAGCCCCAAAAGATGTTCAAGAGATCATTACTAATGCGGCGGAGTTATCCGGTGCCTCAATGTCTCAGTTTATGATTGATGCAGCCTTAGATAAGGCAAAAGAAGTGGTAGAACGAAATAGACTGCTAATGTTGTCTATGGAAGGAGCTAACCGATTTTTTGAAGCATTAGACAATCCGCCAGAGATTCAACATCTTGATGACGCTTATAAAGCGCTAAAGGGTTATGAAAATGGCACTGTCACCTTTGAAAGAAAGCCACAATCGAAAACGCTTTGATTGTGGCAATGAGCGAATTAACAAATTTCTAAAAGAGTCTGCGAACAGTGCAGCAAAACGAAACCTATCTAGGACGTTTGTTCTGGAGGGGAGCGATGAAACAGACATCGCGGGCTTCTACTCGCTCAGCAATATTGAGGTCAAAGTTCCTGTACCTCATAGAATGTACAAGAAATACCCTAACCCATTGCCCGGCGTGACATTAGCCAGAATGGGGGTGGATAAAGGTTACCAAGGGCAGGGCATCGCCAAAATCATGGTAGTCGATGCAATGCGGCGTACACTGCTAATAAATGAGAACATGGGCGTCGTTGGACTGTTCGTAGACGCCAAAGACGATGACCTCGTTACATTTTACCAGAATCGCGGCTTCATCTTCCTTCAAAGGGAAGAACACACCTCTAAACTTTGGATGCCGATCGACTCCATTGCAGCTTTCTTCAAAGATCGACAATAACCTATTAAGACAGCAATCCATTACGGATTGCTGTCTTAATTATTCCTTATCAATAGCCACCCAAAACGACATCTTCCCGCCCGAAATGAAAGGCAATTGGCCCATCGACAAAGTCACCGCACGAGGCGACAGCAAAGCAGGCTATCGGTGTACGGTTGTTGCAAGTGAAGTGGTTTGAGTTTAATTTAACTCTGACCCTAATTATCGAGAGCCGAACCCCTTTTTGCCCCACAAACCTCTTGTAGGCACAAAAGCTTCTGAAAAAGGGCTTTGACCTGACATTTACCCCAACACTGCTAACAGGAGAGGCACTCCAAGAAGCCAGCATTTCCGGGGTTCTTAGCATGGGTGTCCTGATAAGTTCCTTTTCCGTTTCCGGGGTTCTTAGCATGGGTGTCCTGATAAGTTCTTGATAAGTTTCCTGATAAGTTCCATTAGGTAATCACAGTCTGGCGGCAATGATGGGGTAGTCATCCAGTTGGATGATTTGTGAATTGACGTTGAAGATGTCTTGTATGAGTTGCTGGTCAATAATATGTCTCGGTTCGCCATAGGCAAATAACTCGCCGTTGTGCAGTGCTGCGACTTTGTGAGAATACTGGATGGCTAAGTTCAGGTCGTGCATAACCATGATGGCGCAGGCGTTATTGTGTTTTGTGTAGCATTTAACGAACTCTAGCAGCTTGAACTGGTTGTGCATGTCGAGGGCGGCGGTGGGTTCGTCTAACACCAATACTTTCGGCGTGTTTATCACGGCTTGCGCGAGCCCTACCATTTGGCTTTCACCGCCAGAAAGCTCCGCGCAGATTTTATTCGCCAGCGACATAATGCCGATACTTTCCAATAAGGCGAGCACCTTTTCTGCGCTGTTGGCTTTCGTGAAAAGCGAATTTGAGCCAACGTGCATCGTTGTGATCAGCAGCTCAAGTACCGTGATATTGGCGGCGACACGATGGTCTTGTGGCAGATAGCCGATGTCGTCCAGCGCCAATGGCTTTCCTGCGAACAAAACCGACTGAGTATCAAGGCGAATGCGTTTGGTGATTTGTTTGAGTACGGTTGATTTGCCCGCGCCATTTTTGCCAATTAACGAGACCATCTCCCCAGGGTAGATTTCTGGGATGCTCATGTTGTTTAAAATGACGTTGTTGCCAAAGGAAACACACAGACGGTTGATTTTAAGCGTCATTAGAATTTTCCTCCTTTTTTGATGATCAAGAAGATAAAGAAGGGAATGCCCACCATCGACATCATCACGGTTAATGGCAATATGATGCCCGGCATAATTGATTTACTGGCAATGGAAGCAAGCTCAAGCAATACCGCGCCGAGTAAGAAAGAAGCGGGCAAGAAAAAGCGCTGATCTTCACCTAAAACCATGCGCGCAATGTGCGGAGCGACTAGACCAACAAAGCCAATGGCGCCAACAAACGCGACGGACAACGAGGTGATTAATGACACCAGCAGCAGTGTTTTAATGCGCAGGCGCTTAACATTGATGCCCATGGATTCTGCTCGTTCTATGCCGACTTTTAAGGATGACAGTTTCCATGAGTCCTTCATCATGATGGCCAAAACGATGGGCAACAAAATGGCTAAGATCGCGATTTTGTCCCAGTTTCCACGATCTAATGAGCCCAGGTGCCAAAACACTAAGGTTTGCAGCTGTGTCTCGGTCGCAATGTATTGCATCATGGTCAACAAGCCTTCGTAGGCGAACATGATAGCCACCCCAAACAACATCACGCCTTCAATGGATATGCGTTTGATGGACGAAATGCCGGCAATCATAAAGGTGGTTAACAAACACATGACGAAGGCCATCGCCGCCACTTGATATTGCTGAGGAATAAATGGCACAGCAATAATGTTTGTGATGACCAGAGACGCGCCAAAGCCAGCCGCCGCCGAAACGCCAAAGGTGTAGGGATCAGCCAATGGGTTGTTTAATGTGGTTTGCATCTGAGCGCCAGCAATGGCGAGGGCGCCGCCCACGAATGGCGCCATTAGAGACATCGGCATGCGAATGTCCCAAATGATCGTTCGACTGGCAATGTCGCTGGAGCTTGGGAAGAAAATGCCGTGAATCACTTGTGTGAAAGTGAGCCCATGGGAGCCGATAAGAATGTCTGCAATGAGCCCCACAATGCTTAATAAGAAAAACACACAAAGGGCCAGTTTTTTCCTTTTCAGGCGTAAGTGATGCAGCGCGAGTGCAGAACTTAACTCTGCATTGTGTGTTTTTTGCGCCAACTCGTTGGTGTGTTCTATGGCGTCTGAAGCGAAACCCATGTCACTCATTATTGCATGGCCTCAGTGTTGTTCTGCCCGAATATGCCGGCCACTTTACGATGCCCAAAGCGTAAATTCATTTCTTCAAACGTGTGCTCAGGATCAAGGTCTTTAAATTGCTCAGGGTGAAGCCATTTCGCAAAGTATTCAATGGCGACTAGGTTATAAGGTGAGTTGTAAAAAGGCATGTAGATCGAATAAACATCGTGATTTTGATACGCCTTGGTGGCTTTGAGAAAAGGCCTGTTCATTAATTCGCTGGTCGCTTTTTTGATGCCATCCTTGTGGACAGGGCCGTACCCTAAAGGGATGCCAGCGGTGGCATTACCGTCTTTATCAATCCATCCGGTCGATTGCATGATGTACACATCAGGTTGATCTACTATGATGCTTTCTGCCGACATTTGGCCAGTAACAGCACCTTTTAATGGCTTTTCGGCGATATTCGTCGCACCTAGATAAGGGATATAAGCCCCCATGTTGCCCGTAGCAAAAGTCCGGCAGCATGATGTGTTATAACCAGCCGCACGCTCTATAAAGACTTTTTTGTGTTTTTCGCTTTCTGGCAAAGAGGCAATAGTGTCGGTAATGGCTTTGATGTGTTCTTGGTAGTAATCAGCAAAGTGCTGGCCTTGTTCTTTTCGCCCTAAAGCGGTGGCAAGGCTTGTGACAGACTGTAGCGTGTTTTTAATCGGATGTTCTCGGAAATCGACCGCGAGTACTTTAATGCCTGCTTTGTCTAACTTTTTAAGCAGGCCTTTTTCTTCTGCTATTTTGATGTTGGCTAGGTCGACGACAAACAAATCAGGTTTGTGGGTCATATTGATAAAACGTTCAGTGTCGAATTCGCTGGTTTGAATCTTGCCTATTTTCATTAGGTTTTTAAGTTCAGGATACACTTTGGTGTAGTTGGAATACATGCTTGGAGCGGATAGGCGCATGTCATCACGCCAAACAACAAGGTGTTTGATGGCATCTTTCTGATACATAATTTCAAGCAATGGCATTAATCGACCAGTGGAAAGTGCGATATTTTCTGGTTGGCTATTGATGGTAATAGTGCGGCCTGCGACATCGGTAACTGTGACTGGAAAGGTGTCAGCCAGTGCGATGTGAGAGGTAATCGCGCAGAGGCTTGTGATAAGAGTGTTGAATACGCGTCGCGTGCAGCTGGATTGTCCCATGAAAGTATCACCTTAAGAATGACCGTGGTTGGAAGTGGTGTCTATGATAATGAATTTCATTAGCATCTTCAATGTAACTTTATGTAAACAGGTATAAGTTTATTGAAGAGCAAAATGTCTTCTATAGACGTGCTGTATGGCTGGCTTGTTTTATGACGGGCAGGCAAAGGTGATCATGTATTCGTAAAAGAGGTATCGCAGAAAGCGATTGTTGGCTTGTAACGTGAGCAAAAACAAAAAAGGAGCCTATTGGCTCCTTTTTTGTTTTCTTCGTGTATTACAAAATGCGTTTTAGCAGACGGTCGGCTCTGGTGCGAATAACCCGTCTTAGTAATCGCTTTACCCTAGTAGGGTAGTGTCGAATGCTTTCAAGCTGGCGGTAGCTTTCAACCCGTTTTGTGTGGGTCAGTATATTATCGAATTCGGCACTGAATTTTTCTTCTAGTAGACCTTCAGGGTCTTGAATAAAAAGACCGTTTTCAAGATCTAATGTCCAGGCTCTTGGGTTGATGTTGTTGCCTGTGAGCAGCATGGCTTGTCGATCGATCCAAATGCCTTTTAGATGGTAGCTGTTGGTGTCGTGCTTCCAGAGGTGAATGGAAAGATCGCCAGATTGGATGTAACTCTCATTGGCACGGGCGAAACGACGCAGCGTTATTTCATAAAGGTAAGGCAGCCCGCCAATGACTTTAAAAGGTTGCTCTGGCGAAATGTAAAAGTCGTTCGCCGTTTTATCGCCAATAATAACATGCACTTTTACACCGCGTTTGATCGCTCTTTTTACTTCTCTAATGACGGTTTTTGGAGGATTAAAATACGGCGTACAGAGGTAAATCTCTTGCTGTGCATAAGCCAGTAATTGGACGATGGTCTGGTTTAGCTTGTTGTTTCGTTTACCGACACCCAGCAGTGGTGTGATGGCCACCTGACCTTTTTCTATGGCTTCATGAGCGACTGAGTAGCTCGCTTTTGATAAGGACAAACGAAAGCGTTTAATGGTCGCTCTGAGTTCTTTGGTGGTCGGCAGGGTTGTTTGAGAGAGATCGTGCACAGCAGGGTGGTCGATCATTTTTTGACGGATAAAGTCCGTCATGCTGTTTGCCAAAGAAGCGTTCTCGATCACATGATAGCGGTCAAAACGGTAGCGTTCTTGGTAATGCAGGTAGATGTTATTTAAGCTGGCGCCACTGTAAATGACAGTGTCATCAATAATGAAACCTTTTAAGTGCAGCACCCCAAAGACTTCTCGGTTGCGTACCGGAATCCCATACACTGAGATTTTATGTTCATAGCGCTTTGCATACTCTTGATAGAAAGCCGCATTGCCTGTGCTTTTATCGGCGCCGATAAGACCACGTTGCGCTCGATGCCAATCGACACAGATTGCAATATCAAGGTTTGGATTCTGCTGCTTCGCTTGATAAACAGCGGACAAGACTTCGCGTCCTGCTTCATCATTTTCCAGATAAAGAGCGGTTAAATAAATGCGCTGTTTGGCGTTTTTAATGGCATCAAGTAACTGCTCACGAAAACACTGGGCAGAATGCAGTATTTGAAACTGATCGGGATGAAGCGAAAAAGTGGGCAATGAATCAAATGAAGATCTAATTGGCATGATACCGGTAGGCTACCTTTTATATTGTGCTAACGAATAACTATAACAAAACCGTAAATTTTTGCCCATAAAATAAGGGTTTGCTTTACTTTTAATTTTCAAACGTACTTATTTTTTAAGCAAAAGAGAAGGCTTTTCGGGGGCTAAAAAAGACACCTATTGAGTCTGTTAAGACGTCACAAGAGAGTAGGTAGGAGAGTGTGAGAGTGTCTTTATGACAGATGGGCTAATTCCTTGTGATGTGTCTTGTATAGAAAACGGATAATCGCTAGATTGGTCATAAGGTCACTAAAAGAAAGGACACGAAATGTTACCTGATGACGTTATAAAACGCGCGCAACGAGTGCTTATCCATGGGAAAGGGGATGGTAATGTGCTGTTTTCTCATGAAGGCTTAAGCCTTTGGGGAGGCGTGGACCCACACACCAGTGAGGTCATAGATCGTCATCATCCGTTATCTGGTCAACGCTTAGCTGGCAATGTTTTAGCCATTCCATGCGGGCGTGGGTCTTGTACCGGCAGCGGCGTGCTGATGGAGCTGATGTTAAAAGGCTTAGCGCCTTCCGCCATTATTATTAATCAGCCAGAAGACATTTTGACCTTGGGCGTCTTGGTGGCAGAAGAAATGTTTGCTTGCTCTATTCCTGTTATCGCGCTTTCCAGTGCGGACTTTAATGCGCTAGAACAAGTGACTTGGCTGTCTGTATCGGGCGACCAATGGAGCGCCAGTGAGACTCTGCCCGAAGTTGATAATCCTGCTCGACCCTCTTCACTTCGATTGTCTGAGTTCGACCTCGCGTGTTTGCAGGGTGAGCATGGCAAGGCGCATCAAGCCGCTATGCGGATTATTACCCGCATGGCAGAGCTGCAAGGAGCGCCGTGTTTATTGGATATTTCTCAAGCCCACATAGACGGGTGCATTTACACGGGGGAAGCCGGGCTGCGCTTTGCTCAAACCTTGGTGGAATGGGGCGCAAAGGTTTCGGTACCAACATCGTTAAACTCAATTTCAGTGGATCGTCAGCGTTGGCAACAACAAGCCGTACCTACGGAGTTTGCCAAAGCGGCCAATGATCTCGCTGATGCCTATTTGAACATGGGGTGCTCGGCGACTTATACCTGTGCGCCGTATTTATTGGAAGGCGCGCCACAGCAAGGGGCGCAAATTGCTTGGGCAGAATCCAATGCGGTGGTGTTTGCCAACAGTGTGTTGGGTGCTCGATCGTTAAAATACCCAGATTATTTAGACATTTGCATGGCCATTACGGGGCGAGCGCCATACATTGGTTGTCATCTAGAGAGCGAACGAAAAGCCCGCTATGTGGTAAAGGTAGAGAAGCCTGCGCAGGCCGATGAAGCTTTTTACCCTTTGCTAGGCTACTGGCTTGGCAAGCACAGTCATGGTCGTATTCCTGCGGTTGTCGGTTTAGCAACGGCGGGGGTGACGCTTGATGATTTAAAAGCCTTGGGGGCTGCGTTTGCGACCACGTCATCGGCGCCCATGTTTCATATCGTAGGTGTGACACCAGAGGCTGTGACGCTCGACGCTGTCATTGCTTCGCAAGAAGCGCCAGTAATGGCGGTCGATGGCACTGAGTTGGCCAAGATTTGGCGGTCATTGAATTCTACTGACGCGGAGCGCATTGCGATGGTGTGTTTGGGCAATCCGCATTTTTCACTCAGTGAAATTGAGCGCTTAGCTGGCTTGGTGTTAGGCAAAGAAAAAGCGCCAGAGACGCGTCTGGTGATCACGTGCAGTCGAGTCATTTATGAGCACGCGCAAGCCCATGTCTCTACCTTGACGGAGTTTGGTGTGGAGTGGATCACAGATACCTGCTGGTGCATGATAGATAAGCCCATTTTGCCGACAGAAGAGCACACCATGATGACAAATTCCGCTAAGTACGCACATTATGGGCCTGGTATTTCAGGGTGTGGCGTGCGTTTTGGCAGTTTAGAAGAGTGTGTGCAAGCCGCACTGACCAGTCAGCAAGTGTTTGCGTTGCCACAGTGGCTAGTGGCGTCCCACGATAGTCTATGATTTAACGTTTAAATGGCATTTTATTTGAGTGGTTTTTTGGAGGCATGATGGAAATTCGGAAAGTTAAATTCTCTGATGTTGAGCAAATTACGGCGATTTATAATTTCTATGTCGAAAATACCCAAGTAACTTTTGAAGAGGAGTGCGCTACCCCAGACGAGATGCACTCACGGGTTGAAAAAGTGATTCAGCGTGACCTGCCATGGCTGGTGCTGGAAAACGAAGAAGGGGAGGTGTTGGGCTATGCCTATGCGTCACCCTGGCACAATCGCAGTGCTTATCGGTTTACCGTGGAAGCGACGGTTTACCTTATGCCAGAAGTGCAAGGGCAAGGCTACGGAACCATCTTATACGAAGCTTTATTAGCCTTGCTGCATAAAAAAGACATTAAAAGTGTCTTGGGCGTGATTGCGCTGCCAAATGAAGCAAGCATAGCGCTGCATGAGGCATTGGGCTTTGAAAAAGTAGGTGAATTTGCTGAGGTAGGCTTTAAATTCCAGCAGTGGATCAGTGTTGGTTATTGGCAGTTGATACTAGAGCAAAATGACTAAATGATGGCATCAAACGCTGAGTCATGACGCGTTTGATGCCAAGCTTAAATGGTCTAGATTAGCCGACTAACGTTTGCAGTTTTTGGCAGAATATCAGCACTTCTTCTTGGGTGTTGTAATGCAAGCAACCTACGCGAACCACGCCGCCCTTGTCGGTAATGTCCAATTGATCATACAGACCTTGCGCATAAAAATTGCCATCCCAAAGGCAAATCGCCTGCTCACCAAAAAATTCAGACACGGCACGGGGTTCAATGCCTTTTATTCGAAAGGCAATGGTCGGGGTACGCGCCGATAAACGATCTAATGATTCAATCCCGTATAGCGTTAGACTGGGGATTTTCGTTAGCTCTTGGATAAGTGTTTGACTTAGGGCTTCTTCGTGCTTTTTGATTTGTTCAAAAGCAGACAATAAGCGCGCTCGTCGGTCACCCTCTTGCTCACCTAACGACGCCAAATAATCGATGCAAGCAAGGTAACCCGCCATTGCTTCGTAGTTTTGAGTGCCTGTTTCCCAGCGATTAGGGTCAATGTTTTTAGCCGGTGCCACTTTATAAGGCGTGAGTTGAGAGAGGGTACTTGCTTTGGCATACAAGACCCCTAAATGTGGCCCAAAATACTTGTAGGCCGATGACACTAGAAAGTCGCAATCCAACGCTTGTACGTCAATGGCGTGGTGCGGAGCATAATGCACTGCATCTAAATAGGTGATGGCGTTTGTGTGTGTTTTGATTAACGTCATGACCTCGTTAAGCGGCACGATAGACCCGGTCACGTTAGAGGCGCAAGTGAACGCAACAAGGCGTGTTTTGCTGTTCAGCAGGCTTTCTAAATGAGCCAGATCCAGGGTGCAATCGGTTTCGTTAACCTGCACATAATGAACAAGCACGCCTTTTTCTTCAGCCAATAAAACCCACGGCGACACATTCGAGTAATGGTCTAGGTTCGTGACAATGATTTCATCGCCCGCTTGCCATTCTCTGGCAATGGCACGACTCATGTGAAAGTTGATGCTGGTGGCATTTGCACCAAAAATAATCTCTTGTTCGCTGCTTGCGTTGTACAAATCTTTGGCGGCCAAGCGAGCTTGATGCATCACCTTTTCTGTTTCTTTGCTTGAGAAATACGCACCCCCTAAATTGGCGTTAAAATGGCCAAGATATTCTTGCATGGCGTTCAGCACACCGAGACTGACTTGGGAGCCACCAGGACCATCTAAGAAAATGGCGGATTGACCGTTATGTTGGTAATTTAGCGCCGGAAATAAAGCGCGGCATTGGTCTAGATGATGCATTTTTTTCTCCATGATGAGGTGCGTTCAAAGGTGTTGTCGTATTAATGAACGAGATTTGCTGTCAGAACAAAAAGGTCCATATAACCAAAGTCACCATCGACGGGTTTAATCGGATGAGCGCTGTGAAAAAACTTGCGGTCGTTTAGTACCACAAACTCGCCTTGGTCAAAGTCGTGGCTAATCATGGCAGGGCTTTTCTTATCAAGATGGATATTGATGTTGCCACCTTGGATATTATGGCGCTGCATGACATAGATGCCGATGCGATCAAAACCGTCTTGGTGAACCCCTTCTGGTGCGACTTCCGCTCTTTTATGATCGGCAAAAATACGCATCTGATGGACCTCAATCGGCGTGTCGTCTTGGACATTCGCCATTTTTTGAAAGTGATCAAACAGCTCAACAAAAGCTGGGTCTTCAAATGTTTGATCTTCAATTTCCGGATAAACACGAACCACATTACCTTGAAAGTGATTAATGCTCTCATCTTGTACAAAGGCTTGCGCAGAAAGGCGGGATAGACGGTGGTTGTTCATTACAAAGCGCGAGTAACGGCGTAGTCGAAACGCGCCATCAGCGTAAGGGCTCGCTGGCAAGTTGCTAAATGACGACGTGAGGTGATTGACACTGTCTGGCGTCAGTTGGCCAAGTTCAAGGTAAAAATTGTCTAGCGTAGTCTTGTCAGTAAGCATAATTCAATCCTCAATTCCGCGCATTGGCAGATCATGCGCAATGGCATTTTTGTTGTTTTGATGAGTTATTCGCCTTGTGAGCTTATGTCTAGTGTAGCCATTCATGATCAAAAAAGTTTTGCTTTTTATGTGCTATTTTCACCGATTAGAGGTTATTTAATTTATTAATAATTAGATATGAGAATAAAATAGTCTTCTTGTTGTTTGGGGACGGTTTGTTGAAATGATGATTTTTAGCAAGCAGATAGGCGGTGTGAGAAGAGAGGAGTCCTCAAGTGCTCAGGGCGAGCCGTTGGTGTTGTTAAATAACCTACTACTTTAGTAGTAGACTTCAGACTTTATGCCTATCTAGGGTTAGGATAAGACAATATTCTAATAATAAAAACGGTAGGGAAGAATTATGGCTTATGCGCAGTTTGGGAGCCTATGTGCTCTCTTTATTTTGTTTGTGGTTGGGTATTTTCAAACCGCAATACCTCTGCTATACAGCTTGGTCGGTGGTGCTGTTTGCGCGCTTGCTTTGCTGTCTTCCATCTTGCTGCGATCGCGTCCGCAGAAGGCATTAATAGAGCGCAAAGACACGCCGGCAATCGACTATGCTCAGGTGAGCCAAAGCGTAACGCGTGCCACTTCGAAAATGGCAATGGGGGCGGCTGAAGTGTCCTATTTTGTCGATACGCTTAATAAAGACATTCGCTTTACGAGCGACGACAGCTCGCAAATCTCCCAGGCGGCACAAGCCTTGTCTGATACCAGTGTGAATTTATCCAAGAATTTGACTCAGGTTGCCCACACCATGAGCGACACGGCCAGCTCCAGTCAAGTTGCTCAATCCGCCCTGCAAAAAAGCGCTGAGCAAATCAGCGAGCTAACGCAAAAAGTACAGGCCGCCAGTGAGCAGTTAAGCCAATTAACACAAAGTGCAGACGCCATAGATAGCATTACCAATGTCATCAAAGGGGTGTCTGAGCAAACCAATTTATTGGCGTTAAACGCGGCGATTGAAGCCGCCAGAGCGGGCGAGCAAGGCCGAGGCTTTGCGGTGGTCGCAGACGAAGTGCGTGCGCTTGCAGGGAAAACAGCAGACGCCACTGAGCAAATATCCACCTTATTGATAGACGTTAGAGAGAACAGCCAACTTACTAATACTGAAATGGCGGCATTGAAAACCTTGAGTGAATCGCTTGCTGAGACGCTGTTAGGGGAAACAGAGCGTTTTATGGCGCTAACAAGTGAGGTGCAAAATGCGTCACTTGTGCTTTCTGAGGTAGAAAATACTGGAGAAAGTTTGGGCGCAACAAGTCTGCAGATTAATGAGTCTATTTCTCGTATCAGCGAGGCTCTGCATAGTATTAATGGGCGCAGTGAAGAGTTATCTGGCGAAGCTTCTGGGTTGAGCTCAGGTGCTGAAGTGGTGTTCAGAGAGTTGGATAAAGTCGATCAATCGTTGTTCTTTTCTGAGTTAGTGGCCACGGCGAAAGCCACCGCTAAACACATAGGGCAGCTGTTTGAAACCGCGATTGCAGAGAGCGAATTGTCACAAAGTGATGTGTTTTCTAAACAATATCAAGCCATTGAAAACACGCGCCCACAAAAGTTCAGCACCCCTTATAACGACTTTACCGATCGTACTTTTCCTCAGTATCAAGAAAAGGTACTCGAACAACACAGTGAGGTAATTTTCGCCGGGGCAGTGGATGTGAACGGTTATTTTCCGACCCACAATAACAAGTTCAATCAGCCGCTGACCGGAGACTATGATACGGATTTGGCGAATAACCGAAGTCGTCGTATTTTTGATGATCCGACAGGTCGTCGTTGTGGTGCCCACCAAGAAAGCTTTTTATTGCAAACGTATAAGCGCGACACGGGCGAGATTCTCCATGATTTGTCGGTGCCTATTTATGTCAATGGTCAGCATTGGGGAGGTTTTCGAGTCGGCTTTACGCCCGCTTTATAAGCGGGCGCTTGCCGTCGCTGTTTGATGTCGAGGTGGCTAAACCAGTTTGGCCAGCAGTACGCCTCTATACTCACAAACAAGTGCGTCCTTCTCAATGCTCATTCCAGGGGTTTGGTAAAGCACATCGAGTGTGCTTGCATTGCTGGGTAGCGGCACATTGAGCGGATGGTCTTCTCGATAGAAGACCAACCAAAGTCGATTTGATAAATCAGCAGAGGTCAGGGTTAAAGCCAAATAATCCCGTTCGCTTTCTGCCCAGTCGTGTTCAGACATGGGTTGGCTGAACTGATTGAGCCATTCTATGTGATCGGGTTCAAGGTGCTGATAAAGCGGGTCATCCTCAAGGTAGACCTCCGCTAATATAGGGTAGGCTTTACGAATCGTCATTAGGCTAGAAATGGCCTCTTGCAAGGCGTTTCTAGCGCTGCTTTCTTGCCATGATAACCAGGTTATCTCATTGTCCTGACAGTAGGCGTTATTGTTGCCTTGTTGACTATGAGACAGTTCGTCTCCCCCTAGAAAGTGAGGCGTTCCTTGGCTGAGCAGCAAGGTGGCGATAAAACAAAGTTGCTGGTTGAGGCGTTTACTTTGTATGTCGGCGTTGTCTGTTGGCCCTTCCTGACCGAAATTTTGACTGATATTGTCGCCATGACCGTCACGGTTGTTTTCCATATTGGCCAGGTTATGACGGCGGTGATAAGACACCAGATCATTCAGTGTGTAACCGTCGTGATAGGTAATATAGTTCACCGAGTGCAGGGCGCTGCGTCGGCCTTTGTGGAAGTAATCCCGGGACCCCATCAAGCGGGTGGCGAAAACAGGGGTAAGCCCTTCGTCACCGCGCCAAAAGCGTCGAATAGTGTCACGGTATTGATCGTTGCATTCTAAAAAGCCGCGCGGAAATTGTCCGACCTGATAGCCGTCTGGGCCTATGTCCCAAGGCTCCATGACTAAGCAGCTGTTGCTTAAAATAGGGTCTTGTAAAATGGCCTGTAACAAGGGCGCTTTAGGGGAAAAGTCGTGGTCTGTTCGACCCATGTCGACCCCAAGATCAAAGCGGAAACCGTCCACTCCCATGACCTCTACCCAATAACGCATGCTGTCACAGATGAGACGAATGGAGGCGGAGTGATACGTATCAAAGCAGTTGCCGCAACCTGTGTAATTCAAATACTCACCGTCTGCATGACGGTAGTAATGGGCGTTATCCAGACCGCGATAGCAAACACTGGATTGGTTTAACTCACTTTCGGCGGTGTGGTTATACACCACATCGAGGATGACCTCAAAACCCGCATGACGTAAGCCGTCTACCATGGCTTGGAATTCTGCGATGGCGTCTTGGTGCGCATAAGAGGTTTCTACTGCGAAAAAGCTAATGGGATTATAGCCCCAGTAATTTTTCAGATTGAGTTCTTGTAAGTGTCTTTCATTGGCAAAACTAAAGCAGGGCATGAGTTGAATCGTGGTAATGCCTAAGGCGCGAAGGTGGGCGATGCCTGGGTCTGAAATGACGCCTAAATAGGTGCCTTTTAATGCTTCATCGATAGGCAGTTGCTGACTAAAACCTTTCACATGCAATTCATAAATGGCTCGGTGTGGAGGCTCTACGTTAACGCGCGCTGGGCGTTGCGAAGTTGGCGCAACGGTTTTGACTATCGACTTAGGCACACAGTAGGCGGAATCTGTAAGGTGAGGGTCGCCTTCTACCGTGAGCGCTGCTTGATCGGCATGCCAGACAAGTTTTTCACTCAGTGCTTTCGCGTAGGGATCGATCAGTAATTTGTGCTCATTAAAGAGTTGCTGCTGGCTTGGGTCGAAAGGTCCCTTGGCACGCAGTCCATAACGCTGATTCTCGGTTATCCCCAACACTTCCATATGCCAAATTCCCCGTTCTTTGGCAATAAAGGGCAGGCGCTCAATCTCATTATCTTGCTCATCAAAAAGGCAAAGCAATAGTTCTGTGGCGTCTTCTGAAGTAACGGCAAAATTAACGCCTTTGTCTGTCACACTTGCCCCTAATGGAAAAGGCTGACCGTGGTTAACGGTATAGGTGTCCATAACGTCTCCTTGATGAAGAAACGCCCGTTATAAACGGGCGAGTCACTACGCTGTGTTCATTAGATAGTGCGCACTTTGAATTGCAAAAGCCCGATCAATTAAGAGGCGAGCCATTTTAGAAAGACCGCAGAAAGTGGCGGCACTTTCACCACGATACTGTGTGCCTTACCATGACTAGAAACCGCTTCTGTTGTGTATATATGATCGCTGGTTAAGCCTTCATAATGCAGGTAATCACTGCCTTGGTATTTGCTTTCGTCGGTGTTAAACGCCACTTGATAGCGGCCAGACTCAGGCACACCAATGCGGTAACTGCCTTGTGGAACTGGCGTAAAGTTGGTGATCACAACACCGTGTTCGGCGTTGTTTTTCGCTTTGCGCACAAAGACCAAAATACTGTTGGCACTGTCGTCATAGCTGATCCACTCAAAGCCAAGGCCTGAATGATCCAGGTGCAACGCAGACTCATTTTTATACAAGTGGTTGAGATCTTGGCTAAGCGCTTGCTGCCCTTGATGGTAATTAATATCAAGAAGATGCCAATCCAATGAACGTTCATGACTCCATTCTCGACCTTGTGCAAACTCATTGCCCATAAAGTTCAGTTTCTTACCCGGGTGGAAATACATATAGGCGGTAAACACTCGCAAGTTAGCGAATTTCTGCCATGGATCGCCGGGCATTTTCTCTATCATAGAGCCTTTACCATGCACCACTTCATCGTGAGAAAGCGGCAATACAAATTGCTCATCGTAGGCGTATACCATGCTAAAGGTCAGCTCACCTTGATGATACTTGCGGTGTACTGAGTCTTTTTTGATGTACTCAAGCGAGTCATTCATCCACCCCATATTCCATTTAAAGCCAAAGCCAAGGCCGTCCATATAGGTGGGTTTAGAGACGCCAGGGAAGGCGGTGGATTCTTCTGCCACAGTGAAGCAGCGAGGGTGATTGAGGTAGACGGTTTCGTTTAAGCGGCGCAAAAACGCAATCGCTTCATAGTTGTGATTGCCGCCGTCTTTATTCGGTATCCATTCGCCCTCTTCACGGGAGTAATCCAGATACAGCATGGAGGCGACGGCATCGACACGTAAGCCATCGATGTGGAACTCTTCTAACCAGTACACAGCGTTACTGATTAAGTAGTTCACCACATGCTCTTTCCCAAAATCGTAAATCAGAGAATTCCACTCAGGGTGCCAGCCTTTTTTCGGGTCTGGGTATTCGTACTGTTTTGATCCATCAAAGTTGGCTAACCCGTGGCTATCGTCAGGGAAATGCGCCGGTACCCAATCCATGATGACGCTGATGTTTGCTTGGTGCAGTGCATCCACCAAGGCTTTGAATTCTTCCGCTGTGCCAAAGCGAGAGGTTACCGCATACAAGCCAACCGGTTGATAGCCCCAAGACCCATCAAATGGGTATTCGGTAATGGGCAGTAGCTCCACATGGGTGTAGCCCATTGTTTCGACGTAAGGCACTAATTCATCAATCAGTTCTAAGTAGGTAAGTGGCTTATTGTCTGCTTTACGACGCCATGAGCCCAGGTGCAGCTCATAGATGCTCATTGGTTTTTCATAGATGTCTTCAACCGGACGAGTGGTCCATGCGCTGTCTTGCCACTGATGTTTGTGGTCGAAGCAGGTCACACTGGCGAACGACGGGTATTGCTCAATGCGTTGTGCGTAGGGGTCTGTACGATGGGGCAATAAGTCACCATTGTTGGCGCGAATCTCATACTTGTAACGTACCCCATGATTGACATCAGGCACGAACAAACGCCAGATGCCATCGCCGCTGCTGGACATCGGATGAGCGCTGCCATCCCAGCCATTAAAATCGCCCACCACAGAGACCGAACGAGCCGCTGGAGCATAGACGGCAAAGCGGGTGCCATTGATCGTCAGTGTGGTGTTTATCTCGGCGCCAAGCTGGATAGCCCCTTGGTTTTTGTACAGACAGGCTTGATGGTGTTCTGGGTCTGAAAACGTGGTACTGGCAAATTGGTATGGGTCGACGATGGTGAACACATCATCGCCATAGGCCACTTGGAGTCGGTAATGAAAGTGTGTTTTCTGCTTTGGTAGGTGCAAATAAAACAAGCCTTCTTGGCTTACTAGGGACATCTCACCCAATACCGTATCATTACTGATTTCTAACACACTGATTGCGGTGGCGCCTGGGCGCCACACAGTGAGAGAAAGTCCTTTTTTATTGTCTTCTTGATGTAAGCCTAAGCAACCAAATGGGTCGGCACAACGCGCGTTCAAAACATCATTAATAAGAACATTTTTAAGCAGATCCATTCACTTCTCCAACCAGGGTTTAGTGTTTTTTATCAGATTGTATTTGGTGTTGACGGCTGTGTAGTTTGCTGACCGCCCAGCGTAAATATTGATTAACCTTACTGAGTGTCAATTGCGCGAATTCATCTAAGGCTGCTTCTGCTAAATTGTCTTTAGGGTGGTCCACTCGGTACTGTTTGGCATGATCGAGCGCTGCATGAGAGACCAAAACAGGCAAATTGATTTCGTGTTCAAATCGACAGTTTTTATGTTGTTGGCAAAATTGAATGTAGGCGTACAGGCCTTCAAAAATTAAACTCTTATACCAGCTAGGGTGAATGTCGAAGGTTAATGACTCGATGAGCACCGCAAAAGTATCTTCACCCGGAGTCATGGAACTGAGTGTTTGTTTGCAATCGAGCGTGGTGTTGCTCTGAACATCGCCAAACACAATGGAGTCCACATGATGCAGACTTTCCCATAATTGCTGTAACATCGACTCGGGCAGTTTAGTGATCATTCCTTGCTCTTCTCGCCAGTCAAACCAATCCACATCCTTCATTTTCATATCATTGGCATCCACATTGTGGTGGTAGCGGACA
The DNA here is from genome assembly GCF_044542435.1 of Marinomonas sp. NPDC078689. Classification (NCBI taxonomy): domain Bacteria; kingdom Pseudomonadati; phylum Pseudomonadota; class Gammaproteobacteria; order Oceanospirillales; family Oceanospirillaceae; genus Marinomonas; species Marinomonas sp. NPDC078689. The sequence goes on along the minus strand of NZ_JBITUJ010000002.1, from coordinate 484,292 downwards.
TTATTAGCAACTTGAGTGAATTCAATGTGTTTTTGTTGCAGAACGTCGGTGAGCACATTATAGAGTTCGTTCGGCGACACATGGGACAGGGTTTCAAAGACAGGTGCACTCTCTTCTGGGTCAAAGTGGCGCGCACAAAGCATCGCCAAACTGTGGATTCGTAGGGTTCTTACGCCGGCGAAATAGTCTGGATTCACTTTAATCAGCGTACCGGCAATGGCGATCAGCTCATAGCTAAGCACCATGCTAAGAGAAGAAGATGAGGTGGATTTTAGTAAAGCCAAAATGTCATCTTGATGCAACGGCAAGGAGATGTTGGTTTCGTCTTCTGGGTTTTCGCCAAGCACCAATAGTCGCTGACGCACCGTAATGTCTGCGATATAGGTTGCCAGATCCGTAGATGGTTTCAGCATCAAAGAAAATAACAAGCGAGACGCTTTCCAGTTGCCGCTTAAGAGCGCTTGGGTGTACACAGATTTCAGCACTTTGTAAGCGGTGACCGCAGGGGTTGAGTCAGGTACGGTATTCATCAACGCGCGCCTAGCACCGAGTTCAATCAAGCAATCAATGGCTTCCTCAAGAGAAGGGCGCTCGTTTAAGCGAGTCAATAATTGCTCTGTGTCTATGGTGTGCATCTTACTGCTGTCGTAGTCCTGCGGTTGTGTCGCAAGTTGCCAAGGCGCTTGATGAACGGGCAAGGTGGTGCCAAGCTCGTAGCGTTCAGGGGAGGTGATGGTAATGGTTCTACGACTCCCAGATTTGAACGCGTTTTTCGCCGATTGTGGGATGACTCGAAACTCTTCTAGTTCTCGATTTTGCAGCTGACGAATAAACTCAAATAATTCATCAGCGCCCAGCATTTCACTCAGAGCATCATCAATGAGAATGGTAAAAACCGCATTCGCTGGGTAATACCAGTGTTGTGCAATAATGCTGAGTTCATTGCGAATGTGTGTTTGGAATAAGGCAGGGTCAATTTTTCGGTAGTCTTTGTCTTCGTTCTGAATCCACGACAAACAAAGGTAGTTATCCTCATTAATATGGAAAGGCTGAGAGGTCGCTAAGCTGTTCAATGCGCGATCAGGGCGGCCAGTTAACCCTAAGCTTGATGACACGCCAAGGTGTTGATAGGTCTCGACCAATTGCTTGGCACTAATGGCTTTTAATGGCGCGATTTCTTCTACCGTTTGGCATAAACAGCCAGCCGTGAGTAGTTTTTCTTTGACGGCGTTGTTCTGTGCCAAAATCACCATAGAGGTTGTGACTTTATTTGGGCGGTACTGGATTTTATGCAGCCCTAAGGGGTCGAGATCATCGGTTTTAATAAGCTCGTCATCGAGCATTTTTCCAACCAAATACAAGCTCTGAGCCCACACGAGAGGAAGGTTGTCATTCGGTACGCGCGCTTGGGAACCTGGGTTTTCTTTTTCCGCTAGGATGTTTTCTTCTGGCACATAATACAGCTCAGGAAGCAGCATTTGCCCGTCTTTTTCGATCATCAATCCTTCGAGTTTATAGCGGTAAAAGTTAGCGCTTTCCCAGTCACGAGCAAACAATCGGTCAATGTATAAATAGGTAAAGAAAAGCGGCCATTCCGATTCAATGTGCTCGAAATTGATCAACTCATTGTACTCGTAATAAATGCGGCTTTGGTCTTCTAGAACAGACTGGTGACCGTCCAATAGAAAACGTTTACAGCCGTATTCACCGCCAAGTTTATCGAGGATCTCTTGTCGTGTGCGCCTTGCCAGTTTTTCATCGTTGACGGCAAACGCGGGGAAACTGATGATGCTGAGCAGTGCGCTATCGACTTCTTTAGAGCGAGACTCTTTTGGCAGCAACGATTGTAAAACAGACCCAGCACGCGCGACCGCGTCGGCAAACGAATGGATCACTGACCATTCTGGTCCGTCTTCGCCAAAGAGGTTTAAACCGTCTAGGGCTTCCATCGCGGCTTTTGCCATGCCAACGGAGCTGGCGTTAATTTCGGCTTTGCCATTGTTGACCTTATTGCCTCGCTCCCAAATGCCATAATCTGGTGTGCGATAAGTGCGAGAGATGTAGTAAATAAGGTTTTGAATAAAATTGGCTTCATCGCGAGAGAAGATGATCTTGCTGCCCGCTTTGGTCATTTGTGCCAACATCAGTAGGTAAAAGCTGGTGGCATCAATTTGCAAGTGTCCCCAAGCGTCGTCCGCGACGGCTTCTAACCCTGTCTTGGTATCGTACTTGGCGTGTAATGCGTCCTTGGGGTCAAGGCTGTGTTTAAAGGCTTCTACTTTGTGGGATTGGCGCATCATTGCGAACAGCAAACCGCGCATCATTTTAATGCAGGCGTGTTCTAATTCATGGGCGCGTTTATCGGGGTTTGAAGCCCGCTTATAGGCGAGGTGTAATGCCCACACTGCTTGAATACTGTAGACATTATCTCGTACCCACGCATCCGTGTAGTTGCCGTGATTGTTAATGCTGGTGCTGGCCGGAAATAAGCCAGTCACTGGGTGTTGTCGAGTAAGGATGACCGCTTGAATGTGTTGGTAAAGAGAATCCAGCTTTTCTTGTGTATCAAACGCCATATGTCGATGCCTCGGAAGCGAAAACGCTTTAAAACTGCCATGGTGTGTAATGCATGGCGTGAAACAATAATGGAGGTCTGAAAGAAACAGGACCGTCCTTTCTCTTCTCTAAGCATATGGTGACTGGCGATGAAGATAAAGTAGTAAAATAACTTCTTCTCTATTCTTCTATGTTGTTACCCTGATTGAGGATGGCCGTGAATTAATCAGGGTTTTGCTCTCAGTTCAGTTGCTTAGGTTGATAAAAACAAAGCAAGATTAGTGCCCAATTTGGCTTGGCAAAGCGCTCTGTGGCTCTAATAACAAGCAAACAGAGCGCTTTACGACCTAGATACGAAACTGTTTCACCAAACCACGTAATTGTGTCGCGCATTCTTGTAAATTTTCCACAGACGTTTGAATGTCGTGAGAATTTACGGTGGTGGTTTCGCACACTTGCGCAATTTTTTCTAACGTGGCGTTCACCGTGTTAGACGAATGGTGCTGACGGTTGGCGGCTTCTGTTATCTGGCTGTTGAGATCAGAGATGGATAATACGCCGTTGGCGATGTCGGTAAATGCCTGACTCGCTTCTGCGGTTTTTTCGGCCCCTTCATTGGCGGTATTTTGCGCTGTTTCCATGACCCGCACTGAAACCAGCGTTTGCTGGGTCAGCTCGTCGATGAGTGTGCCGATTTCGGTGGCGGCCAATTGAGAGCGCTGTGCCAATTGTCGCACTTCGTCTGCGACCACGGCAAAGCCACGACCTTGCTCGCCCGCTCTTGCCGCTTCTATCGCCGCATTGAGCGCCAATAAATTGGTTTGATCGGCGACTTCCGAAATAATACTTAAGCGTTCATTGATGTTGGTCACATCGGCTCTTAGTTGATGCACTTGCTTAGTCGCATTGCCCACTTCTGAAGAAAGCTGTTGGATCTCTTGCTGTGCTTTGTCCATGACCCCTAAGCCTTGTTTTGAGTGCTGGCCTAGTTGTTGGGCTGTTTGGCTGGCTTGTTCTGCCATGGCTAAGGTGGCTTCTACCGCCATGAGAACATCTTGCATAAGTGACGCTGCTTGCTCGGTATCATTGAGCTGTACCGTTACGCTGGAAACGGTTTTTTGTGTGGAATGATTGGTTTGGCCGACAATGTTATCTAGCGTTTCACTGGAGTTGCTGACCTTGCCGACAATGGATTGAAAGTCGCCCATCATGCTGTTGAAGGCGGCGGCCATTTCGCCCATTTCATCATGACCATTAAATTCCACACGGCGTGTTAAATCGCCCGATTTTTTCACCGCGCTCATGGTGTTACACAGGCTGGTGATGCGCGCCGTCACTAAGTGAATGATGTAGAGCGCTGTGCCGCCGACGACCACGGTAAGCACGCCCACTAAAATGGCGTAATTGATAATGGCGTTGAGGAACATTTCCCATACGGTGTCCATTGACTCAGTCGCCACCAAGGTGAGTTGCCATGGGGCATAAACATAGGCGCTGGCGATCACTCGGTGGGTTTGCTTATCACTTCCTTGATAGTCAAAGCGAAAAGTTCGCACAGAACGCTTGTCTTTGCTTAGGGTCGGCTGAGCATTCGAAAAGGCAGAGATAAGGGAGCTAGGCGCAGATTTACCGGCATAATTATCGGCGGCGATCAGCTGTGCATGGTTGTGGTCGAGAACCCAGAGGCCTTGTTGATCCCCGTAGCGAATGTGAGATAGGGCGAGCATTGCCCGTTCTCTGGCTTGCTGTGCGGTTATTTTTTCGGCTTGTTGAGCCTGATAAATCGGCAAAATAATAGAGTGCGCAATACTCAGTACATCTTGTGTATGGCTTTCTCTATCGTGAATGCTACTTTGGAAAAGAGTGCCTAATGACACGAGAATCAAGGCCGTTGTGCCGATCGACATAAGACCGATAATTGCCCATAGCTTATAACGTATTTTGATGTTATTAATCCGGTTTAACATAGGCTTTTCCCTAGAAAATATCTTCCTTATTCTACGGTCGCGATGCGCATAACTCGAATCTAAAACATTGATCTAGATCACAGAAAAAGGAATCAGTCGGGCTTTGCGCATCTTTTTGAGCTTTTCAAAACAGAGATTTAGAAAACCGCTTTGCTGGTTTTGTAATACCGCATTTTAAGAAGGCTCTTTTTTAGCGAGAAACAAGGTAGACTTAACGACTTTCCTTGATGATGGCATTTAGAGTCTTTGTTGAATTATCTTATTGTTTTTACAGTGTCATTCTTATCCGCGACTGTGTTGCCGCTAGGCTCCGAAGGGCTGTTGCTCTATTACGCCAGTGACGCTAGCTTAGCGGTGGTTTGGTTATGGTTTTGGGCCAGTACGGGAAATACATTAGGGGCACTGACAAATTGGTATTTAGGGCGTTACCTTGTTCGTTATGAGGGCAGCAAGTGGTTTCCGGTGAGCGTTAAAAATCGCGTAAGAGCAGAGCGTTTTTTTAATCGATATGGAAGCTGGACCCTGTTATTTACGTGGTTACCCATCATTGGTGATGCTATTTCCTTGATTGCAGGTGTATTTCATACGCCAATAAGGTATTTTTTACCTTTCGTTTTTGTTGGTAAGGCGTCAAGATACGCATTACTGTTATGGGGACAAAGCTGGTTACTTAACGGTTAGCTGAGCTCTATTTTATTGCTGTACACGGAGGATTGGATAAATGGGTATAATAAAAAAACTCTTGTTGGTGTCTGTGGCTTTGTCGCTCAGTGCTTGTTCTGTGTTTGAAGGTAAAAATACCTTTATGACTTATCAAGACCTTCAAGACAAAGTGAAGACACACGATACTGAGTTGCAAGACATGCAAACGAAGCTTGATCGTGTTGATCAATTAGAAGCGGAAATTGCCGAACTTAAGAAATCTAACGCAGGCAATACTGGTCAGTCTATTGTTTCGCCAGCGGCATCAAATGATATGGATACTGCGGATGGCGCGCCAATGGCGGTTGCCAACGTTGCACCTGCTGTTACGGCCGCACCTGCGGTGAACACGGCGCCAGCTCCGGTTCAGCCAAACTACAACAACACGCAACAAAATGTCGTGACACCGGTTGCGGTTCAATCAGCCTCTCATTCCCAAGATAAAAGCTACGGTGTTCAGTTGGCCGCTTATGGCAGTCGTGGTGAAGCCGCTCGTGGTTGGCAGGTATTGAGCAACGGATCTCCTGATACTTATGTTAATTTAGTGCCTCATGTGAATGAGAAATCCATCAATGGACGCACCATGTATCAGCTAAAAGTAGGGCCATTCTTGGACCGTGCTTATAGTGTCGATTTTTGTAATATGCTGAAGCAAAAAGGCCAAGATTGTTTGGTTAGTAAATACGATGGGCAGCCTTTGTAATGACTTAGTACAGTATCGATAACCTGTTGAAATAATCGTTGTCGTATAAAAAACGCGCTGTTTAGAAATAAATCCAACTTTCTTGGATGGTTTCTAAAGCGCGTTTTTTTATGTCTATCAATTAGGCTTATGTGTTGGATACAGATGGATAGCAGCAAAACGATCTCCAGAAGCGGGCGCTTCTGGAGTGACGTGAAACGCGATTATTTTTCCGCTTGATTGATGCTCAACGCCATCGCTTCGGCGATTTTAATGCCATCAATGGCGGCAGACATAATGCCACCGGCGTACCCTGCGCCTTCTCCGGCTGGATACAGACCTTTGGTACTAATGCTTTGGAAACTGTCATCTCGCTTGATGTTGATCGGTGCAGAAGTACGGGTTTCTACCCCGGTTAATAAAGCATCTTCAAAGGCAAAGCCGTTGATTTTTTTATTGAAGGCAGGAATCGCTTCGCGAATGGCTTCGATGCAAAAATCAGGCAAGGCGTCGGCTAGGTTGGTAAGCTTGATGCCAGGTTTAAACGAAGGCTCGACAGTGCCCAGTTCCTCTGGTGTTTGGTTTTTCAAAAACGCTCCGACGGTTTGAGCGGGGGCATCGTAGTTGCTGCCGCCCATGACAAACGCATGGCTTTCTAATTTGCGTTGGAACTCTATGCCAGCCAGTGGCCCACCTGGGTAATCAGATGGGTCAATACCCACAACCACAGCGCTGTTGGCGTTACGTTCATTACGCGAGTACTGACTCATACCATTGGTAACAACGCGGTTCTCTTCTGACGTGGCCGCAACGACAGTGCCGCCTGGACACATACAAAAACTGTAAACAGAACGGCCATTTTTACAGTGATGAACCAACTTGTAATCCGCCGCACCCAGAATTTCGTTGCCCGCATTAGGGCCAAAACGGGCTTTATCGATGGCACTTTGTTCATGCTCGATTCGAAACCCAACAGAGAAAGGTTTGGCTTCAATGTAAACACCTTTTTCATGAAGCATTTCAAAGGTGTCACGAGCACTGTGACCAATTGCCAGCGCAATGTGTTTGGCATTGAGGCGTTCGCCATCGGCGAGTGTGACACCAGTGATTTGGTTGTCTTCGATATGAATGTCATCGACTCGAGCGCTGAAGCGAATTTCGCCGCCTAACTCAATAATTTGAGCGCGCATTTTCTCAACCATGGCGACCAGTTTAAAGGTACCAATATGCGGTTTACTGACATAAAGGATCTCGTCTGGGGCGCCAGCGGCGACAAATTCATTGAGTACTTTTCGGCTGTACTGTTTTGGGTCTTTTACTTGGCTATAAAGCTTACCGTCTGAAAAGGTGCCTGCGCCGCCTTCACCAAATTGCACGTTGGATTCGGTGTTAAGGATTTTTTTGCGCCAAAAACCAAAGGTGTCTTTGGTGCGCTCGCGAACTTCTTTACCGCGCTCTAAGATAATAGGTTTATAACCCATTTGAGCGAGCACTAAGCCTGCTAGTAATCCACAAGGGCCAAAGCCAATCACGATAGGACGTTCAGTGAGGGTGGCAGGCGCTTGAGCAACTGGATGGTAATTAAGGTCTGGTGTCTCTTTGATTTGTTGATGGTCTGCAAATTGAGTCAGCAAGGCTTGGTCAATCCGAGTTTCCACATCTAGGGTATAGATCAAAAGAATAGAAGCTTTCTTTCTGGCGTCATAGCCGCGGCGAAAAATAGAGAAGCGAACAAGTTGATCTGCTGTGATGCCCAATGTGGACAAGATGGCTTGTTCTATAGCGGTGTCATTATGATCCAAAGGTAGCTGGATATTCGAAAGTCTAATCATAGAAAAAAATAGGTCTTGAATGAGTGAGGCCATGGTGAGCCGGAGTGCGAATAATAAGCCATTTTAAGAGAAAAATCTGGTCCGAATAACGCAATAGAATGTCATTATAACGTCGATCAACAAAACACACCTCTTTGTCTTTCATTGATGGCTGTGTCGCCGCTTAAGCATTGACTGAAAGAGGCACCAAACAGGCGCATAAAGAGGGTTTTCCTCGCGAGCGTAACTGTTCTTTCGGAGAGGTGAGTAATAGAATAGTGGCTAAGATATAAAATTAATTAGTTGATTTAAATGCATATTTTCAAGTCGGCAAATGCCTTGATTGGGTGGTAAATGAAAAAGTCGGATAAGAAACTAGACAAGGCACTAAGAGAAGCGCTCACCAAGGTTTGTGATCATCTACTCGGTGAGGTAGAGGGCTTTGTGTGGCTGACGCATGTGGTGGATTTTAATCGCTACCCACAGTCGCTTAAGATTGTTTGTGTGTTTGAGAAAGAAGCCGACGTGGCTGAGTTATTATCGACACAGGGTGACGTGCTCTTTTATCAGTGTATTGAAGATGAATTAAAAGGGGCGAATCTCGTCATTAAAAACAGCCGTCAGTCTGTGAGTTTTGACTCGGAAGAGGCTTGTGAAAGAAGCCATAAAGGGCGCTGGAACCTACGTTTGAAAGGGCTTGAACTTCATTAATTCCTTGCTGTATTTCACCACAAGGGGCCTCTGTTGATGTTAACCATCAGGCACTTAATCGTGCTTCGTCTGCGGATGCGACACATGTTTGGGCAAGGCCAATAGCAGGAGATGTTTTTTTTGACCTTCTGGTTAAAATCTTGTAATGATAACGGCTAATGACGCGTTAGAAAGGCTCTGTTGGTTTACTGTATAAATCTTTTTTTAGGCTATTCACTTAAGGGAGTGAGAAGATGTTTTCTGCTAAATTACGTACATTGGTGGTGTCGACGGCTTTGTTGGCGGGGAGTGTGTCCTTACCGGCTTGGGCCGATGAGACGCCTTATACTACCCAGAATTTAAATGAACAGTTGGTCATGGCCAACTTATGGATGCAGGCCTCTGCTGAATTTAAGGCTTTGTCTTATCAGGCTTTTAATTTAGCGCAAATGCGTTTTGATCATTTCGCGAGTACCCACAACGGCGATAAAAAAATCGCCATTGTGGTGGATGCCGATGAAACCATTATAGATAACAGCCCGTATGAAGCTTGGTTGGTGGGCAGAAATGAAGGTTATTCAGGCAAAACATGGGGCGAATGGATGAACGCCGCTGAAGCCAAGGCGCTACCTGGTGCGGTTGAGTTTTTGAACTATGCGGCGAACAAGGGCGCGGAGGTTTTCTATATTACCAACCGTAAAATGGTGGGTTTGGAAGGTACGCGTAAAAACCTCGCGGAATTGGGTTTTCCGGATGTGGACGATGCCCATTTGATGCTTAGAACCACCACCAGTGATAAAGAAGCACGTCGTCTTAAAGTGGCAGAGAAATACGACATTGCTTTGTTTATGGGCGATAATCTTAATGATTTTTCTAGCGCCTTTAAAACCAAAAGCTTAACGGAAAGTTACGCGGCAGTAGAAAAAAATAAAGCCTTGTTTGGTACGAAATTTATTATGCTTCCTAACCCGACCTATGGTGACTGGGAAGGAAAGGTTTACGATGGCAACTGGGGGGCATCGGCCGCCGAGAAAGACAAAATGCGCAAAGCACATCTTGATCCTTGGCAGCCAAAGCAATAAACCACTAGGCGTTTTGTAATCAGAAGCCAAAAGAGAAGAACACCAAAAAGCGGATCATTTGATCGGCTTTTTTATTGCCTAAACCATGACAGATGCCCCCTCTTGTGGGCGAGTTTTATGGTCAAGATAGGGGGCGTCAATTGAGGCTTCCGATTGCCAGAAAAATGTAAAGCCTGCTTTCATCGGCTGCGTTTTACGATAGGCTTAATGGATTCCATTCTATGTTGGTGAGAGTTTGTTGAAAAAGCGAAGTATTAACATCGGTTGTGGCTGGCTACTTTTGGTAGCGGCCTCGGTGAGCGCGCAAAGTCATGCTGGTTTGACGCCTCAAAACCGTCAGACTGAGTTTAACCATGTCATAGAAAGTAATGCGGCAGCGGCCATACCGACGGCACAAAAAATTGCGCGCCTCAGTCAGGTGTTGCTTGGCGCGCCCTATGTGGATGGCAATTTAGGGGAAGGTGCGCAAGGGCGTTACGATCAAGACCCGTTAAGCCGTTTTGATGTGTTTGATTGCACAACCTATGTAGAAGCGGTATTGGCTGGCGCACTGTCTCAATCTGTGGATGAGTTTTTGCCCAATCTAGAAAAAATCCGCTATAAAAATGGGCAAGTCTCATTTGTTACTCGTAATCATTTCCCAAGCGCCGATTGGCTGCCTAATAACCGCTGGATGTTAACCGATCTGACACAGGAAATTGGCGGCGCGACGACTAAGTTTGCGCACACGGTTATTGATAAGAAAGCCTGGTATCAGCGCATGTCGATGAGCCGAATCCAAGGGCTTGAATTGTCTCCCGAGGCGAAACAAAAGCGTCTTTCGGCGTTACGAAAAGAGGGTGAAAAGTTTGCGCCTGAAGCAGTAACGACCCCTTATGTTCCTCTGACGGCGGTGTTTCAGAAAAAACAATTGTCGAGTGATGAGTTAGCCCAGCAAGCGCATCAACGGGAGCAATTACAAGCAAACACAGCGCTTAGCGCGAAAGCCAAAAAATCCGCCTTGCGTGAGTTGATGATCCAGCAACATTTGGCTAATTCAACGATCAATTACGATTTATTAAATCGTATCCCCACTGGCAGTGTCATTAGCATGGTGCGACCTGACTATTCGGTAAAACAGTGGATCGGCACCAATATGAACATCACTCATCAGGCCATCGCCATCCAAAAAAATGGCCGCTTGTACATTCGAAACGCCAGCTTAATAAAGAAAGAAGTGGTTGATCAGGATTTTGTCGATTACTTCTCTCGCTACTTAGAAAGCTCTTCCCTAAAAGGCTTTAACGTCCAGTTCCCGACGTTTTAGTCGCTTCTTTATGTGTTCTTTTTTGCCTTCTTTGAGCCTGTTAACGGCGCTCTAAATCTTCTTCTTTTTGGTGCCAACGAAAGTTGATGTTGGTACTAAGCAATCAATAGGCATGGTCGTACTCTGATTGCCGATAGAGGGAAGTGAAGCGTCACTGTTTCCTTGCTTCTTTTCTGAAAGCCTGCTGCTTTTATTTCGGCGATGCTGCCATATCTAGGATTGACGCCTTGCTAAGACGTCGATTATGACTTGTTTGTGAAAGGTGAAATTGCATGAATACAGATAGCCATCCAGCGCTTCTTGGTTCGCTTAACTCGACGGCGCCTCACAGCGAAGTGATTAACTTTAGTCCAGGTCCTACGTCTTTGCCAAAGGCTGTGGAAGAGAGGATTGCCGGTTTATTTAATCAACCTGGATTGACCTCGCTGGCCTTGTCGCACCGTGCTCCTGAGTTTTTAGAGATACTGGATCACGCGGTGACGAAAGCCAGAGAAGTGATGGAAATACCGGATGATTATGAAGTGCTTTTTACTCATGGTGGTGGCCATGGGCAGTTTGCAGCCCTGCCATTAAACCTTTGTTATCAGCCAACCGATGTGGCGACTTATGTGGTGAACGGTACTTGGTCTGCACGGGGTGCTGAAGAGGCCAAGCGCTATTGTCATGTTCAGTCCATTGATGGGCGAGACCCTAAAACGGGTGCCTATATTGGCTTTCCTGAATTGACTGAGGAAAACATCGACCCTAACAGTAAATATGTTTACCTGTGCTCCAATGAAACGGTTAACGGTATTGAGTTGCATCGTTTGCCTACATTGCCAGCTTCACGCAAACACATTCCTTTGGTGGTGGACGCCAGTTCAGATTTTTCTACCAAGCCAATTGATTGGCATGGTTGCGGTGTGGGCGTGTTGTTTGCCTGTGCTTCCAAGAACATAGGTCATCCAGGGTTAACCATGACGGTGATTCGCAAAGACTTGCTAGGGGAGGGTAAAGCCTCGCCACTTTGTCCTGGCGTGTTTAATTACACCACCAACAGCGAGGCTGGAAACTTATGGAATACCCCAGCGACCTTTAACATTGAAGTGGTCGGCTTTGTTATGGATTGGATCGAAGCCCAAGGTGGTGTGTATGAAATAGAATTACGCTCTATCGCCAAAGCGGCAGCGATTTATGATGTGATTGACAGTTCAAACGGCTTCTATGGCACACCGATAGAAAACAAAGCGTTACGCAGTCGAATGAATGTGCCTTTTAATATTAAAGGCGGTGATGAAGAGGCAACCAATGCTTTTCTGATCGCCAGTTGGGAAAAGGGCATGGTTGGATTACGCACCTTAACGCCGTTTGGGGTGGGCGACTACCTAAGAGCCAGCTTATACAACGGCGTGACCGTTGAAGAGGCCCAAAAACTGGCTGACTTTATGCGTAAATTTGCTCGTAATTACGGTTAAGTACAAAGTATGTTTTTCAGGTTAATCGTCTGATGGAGGCGCTTCTTTCTTCACTCTTGCTTTCTATACCAATAGAAAGAAGTGGGGGAAGAGGCGCCTTGATGCTTTATGCCTTCGGGGGAAGCGTTGAATAGCAGCCGATACAATCGAGTGTGTCAGCCTGTATTAGACTTCCTTTTTTTACGCACCGTTTCTATGCCATGCAATGCACTGGGTGGTTTTATTTGGTGCGAATGATCATCTGCTGCTTTCTGTTTAGTAAGGTTTTCGCCTGAATTTTGATAAAAAAACCATTTAAAACATTACATTAAATTTTTTGGCACAGTGTGTGCTTTTACATTGGTTATGTTCGTACCCTTGGAAAGTCGAGCATCACAATTTGATTAAATAGAGAGCTAGGGTTCCGGTTTCGGTTTTATCGAAATGACTGGTCCGAGAGCTTTCGACCTTGAATGTTTCAAGGTTACACGGAGGGATAAAAGCCCGGGAGACCACATGGCGATATTGCCAAGGGTACTCCATGTGTAACTAAACAAACTGAAAAGGTGAATTCAATGAAACACTCTGCGAAAAAAGTAACCATTCTGCTTTGCTCCCTCCTATTATCCGCTAATGCATTAGCACAAGATCACTTTAAGGTGTGTTGGTCTATTTATGCTGGTTGGATGCCTTGGGCGTACGCTCAACAATCTGACATCATCAAAAAATGGGGTGATAAATACGGTATTGATATCGACGTTGTGCAAATGAATGACTATGTCGAATCTATGAACCAATACACAGCAGGTCAATTTGATGGCTGTACCATGGCGCAAATGGATGCGCTTACCATTCCTGCCGCTAGTGGTGTTGACAGCACGGTCTTGATCGTCGGCGATTATTCAGATGGCAACGACGCCGTTATCCTAAAGAACAAAACGGACCTAAAAGACATCAAGGGACAGAATGTTAACCTAGTGCAATTTAGTGTGTCTCATTACTTGTTAGCACGGGCTTTAGACTCGGTTGATATGAGTGAAAAAGACGTCAGCGTGATCAATACCTCAGATGCCGATATGGCCTCTATTGCCAGCACCAAAGATGTGACCTCTGTGGTGACTTGGAATCCGATTGTCAGTGAAATACTGAACATGCCTAATACTCACAACGTCTTTGATTCTTCTAAAATCCCAGGTGAGATTTTAGACACCATGATAGTCAATACCGAGACCTTAAAAGAGAACCCTGATTTTGGTAAAGCCCTAGTGGGTGCTTGGTATGAGATTATGGGATTAATGCAAGGTGACAGCGCGAACGCCAAAAGCATTCGTACTGATATGGCGAATGCGGCCGAAACCGATCTTGCCGGCTACGATGCTCAATTAGCCAAAACGCACATGTTTTATACCCCTCAAAGTGCCCTCGAGTTAACCAATAGTAAAGAATTGTTTGCCACTATGAAGCATGTGGCCGAGTTCTCATTTGAACACGGTCTACTTGGCGATGGCGCCCCAGATGCAGGGGTTGTGGGTATTCAAATGCCATCGGGTGTTTACGGAGACGAGAACAATATCAAACTTCGTTTTGATCCTACCTATATGCAAATGGCGGCAGACGGCACTCTGTAACGCATCTAAAAACCAACGACATATATGCGGTTAATGGGCTTACAAGGAAGTAAGCCCACAGCGGTGAAACGTCGTCCTGGGATCAAATTATGAAGAAACTTATCAACTATACCCCAAGCCGAAGCAACGCAATCTTATTAGGTTTACTGCCTTTTGCTTTGCTGATCGTGCTTTACATGATCAGCTCTGATGCGCGCTTGGCAATTAACCCAAGCGATAAGATATTGCCCTCTTTTAGTAGCATGGGGGAGGCCATGTATCGCATGGCATTTACCCCAAGTCGTCGCACTGGAGACTATGTCTTCTGGCAAGACACTTTAAGCAGTCTAATGCGGTTAGGATCAGGTGTGCTTATCGCCGCTTCGATAGGTCTATTTCTAGGCCTGATGACAGGCGCTTTGCCTTTGTTAACTGCGAGTTTATCGCCGTTACTGACGGTCATCTCCCTGGTGCCGCCATTGGCGTTATTGCCAATCTTGTTCATCGCCGTAGGCTTGGGTGAAACCTCAAAAATAACCCTTATTGCTATCGGTATAACCCCTTTTATTGCCCGCGATATTCAGCGCAGAGTACAAGAAATACCCTCTGAGCAATTGGTGAAAGCACAAACATTAGGGGCCAGTACCAGTCAAATACTCATCCGTGTGTTGTTGCCTCAGATACTGCCGAAATTGATTGATGCTGTGCGTTTGTCTTTGGGAGCTGGGTGGTTGTTCTTGATTGCCGCTGAAGCGATTTCCTCTACCGATGGCTTAGGGTATCGAATCTTCCTAGTGCGTCGCTACCTCTCTATGGATGTGATTTTGCCCTATGTGGCTTGGATCACCTTGCTGGCTTTCTTGGTGGATTACTTATTGGGTCGTTTAAACCGACGACTCTTTCCTTGGAGTTTGGAGGCGCGCTCATGAGTCAATTAGAAGCAAAGCAAGCTGCAAAAACCATGATACAAGCGAAAAAACTGGGTAAGCGCTATGGCCAAGATGTGATCCTAGAGCGTATCGACATCGACGTAAAAGAAGGTGAGTTTGTAACCTTGGTTGGCGCTTCTGGGTGCGGAAAAAGCACCTTTTTGAAAATGCTATTGGGCATTGAAACCGCCACTGACGGTGAGCTCTTGCTGGATGGTAAACCGGTACCGAATGAGCCTGGCTCAGATCGTGGCATAGTGTTTCAGCAATATTCTGTCTTCCCGCATATGACGGTACTGGAAAATGTGGTTGCGGCAAAAGGTTTTGAGAAGCGCTCCATCAGCGGTTACTTATTTGGTAAGGAGAAAGCCTTAGCGAAGCAAGAAGCCAGCGATATCTTGCAGCAGGTGGGCTTAAGCCACGCCCTGAATCGCTATCCTCATGAATTGTCAGGTGGCATGAAACAGCGTTTAGCGATAGCGCAAGCCATTATCTGTAAACCCCGAATTTTGCTTTTAGATGAGCCTTTTGGTGCGCTTGATCCAGGCATTCGTGCCGACATGCATGCCCTAGTGTTGGACCTATGGCAAAAGCATAAGTTGACCATTTTTATGGTTACCCATGATTTGAAAGAAGGCTTTCATTTAGGCACTCGTCTATGGGTATTCGATAAATTACGCCATGACCCACATGCGCCCAATGCTTATGGCGCTTCAATCACCTATGACTTACCCGTAGGTCATGCTCCCGCCCCACTGTATGAAGAAATTGATCAGCGTATTCGACCTATTTTTGATCCTTCAATGGGTACGACTGATGACACCACGGAGAACACATTATGAACAAGTATGAAACCCTTATTCCTGCTGCAAGCCATTGGTCACTAAAAGTACGTCGGGGTATGCAAATGACCCTGACGGATATCGCCGGTGATGGGAATCTTGGAATGGTGTTTTATAACCCTGAAAACCTATTAGAGCGTTATAACGCGCCAGATACATTAAAAGGTCAGCATACGTTCAGACTGACCAAAGGCCACTGTTTGTATTCTGATATGGGGCGTATTTTCGCCTCAATTATTGAGGACTCAGTTGGTTGGCATGAAACCGTATGTGGTAACAGTCATGCTTCCCATATTGCCAGCAAATGGGGCGTTCGAGATTACCAGAGCGATCACAATGAATGGATGCAAAATGGCCATGATGCCATGCTGGTTGAAATGGCCAAATACGGTCTGACTCAGGCTGATCATGCGGCAAACTTGAATTTATTTAGTCGGGTAAGTACAGATGCTGAAGGCAGTATGTCGTTAGTGGAAGGAAACAGTCCGGCTGGTTCAAGTGTCACTTTACGCTTCGAAATGGACACTCTGGTGATACTGCATACCTGTCCACACCCGCTAAGCAATGCTGCCAGTTACCCGAAAAAGCCTATCTCAATCCTGCTAGAAAAAGCCCAGCCTGTTGCCGACGATGATTTCTGCAAGATGTCTCGACCTGAAAACCAACGCGGCTTTGCCAATAATGAACTGTATTACCTGGGAGCCCCAGCCAATACAACAGACGCTATGGAGGCGTAACCCATGATTAAAGAAAGTGTATTCACGACAGACAGTGCAGATGAGGCGTTTCATATTGATGCGGGTGACTACTTTATTGGCACAGTAAAGGCGGGCAGTAAGTTTCGAATTGTGGATTTAGAAGGCAATCAGGCGGCGGATACTTTGTTTTATAACGCCAACAAACCAGCTGAACGCTATAGCGCAACAGATACCATTCGTGAACAAGGCAATGTCTATTTAACCGCGGGTTCGGCGATTCGGTCGAATGAAAATAATGTCATGTTAGACATAGTGGCAGACACCTGTGGACGCCATGACACACTCGGCGGTGCTTGTGCTACAGAAAGTAATACCGTGCGTTATGACCTAGAAAAGCGTTGCATGCATGCGTGTCGTGACAGTTGGATGTTAGCCATTGCTGAACACCCTGAATACGGTCTGTCGAAACGTGACATCAGCCACAATATTAACTTTTTCATGAATGTTCCTGTCACCCAAGAAGGTGGCCTAACCTTCGAAGACGGTATTTCAGCGCCCGGTAAATACGTAGAGATGGTGGCTAAAATGGACCTTATTATTTTAATTTCGAATTGTCCTCAGCTGAATAATCCTTGTAACGGTTATAACCCAACCCCAGTTGATTTGCTGGTATGGCATCCCTAGCGATTGCTAATGGATATAAAAATTCATTCTACAAAAGAACACGCTAGATAACTTTAACCGCTCAGTGGACGACCACTGATGTAGTTCATTCCGGGACGGCCCGGCAAGGTTGAACCATGTTTAACAAAGTATTAATCGCCAACCGTGGCGCCATTGCGACACGCATTATTCGTACCTTACAAAAAATGGGCATCCAGTCTGTGGCTGTGTACGCTGAGTCGGATGCGAAAAGTCTTCATGTAAAACGTGCCGATGAAGCCTTTTCATTGGGCGAAGGCAGTGCCGCTGACACCTATTTAGATATGGAGAAAATTCTTCATATAGCCAAACAAAGCGGCGCCAAAGCGATTCACCCAGGCTATGGGTTTCTTAGTGAGAACGCCAATTTTGTGCGCCGCTGCGAAGCCGAAGGCATTGCGTTTATTGGACCTACAGCAGAGCAAATGATTGAATTTGGCTTAAAACACCGTGCTCGCGAACTGGCCAAGCAAGCCAATGTTCCGCTTTCTCCAGGTTCTGATTTACTGGCTGACCTTGATACTGCCTGTCAGACGGCCAACCAAATTGGCTACCCTGTGATGTTAAAAAGTACCGCTGGTGGCGGTGGTATCGGCATGCACCTGTGCCATGATGAAAACAGTTTACGAGATAATTTCGAGTCAGTACGTCGTCTAGGAGCAAATAATTTTGCCGACGACAGTGTGTTTATCGAGAAATTTATTGCCCGAGCGCGTCATATTGAGGTGCAGGTTTTTGCTGATGGCAAGGGCGGTGCTTTGGCGTTGGGCGAACGTGATTGCTCTAGTCAGCGTCGTAATCAAAAGGTAGTAGAGGAATGTCCGGCCCCGAACTTGACGGATGAAGTGCGCAGTCAGTTGCACAAAACCGCAGAGTTGTTGCTGTCTTCTGTGAAGTACCGTAATGCCGGAACGGTTGAATTTATTTATGACATGGACACGGATCAGTTTTACTTTTTAGAAGTGAACACTCGGCTACAAGTAGAGCACGGCGTCACAGAAATGGTGTATGGCGTTGATCTGGTGGAATGGATGGTGCGACTGGCCGCCGGCGAACCATTGGCGCTTGAAGACAAGCGTAACAAGCTACAAGCCAATGGCCATGCGGTGCAAGTGCGTATCTATGCCGAAGACCCTTATAAAGACTTTCAACCATGTGCTGGCCTATTAAGCCAAGTGAGCTGGCCAGTGGTCGAGCAGGCGACCAGTTCAGAGGTTCGAATTGACCACTGGATAGAGACAGGAATACAAGTCTCGCCGTATTTTGATCCTATGTTAGCCAAGGTGATTGTGCATCAAGAGACGCGTGATAAGGCGTTTGCAAAGCTCCATAGCACGTTAGAAGAATGTGTTTTGTATGGCACAGAAACCAATTTGGATTACCTTAAAATTTTAGTGACGGACCCGGTCTTATTGCGCGGTGAAGTAAGCACCCGCTACCTGAATGAATTTGTCTATCAACCGGCACGAATTGATGTCTTAAGTGGCGGTACGCAAACCACCTTACAAGATTTCCCTGGTCGTCAGCACCATTGGAATGTGGGCGTTCCTCCTTCTGGCCCGTTTGATAATTATCACTTTCGTTTGGCCAATCGCTTATTGGGGAATCCACTGGACGCCGCGGCGATGGAGATAACGCTTCAAGGGCCGAGTTTGCTGTTTAGCTTCGCGACCTTGGTGGTGATTTCAGGCGCCAATATTGAGGTAAAACTGGACGGTGAAGCGGTTCTAAATAATCAGGTTTTAGCCATCAAGAAAGGTCAGACACTGACCTTTGGACGTATTAAAGAAGCCGGTGCCCGCGCTTACCTTGCGGTTTCAGGTGGCTTTGATTGCCCTGATTATTTGGGCTCAAAATCCACTTTCACGCTCGGTCAATTTGGTGGTCACAATGGTCGGGCACTGCAAACCGGAGATGTACTTCACACCTTAGCTAAGCCGTTAACTGAAAAAACAGAGGCAGCAGAGCCGACCCCATTACTGCCAGCAGGCTTACTACCAGAGCTAACCAATGAGCATGAGTTGCGCGTCATTTATGGCCCCCATGGTTCGCCGGACTTTTTCACCCCAGAAGACATAGAAATGTTTTTTGGAACGGCCTGGGAAGTGCATTATAACTCCAGCCGAACCGGCGTTCGTTTGATCGGCCCTAAGCCTAAATGGGCGCGTGATAATGGCGGTGAAGCGGGTCTTCATCCATCCAATATCCATGACAATGCCTATGCCTTTGGTAGTGTTGATTTTACTGGGGATATGCCGGTTATTTTAGGCCCAGATGGGCCATCTCTTGGTGGTTTTGTTTGTCCTGCGACCGTGATTAGTGCTGACTTATGGAAGCTTGGTCAGCTGCGCGCCGGCGATAAAATACGTTTTGTTAGCGTTAGCTTAGACGATGCAAGTGCATTAGAGCGTGCGCAAAATACCAGTTTGGCGGAGCTCACCTCATACGAACAGTCTATTGCGCCATGTGCTGCACCACATCTAGAGGGATCGCCGATCTTAAAAACATTATCTGCGGATCGCTTCAAAGATGAAATTGTTTACCGTGCCGCGGGCGATCACTTTTTATTGGTCGAGTACGGTGAGCAAATATTGGATATCCGTTTGCGCTTTCGGGCTCATGCGCTGATGCAGTGGCTAGAGAAAAACAGCCTTGCTGGGATACGCGAATTAACTCCGGGTATTCGTTCTTTGCAAATTCATTATGACAGTCAAGTGTTACATCATCAGCCGTTACTGGATCATCTAGAAGCCGCAGAATTGGCGTTAAGTGAGAATTTAGCGGAACTGACGGTGCCTTCTAGAACGATCTATTTACCCTTGTCTTGGGATGACAGAGCTTGCCAAGAAGCCATTGATAAATACGCTCAATCGGTGCGTTCTAATGCGCCTTGGTGTCCGAGTAATTTAGAGTTTATTCGTCGTATTAACGGCCTTGAAAGCATTGCCGATGTTAAAGAGATTCTGTTTAGCGCCAGTTATTTGGTCATGGGATTAGGCGATGTCTACCTAGGGGCGCCGGTTGCCACACCAGTAGACCCTCGCCATCGATTGGTAACGACAAAATACAACCCAGCTCGTACCTGGACCGCAGAGAACTCAGTCGGTATCGGTGGTTCTTACTTGTGTGTGTATGGCATGGAAGGGCCGGGGGGGTATCAGTTTGTTGGTCGTACCTTGCAGATGTGGAACCGCTATCGTTTGACCAGCGCCTTTACTAAACCTTGGCTACTGAGGTTCTTTGATCAGATTCGTTTTTACGAAGTCAGCCATGAGGAGTTGGAGCAAATCCGTAAAGATTTCCCCCATGACAATTACCCGCTGCGTATTGAAGAAAGTACCTTTTCTTTATCTGAGTACGAAGCCTTTATTGGTGAGAATGAACAGAGCATTGATGCCTTTAAAGAAGGCCGAAATCAGGCGTTTGAAGAAGAGCTGGCCAATTGGCACGCCAATGGACAATTCCATTATGACACCGATGAAGCGCAAGCCATTGAAACAGAGGTGACTTGGAGTGAAGACGCCATTGTGATCGATAGCCCAGTTTCAGGCAGTGTTTGGCAGACTCAAGTTGAAGTAGGGCAAAAGGTAGAAGCTGGCCACTTATTGGTTATTCTTGAATCGATGAAAATGGAAATCCCTATCTATGCATCCAGTGCTGGCGTGGTGTCTGATTTGTTATTAACAGACGGCAGCCGTGTTAATGCTGGACAAGCTATTGTTGTTTTGGAGGAAGAAGCATGAGTATTAATATGACGACGAGCACGGCAAGCGAGCCTCTTGATATGGGATTTTCGGCTTTACGTGCTGCTTATCAGGCGGGTACCACGACACCTGAAAGTGTGATGGCGGGTATTCGTGAACGCGCGGCCGAGTATGCGGATCACAATATTTGGATTCATTTATTAACGCAATCCGAGCAATCAAGATGGCTTGATGGATTAAAAGACAAGGATTTGGCGACTCACCCTTTATGGGGGATTCCGTTTGCCATCAAAGACAATATTGATCTAGCAGGCATTCCGACAACGGCTGGGTGTGACGCTTTTCGTTATGTTCCTGAGTCTTCTGCGAAGGTTGTACAGCAGTTGATCGATGCCGGTGCCATTCCGGTGGGGAAAACCAACTTGGACCAGTTTGCTACAGGGCTCAATGGCACTCGGTCGCCATTTGGAGCCTGTCATAATGCGTTTGATTATGACTATATCAGTGGTGGTTCAAGCTCAGGCTCAGCCGTGTCTGTTGCGTTGGGATTGGCCAGCTTTAGTTTGGGCACAGACACCGCAGGGTCGGGGCGAGTACCCGCTTGCTTTAATAATTTAGTTGGGGTGAAACCCACGATTGGTTTGTTGTCAGCCACGGGGTTAGTGCCAGCTTGTCGTAGTCTGGATTGCATCACGATATTTGCCTACAACACAGACGATGCGAATATTGCCTTAGCGGCGAGTGAAGGTTTTGATATTCACGACGGATACAGTCGAGAGAACCCATATGATAATCAGGCGCGCCAATATGGGTTGCGTACAGGTGCCTTAACCGTTGGGGTGATTGCCCAGCATCAGCTGAAGTTCTTTGGCGATAAAGGCTATGAAAAAGCCTATATGGCGACCTTAGAGAAGCTCAGTGCGGAAGGCTTTGTATTCCAAGAAATAGACTATGCGCCGTTTGATGAAATAGCCCAATTGCTCTATGAAGGGCCTTGGGTAGCGGAGCGTTATATTGCCACACAGCCGCTGATCGATGACAACCCGGACGCTATTTTTCCTGTGGTGCGTGACATCATTGCCCCAGGAGGCAAGCCGCCCGCGACGAATTTATTCAAAGCGCAATATCGTATTAATGCGTTGAAACAAAGCTGTTTAGCGCAAATGGCGAACCTAGATTGTTTACTGACCCCCACTGCAGGCCGCCATTTTACGGTAGCAGAAATGTTGGCCGAGCCAATCAAGCACAACAGTGAATTGGGGTATTACACCAACTTCATGAACTTGATTGATTTGGCTTCTATAGCGGTGCCCACCACCTTGACAGAAGCCGGCATGCCATTTGGTATCACATTGGTTGGACCCACCTTTAGTGATCGTATGCTGATGTCGATTGCCAATCGGATACAGCAAGCCATGTCTTTGAAAAAAGGGGCCTTGGAAAGCATGGCAACGCCAACTAATGCGTTTCCTGTAAAGAGTACGACTAGGGTGGAGGTGATGGTGTGTGGGGCGCATTTGTCCGGTCAGCCACTGAATTGGCAATTGACGGAACGCGGTGCCAGTTTGGTTGAAAAAACCACCACGGCGGCCATGTATCGTATGCATTTATTGGCTGGTGGGCCGCCCCTACGACCGGGGTTGGTATTAGATAAACACAACGGGCAAGCCATAGAAGTGGAAGTCTGGTCCGTTCCCAGCGAAAACTTTGGCAGCTTTGTGGCGGGTATCCCAGCGCCGCTTGGTATCGGTAAAGTCACCTTAATGGATGGCCGCCAAGTGTCGGGGTTTATTTGCGAACCTTATGGTCTTGATGATGCTGAGGATATTACTCAATTTAACGGTTGGTGTGGCTATTTAGCGTCATTGAATTAGAAAAAGTATGCTTCTCTTTCAGAGTTGAAAATCGTTTAGGAAATAAGGTTTCCAGAGCCCCTTTTTGAAAAGGGGCTTTTTTTTATAGAAATTCGCTAATAGGCTCCTAGAGATGAGTATTGTGGCAATGTTTGACGTTTTTTAGCACTGTGTTAGCACATATTCAGTCTTGATAAATGGTATGTTTCGTACTTTAAACGGACGGCTAAGCCATCCACGTTAAGGTGGTGTTACATTCTGAATTGGCTGTTTTTATTACAATGAAAAACGAGACACTGCTATGAAACAAAAGACAATATTGTTCGATATCAATGAAACTGTGCTCAACCTAACGGCGTTAAAGCCTAAATTTGTGGCGGCTTTTGGCGATGACAGTGTGATGGCAACATGGTTTTCAATGCTGCTGCATTCGTCAACCGTCTGTGTTGTTACCGATGTTAAGACCGACTTTGCCTCCTTGGCTCGTGTTATGTTGGACAGCATTGCGACCCGCAAAGGCATTACCTTATCCGTCCAGATGCGCGACGAGATTCTAACGGGCTTTGCTAATCTGCCGGCTCACGAAGACATTCAACCTGCCTTGCGTCAATTACAAGACGCCGGTTTTCGCACCGTGGCCTTTTCAAACTCATCGCGTGATTTAATTGCTATGCAGATCAACAATGCGGGATTATCAGAATGCTTTGATGAGGTTATTTCTGTTGAAAGTACCGGCCGCTTTAAACCTGATCCACAAGCTTACCAGTTTGCTGCTGAGCAGTTAGATCAACCACTGTCGTCTTTGCGTTTGGTGGCGACTCATGATTGGGACACCCACGGCGCTTTGTCGGTGGGCATGAAGGCGGCGTATATTGCACGTACACCAGCGATTTACCACCCATTATATCGTCAAGCAGACATAGTCGCTGCCACCATGGGCGATATTGTAAAACAAATTATTGAGCTCGATGGTCCGCTAAAAGCGTCCGTTTAGTCTCATTTTTCTTGCCTGTAAGAGAGACTTTCTGGCCAGTCAATGGGTCAATACTGGATCTGGCTAAGGTCGCTCTTAATTTGAATGTTAGGCATAATAGGCGCCTTTTATTTTAGGCGCTGAATGCCTCAGGCATCTCCTCACTGAAGCGACCCATAATCTCCAAGGTATAGACCATGTTATTAGCCCACTATCAAACCACACGAGAGCGGACTGAATCTCTTTGCGCACCGTTGAACACTGAAGACTATATTCCACAAGCGGCGGATTTTACGAGCCCTCCAAAATGGCATTTAGCGCATACAACGTGGTTCTTTGAAGAAATGATCCTGACCAAATATATGGCGGATTATGTGGTGTTTGATGCGCATTTTGGCTTTCTATTTAATAGTTATTACCACAGTGTGGGAGAACGGGCGGTACGTGCTCAGCGTGGATTAATGACGCGCCCCACGGTGGATCAAGTGTACCAATATCGCCATTACGTGGATGAGCATATTCAAGGTTTGCTCAAGGGCGAGGCACCAGAAGAAGTAAAAGAGTTGGTCAAACTGGGCATTCACCATGAACAGCAACATCAAGAGTTGTTGTTGACCGATTTAAAATACACCTTGTCATTAAACCCTATGTACCCGGTATACCAAAAAGACAGCAATCTGGTGGCCGGTCATAACGACAGCCAAGCGGCAAGTGAGTCCTGGATAGCGATCCAAGAAGGGGTTTACGAAGTCGGCTATGCTGGTGACGATTTTTGCTTTGATAATGAGCAAGGACGGCATAAGGTGTATGTGCAAGATTTTGAGATTTCAGCCTCTTTAGTGACCAATGGTGAATACATTGAGTTTATTGAAGCTGGGGGATACGACACCTTTAGCTATTGGTTTGATGAAGGTTGGGCATGGCGTTGTAAGCATCAAATCAACAGCCCCTTGTATTGGACCAAAATAGAAGGCCAATGGCATTATTACACCTTAGCAGGGTTAAAACCGTTGGATAGAGATGCGCTGCTATCCCATGTTTCCTATTATGAAGCGAGTGCGTTTGCTTGCTGGAAAAAAATGCGATTGGCCACGGAATTTGAATGGGAGGTCGCGTCATCACGATTTTCTTGGGGACAGCGCTGGGAGTGGACGGCTTCCGCTTATCATCCTTATCCGAAATTTAGCATCAGCGATGGCGCCGTGGGTGAATACAATGGCAAGTTTATGGTCAATCAAATGGTCTTACGAGGTGGCTCTGTGGCCACGACTGAAGGGCATTCAAGAGCGACCTATCGAAACTTCTTCCATCCGCACTTTCAATGGCAATATTCCGGTATTCGCTTAGTGAAATAACAGCGCATGTCTACCTAGAGGCAGACTCATGGTAGGCTTAGCTAAGAATTGGTTTAATGCACCGAAACGACATCTCTAACTGGCTGTAAAAAATGTCAGTAAAAAATGTCAAATAAGAGTGTGAATGAGCCCTACAAAAGGCGACAGTAAATGAATACTAATCGAGACATCATCGCGCGTTTACGCAGTAATATTCCCTCTTTTGAATGCACTCCAGGCTGTCATGATTGTTGCGGCCCTGTGACCACCTCGTCAGAAGAAATGTCACGCCTGCCAGTGAAAACAGACGCAGAGCATGACGCCGCCTTAGAAAATTTTTCCTGTGTACACTTAGGGCCAAATGGCTGTGAAGTATACGATGAGCGACCTTTGATTTGCCGATTGTTCGGTACTACGCCGAATCTGGCTTGCCCTAATAGTTGCCGACCCAAAGAAATGGTCGCGCCTGAAATTGAAGAGCAAGTGCATGAGTACATTGCGAGCACGCGACAAGTATTGGTCTGAGTCTTATGCGCCTTGATAAGTTTATTGCTAAAAGTACCGAGCTTAGTAAGCACGATGTGTTGCACAGCATTCATCAGGGTGAGGTGAGCGTCAATGGCGTGGTCGTAACAAAAGAAGCCCAGCAAGTGCATGAGAATAATCAGATTCTCTTAAAGGGTGTTAGACTACAGCCACGGCCGTTTCGTTATTTGCTGATGCATAAACCCGCCGGCACGATTTGCTCGAACATTGATGAAGCTTACCCTTCTTTGTTTAATGGTTTAGAGATTGATAAGTGCTCCGAGTTACACATAGCAGGGCGCTTGGATGCGGATACGACCGGCTTAGTGCTTATCACCGACGATGGACGCTGGTCGTTTGATATTACGCGACCCAGTAAAGCGTGCCATAAAGTGTATCGAGTTTGTTTATCGCAAGCCTTATCTGGTGAGCGAGCGAAGGAAATTTCTGAGCAATTTGAACATGGCATTATGCTTCAAGGAGAGTCGCAGCTTACCTTGCCTGCGACGTTACAAGTCATCACCCCTACAGAAGTATTGCTGACCTTAACAGAAGGTAAGTTTCATCAGGTAAAACGTATGTTTGCAGCGATGGGCAATCGCGTAGTGGCATTGCATCGCGAGCAAATTGGCGCCGTTTACTTGGATGTAGAAGTGGGGCATTGGCGCTATTTAACGCATCAAGAGGTTCAGTCTTTTTTGTCTATTTAAGCGATTAATAGACGACAAAAGTCAGACTTACTATTTTATTATTCAGAGCAATTAATCCAATTATGACCAGAAAAATATTAAGTTTGAAGGGCAAGCGAGCCAAAGACCTTAACCCAGTAGAAGAAAGCCTTGAGGATCTGTATCCGAATGATCCGCAAAAACGCTTTCTTAATGGCGTAGCGGTTCATCCTTCTCCCTGCATTCGTCTGGAATCTGGCTCTGCTGAATTGTCGGTTCGTGCTATGGACTTGATCTCACCGATTGGCATGGGACAGCGAGGCTTGATTGTTGCCCCTCCGGGATCTGGGAAAACCACCTTGTTGAAGCACATTTGTCAGGCGGTGAGCACAGCGTATCCACAGATCAAGCTTTACGCCTTGCTGATTGATGAGCGTCCAGAAGAGGTAACTGATTTCAAACGCAGCGTGTCAGCTGAAGTGCACGCCTCTTCGTCAGACAACAGCCATGCTCAGCATGTCCGTATCGCTGACGATTTATTGGACATGGCGTGCGCGCAAGCTGGTGAAGGTCAGGACGTGATGATTGTTATCGACTCTTTGACGCGCTTGTCTCGTGTGCATAATGCAGGGCAACGAAGCAGTGGTCGCACCATGTCGGGTGGGGTCGATGCGCGGGCATTAGAGATTCCTCGTAAGTTATTTGGTGCGGCCAGAAAGATAGAAAATGGCGGCTCATTGACGATTCTCGCGACAGTACTGGTGGACACTGGTAGTCGTATGGATCAGGTGATTTTTGAAGAGTTCAAAGGCACCGGTAACATGGAAGTTGTGCTGTCGCGAGAAGTGGCAAGTCATCGAATTTTCCCCGCGTTGGACATCGCCAAAAGCGGCACCCGACGCGAAGAATTATTAATTGACCCTAACGACCTTGAACAAGTCAGAACGCTGCGCCGTGCTTTTACCAACCTAAAACCGCTTGATGGCACGCAAAAACTCGTTACCTTGCTAAAAGAATACCCAACCAACGCCGAGCTGCTTAAGGTGTTTTAAGCGCCAGTTGAGCCACCTTTATGGTGGTGGGCTTTTGGGCTGAGACGCTGTTGTATTGAGACGCTGCTGTCTTTAACTAAGCGCACAATATTGGCATAGGATCTGTATGCTGCTCGAAAGAGGGTGAACGCTCGTTTCCCCTTTTTTTATCGCCACTTTGGCACAGTTTCCGCATTTTTCATGATTTATCATCCCCCTTGTAGCACTTTACCTTTGTCGATGTAATGCAAGTCAATGTTCCCTTCATAATGCCTTTCCAATGATTTATCCAGCTGGTAGTTTTAGGCTGGTTGGCCGGTTAATGATGCCCTCACTTGGTTAGCAAGTAAGCGTCAAATTCGGCCCATCCCTCGATGACATTGCGCTAAACAATGCCCCAATAGATTCAAGCAGGAAGCGATATGGACACACAAACACCTTGTAGCTCACCACTGACCGCTCTTTTTCCAACCGAATTGGAAGGGTTTGATCAGTTAGCCGAGTTAGCACTCGATTTACGTTGCTCATGGAATCACGCCACCGACGACATATGGCGACAGCTTGACCCTGAATTATGGGCACTCACACACAATCCCTGGGGGTTATTGCAAACCGTATCGCGGGAGAAAATTCGTACATTGTTGGCCGATCCGGGGTATCGAGCGCAGCTTGATAAGCTGGTGAAAAAGAAACGTGAGGCGGAACAAACGCCAGCTTGGTTTCAACAAAACCACCCTAAATCGGCGCTTAATGCGGTGGCTTACTTCAGTATGGAGTTTATGTTGAGTGACGCGCTGCCTATTTATTCAGGTGGCCTGGGCAATGTTGCTGGAGATCAGCTAAAAGCCGCTAATGATTTGGGGGTGCCTGTCATCGGCGTGGGGTTGCTTTATCAGCAAGGGTATTTCCGTCAGATAATCGATCAAAATGGTCTACAACAAGCCGTGTATCCCTATAACGATCCAGGGCAATTACCAGTCTCTCCTTTGCGTCATGCGAATGGAGAATGGTTACGCATAAAGCTGGATCTACCGGGTCATCCTATTTGGTTACGTGCTTGGCAAGTTCAGGTTGGTAGAACAAAGCTCTATTTACTAGACAGCAACGACACCGCAAATTATGCCCCGTTTCGTGCAATCACTAGTGAGCTTTATGGTGGCAGTGCGGATCTGCGTTTGATGCAAGAGTTGGTGTTGGGCATTGGCGGTTGGCGCTTGTTGAATGCATTGGGAATAGAGCCGGAGGTTTGTCATTTAAATGAAGGGCATGCCGCTTTTGCCATCTTAGAACGTGCGCGTTGCTTTATGAAAAAGAGTGGGCAGTCTTTTGCGGTGGCTTTGGCCGCCACGCGAGCAGGCAATGTTTTTACCACTCACACTGCGGTCGCCGCGGGCTTTGACCATTTCGCGCCCGCTTTGATTGAGCAGTGGCTCGGCGACTACGCCAACCTTGAGTTAGGCATTTCAACCCCTGATTTATTGGCGTTAGGGCAGGTGGATGCGAACCATTCTAGCGCTGACTTCAATATGGCGTATTTGGCCATTCGTGGCAGTGGTGCCGTCAATGGCGTGAGTGCGTTGCATGGTGACGTGAGCAGGCGACTGTTTGCCTCCTTGTTCCCTCGTTGGCCCTTGAACGAGATTCCCATAGGGCATATTACCAATGGTGTGCACACCCCAAGTTGGGACTCGGCGAGCGCTGATGAACTGTGGACGAAAGCCTGTGGCAAGGACCGTTGGCTTGGCGCTACAGACGAGCTAGGTCAATCTATTCGAGCCGTGTCGAATGCTGAGTTGTGGCGTTTTAGAACGACGGCAAGCCAGACGTTTGTCAGTTACGTGCGCGAGCATCTAGTGCGTCAGATGGCGGCGTCGGGAACGCCTCAAGCGGACATGGAAGAAGCGCAGCATTTGTTTGACCCTAAAGTACTGACGCTTGGTTTTGCTCGACGTTTTGCGACCTATAAACGACCGAATCTATTGCTGCATGACCCCGCTCGCTTACTGCGCATATTAACCAACCCAGAGCGGCCTGTGCAGCTTGTTATGGCGGGGAAAGCACACCCTGCGGATCAGGCTGGTCAGGCATTGATTAAGCAGTGGATAGACTTTATTCGCCAGCCACAGGTGCGCCAACACGTCATCTTTCTGAGCGATTACGATATGTTGCTAAGTGGTCATCTGGTGGCGGGTGTTGATGTGTGGTTAAACACCCCGCAGCGGCCCTGGGAAGCGAGTGGCACCAGTGGAATGAAGGTGTTGGTGAACGGGGCCATTAATCTCTCTGAGCTGGATGGCTGGTGGGCTGAAGCGTATCGCCCTGATATTGGCTGGGCACTGGGGGATGGTAAAGAGCACTGTGATGATCCTGATTGGGATGCGATTGAAGCCGAGGCGCTTTATGACCTGCTCGAACAGGAAGTGATTCCTGAGTTTTACCAACGGGATGAACAAGGCATCCCGATCGAATGGACAACACGAATGCGTGAAAGCATGGCGCATTTAACGCCTCATTTTTCGACTAATCGAGTGGTTCGTGAATACACAGAGCTGCGTTATCTTCCGGCTGCGAAGGCTTTTCGTGAGCGTGCTGCCGACAATGGCGCACTCGCCAAACAAATCGCAGATTGGCAGCAAACGCTTGATCAGCAGTGGGCTGGGTTGCGCATTGACGGGGTGATGGCTAGACAAGAAAATCAGCAGTACTTCTTTTCTGCCAGCGTCTTGCTTAATGGTTTAGCGCCACAGGACGTGAGTGTTGAACTCTATGCCGACGGTGTGGACGGCAAGGAAGCGCTACGACAGACAATGGTGTGTGAATGCCTACCGGATGACAGCAAAGGCACTCATTTGTATCGTTTAACCGTGCCTGCGTCGCGCGCCTTAACGAATTACACGTTGCGAATCATACCGTGTCGAGAAGGTATATCCACGCCGCTGGAGGTCAATCATATCGTATGGGAGCATTGAGTGCTCTGAGATAAAAGTGCTCTTATCATGGCGTTATGGCCCTGAGCAATTGCCCCTTCAGTCGTGTGTTTTAGCGTCTGCTAGTTAGGCAGGTGCAGTGACAGACTGATGGGGTAGTGGTCGGATGAATGAATGTCGGTGTGGACCTGCACATGAGTTACGTCTAGGCCTCGGCAGTAGACATGATCGAGATGCCTGAACAGGTGATTCAACCTAGGTTGACGAATCATGTCTACTTTTCCCAATGCAAAAGCGGCGGCGAGCTTATTAAAGTCCGACAGCCTTTTTTTGTTCCAAGTATTAAAATCCCCAGCCAATATAATGGGCCCTTTATGGTCTTGTAGCGTGTGTGATATTTGTTCGAGATGGGCTCTGAATTTTTCGATGGAAACAAAATTGATCAGGTGCGCATTGACCACCAAGAGGGATGATTCATTGTGAGCCGATTCACGCTGAGTCAGTGGGTATTCGATGGCCAACAGCATTTTTTTGGTTTGCGTGAGTGGCTCTCCATGGTCAGATGCAGAAAAATACTGAGATTTGGCGGTAACAGAGGAGCCTGTTTTTACCCCAGTTTCTATGTTGGTTTTTACGTTCCGAAAGCTGCTCGCCATAATCCATTGATGCTGAGATGATTTATGAAACAGGTTATCGAATGGGGAGTTTAAAACCGCTTCCTGTAAAAGCACCAAATCTTTGTTGTGAATCAGGCTGGAAAAATCTTTTTGCCAGCCTTTTTTCTTGCATTTAAACACATTCCAAAGCAGCAGTTCGATGTTCGGTCCCAGTGTTTGCTCAGGCGCATTTCCCATTAAGGTAAGTGATTCAACTGTGTGATAACGATGTGTAATCATGGAATAAAACCTCAAATAAATACGCTAGCGGTTTGTTGCTACTCTGTTCTGTCCTGTCCTACATGATTTTATAAATAGGGGGAAAACAAACGAAACAAGTTATTGCGGATTTTTTTGTAAATAGGCAATTGGCTCATTTCTTCTTCTATAACCAGCTCTGCATTTTTTTGCTTTTCATTAAACAGCTGGGTTAATTGTGCATTGAGGGAGCTGTCAAAGCATTCTAAATTAATCTCGAAGTTAAACTCTAAGCTTCTTGCGTCCCAATTGGTGGAGCCGATAAAAGACCAAACATCATCGATGATGACAATTTTGCTGTGATCAAAGGGGCGTTTGTTTTTGTAGATGCGAATGCCGTGTTCGAGTATTCGCGAAAAGTTGGCCTCCATGACCCAGTCTACAAAAGGGATGTTACTGTGGGCAGGAACGATAATATCGACCGCCACACCACGTAAAGCGGCAGCGTGAAGCGACGTCATCAGGGTTTGATCTGGGATAAAATAGGGGGTGATGATTTTGACGCTTTTTTGCGCGCAAACTAAGGCGTTAATCAGTGTCCAGCGTATTCTATTATGGTATTCATCTGGTCCGTCTTGTACTACGCGAGCCACGATAGGGTGGCTTTTTTCTGGCCGAGGTTTATGCAGATCAAACAAAGGGAATTGGATGCGCTTACCTGTGGCAAAGAACCAATCTTCCACAAAGACTTTGCTTATTTGGTCGATGACAGGACCCGTTACTTTAAAATGAACGTCATCAATGGGGTGTTTTGAGGCCTTTACCAGATTGTTTTTACTGACATTCATGCCGCCAATATAGGCAACTTCGCCGTCCACACAGAGTATTTTTCGGTGGTTTCTTAGATTAATAAAACGAATGCCCGTTAGAGAAACAGCGGGTAGAAAACGGGCGGTGTTTACCCCTCTTTTTTTCAAGGCCCGATCCGATTTACGCCAACTGTAGCCGACCCCAATGCCGTCCAATAGAACGTTGACAGTAACGCCTCTTTGGTGGGCTTCGGCCAGCGCCTTAACAAATTGTCGACCTAATGAATCGTAGTCAAAAATATAGCTTGAGAGCACCACATAGTGCTGGGCATTCTTAATGGAGCGGATCATTTCCGGGTAAGCGGTATCGCCATTAATAAGCGGTGTAATGGCGTTGTGTGCGACAAAACTAACTGGGTGAATGGCGTACCCTGCCGTAATGGAGGAGTGCCAAGTGTCAGGCAAAGAGTGAAAATCAAGGGCGGAAGCTTGGTTACGAAAGTCCTCTTTGAGTGTCTGAGGGTGCTCTTTTTGAGCCAGTCGCTTAATGCGGTTTATACCAAAGAGCCAATAGAACATACTGCCGATAAAGGGGGAAAAGATGACTAAACCAATCCAAGCCAATGAAGTGCGATCATTTTCTTTAAACAGTAAGACATGCAGCGAAGTGAGCAAAGATAAGCTGATGTGTAAGATCAGTACATTGGTAACCCAATGGACATAAACCCAATCAATCAATGATTCCGCTATTTGCATAAACTCCATCCTAGCCAGCCGTCGATACGCAATAAAAAAGAGGCCATGAGGCCTCTTTACATTCTACTCCGAGAAACGATCTTTACGAAATCTGTCTGCCAGTGTTTGCGGCTGAGTTACTTACTCTTATGACTGCGCTCTGCGTTTTTTTGTGGCGCGTCGCTTTTTGACTTAATCGGATGTTTAGGTTTTGTGCCTGTTCTTGGTTTCGATGGGCCTTTTCGCTCTGGCGCTTTGCTCTTACGAACAAAATTCAACACAGAAACGGGTACTGTTTTTCGAACCGGGAATTCATCGATTTCTTCACGTTCGATAACATGTTTCAAACGGCTTTCAATCGCGCATAGGTTTTTAAAGTCACCCATAGCAACAAAAGAAATGGCTTCACCGTCTGCACCAGCACGGCCAGTTCGACCAATACGGTGAACGTATTCTTCTGGCTTGAATGGCAAATCGTAGTTAACAACACGGCTTAGGTCGCCAATGTCGATACCGCGTGCGGCAACGCCGGTTGCGACTAAGTATTTTAATTTACCGGATTTGAAATCAGCCAGAATCTTTTCACGCATGGCTTGGCTTCTATCACCATGAATCGAGTCTGCTACTATGCCGCGCTTGGCAAGTTGAGCAACAAGCTTGGCAGCACCGTGTTTTTTCTCAATGAAAATCAGCGCCTGATCCCATTGGTGTTCCTTGATCAAATGGCTAAGCAATGCTGATTTAGTGTCTTTATCAACCGTGATTAACCACTGTTTGATGGTTGGTGCTGTTTTGGTACGCGGTGAAATTTTGATTTCTGTTGCGGCTTCACTGACCTTGCTGTCAGCAAAATCGTAAGAAAGTGAGCGTACACTGTCTGTTATGGTTGCTGAGAAAAAGAGATTTTGACGGTGCTGAGGTAGGCGATCTAATATTTTATACAAATCGTCTGAGAAGCCCATGTCGATCATTCGATCGGCTTCGTCCAACACTAATACTTCAAGCTCATCAAAGTGAATCGCACGTTGATGCGCTAAATCAAGCAATCGGCCAGGCGTCGCGACCAGAATATCAACACCTTCAATTAGGCGTTGCTTTTGTGGCTCTATATCCACACCACCGTAAACGGCCATAGACGTGAGCTTTAAGTTTTTGCTGTACAGAGCAATATTGGCTTCTACCTGCACGGATAATTCACGTGTTGGTGTCAGGATAAGTGCGTGTACGCGTTTGCCGCGTAGGGTGCGTTCTTTATTCAGCTTTTCTAGAATCGGTAGAACAAACGCCGCCGTTTTACCGGTACCGGTTTGCGAGGTTGCGACTAGATCTTTACCAGCAAGGATAACCGGAATGGCTTGTCGCTGAATTTCGGTAGGGGTGCGGTAACCCAGTGCTTTGGTGGCTTTTACAAGAGGGCTGGATAACCCTAGTTTTGAAAATGGCATAGAGGCTCGGACAGATTGTCATAAGGAGAGTAGCGCGCAGTATAACGTAAAACGCCTCTTATCGTTGCCTGATTCTTGCAAAATAAGACATGATATTGAGAATCAAAAAGGCACCCTTGGTAAGTCAATGTAAGCGCTGTTGTTGACCCTTTGTTTATGGGGTTTAAAGGAGAGCGGCATGATTTGGGGTCTGCCATCAAACGTGGGTTGTGTTAAAGTCTAGAATTTACAATCCTTTCCCCTTTAAGGAGTTTTTTTATGTCCGGTATGATGGACCTTAATGAGCTGTTAAGCAGCATGTCACCTAAGCTACAAGCAGAAGAATTTGTATTTTGTACAAGCAAAGACGCTGACTTTGATTATAAAGATTTGTTGCCAGTGGCGACATTTCGCGAAGCAGAAGGGCTAACGCTGATCCTACCGTTGGCGTCGGCTAAGCAAGCGGGTTTTGATTGCGATGGTGTCTACAAACAAATTACGTTAACGGTTCATTCAAGCTTAGAAGCCGTTGGTTTAACCGCCGCCATTGCTGCAAAACTTACCGAGAAAGGCATCAGCGCAAATGTTGTTGCTGCGTATTATCATGACCATATTTTTGTCCAGAAAGACAAAGCTGAAGCGGCTATGTCGGCGTTACAAGAATTAATCGGCTAGCGCCTTGTCTCTTCGGAAATACAGATAAAAAATGGCCGCTGTCTACAGCGGCCATTTTTATTTGGGCATTGCCCAGTGTCTTTTACGTTTCGCCCTTTACTCTAAGGTTAGGCGAAGCGTTTCTCTAGATAGCGAATGATATCTGAAGATTCGTACATCCATTCTACTTTGCCATCTTGCTCAATGCGCAAACAAGGCACTTTGACTCGACCACCGCCTTCTAGTAACGCCTTGCGATGTGGAGACCCTTCAGATGCGCTGCGCTTTTCAATTGGCAGGTTCAGCTTGTATATTGCGCGGCGAGTTTTGATGCAGAAAGGGCAGGCGAAGAATTGGTAAAGCGTTAGGTCTTTTGCAGCCATATTGACGGCTTGTTGCTTTTCTGGCGTACGCTTTACTTTTGATCCTCGGGTGACAAGATCAATGGTTGCGATGATAGCGCCTAGCAGGTTACGGATTAGATTAATAAGTATTTTCATGCGAGTAGCTTGTTTGCCTTCTTAATAAATAGGAATGGTATCAAATTGTGCTCATTCTAGCGGTAATGCACCAATTGTATAAGTGCTAGCAGCGAATGTTTTTTGAGGCTATGACTGGCGGAGTCTTTTCCAGACCGTTCGGAGTGTTCGGTTCGCCCCGTTTTTTGAGATGGCTTTGGTTGTTTTGAGGCCGCCATTATGAGATTTTTACTGTGTTTTTTGAGCACTCGTTAACAAGGACACGTTTTTTGTTAAGGTCTTGTTCTTTAAGTCTGATGGCGTTATTTAAACCAATAAAAATAGGATGTTTGTTATGTTAAAAAAGTCTCTTCTGGTGTGTATGTCAATGGCATCGTTTTCGTGTTTTGCGGCCACGCC
Source organism: Marinomonas sp. NPDC078689 (assembly GCF_044542435.1). NCBI lineage: Bacteria > Pseudomonadati > Pseudomonadota > Gammaproteobacteria > Oceanospirillales > Oceanospirillaceae > Marinomonas > Marinomonas sp. NPDC078689. The sequence continues at coordinate 448,916 of NZ_JBITUJ010000002.1, read as the reverse complement.
TACCTCACTTAGCCTTTTTCAAACCGTTAACGAAAGATTGAGTTACATGGAAGATGTTGCTTTGTACAAGGCTCAACATCATAAAGCCATTGAAGACTTACCTCGTGAAGCGGTTGTGATTAGCAAGGCGGGCGAATCGGCCCAAAAATATCAGCTTAATAAAGTCAGTATAGAAAATTTTACCGCCGCTCAAATTAGTGTCGCCAAAGCGATTCAATATCGCTACCGTGCCGACTTGCTGAGCAAGCCGACAGACTCTAAACCTCGAGATTTAACAACCGTTATTCGACCAGCCCTAATTCAATTAAATAATGAGCTGAATAAAAACTTATCCACTTATTTGGCATCAGGTCATAAAATTACTCAGAATGATTGGCCAGAATTTAAAGACACCTTGGACAACCACTACATAAGTGAGTCCGATAAACGTATGTTATTTACCGCATTAGAAAAGATAAAACGTTAAATGACGCTCATGGCATGTTAAAGAATATTGGCTTTTTTAACCGCCAATACTCAACGTAAAATAAGTCGCTGCCAGTTGGAAGGGTTTTCGGGCTGGCACCGCTCCTTAATAGCATGATGTATTATTCATGCTTGGAAATTGTCTTAAGTCATGCTGTCAGCTTTCTTGCTGTTATCTCCTCATTTGCTACAAGTTAACCCATTTCGAAGACCTCTTCTTTCCTGTAATAATATAGTTATGCCACACGGATTAACTGTGTTGTATTGAGAATGAAGCCTTAGGGCGGTTTAAATTGTGTTTGGTTTTTACCCACAGACCGAGCGAAAATAGAGCAGGGTTTTGGCCTTGTAATCGCCAATGAATCAAAAGAGAGAGAAGGGTTCAGGCTTCATGTTAACGAATGAATTTTATCGTGGAATACGCTGTTTCTAAAAACGGCTGATTGGGTTTTGTTAGCGCGTTTAATCAATGCCGTATCACGATGTTAATAATGAGGTAATAACATGACAGACATTAATATTGGTATTAATAAAGAAAATCGATCTGAAATTTCAGAGGGATTAAAGCGTCTTTTAGCCGATTCCTATACCTTGTATTTACAAACTCATAATTTCCATTGGAACGTGACCGGCCTTCAGTTCCGCGAACTTCACCTAATGTTTGAAGAGCAATATCAAGAGTTGGCAACCGCGGTAGATGACATTGCAGAGCGTATTCGTACTCTTGATGTGCCCGCGCCTGCTACCTATAAAGAATTTGCCAAACTGACTTCTATTGAAGAAGTAGAGGGTGTTCCTAGCTCTGCGCAGATGGTTAAACTATTAACCAAAGGCCACGAACAAGTCATCAGAACCGCTCGCAAGGTGTTAAAAGTGGCTCAAGAAGCGGGCGATGAATCTTCAGCTTCTTTGGTCTCTGATCGTATGCGAACCCATGAAAAAACCGCTTGGATGTTGAGAGCGACTCAAGCCTAACCCGTATCAGGCCAGTGACATCATATCGCTGGCTTTTTCCCCTACGAACACCATCGCCCTAGATAACTCAATACCAAACCGCTTACGGACTCTGTCTATTGGGCTGCGTTATTCGCGTTAGGGTCTTGTCGATAAAACTGACACAGCAGGCGATACACCTCAGGCATGTGTTTTTTCATTTTGTGAGGCGCTTCGAAAAAGGTTTCACTGCACACCGCAAAAAATTCAGCAGGATTGGTCAGCGCATATTCATCAAGAGGCAGTGGGCGATGATGTTCCCAGTCGCTGGATAAACGATCCCAAGCGGCGCTAAAGGTGTGATGCCATTCACCTGGTCGCATGTCTGGGTGCATCGGTGGAGCCCCATTGGCGCCATCGCGTAGCATGTCCAGTTTATGGGCAAACTCATGAATCACGACGTTGCTTGCATGGCCGTGTCTGGCATGGGCGCCAGTCTCACAAATCGATTCCCATGACAGTATTAAAGGCCCACGGAGCCAAGCTTCGCCACTCAAACCAGGGGCCTGACTATGAACGACGCCATCGTCACTTTGATAAGGGCGATTTGGAATAAAGTCCCCTTGATAGAGGATGATCGTGCTCCAATGGTCGTACCAGTGCAGCCCTAGATGCAAGATGGGCACGCATGCCATGGTCGCAAGGCGCAAGCACATGTCATTGGTTAGCACTGCTCCGCCGCCAGGAGAAATGGTTTTATGGACAAGAAAGCGCAGGGTCAGTTGGCGTAAAGCGTCGCGCTCTTCACCTTGATAGCGTGTCATTACAGGCCAGCTAGCGACAGCGGCTTCCCATTGCTCTGGCGTGATCTCAAGCTGATCGATGTGACGCGCTTCCCACCAGTGACTGAGTTTATTGAACATGAGAATACCTTGATAAGTGGCCAATGACAGTCAGAAAAACGTTATTTTAGGCGCAAATAAAGTTGCTAACACAGGCATGAATCAGAGATTATTATCTTTTGATTGTCGTGTGAAAAGTTTTTGGGCATAACAGGCGACTCTGCCGTTATAATCAGCATTATAAACCATCATTGATGAAACTAAATACAGCCATAAAAAGGGTTCAACATGCACGTGGATAAAGCGCAAAAACGTATCGCGAAACAAGTAAAAAAAGGTTTCAAAGGGTACCCCGCTATTTCATTAGAATATTTTGGTAAGACAAAAGAGTTGGCTACAGAAGTGGCGATTAGCTTTGTGATGGAAGAGGGCGACGCGCCACAAGAGCAACGTTTCTCATGCGAAACAGATGTGCGCGAAGACGAAACGATCCAGTCCGTATTGGTTAAAATTATTGAACGAGCTGACGCTAAAAGTGTGACCGAAGTGGCGGGTGTGACCCTGCTATAAAGCGCCAGAACGCGCGTTAGAACCCCTTGTCCTATAAAAAAACGGGGCGTCATTGTGATGACGCCCCGTTTTTTTATGCTGAGAAGTGGCTCTTGGGCTCTCCCTAGGGTCATGACATTCTGTGTCTTTTCCATGTTTTCTGATGCAAGCCATAGAAATGTGTTTATTCCATGAATCTCTTTTGCTTGCCGTAGCCTGTGCCCTTCTCTGGGGTGTACCCTTTATTCCAACCGATTTTTGAATGCGTGTTTTAACGCGCTTATTAGTAAGGAATGTCCATGTCATCTGCTGTTTCTGTTGGTCCATTAAAACGTTTACGTCGTCTTCGGGGCACGCCTGCCATGCGGGATTTAGTGCGCGAGCATGACTTTTCTTTGAGCGATTTAATTTACCCCTTGTTCATCGAAGAAGACATTAATAAGGCGATACCTCTGACGAAGTTGCCGGGTATTTTTCGTTTACCGGAACAGGATTTAGCACAAGAGGCAAAGGACTTGTTTGCCTTGGGGATTCGCTATGTTATGCCATTTGGTATTAGTCATCACAAAGACGCACTAGGCAGCGATACTTGGCAAGACGACGGTTTGCTAGCACGGATGATTTTAACCATCAAAGAGGCGTGCCCAGAGATGGTGGTGATTCCTGATATTTGTTTTTGTGAATATACAGATCACGGTCATTGTGGCGTAGTGCACAACGGCGATGTGGAAAATGACTCAAGCGTTCACAACCTAGTAAAACAGTGTATTACCGCGGCTAAGGCTGGCGCGGATATGCTGGCACCATCGGCGATGATGGATGGACAAGTGCTGGCTATTCGTCAAGGATTGGACAACGCAGGCTATAAAAATGTGGGCATTTTGGCCCATTCGGCGAAATTTGCTTCCTCTTTTTATGGACCTTTTCGTGAAGCGGTCGAAAGCGAACTGGATGGCGATAGAAAATCGTATCAACTCGATTGCGCTAACGGCCGTCAGGCTATGCAAGAAGCGTTATTGGATGAGCAAGAGGGCGCTGATATCTTGATGGTTAAGCCAGGTACACCCTATTTGGATGTGTTGGCCAATTTACGCAAAGAGACACATCTTCCACTGGCGTCTTACCAAGTAGGCGGTGAGTACGCAGGCATCAAGTTTGCTGCGCTGGCGGGCGCACTGGATGAGCAACAAGCGGTGTTTGAAACTCTGGTTGGTTTTAAACGGGCAGGGGCTTCGTTGATTGTGACGTATTATGCGAAACAAGTGGCAGAGTGGTTAGCAGAAGACGCCATGAGTTAACACGATGCGCTGGCTTTTACGGCAAGCCATCAGCCAGTAAGGCGAGGGATAAAAAAACGGCCAATCGGAAACGATTGGCCGTTTTTCTTATCAAGAAAGCGTATTAGCAATAGACGTTATTTGTTTTTCGCATCTTCTGCTTGTTGCTTTTCATAACGCTCTTCCCAGAAATCAGCGCCTTTAATGCCAAGGGCTTTCGGGTTAAACGTGTATTTTTCAACGCCTTCGGCTTTTTGACGTTCATAGTCACGAAGGGTTTTCATCGTTGGCTTCGCGAGGAAGAAGATAACCAAAATACCAACAATGTTTATCCAAGCCATTAAGCCAACGCCAACATCACCCAGGTTCCAAATGTAACCTGCTGTGTTAACGGTACCGTATGCCACCATGAACATGATCAAGAGTTTCACTAAGGTTAGTGGAATGTTGAATTTTAATGCACGGCGTAGGTAGGCTACGTTGGTTTCGGCAATATAGTAGTAAGCCAAGATAGTGGTGAAGGCGAAGAAGAAGAGCGCGACGCCAACAAACACTGGACCAACACCACCAAATACACTGGCTAAAGCCATTTGTGTGAAGGCAGGAGAAGAAATGATTGTTGATGGGTCAACGTGTTGAACGATGAACTGACCATCAGGTAGGCTACCCTGAATATTATATTGCTGGGTAATCAAGATCATCAATGCGGTTGCCGTACAGATAAACAGCGTATCCACATACACAGAGAAGGCTTGAACAAGACCTTGTTGTGCAGGGTGCTCTACTTCTGCAGCAGCGGCGGCGTGAGGGCCTGTACCTTGACCTGCTTCGTTGGAATAAACACCACGTTTTACACCCCAACCGATCGCCGCACCAAAGCCTGCTTGAGCAGTAAAGGCGTCAGAGAAGATCAGTTTGAAGATATCTGGTACTTGGTGAATGTTTAGAAAGACAACGATCAACGCCATGACAATGTAACCCAATGCCATGAAAGGAACGATGATTTGTGTGAAGTTGGCAATTCGCTTGATGCCGCCAAAGATGATGAAGGCCAAGACCAACAAAATCACCGCCAAAGCCACCAATTTGGTTGAGCTAACGTCACCGAATGAACTTGATACTATGTTACCTGGCCCGAAAATTTCTACTACGGCGTTGCCTACAGCATTGGCTTGGATGCCTGGTAAGAAAATACCACATGCAATAATAGAAGACAGGGCGAATAAAATGCCCAACCAGCGCCAGCCAAGGCAGCGATCAAAATAATACGCTGGGCCACCACGGTATTGACCGTCTTCACTGACTTTGTAAAGTTGACCTAATGTAGATTCCGCGTACGCCGTACTAGCGCCTAAGAAAGCCACAACCCACATCCAGAAAACAGCACCAGGACCACCAAAACCAATGGCTGCGGCAACACCTGCGATATTACCCACACCAACACGGCCAGATAAAGAGACTGCTAAGGCTTGAAAAGAAGAAATGCCTTTATCTGAATCGTTTGAGTTGAGTAGTAAGCTGCACATTTCTTTGAAATGTCTGACTTGGGCGAAACGAGTAAGTACGGAATAGAATAATCCTGCGCCTAGGCACAGATAGATTAACACTGGGCTCCAAATGACTCCGTTTAAGAAATCAATGAATGCTTGCATATGAAATTCTCCAAAGTGATTGCTTGGTAAGCATTGTTATAATTTTTTACAGAGGATGATTGGGTGCCAATTCCTCTGATGCCGATAGAGAACAAACCAACAGCGTTGAGGGGAACTCGTTAGTAAATTGGCTTGTTAAAAATAAAGGCGGTAGCAATCTAGCATGAAAAATGGAAATGAAAAAGAAAATCGGACTTTCTTGATAAAAAGAAAGCTTTTTCTGATAAAACAATCAGATATGATGGTTTTTTGAACAGATTTTAAAGGCTAAAACGAGAAAGTGAGCCTTATGGTCACTTTCTCTTGTTGAGGATTCTATGAGGTTAGAGGGCTATTTGAATAAATAGTGAGCGACAACCTCTTTTTGTTGCCCCCATTGGTCGGAAATCCCCACACCGATACCGACAATCTGCCCTGTTGCTTGAGGCGGATTGGCTTTCATTTTGCTGTTAAATGTTGCGAGTTTCGGACTTTTTTCGTTCGCAAGTAGGGTCAAATGAGGCTGAAAGTTTTGGAACACGTTAGGGCTACCATAACGTTGAAAAGCGGCCAATTTATTTGGAAAGTGTTTCACCCAAGTTGGCAGCGTGGCCTGTTTATCACGCAGTGGCTCTATGGCTAAGGTGATTTCGTCCGCCAGTCTTTGTAGCCTAGTTGAGGGGACCAAATCGAGAAAGGCCCAATGGCTTTGGGTAACAGTTAAGCCTTTTGCTTGAATGGGGAATGGCTGAAAACGAGCGACCACTTTTTTCACTTCTTTTAAAATGGCGCCTTCAGAACCTTCTGGAAAGTCAGTGAGATACAAGGTGGCGTGAACAGGAAAGCCTTTTTCGTAAAACGTCGTAATTCCCTCTTTTTTGAGTGAATCACTGGTGGTTTGAACTAAATCTATAATGGGTTGAGAAGGAATGGCAAAAACATTCAAGCTAATGCTTTTTGTCGCCGCGTTGGCGGAGAATGCAATGAGGCTGAGAATAAATGCCAGCGTGAGTTTTAGCCTAGTAAAACAGTGTGCCCTGATCATACTTGCGGTCCTTTTGCAGAGTTAATAAGCCTATGAAAGGCATAGTAAGGGGTGCCATGATAATCAGTAAATAGGTATTTTATGAAATTCAAATGACAAGTCCGAATAAGAGGCTAGATTATCCGAAGAGGGGCGGCGCTAGTGGTCAATAAAAAAGCCGATTTTCACGCTTTCCAAAGGATTGGATAAACAGCAAAAATCGGCTTTTACAGTATTTTTCTATTACTTAGCTAACACACTGCCTTTTGCGTATGTTCTGTTGCCAATGACAAACAAGGCTAAGAAAATGACCAAACCGACTATTTGTAGCCAGATGTCTAAGTTTGGCCACAACATCAAGACAGACGCGACCAAGGCCAATAGTCTGGATGGAATAGAGAGTTTGTCTTCTAAGTAACCTTCCATGGCGGCCACTAATGCATACAGACCAAAGATCGCGAACAAGGTGAGACGAATGAGCGTTTCTGTATCGCCGCCAATCAATGGTGTATAGGCCATTAATAAAGGCACGATATAGAGGCCTTTAGCCAGTTTCCAAGCCATCATACCGGTACGCATCGGAGGTGTTTTGGCTATCGCCGCAGCGGCAAATGCCGTCAAACACACCGGAGGCGTCACGTTACTGTCTTGAGACAACCAGAAGATGATCATGTGAGCGGTCACCAAAATCATGGCGACGTTATTAGCGCCCAGCGCTTGATCCATCAACATGCTCTTAAAGTCAGCAGGCACTTGCGCCAACAGCGCAGCCGCTTGATCCATTGGCATGCCTTGAGCAAGTTGTGCGATTGCACCTGGGTCCACTAGCATAAAGACAGCGGTCGCGGCTTGTGGCAAGTTACCACTGCTCATCATTTCCAATAATTGGCTTTCTGCGATGAGGTTAAAAATAGCCGGTGCCGACAGGGTGCCCAAAACGATATAAGACGCGGTGACAGGAAGCCCCATGCCTAAGACCAGCGACGCAATAGCAACCAGTACCAAGGTAAGGAATAAGCTGCCGCCCGCCCAATCTGAAATCATGATTGAGAAAGTGTTGCCCACGCCTGTGGTACTGATGACATTAACCACCAAACCGATGCCGATAAGCAATACGGCGGTTGTCGACATATTTCGAGCGCCTTGAGCCATCGCATCTAGGATGGCAACAGGGCCCATTTTATGACTCTTAGAAAGCCATGAAGAGACAATCACGGCGATGATGCCAAGACCAGCGGCATAGGTTGGAGTAAAGCCTTGTACCAATAGCGTTACCAATACCGCCAATGGCAAGATATTGTGCCAGCCTTCTTTTAGTACTTGTGAAATCGGCGGACCATTTTCTTCCACTGAGGTGACATTCTGTCGTTTTGCTTCAACGCGAACGAAAAAGCCAACCGATAGGAAGTACAAGATGGCCGGAATGGTCGCCACACCAATGATGGTGACGTAAGACACTTGCGTGTACGACGCCATGATGAACGCGCCTGCCCCCATGATTGGAGGCATTAATTGTCCACCCGTGGAGGCAGCGGCTTCAATACCTGCCGCAAAGCGAGCTGGGAAGCCTGCTTTGCGCATCAATGGAATCGTAATAACCCCAGTGGATACGGTGTTGGCCACAGAAGAGCCGGATACCGAGCCCATTAGACCAGAACCTAAAACCGCCACAAATCCCGGGCCACCAATCATTTTACTTGCCAATGAGCGGGCAAGCGCAATGATAAAGTCACCGGCACCTGATTTGACAAGAAACGCGCCAAATAAGATGAACATGAAGACAAAGCTCCACGATATTCGGGAGATAGAACCAAACATGCCATCGGTACTGAAGAAGCTGCGATAAAGCAATGTTTCAAGGCTCAAACCAGGGAAGGAGAAAGGACCGCCGATCCATTTTCCCCACAACACAACGTACGTCAGTGCGACCAGAATTAAAAACGGAATGAACCAACCGCTGGTGCGTCGAATGAGTTCCAGTGACAGCAAAACAGCAATACTGGAAACAATCCAATCACCGGTGTCGAAGGTGACACCACGGGCGTATAACGCGTCTTCGAAAAAGACGATGTAAAGCACCATCCCGACCAGCGCGAGCACAATCAGGATGTCGAAAAAGAGGGCGATCTTGCTATCACGCCATTTCGGGTTGGCTGGGACCAAGAGCGCACACAAGGCACCAAATCCAGCAAAGTGAAAAGCAGATATTCTTAATTCAGGCAAGGTGCCTATTGTGTTGATGTAGATATGGGCAACGGCAAGAAAAATAGATAAGGCAAAAACAAAACGTGTTAGCCATTGACCAGAACGATGTTTGGTCTCGAATTCTTCTAAATCAATATCAGTCTCGGAGGAGTCTATCGAGTCATGTGAAGCGGTCATAAAACAGCTACCTTTGTACAAACAGGAGGAAAGCAGAAAGCAGTATCGCCCCCTACTAGGGAGCGATACTTACGAACGATTCGATTATTCAGCGATTAAATCAGCAGGAATTTTGATTCCTTGCTCACGGTAATAACGTGCGGCGCCTGGGTGAAGCGGTACAGGTAACCCTGCAATGGCTTTTTCAAGGGACATAACCGCTGTCGCTTTGTGAATCGCACTTAGGTAACCCAAGTTTTCATACAAGGCTTTTGTTAGCTGGTAAACGTCTTCGTCTGAAACATCGGCACGAGTGGCCAAGAAGTTAGGCTGAGCGATGGTGTTAATTGGCTTGCTTTGGCCTGGGTAAGTGTTCGCAGGAACCACATAGCGCGTCCAAAGGTTGTAGTTACCGTTGGCTTTTTTCATTTGCTCATCGGTGAAATCCAACACAGTGACGTTATCGCCACCAAGAGACGCGTACAAACGGGTTACCGCACTAACAGGAACACCCGCTGGCGTGTTCATGCCTTCGATGTTGCCGTTTTGCATAGCGTCAGCACTGGCACCATAGCCCATGTAAGCCAAACTAAAGTTGTCTGGTTGAATGCCTAGGCCTTTAAAGATTTGGCGACCGGAGCCTTCTGTACCAGAGTTTTTGGGACCAATGGAAAACTTATTATTAGTGCCTTCGATGCCTTTTAAGTCTTCAATCGTACCGGTTTTGACCAGATTGGATTTGATTGAGAAGTGCTCAACGTTTTGCCACAACATAGAAACAGAACGTAATTCCGTTTGCTTACCAGATTGTGTTAGTGGGCCTTCGCCATTCCATGCCCAAGCACCATAGAGACCTTGTAAAATGGCAAATTGTGCTTGGCTTTCTCTTAGCAGCTTGATGTTTTCACCTGATCCAGCAGAGCTGATAGCAGACAAAGACATACCAAATTTAGGTTCTAGTTTTACTTTACTCAGTGTCGCGATCGCAACACCAACAGGGTAGTAGGTACCGCCCGTTGAGGCAGTAGCAAGAATGTAGTTTCTGTTGTCGGCGGCCAAACTACTGGTTGCTGTTAAGGCAATGGTAGCGGCTGTCGCAGTGGCGAAAATTGTTTTTGTTAAGAATCCCGGTTTCATTTTATTTTTCTCCTTGGAGAGAGTGTCATAGCTTATTATTGTTGGTGATTTTGTTATTACTATCATGGTTAATCCTGAATAAATCAGAATGCTTAATCATGATAGGGTAGTGACTAACGGCTTAAGTTGACCGTGTTTTGTAAAAATAATTCAAAGATAAATCGTAATATTGCGCGAGTCTAGGCTCATTCTTGCACATTTATTCCGTTTTTATAACCAAGAGTAAGAGGATTGTCTATGAAAAATGCAGATATCAGTGTGGTGTTGTTTGATTTAGGAGGGGTATTAGTCGACCTCGGCGATGTGAGTCAAATGCACGAAATGCTGAATACTGAAGGAGAAGAGGCCGCGGTTTGGCTCAAATGGTTACGTTCTCCCACAGTGGCTGCGTTTGACTCTGGTCGGATTAGTTTTGATGAATTTGCTGAGCGATTACCAGACGAAGTGGGCAGTTCCGTGGCGTCCGCGGTTTTTAAACAGGCGTTTCAAGCGTGGCCAAAAGGGTTGTTTGCGGGGGCATTAGAGTTAGTGCAATCGATAAAGCCACACTACCACAGAGCGGTGTTATCGAACAACAATGCTGCCCACTGGTCCCGCTTGATGAATGAAATGGGGCTTGCTGGAAATTTTCACAGTTATTTTGCTTCTCATTTGATAGGGTCGGTAAAGCCGGATCGCGCTATTTACGATTACGTGCTTGATGCATTACAGGTTGCACCAGACGAAATTTTGTTTATTGATGACAATCAAATAAACATTGATATGGCACAATCAATGGGTATTCAGGCGTATCGCGTTAAGGGTGTTGAGGAAGCAAAAAGCGTATTAAATTCCTATAATGTATTGCAGGAATAGACGTTATTTGCTGATTAAAATAACAAGGTATTGCGCTCCCTTGACAGGAAGTCATTGTCGTCGAGATAGCAAAATAATTTGAATAGGGTATTTCTTATGCGTTCTTTTGATGGGCAATCTTCAAGCATTTATTCGCGAGCACGACCGACCTACCCTGCCGAGCTGTATTATTGGCTTTCTCAGCAAGTCATCAGCGCAGGGGTAGTATGGGATGCCGCTTGCGGAACCGGCCAAGCCTCTATTGATTTGGCTGCGTATTTTGACAAAGTAGAAGCATCAGACATTAGTGAGTCGCAAATCGCTGAGGCCACCCCCCACAGAAAAGTAAACTACCGCGTTTTTCCTTCTGAAAAGACCGAATACCCTGATAACTATTTCGATGCGGTTTGCATTGGGCATGCCTTGCATTGGTTTGATTTGGATTTGTTTTGGCAAGAAGTGCAACGGGTTCTCAAACCTGGCGGTTTGTTTGTGTGTTGGGGGTACAACTGGTTTACCTTGGGAGAGCCAGAAGATTTGGTGATTTCTGAGCATGTATTGCCCTTGTTATCTTCTTACTGGCCTGTCAAAAGTCGCTTACTGTGGAATCAATACAAAGACATCCATTTCCCCTTTGAGGCGATTGAAGTGCCTCAATTTGATTTATATTGTAATTGGTCTGTTTCTCAAACCATGGACTTTATTCGTTCTTGGACCGCGGCCCAATTGCGGATTCAAGATCAAGGCGATGACTTCTTGGTGGAAGCGAATCAAATGCTGCGCTCCGTATGGACTGACCCTTCCCATAAGAAGCAAGTTAGTTTGCCTTTTTTTGTCAGAGCTGGGCGAATGAAATAAGCATCGCTAAGACTAAAGTGGAATAGATCATAGAATTCAGCAAGCTATAGTAGCTTAAGCATCCTTAAAACAACTTTAAAAATGGAGCGAGTTATGACGTCATTATACAGTGATACTGCTAAAGAAGTGGCCAACAATGCCACTGTCAGCCAGGCAGAATTCGAAAAGCGTTACCAAGAATCCATCGACAACCCAGAGGCTTTTTGGGCGAAAGAAGGACAGCGTTTAGATTGGATCGCCCCTTACAGTAAGGTGAAAAACACCTCGTTCGAACGTGGTAATGTCAGCATAAAATGGTTTGAGGATGGCACGCTAAATGTTGCCCACAACTGTATTGATCGCCATTTAGCAAAGCACGCTGATAAAGTTGCGTATTACCTTGAAAGCGATGAAGAAAATTCAGAAAAAACGGCCATTACTTACCAAACGCTACACGATGAAGTCGGCCGTTTAGCCAATGTGTTAAAACGTCAAGGTGTAGAGAAAGGCGATCGTGTCGCTATCTATATGCCGATGATCCCACAAGCCGTATACAGCATGCTAGCGTGTGCTCGTATTGGTGCGATTCACTCCGTTATTTTTGGTGGCTTTTCTGCCCACGCCATTGCCGACCGTTTAAATGATTGTGAAGTAAAAGTGGTCATTACAGCGGATGAAGGCCGCCGAGCGGGCAATACTATTCCTTTAAAACACAACGTCGACATGGCGCTAGAAAACAACGCCTGCCCATCAGTAGAAAAAGTCATCGCCTATCGTCACACTAATAAAGATGTGCCTTGGTTTGAAGGCCGAGATCTGGATTGGGCGGTGGAAGTGGCAAACGAAAGCACCGAATGCCCTGTTGAACCGATGAACGCAGAGGACCCTTTGTTTATTCTTTATACCTCAGGGTCAACAGGCAAACCGAAAGGGGTCGTGCATACAACCGGTGGTTATTTGGTGTATGCCTCAATGACCCACGAATTGGTGTTTGACCTTAAACCCGATGATGTTTATTGGTGTGCAGCGGATGTCGGCTGGATCACTGGACACAGCTACATTGTGTACGGACCTTTGGCCAACGCGGCGACAAGCATTTTGTTTGAAGGCGTACCGACTTACCCAGATTCTGGTCGTATTGGCCGTGTGGTTGATAAATTCAATGTGTCTATTCTCTATACGGCACCGACAGCGATCCGAGCGTTAATGTCAAAAGGCGATGAAGCCACCCGTTCTAGTAAACGAAACTCTCTGCGTATTCTGGGGAGTGTGGGCGAGCCGATTAACCCAGAAGCTTGGTCTTGGTACTACACAGAAATTGGTCGTTCATCTTGCCCGGTGGTGGATACTTGGTGGCAAACCGAAACCGGTGGCATGATGATGACACCGCGTATCGTACAAACCGATATTAAACCTGGCTCTTGTACTGGCCCTCTGTTTGGGGTGCAGCCTGCCTTATTGGACGCACAAGGTGTTTTGTTAGACGCTCAAGGTGTTAGAGTCGATGGTGGTTTGGTCATTACCGATTCTTGGCCTGGCCAAGCGCGCACCGTTTATGGTGACCATGAACGTTTTGAGCAAACCTATTTTAGTACGTTTGATGGCATGTATTTTACCGGTGATGGGGCGTCTCGAGACGAAGACGGTCATTACTGGATAACCGGTCGAATGGACGATGTATTAAACGTGTCTGGACACCGTTTGGGTACGGCCGAAATTGAAAGCGCGTTAGTTGCACACCCTTCTGTCGCAGAAGCGGCCATCGTTGGTTACCCACACGATATTAAAGGCCAAGGCATTTATGTGTATGTGGCTTTGGTGGATGGGATTGAGCCAAGCGATGAGCTGATGAAAGAATTGAAACAGTTTGTACGCAAAGAAATTGGTCCAATTGCGACACCAGACCTCATCCAATGGGCGACCAAAGGGCTGCCAAAAACCCGCTCAGGTAAGATCATGCGTCGTATTTTGCGTAAGATTGCGGCCAATGAACAGGACCAATTAGGTGACACAAGTACCTTGGCGGATCCAAGTGTGGTTGATGATTTGATCGATAACCGTTTAAATATGAAATCTTAATAACACTTAAAAAAAGAGTCGTTAGTGATTTCACTTATTATTGCAGATGATCATCCTCTGTTTCGCAGTGCGCTAAGCAGCGCATTGCGGGCAGAAATGAAAGGTATTTCCATTGAAGAAGCTTATGATCTGGATTCGACATTGCGCTGTTTACGGCAAATGGAGGATGTGGATCTGCTTCTTTTGGACTTAAACATGCCCGGCAGTGGTGATTTATTCGGGCTTATTCGAATTCGCACCGACTTTCCTGATATTCCTGTTGCTGTGATTTCTGGCAGTGATGATGTGAGCATGGTGGCAAAAGTCATCGAAGCGGGGGCGCTGGGCTTTATTCCTAAGACCAGTGAACCGGTTCTTTATAGCAATGCCATTAACGCCATTTTAGCGGGAGACATTTGGCTTCCTGACTATCTAGAATCTGAATTACAAGATCAACCAAAACCTGATTTGAGCATGCAGCATCGAGTGGCGGAGTTAACGCCGCAGCAATACAAGGTGCTTTGTTATCTTCATGAAGGGTTGTTGAATAAACAAATCGCCTATGAATTGTCGATTTCTGAAGCGACGGTGAAAGCGCACATAACAGCGATCTTTCGTAAGCTTGAGATTAATAATCGTACGCAAGCGGTGCTGGTGGCCAGTGATTTGAAATTACAGATTGGTCACCCGTAACACTACTTTTTGTCTTGCTCTTCTTGGCAGTGAGCACAAGGAGGCACAGGGTCCATACCACCTTCATGCCACGGGTGGCATTTGGCCAATCTTCTTACTCCTAGGTAAACGCCTTTTATGATGCCGAAGCGTTCAATGGCTTCGATCATATAACGAGAGCAACTTGGGTAGAATCGGCAATTATTGCCAAGCAGGGGGCTGATAATGAACTGATAGCCTCTTATCAACTTAATAAATAGGGTTTTTATCATAAGGTTGCTTTGTCTTTTAAAACGCGGTCTAGTGGTGGTTCCTACTCACATAAAAACGAATATACCATGTCAGAACAGATTACTCATTTTGATGCGACTCAGGTTGTGGCCTATCAAGGCGAGCCGGGCGCTTACTCTCATCTAGCCTGTAAACAAACATTCCCGAACTGGAAGAGCGTTAACTGTGCCACCTTTGCAGACGCCTTGCAAATGGTCGAGCAGGGCAGTGCGTATTACGCCATGATCCCCGTCGAGAATTCCACCGCAGGCCGAGTAGAAGAAATTTATCGTGAGCTGAGGCGTACTCAGTTGTATGTGGTGAAAGAGCACTTTGAACCGGTCAATCATTGTTTAATGGCACGTCATGGGATGACGTTGGAGCAGGTAAAACGGATTGGTAGCCACCCGCAAGCACTGGCGCAATGTGATAGCAATATCAAAGCATTGGGGGCGAAAAATCTTGCCATGTACGACACCGCCGGTGCGGCAAAGCACATTGCCGAACAAGAGGAAGCTGACTTAGCGGTTATTTCCTCAGAGCTGGCCGCTGAGTTGTACGGGCTAAATATACTAAAAACCTACTTTAATGACACTCAAGGCAACACTACGCGTTTTTTGGTGTTTGCGAAGCAGCAGAAAATGCCGGTTTTTGAAGTGCAACAGACTTACATCACTTCTTTTATGTTTCGCGTGCGAAATATTCCTGCGGCACTGTATAAAGCCATGGGGGGCTTTGCGACGAACGGCATTAACATGTTGAAACTGGAAAGTTACATGGTGAATGGGCATTTTACGGCGACTCAGTTTTACGTCGATGTGGAAGCGCATTTTCAAGACCCTGCGATGCAAAGTGCGTTGGAGGAATTGCGTTTTTTCTCAGAAGAAATTCGACTGTTAGGCACGTATTACGCGGATGAATATCGCACCAAAAGTAAGTGAATGTGCGAAGAGCTGCAAGGCTGCGACAGTCTTAAGCGATTTTATCTAGATTCTCGGTTATGGGCTTTTCATTAATCTGTAAGAAAACCGTGTTACCTATGTTGTTAAGCGGGTATTGATACTCTGTGTTAATCGACCATATAAAGTGTGGGTTGACACAGAATGCCCATGTTTAGCACGACTGACATAGGTACATCATCTAATGAATAATTCCTTCAAAATGGTCGCTAATCGCAGTATTCGTTTGTGCGGTAATCTGGTGAAAATATTCTCTTATCCGTTCCATTTTATTTTTCCTAACCTGCGTTTTACCCTCCCTGACTACTCAAAAGCCAAGTTTACCACTCATAACCGATCCGCTATTCCTAAGGTTATTTGGCAGACTAATTATTCCAATCGCTGTACCTTACCCGTCTATGTGAACTACCTTTTTAATCGTATGATGTCGCTGGATTACGATTACCGTTATGTCAGTACAGAGGCGCGGGAGAGATTTATGAAAGAGCAGGCTCCTGTTGAAGTGTGCCGAGCCTATTTGAAACTCAATGACGGCGCTGCGCAGGCGGATCTGTGGCGAGCCGTGAACTTATACGCCAATGGTGGTGTGTACATGGACATAGACGCATCACTTGTGTGGCCGCTTAGCCAAACGCTAAAAGAAGATCACGATGCCTTGTATATTAAGTTTAAGAAGAACAATACAGAGTTCACCAATTTCTTTTTAGCGGCCACACCGAACAATCATCACTACCAATGTGCTATCGATAAAATTGTCTCCAACATTAACCGTTATCGAATATTGAAAAAGAAAGGCGTTTATAACACCACTGGGCCGACTGTATGGAATGAGGTGTTAGAGGGAGAAGTCGTCGCGAGTTTGCCAAGAGGTTATGTTTGTATTCAAGGGGCTTTTACCAATGAGCACTTTCAATATCTCGATAAGCCGAAAGGCAAATGGACACATCTTCATGACGATGACCTGATTAAGGTCGCTCCTAGTCGCTAACACAAACCACGTTTATTGCGCTTATTAAAACGCCCTGAGAACAGGGCGTTTTATGGGCGGTTATTTGCTTAAAAAACGTTTTACCAAACCCGTAAATACGGCGGGTTTTTCGGCGTGCAACCAATGGCCTGTGTCTGGGATCATTTTGAATTCTGCGTTAGGAAAGAGTGCCATGATGGCGCTTTGGTAATCGGCCACTATGTAGTTCGACTTTTCCCCTTTGATAAACAGCGTTGGCGTATCGATGGGCGTAGTAATCTCTGGTTTTTGTAGAATCGTGGCGTAACTGTTGGCGATGTTGTCGAGAGAGAGCACCAAACTTAAACCTTTGTCTGTTTTTGTAAGATTTTTCAGTAAGAACTGTCTAATAGGCAGGCTTGGTTCGAATTGGCTCAATAAGGTGTCGGCTTGTTTGCGCGATTGAAGGTCTGCTTGGTCAATGGCTTTTAGGCCTTTGAATATGTCGGTGTGGCCTGGCTGATAATCCACAGGGGAAATGTCTGCGATAATCAGCTTTGTCACTTGGTTTGGCTTGGCCATGGCGGCCATCTGCATGGCAACTTTTCCGCCCATTGAGTGTCCGAGAAGAGAGAAGGAGGACAGCTGAGTTGAATTGGCCCACGCTAGAATAGCGCTGGCCATTTTAGGGTAGCTGGCTTCTTCTAACGCAGAGGACTTGCCATGATTGGGCAAATCTAAGCAATACACAGTAAAGTGTTCAGCAAGAGATTGCGCGATAGAGTGCCAGTTGTCTGCGTTGCCAAAAAGGCCATGAATGATGACAAGGGCAGGGCCAGATTCACCGTATTGTTTTGCGTGTATCATAATAACCTTATTGTTCAACATCGAATTTAACCTATTGTAACAAGTCTTTAGACTGTTCGCTTCCATTCAAACAAGGCACTTTTTTTCATGTTAGATACCTTTTTTATTCGAAATTTAAAACAACCATTAGCCCGCTTAGCGAAAGGCTTGGATGCACTCGGCGTCACGGCCAATGGCATTACAGTGGTCGGTTTTCTGTTTGGCATTTTAGTCTTGCCAGCCCTCTATTTTGAGATGACCTTTGTGGCGCTGTTGTTGATTGTGTTCAATCGCGCGATGGATGGATTGGATGGCGCGGTGGCGCGTATTCAAGGACCAACCGATTTGGGTGGTTATTTAGACATTACGTTGGATTTTATTTTTTATTCCGCGGTGGTGTTTGGTTTCGCGTTGATGAACCCTGCTGAAAATGCCTTGGCCGCCAGCTTTTTGATTTTTGCGTTTATGGGCACGGGAAGCAGCTTTTTAGCCTTTGCTATCATGGCGGAAAAACGCAATATCGAGCGTTTAGACTATGGTCGCAAGTCGCTTTATTTTTTAGGGGGCTTAACAGAAGGCACAGAGACAATCTTGTTCTTGGTGCTTATTTGTCTGCTACCTAGTTACTTTTCAGTGTTGGCTTATGTGTTTGGGGCGGCGTGTTGGGTAACGACAGCAACTCGTCTCTACGCAGGTTACCGGACTTTGTCTTAGGCGCTATGTGTGCCTTGCTCTAGGGGGAGTGCGATGAAGGGCTGGCCATTGACAATGCAATGGCCAGAATATCTTTATTTATGGGGGGTTATTCGTGGAAAAACGCGATTTCAATGTCGCTTTTTACGATTGCACAGCAGGCAAGCATGTAGCCACTGTGAACCCAAGCGAGGGGCTCAAATGGGTATTCCACCTGACCCCATAAGAGTTTGATTGAGCAAGATGAGCAGTAACCTTCGCGGCATTGATATTCTATGTGAATACCGGCTCTTTCAAGCTGAGGGAGCAAAGGCTCGTCTTCAGTGACGAGAAACTGCTGCTTGCCCAATAATACTCGATGGACTTGGTCTTTAGACGGCGTACCTTGTTTAGAGGTCGAAGTCATCGAAGTCTGAATCGTCTAAGTTATTGTCTGTTTGACCTACCAAGTAAGAGCTAATTTCCGCTTCTTGTGGCGCCACTTGTACGTTGTCACTGACTAACCAAGCATTGATCCAAGGAATTGGGTTGTGCTTAGTACCGAAGCAAGCGTCTAGACCCACTGCCTGCATGCGCACATTGGTAATGTATTCAACATATTGGCCAAGAATTTGTGCATTCAAACCAATCATTGAACCATCTTTAAAGAGGTAGCTTGCCCATTCTTTTTCTTGCTCGGCGGCTTCTATGAAGATGTTGCGAACTTCTTCTTGGCATTCTGCTGCAATAACAGCCATTTCTGGGTCATCTTTGCCTGATGCCATTAGGTTCAGCATGTGCTGAGTGCCCGTTAGGTGAAGGGCTTCATCACGAGCGATCAGTTTGATGATCTTAGCGTTGCCTTCCATGAGTGTGCGTTCGGCAAACGCAAAGCTACACGCGAAGCTCACGTAGAAACGAATGGCTTCTAAAACGTTTACCGACGCAATGGTTAGATAGAGGGCTTTTTTAAGCGTCGGCATTGAGATCTCAACATTGCCTTTGCCTGGAATATGGTGCGTGCCCATGCCTAGCGTGTTGTACAAACTCACCATTTCAATTAAACGGTCGTAGTAGACAGAGACGCTGTCTGCGCGTTTGGTGATTTCCGTGTTGACGGTAATGTCGTCAAAAATGACGGTCGGATCATTGACGATATTACGAATAATATGAGTGTAAGAACGGCTGTGGATGGTCTCACTGAAAGACCATGTTTCAATCCAAGTTTCTAATTCAGGTAGAGAAACAATCGGTAATAACGCGACATTCGGTGAGCGGCCTTGCACACTGTCTAGCAAGGTTTGGTATTTCAGGTTGCTCAAAAAGATGTGTTGTTCATGCTCTGCCAGTCGTTGGAAATCTTTGCGATCGCTAGAAAGATCGACTTCTTCTGGGCGCCAAAAGAAAGACAATTGTTTTTCAATCAGCTTTTCAAAAATAGGGTGTTTTTGCTGGTCGTAGCGAGCAACATTGACATTTTCACCAAAGAACATAGGTTCTTTCATACTATCGAATTGCTTGCGGTTAAAAGTCGAGTAACTCATTGCTCAGGGGATTCCTTAAATTCGTCAGGCATTCTAGAGAGGAAGGCCTTAGAGAGTGATTAATTTTCTGTTTCGCTTTACACAACTAAGCCCCATCTAGGATGGGGCTCGTGTCTGCGCTATTTCAACGGTATTAGTTTACCAATAACGCAGGGTCTGTAAGACAAATATCAGACCTAAATTTTACAAGCGCCACCAGCACAGTCATCAATATCGTCTTGCTGATCGTCCGCGCCGTCACGGGTGTTATGGTAATAAAGCGTTTTAACACCCAGTTTGTAAGCGGTTAGAAGGTCTTTTAGGATTACCTTCATTGGCACTTTTTGAGACTCAAATTTCTGTGGATCGTAGTTTGTGTTTGCTGAAATCGCTTGGTCGACAAACTTCTGCATAATACCCACAAGCTGCAAGTAACCATCGTTTGAAGGGATGGTCCATAGTAGCTCATATTGCTCTTTTAGGCGATCAAACTCAGGTACCACTTGTTTCAGGATACCGTCTTTGCTGGCTTTCACAGAGACAAAACCACGTGGTGGCTCAATACCATTGGTCGCGTTGCTGATCTGAGACGAGGTTTCAGAAGGCATCAGCGCCGTGAGTGTTGAGTTACGCAAACCGTGCGTCACTATGTCGCTACGCAATGTTTCCCAATCGTAGTAAAGCTCAGGAGAAACGATGTTATCGATTTCTTTTTTGTAAGAATCGATTGGCAAAATGCCTTTTGCGTAGGTCGTTTCGTTGAACGCCAAGCAAGGGCCGAATTCTTTCGCCAACTTATTCGAAGCTTTTAGTAGGTAATACTGAATCGCTTCGAAGGTTTTGTGAGTCAATTCGTTGGCACTGCCATCCGAGTAACGCACACCGTTTTTCGCAAGGTAGTATGCGTAGTTGATCACACCCACACCCAAAGTACGGCGCAGTTCAGTCGCACGTTGTGCGGCTGGGATTGGGTAGTTTTGGTAATCAAGCAAAGCGTCTAATGCGCGAACGATCAGTTCAGACAGCTCTTCTAGTTCATCAAGGTTGTCCAACGCGCCAAGGTTAAAGGCAGACAGAGTACAAAGGGCGATTTCGCCTTCTGGATCGTCGATGCGATTTAATGGTTTTGTCGGTAGCGCGATTTCTAGACACAAGTTACTTTGTTTAACCGGCGCAACGGCTGGGTCAAACGGGCTGTGCGTATTACAGTGGTCCACGTTTTGTAGATAGATACGACCAGTGCTTGCACGCTCAGAAGCAAACAAGGTAAAGAGTTCAGACGCTTTAATGGTTTGCTTGCGAATGGACTCATCTTGTTCGTATTGAACGTATAGACGGTCAAACTCTTCTTGGTCAGCAAAGAAGGCATCGTATAGACCAGGCACATCGGATGGGCTGAACAAGGTGATGTTGCCGCCTTTGATCAAGCGTTGGTACATCAAACGGTTAAACTGAACGCCGTAATCTAGGTGACGAACACGGTTTTCTTCCACACCACGGTTGTTTTTCAATACCAACAGGCTTTCTACTTCTAGATGCCAGATAGGGTAGAAAACAGTCGCAGCACCACCACGTACACCACCTTGTGAACAGCTTTTTACCGCTGTCTGGAAGTGTTTGTAGAATGGGATACAGCCTGTATGGAAAGCTTCACCACCACGGATTGGGCTACCCAAAGCGCGAATGGCACCAGCGTTCACACCAATACCAGCACGTTGACTGACGTACTTAACGATGGCGCTAGAGGTTGCGTTGATAGAATCCAGCGAGTCGCCACATTCGATCAAGACACAGCTACTAAACTGACGTGTTGGCGTACGGATGCCAGACATGATCGGTGTTGGTAGCGAGATTTTGAACTTAGAAACCGCGTCGTAAAAACGTTTGATCAATAACAAACGCTCACTCTTATCGTAGCCTGCAAACAAACACGCAGCGACCAGAATATAAATAAACTGTGGGCTTTCGTAGATTTGACCAGTTACACGGTTTTGAACGAGGTATTTCCCTTCTAGCTGCTTAACGGCAGCGTAAGAGAAGTCCATGTCACGAGAGTGATCAATGAAGCTGTTTAGTTGCTCAAAATCTTCTTTAGAATAATCTTTTAACAGATTCTCATCGTAACGTTTTTGCTCAACAAGGTTTTGTACATGATCATAAAGGTGCGGTGGCTCAAAATCGCCGAAGGCTTTTTTACGCAAATGGAAGATAGCAAGACGCGCTGCAAGATATTGGTAATCTGGGGTGTTTTCCGAGATTAGATCCGCCGCCGATTTGATCAAAGTTTCGTGAATATCAGTGGTTCGAATCCCTTCAAAGAACTGAATTTGGGCTTTTAATTCGACTTGGGAAACGGAGACATTGTCTAAGCCATCAGCGGCCCATGTAATGACTTTATGAATCTTCTCAAGATTGATGTTTTCGGTCTGCCCGTTACGCTTAGTAACTGTGAGAGTGCTCATGCCTTAACTTCCCATTAGTGCATTCTGTGATTTAAGAGGTGTTTACTGTATCTAGTGTTAGTTTGCTTGTTAGAACACTACATATAGTGTTTTTATCACCTGACTGTGCGAACAATAGTGCTCTTTTTTTTTAAAATCAAGACTTGATAATTGCTCCAACTTGAGGGCTGTTGCTTGCTGTAAGTGTCTACTAACTAGGTTCGCCTTAGGAAGCGGAAACTTGGTGGGAGGCAATATGCTTTTTGCCTTTTTTTAACTATTTTTACGAAAAAAAAATAGCCTTTTTTCTTGCCCAAACATCGAACAGGGTTAATGGCTTAGCACTATTTTGGCGAGGGCCACCAAAGCAAATAAAATTAACTGATGCAACAGATAGATAGGTAAGGCAAAGCGTCCCATGGCACTCAATGCGCGAACCAAAAAGTGGTTTGGAATGGTGCACTTGTGCCAATTTAGATAACCAAGCAAGGGACCAATGAGAACCACCCCAATCCACGGCAATGGAAAAAGAATGTCCAGTGTTTGGTGGGGCAAATTTAAGTAATGTACGATGGTAGGAAGCGCATTAGGAAAATGCAACCAAGAGGTTTCACTGTAGATGACAAGGATAGCACTGCCGATTAAGGCTGATAGAATAGGGCGGCTACTTAACGGCCGTACCAAAAAAGTGGCTAGAAAAATAAAGTGTAAAATGCCAAAGAACACCCAGTTATTCGGTAGTGCCAGATAGGTTCCAAGGGAAATTAGCACCGCGGCCAGCAGTACTTTGGCGTCACGTGGCCAAATAATCAACCTGAGTCGTTGGCGATTAGATAGGTACGCAGACCAGCCAACGGCGGTCAGAAATAACGTGACTATGACACGTCTAAAGTCGATCCAAAACGGGTCTGCAAAAGAGAATGAGATAAAGCCAAAATTGCCTAAATCCCAGCAAAGATGAAAGATCATCATAAGCAAAACCGCAAAACCTCGATACGCATCAAGGAATGTACTACGTGAAATCTTTAACGTACCAGGATCAGCTGACATTGGGGTCCAAAGGAAATATGACAAAGAGACGTCGGCCATCATACCGATACTCAAATTCGAGCTCAAGATTTCCTGATCTGCTGCCTTGCCTTAAAACGCGTTTAGCGTGGGAGCAAGAACGGCTCGTTCTGTTTGGCCGTGAGGTCAGTGTGCCTCGAAAAGTCGCTTTCTTGGGAGATCATGGCCTTTGTTATCGTTATTCAGGCAAAGACCACTATGGGCAAGGGTGGCCTGACTGGTTGTTGAGCACGAAACAAGAAGCGGAGCGTTTGTCAGGTCAAGGGTTTAACTCTGTGTTGCTCAATTGGTATCAGGATGGCGATGATTATATGGGCTGGCATTCCGACAGCGAAGCAACGCTTGGGCCAGCGCCAGTGGTGACTATGCTAAGTCTAGGGGCAGAAAGGACGTTTTTGTTTCGATTAAAAGGCAATCACAAGGTGAAGCATGAGCGGTGGTTGGCGAACGAAAGTTGGTTGGTGATGGCGCCATCTACTCAGGTGCTGTGGCAGCATAGTTTGCCGAAAAGAAGAAAAGTAAAAGAGGAGCGCATAAGTTTAACCTTTCGACTCCTCTTATTTTAATCGCTTTGTACTGAACTATGGCGCTTTGCGCACGAGTGTCCACTGGTCGCCAGTTTTATTGAAGCAGAGTCGATCGTGGAGTCGACTAGGGCGGCCTTGCCAAAACTCAATGAAAGTCGGTTTCAATGTGTATCCGCCCCAGTTTTCTGGGCAAGCTACTTTTTGGTTTAAGAAAGCATCGTCTTCTGCTTTAAAGGCTTTTTGTAAGGCTTCTCTATTTTTAATAATGGCGCTTTGTTTTGACGTGCGAGCGGCCAGTTGACTGCCTCGAGGGCGGCTAGAGAAATAGGTCTCAGACACTTCACGAGCGACTTTTTCTACTTCGCCTTCAATGCGAATTTGTCTCGATAGTGTCGGCCAGAAGAAGGTCAAACAAGCTTTGTTGTTGTGTGCAAGCTGTTGACCCTTGTCGCTGTCGTAGTTGGTGAAAAAGGTAAAACCTGACTCATTTCGATCTTTTAGCAATACGATGCGGGCGTGGGGCTGGCCTTGGGCATCGACTGTGCTGATCATCATGGCGGTTGGATCATCGACGCCTTCATCAATGGCGAAAGCAAGCCACTGGTCGAAGAAAGCGAAAGGGTCGTCGCCCGCGCTGTCTTCGAGTAGGTCTTCAAATTGATAATCGCGTCTAATGGAGTGAAGGTCACGGTTCATAATCAAATCCTGTAAGTAGAGGTTGTCATGACTTTTGAAACCTGGGTCATGATGGCCATAATCGGTTTAGGAAAAACATAACCACCTGACGCTAATGCCGCCTGCTTGTGTTTGGCTTCGTCAATGCGCATTTGTGTCAAAATGGCTTTGCTCTTGGCGTCTTGAGCCGGTAACGCCTCCATGTGTTTGTCCAAATGCAGGCACACCTGGTCTTCTGTGGCGGCCACAAAGCCTAAGCTTAAGCGGTCGCTGATCAGGCCGGCACCGGCCCCAATGCTAAAAGACGCACCATAAAACAGCGGGTTTAAAATACTTGGGCGGCTGCCTAGGCTATAGAGTCGTTTTTCACACCAAACCAAATGATCCACTTCCTCTTCTGCCGCGTGTTCCATTTCTTCTCTGACGGCATCCAATTTTGCTGTGCTGGCTTGGCCTGCGTACAGCGCTTGTGCACAGACTTCGCCAGTGTGATTAATGCGCATTAAGCCAATCGAATGTTTGCGTTCGGCGGCGTTTAGTGGTGCTTCTTCCTCGTTGTCGGCCGGTGATACTCGCATGGCACGGGCAGCATGGGGGACCAATGTTTGTAGGGCGCGATCAAATTGCAACACCGTTCTATCTAGAAAAGAAAACATCTAACCTCCTGTCGTTAACCTGGTGGCCAGGTCATGGCGCGGCCACCTAGGACGTGCATATGAATGTGGTAAACCGTTTGGCCACCCATCTCATTGCAGTTCATTGTTACGCGATAGCCTGCATCGCTGATGCCTTTTTCTTTGGCGACTTTTGCGGCCACGATGGGGAGCTTTCCTACGATGGGAGCATCGGCATCGGTCAAGTCGTTTAACGTACTAATATGGCGCTTAGGAATCACCAAAAAGTGCGTCGGTGCTTGAGGCATTATGTCTTCAAAGGCAATGACATCATCGTCTTGGTACAAAATAGTGGCAGGTATCTCGCCTTTGACTAATTTACAAAATAGACAGTCCATATTATTCCCTTTGTTTCTATTATTTAAGGCGTTTGTGGGTTTCTCAAGGCTCATTGAGCAAAGGTTTGATTCGAGGCAATAAAGTGGTTCTTAACCTCTCACCTTTGCGAGTTAGGCGTAACAATTGCTGTAGCAGCTCTGGTTCTAGTTCGCTGCAGGTTAATAACTCATCAAAGCCAATGGTCTTTGCGTAATCGCGCGACATTTTAACATTATTTGTAATCAGTAGGCATTGGTCTTCTGGTCTCATCAGCGGACGGAGTTTTTGGTAGGTGATGTGTGGAATATGACCGCCATTATCAAACACTAAAATAACACTGCCGTTGCGTCGGGTGTCGGGTTTTTCCAAGGACGCTAGCAGCTCATCGAGCTGGGAGAAATGTTCAATGCTATAGGGTTTTGCTTGCAGAATATTAAAGGCTTGCTGCAGGTCTTTATCATGTTGCCCGAAAAGCACTAGGTCGTAGTACACCTCTTCTTCATGCTCCAAATTCATGTGTCTGACATGGGAGTGGATTGGGATGTAGATGCTTAAGGCGCGAAATTGTCCCTGCTGGATGGTTTTTATGCTGCCATTGAGTTGCTCGATTAACAGCATGATGTAACTCATGCCTAAATCCACTGAGCTATCATGGGTGGAGACACGAGTTGGTAGTGGGGAGCAGCGTATCTCAAGAGTAGTAATGCCTTCACGGTTTAGCTCATGGCGAGTGATTTCTAAGGTTAGTGTTTGATCGGTGAAGTATTTGAACTCCAAAAGCATGGTTTCAATAAGGTGCTGAATAAGCTCGGCGTCGTGCAGGAGTTCAACGTGATGAATGTTTTTCACGACGAATTCGATGCTGGCGTTGTCTTGGTCTAGCTGTTGGAAGGTGTTGTAGGCTTCGTCGATAATCGTTGTTAGAAACAGAGGCAACGATTGCTCAGCCAATACGTGACTGTGGTTTTGCTCCGCACTGATGTAGTAATCAAGGCGCTCCGCCAGTTTTTGTAGGTTGTTATTGGCAACTTGGCCGTTATGTACCAAGGGTTTGTTGCGCTCGTTTTTAATGGCTTTTTCTATTTGTGTAAAACTGCCATCGATTACATTCAATTGGCGACGTAAGCGGCTAGAGAGGTCCGAGAGCAGGTCAAAGAGCTTGGCTTGTGAGTGACGAGTCAATCTGGCGTGATTTCTGAGCAATGGGTTTAGCTGCGCAATCATGCCGGTAAAATGAATCATGGCCTCGATAATAATGGCAATGGTCAATCCCCATTCATACACGGTCGGGCTTGGAAGAATGCCATAAGCTGACATGGTCCAAATAAAATAACCAATGAAGAGAACGAGGCGGGCAATCAAATAATAGCCAGAAAACGGCGTGTCTTTAAAGAACGCGTACATGGCCAATGCGGTGAGCGCAAACAAGGTGAAAAATGTCATCAACGACAAAAAGAAAATGTTGATGAGCTGAGGCGACACAGTGAATAAAATAGTCCCCAATGCGTTGGTGACACCCAGAGCAATCATTGCCTTGTCTAGCGTAGGAAAATACGACTTGGTGTCTAAATATAGCCGTGAGAAAAAAGTAATGGCAACGCCACAGGAGAGCGCGGCAAAATTATAGATTCGTTCTTGAATGCCGATTTGATTCGGAAAAAACTGATACAACTGACCATGTAAAGCAAGGTGCAATAAGGCAATTCCGAGCAATAGTAGGCTGTACAATATGTACATTGGGTGAGAGCTTTTGATGTAGAAAAATATATTGCTCAAGAACAGGATTAACAAAATCCCCATCAGTAACCCGGTAAAAGAAAAGTCTATTTGGGAGTCGAGAGAGACCTGTGAGAGGGTTTTAAGATGAATGCGTACATTAACCGGTAAATGGGATGACAGCTTTATATACACGGTAAAAACAGGCGGTGCGGTGCTGGGCATAGGAAACAGATAGCTGGGGTGCTCAATCAGTCGATTACTATAAGGGCGAGCCTCGCCTAATCTGGCCTGAGCTTGGTTTCCGTAGAGACTGGGTATATAGATATTCAGGTACTCTAAACGCGGGGCGTTCAGCTCGAGTAACACAGGCTCATTTTTAGTGATCCGAATCGCCACTTCGGTTCGTAACCAAATATTGCCTTTGGTTAAGCCAAGTTGTAGAAAACGGTCGTTCACCGGCAAGAAATGCGAGGCATATTCTTCCGATGAAATGGTGTCGATAGAAAGCTGCCCAGTTTCATCAATAATGTAGTACGCACTCTTGGCCACGTTAAAATCGCTGTGATTATCATCAATCAAAGCAATGTCGTTGGCTGCCCATGAGTAATTGGTTGCGCACAATAAAAAGAGTAGAATTAGTCGTGAAAACAAAAAGCTAGCCCAACCTATTTGAAGTAAGGCTATTATTATTAACTAGATAGGGGATGAAATGCTATATCCAATTTTGGTCGAGTATTATGTTTGGTTCGGCTTAGCGTTATTGTGCATTACTTGGTTCACTCGCCAACACAAGCCAAAAACACGTACTAACTTGATGTATGGCTATGGAATGCTGATTGTTGTGGGCTTTTTGCTTGCGCTGGATTGGGTAGCAGGAGTAATTTTCGGCTTAATTGTGCTCGAGCTTGGTCGCACATTTAAGCAGTGGCTCGACAAAAAAGAGCGACAGATAAAACAGTAAACGAATTCACCAACTAAAAAGGCCTCATCTAGAGGCCTTTTTAATGCTTTCTTGTCAGCAGAACTGGGTATTACTTTTGCTCACGAGCAATGGCACGGTGGCCAATGTCGGTGCGGAAGTAAACTTTATCCCAAGACAGTGTTTTCACTACGTCGTAAGCACCAGCTTGCGCATCAGCTACTGTGTCGCCAAGAGAGACCGCACAAAGGACACGACCACCGTTAGTAACCACGTTACCATCTTTCAATGCGGTGCCCGCTTGGAAGACTTTTTGGTGTGCAGGCAGTGCTGTGTCCAAACCAGAGATTACGTCGCCTTTCGGGTAGTCAGCAGGGTAGCCGCCCGCCGCCAGTACAACGCCTAGGCTGGCACGAGGGTCCCAATCTGCTTCCACGCTGTCTAGCTCGCCATGAATGGCCGCCAAACACATTTTTGCTAGATCGGAACGTAAACGCATCATAATAGGTTGCGTTTCAGGGTCGCCAAAACGACAGTTGTATTCCAGTGTTTTTGGTGTGCCGTCCGCGGCAACCATGACACCAGCGTACAAGAAACCACGATAGCGATTGCCTTCTGCATTCATGCCTTTCACGGTTGGCATAATCACTTCGTTCATGATGCGATCATGGATTTCAGGCGTAACAACAGGGGCAGGAGAATAAGCGCCCATGCCGCCAGTGTTTGGACCTAAGTCGCCATTGTCGCGCGCTTTATGGTCTTGGCTGGTGGCCATTGGTAGAACCGTTTCGCCATCAACCATGCAGATGAAGCTTGCTTCTTCGCCAGTTAAGAACTCTTCGATAACCACACGGCTGCCAGCGTCACCAAAAGAGTTGCCTTGTAGCATGTCTTCAACGGCTTCGATGGCTTCTGCTTCTGTTTGAGCCAGAATCACGCCTTTACCAGCGGCTAGGCCATCGGCTTTTACCACGATAGGCGCGCCTTGTTGCTTGATGTAAGCAACCGCAGGTGCGATCTCAGTGAAGTTGCCGTAAGCCGCTGTTGGGATGTTGTGGCGAGCCAAAAAGTCTTTAGTAAAGGCTTTGGAGCCTTCTAATTGAGCGGCTGCGGCGGTTGGGCCGAAGATCGCAAGACCTTCTTTTTCAAAAGCATCAACCACACCGATAACAAGCGGTGCTTCTGGACCAACAATGGTCAGGTCGATGTTTTCTTTTTTTGCAAAGGCAACAAGATCGGCGATGTCAGTCACGCCGATATTAACGTTTTCGACTTTGTTTTCGGTTGCTGAGCCAGCGTTACCTGGAGCAACAAAGACTTTTTCGACATCGTTTGATTCTGCGGTTTTCCATGCAAGAGCATGTTCACGGCCGCCGTTACCAATAATAAGAACTTTCATTATTTCATCCTTTCTATTGTAAACCAGTGGATCGCTCCACTGGTTATTCGCTAAATAGTGACGTCTATTTTAGTGACGGAAATGACGCATGCCAGTGAAGACCATGGCCATACCAGCTTCGTCGGCAGCCGCAATAACTTCTGCGTCGCGCATAGATCCGCCAGGCTGAATGACCGCTGTGATGCCCGCTTGTGCTGCGGCATCAATGCCGTCGCGGAATGGGAAGAAAGCATCAGAGGCCATAACAGAGCCAACCACTTCTAGATTTTCATCTGCGGCTTTAATGCCAGCGATTTTTGCACTGTATACACGGCTCATTTGGCCAGCGCCCACACCGATCGTTTGTTCTGCTTTCGCGTAAACAATGGCGTTAGACTTAACAAATTTAGCGACTTTCCAAGCG
Organism: Marinomonas sp. NPDC078689; assembly: GCF_044542435.1. Classification (NCBI taxonomy): domain Bacteria; kingdom Pseudomonadati; phylum Pseudomonadota; class Gammaproteobacteria; order Oceanospirillales; family Oceanospirillaceae; genus Marinomonas; species Marinomonas sp. NPDC078689. The sequence goes on along the minus strand of NZ_JBITUJ010000002.1, from coordinate 418,937 downwards.
AACAATAGATCTTTTAGTTCTGCTTCACTTGGCTGACGCTTAGACACGATTTTAAGGTCATCAAGAGTGATGACACCGTCGTCACGGTCTTGAACCAATAAGCCGCCGTTAACGCGTTTGTAGTCTAGGGCAGCGGGTTTGTTCGCTGACCATTGGCCACATTCTAGCAGGCGTACGTTCTGCTTAGTTGCAACGATATCGGCTGCCGCTTGGCTGACGCTTGGCGCGATAATAACTTCAACGAATTGACGGTCAACAATGGCTTGAGCCGTTGCAGCGTCTAATTCTTGGTTGAAAGCAATGATGCCGCCGAAAGCAGACGTTGGGTCAGTTTGGAAGGCCAGTTCGTACGCTGCCAGCTGATTTTCAGCCGTCGCGACACCACAAGGGTTGGCGTGTTTAACGATAACACAGGCTGGCTTGTCGAAGCTTTTAACGCATTCTAGAGCGGCATCTGTATCGGCGATGTTGTTGTAAGACAAGGCTTTACCTTGAACTTGCTTCGCGGTGCTGATGGACGCTTCTTTTGGATTGGCTTCTACATAAAACGCCGCTTTTTGATGAGGGTTTTCACCGTAGCGCATTTCTTCTTGCTTGTTGAATTGCAAGTTGAAAGTGCGAGCAAAATCTTCGCTGCCGCCAGCCACTTTTTTGCCAAGGAAGTTAGCGATAGCGCCATCATAATGAGACGTGTGTTCAAAGGCTTGAACGGCCAAGTCGAAACGCTGGTCGTAGGTTAAGCCGCCATCTGCTTTTAGCGAAGCAAGCAGTGTGTCGTAGCTTGCTGGAGAAACAACGATTGCGACGTCTTTATGGTTCTTCGCAGCAGAGCGAACCATAGTAGGGCCGCCGATGTCGATGTTTTCAATTGCCATTGGCAAATCGCAGTCAGGGCGTTCGATGGTTGCTTCGAATGGGTATAGGTTAACGACAACCATATCGATTTCGTCGATACCGTGTTCTTTCATGATCGCGCCGTCGATGTCACGACGTCCAAGGATGCCGCCATGTACTTTCGGGTGCAGTGTTTTTACACGGCCGTCCATCATTTCAGGAAAGCCGGTGTAATCAGACACTTCCGTTGCTGCTACTTGGTTTTCAAGCAGTAGACGGTAAGTACCACCAGTAGAAAGGATTTCGACGCCCTGTGCGGTCAATTCGCGTGCGAATTCGACAATGCCTGTTTTGTCGGAAACGCTGATTAGAGCTCGTTTGATTGGAGTAACAGTAGTGTGATTTGCCATCATGGTTCTCGCAATTGATTAACGATAAATAAACAAGGGGAAGGTAAAACGAAAAAAGGGCGAAACCGCCCTTTTTTCAATGGTTAAAGCATGCCGTACTGCTTTAACTTTTTGCGCAACGTACCTCGGTTTAAGCCAAGGATAGTTGACGCCTTTGTCTGATTGTCTTTTGTGTAGCTCATGACAGACTCTAGCAGAGGTGCCTCAACCTCAGCTAAGACTAACTGATACAAGTCAGTCACTGGTTGCCCATCCAAGTGAGCGAAATAGTTTTGCAGTGCCTTTTCAACATTGTCACGTAGGGTTTGTGACTGCTCTGAAGAAGCAGCTTGAAACGTTTGAGTATGAGTTTGTTCTACCACAGAGTAACCTTCTAGTTTAAAGCTAACCATTTAGTAATAGGCATTGAGCATAGACCACGGATGAGGATAAATCAGCCGAGACTATGAAATCGTTGTCTATTAAGTACAAGGTTCGTTTGCCATATGACAAACAAAAAATTCGTTCAATTGATCGAGCTGTTCTTGCGTATTAGTAATACGGTTAAATTCGCTGCGAAATTGTGTTTTGTCCGCCAACGTTTGCAGGTACCAGCCAACATGTTTGCGTGCAATGCGCACGCCTAGATAATCACCATAAAACTGGTGAAGAGCATTCACATGGCTGATCACTAACTGTTGCACTTCTAAAAGAGAAGGAGGCGCTAACAGTTCATTGGTTTGTAAATAGTGATTTATTTCCCGGAAAATCCATGGTCGTCCTTGTGCGGCACGTCCAATCATAACGCCATCTGCTTTGGTATAATCCATCACAAACTTTGCGGTCTTCGCGTCCTTGATATCGCCATTAGCAAACACCGGAATGGTAAGGTGTTGTTTAATTTCGGCGATGGTATCGTATTCGACTTGGCCTTTAAATTTGCATTCACGAGTCCTTCCATGAACGGCCAATGCTTTAATGCCAATGTCTTCTGCCATCTTGGCTATGGTGAGACCATTTTTCTGGTCTAGGCTCCATCCTGTTCTGATTTTCAACGTCACAGGAACGGACACACTATTTACCACCGACTCTAGTATTTCTCGAACCAACACTTCATCTTTCAACAGAGCAGAGCCTGCGGCTTTGTTGCAGACTTTCTTAGCAGGGCAGCCCATGTTGATATCGATGATTTGTGCGCCAAGCTCAACATTTTGTTGAGCGGCTTCAGCCATCATCAGTGGGTCTCCGCCAGCAATTTGCACTGACCTTGGCGAGACTTCGGCATCATGAATTAAACGATGACGACTCTTCGTTGAGTTCCAAAGACGAACATCAGACGTCACCATTTCTGAGACGACTAAACCGGCACCCTGATCATGGCAAAGACGGCGAAAAGGCAAATCTGTTACACCTGCCATAGGGGCAAGAATAACGGGTTTGTCAACGCAATATGAACCAATAGCAAATGCCATGTTGTTCCTGAATACTGAATCGGATGTTTAAAGATCGGCGACAACGTCGAGCGGGCGTGCATAATACCTAGTCGATAGGCATTTTTGAAGTCTTGACAGCACAAAAATTGACTAAAAATTGTGCTTATTTTGCCGCTAGATCAAAATAACCCCAAATTAGTAAGAGCGAGTCTCTGCTGGGAAAACTCTGAGTTGGTGAGTGACGGCTCTTGCGCCTGGATCACGGATCGGAATCACCAGATGAATTGGCGTGTTGGGTGGCATATAAGTGATGTCGAGGAAGTCTTTGTCTAGGTAGTTTTTAGGGGCGAAGAGGCGGGCGGCCACTGGTGCGCCATTAAGGTCGAAAAACTCCAGGGCAATTTTGGGCATGGGTTGAGCGTAGCGACTGGTGTTAGTGATAATGGCGTTGACTAACAACGCATTGGTTTGAGTCGGGTGGCTTTGAATGCGCACGTGTTGAATGCTAATGGCATGGATGTCTACAAACGTGGGGAGTGTGCAGCCGGTATAGGTGCAAAAAGTTCGGTAAAAAACGCGAAAATTTTCCGACTGACTGCCTTGCACAAAAAAGTGCCCTGTTACTTGTGTCGCCAGTGCGAATAGGGCCAATAGCGCGCCTAAAAACCACAGGAAAGTGCGAGGTTTTTTGTTGGATTTCTGCTCTTTTTCATATTCGCCAATCAAGGGGTCTAGGTATTCTTGGCTGGTGATTTGGTTAAGCGCATTGTTTTGCTGGCTGACTCGATTCGGGGCTTCTACTTCCGCTGCGGTTTGCGCGAGTGAATGCAGTGCCACCATATAATCGGGTTCTGGCTCATTGGCCTTGGCATCTTGCTTAGGCTCTTTCTGGGTTGTCGCAAAGTGCTCTATGGTTTCTTTTTTGATGGGCTGCGATCTTGGCGACGCGCTAAGGGCGGCTTCTACCTCGGCCAGTTCTAATTCCCACGGTGCCGGGTCACTGTTGTCTGTGACAGGCTTTTTGGGGGACGGTTTGGCTTGAGGCGTGTGTGGTGTTTCATTGCCAGCGTACGTGCTTTCGCTGACTTTGGTCGCCTTGTTTGGTGGTGTGGCGGAATAGGTTTTGTTGTGTTTTGGCGCGTCGAATAATGGATCGTCTGGTGTGCCTGGGGCTAGATCGTCTTCGTCGAATAAGGTTTGCAGCCATTCCGGATTGACGGGTTCATCATCAGCCGAGGTGAACAACATGGTGTTTTTCGCCGATGTGTCTGGCTGCTCTGCAAAAGCGTCATCAAATGCACTGGCTATAGGGTCTTGTGTCTCGCTGTAGCCCGCCTTGGTTGCTGTGTCGTTTGTCGCGGTATGCTCTGTGACTGGGGATGGCGTGGCGATAGGACCATGGGATGAGGGGTTAGCGGCTTCCATGGCATCAAAAATATGGAAACATTGACCGCAACGCACTTTTCCTTTTGCCATGCTTAATACATCATCGGTTACACGAAATGCAGTGGAACATTTTGGACAACGAGTAATTAAGCTATCGGTCATTGCGTTACGGCCTTCCTTATCGAACTTTCACAAAGAGCAATGTTGTTTTAAGCGTTTTTTACGCCAACAATGCGTACCCATTCTTCTTTTTCTGTCATTGACTCAATGGTAAACCATTCCTGATACGCCTCGATGACTTCCTGTGCTTGATTCGCAAGGATGCCGGATAGCGCCAGTTTACCGTTAGGTTTCACTAGGGCGGTGATCGTTGTAGCCAATTGAGCAAGAGGGCCCGCTAGGATGTTTGCTACCACGATATCAGCTTGCAAGTCTGACTCATAAGGCGGCAGTTTTACTTCAATGCGCGCTGGGTCTATTTGGTTGCGTTCTGCATTGGCTTGGGTGGCTTGAACCGCTTGTGGGTCAATGTCGATACCCACCATGTTATTCGCGCCAAGCAATAGCCCTGCAATGCCTAGAATGCCGGAGCCACAACCATAATCAATGATGGTTTTGTTTTCGCAGTCAATGCTGTCTAGCCATTGTAGACATAACGCTGTGGTTGGGTGAGTGCCTGTGCCAAAGGCTAAGCCTGGGTCTAGCATCAGTGTGATGGCATTTTCATCAGGCACTTCGCGCCAGCTAGGGCATACCCATAGGCGTTCGCCGAATTTGATGGGATGGTAGCTGTCCATCCATTCTCGTTCCCAATCTTTGTCTTCTACGATTTCAATTTTTAGCTCAAGTGACTCAGCGTCGCCTAATGCAGCGGCTTTGTGTTCAACGGCTGGGCGAATGTGCTCAAGGTCAGCATCCGCTTCAAATAAGCCAGTGACTTGGGTGTGCTTCCATAATGGTGTGGTGTTCAGGTCTGGTTCGTAGACTGGGTCGTCATGCACGTCTTCAAAGGTCACCACGATTGCGCCGCAATCTAGCAGAGTATCTTCAAAGGCTGGGACGTGCTCAGGTGTGGTATTTAAACGTATTTGAAGCCAAGGCATAAAACAAGAATCCGAAAATAAACAATCAAGGGGTAGAATAACGAAGCTGGGGAAGGTTCGCGAGTAGAAAATGATTACCCCTAGCGATTTTTACGATCGCTAGGGGTAAAAGCGTCAGCGATTAAAGGCCGAGCTTTTTCTCCAAATAATGGATGTTAACGCCACCAGCAATAAAGTTCGCATCGTTTGTGAGATCTTTTTGCAGGTCAATGTTGCTCTTGATGCCATCGATGAAGGTTTCATCTAATGCACCAGAAAGGCGTTTTAGTGCCATAGTACGGTCCGGCGCATGACAGATGATTTTTGCAATCATAGAGTCGTACGTTGGTGGTACTGAGTAGCCGCTGTAAAGGTGAGAATCAACGCGTACACCGTTACCGCCTGGCGCATGGAAGTAGTTCACTTTACCAGGGCTTGGCATGAAGGTTTTAGGGTCTTCAGCGTTAATTCGTGCTTCTACTGCATGGCCGTTTAGCTTGATGTCTTCTTGTTTAAGAGTCAAAGGCATGCCGCTGGCAATACGAAGCTGTTCTTTTACGATGTCGACACCCGTTACCATTTCTGTAACAGGGTGCTCTACTTGTACACGAGTGTTCATTTCGATGAAGTAGAAAGCGCCATCTTCGTATAGGAATTCGAATGTACCTGCGCCGCGGTAGTTGATCTTGATACAAGCATCAACACACGCTTTTAAACAGGCTTGGCGAGATTCTTCGTTCAGCATTGGTGCTGGTGCTTCTTCCAATACTTTTTGGTGACGACGTTGCAAAGAACAGTCGCGATCGTATAAATGAATCGCGTTGCCTTGGCCATCAGCAAGTACTTGAACTTCTACGTGACGTGGGTTTTGTAGGAATTTTTCCATGTAAACCGTACTGTCACCGAAGTAAGAGCCCGCTTCAGATTGCGTCACGCTGATGGCTTTAAGTAGGCTGCCTTCGTTGTGAACAACGCGCATACCACGACCACCACCACCTGCAGCGGCTTTGATGATCACAGGGAAGCCAATTTCACGAGCAATGCGAACACATTCTTCTGGATCTTCTGGCACTGGGCCGTTAGAGCCTGGAACGGTAGGAACGCCAGCTTCTTTCATGGCTTTAATCGCAGAAACTTTGTCACCCATAAGGCGAATTGTTTCAGCTTTAGGGCCAATGAAGGCGAAGCCAGAGCGTTCAACTTGTTCAGCAAAATCTGCGTTTTCAGCTAGAAAGCCGTAACCTGGGTGAATCCCAGAAGTGTCTGTCAATTCTGCGGCACTGATGATCGCAGGAATGTTCAGATAGCTTTGCGCTGAAGGATTTGGTCCGATACAGATGGATTCGTCTGCTAGGCGAACATGAAGTAGGTCGCGGTCAATTTTAGAGTGAACCGCAACGGTTTTGATACCGAGTTCTTTACACGCACGTAAAATACGTAGCGCGATTTCGCCTCGGTTTGCAATCAATACCTTATCGAGCATGATGAAACCTATTGCTGTGGATTAAACGATGGAAACGAGAGGTTGATCAAATTCAACTGGCTCGCCGTCTTCTACAAGGATGGCACCGATAGTACCAGACTTGTCAGCTTCGATTTGGTTCATCATTTTCATGGCTTCAACGATACAGATAGTATCGCCAGCGTTGACTTTTTGACCGACTTCAATGAAGGCTTTAGCACCTGGTGCTGAAGATTTGTAGTAAGTTCCAACCATTGGGGAATTTACTGTGTGGCCTGCGATTTCAGGTGCGGCTGCTGGTGCGGCAGAAGAAGACGCTGGTGCAGGCGCTGGCGCAGCTTGAGGTGCTGGCGCTGCCATCATTTGTGGCGCCATAGCAACGGGAGCGCCGCCACGACTAATGCGAACGGCTTCTTCGCCTTCTTTGATTTCAATCTCGTAGACGTTAGATTCTTCTAGAAGCTCGATTAGTTTTTTAATTTTGCGAATATCCATTGTTACTCTCTTCTTTCGGTCTAAATTGTTTAGCGCTTTTATGAAGGCTAATCATTATTAATTCGGCACGCTCTGGCAAAAATAAAGATCTTTAATGAAGAGATTGCAAAACAGCCGTCCTGGCAACCTGCTAACATCAAATGACCAAAGGGAAGGGGTCAGAGTCATGTGGCGAGAAATTATCGTTAAAAACCGTGAAATTGTCCAGTTATGACGTAAAAAAACCGAAAACTGGCACTCCTGTTTTATATTTAACCAGTGGTAAACCGACCGGCCTTTTTTCACTTAATCGCTTTTCGTTACAAAGTGTAGACGATTTAAAACCTCAGCCTTAGTCGGCTCACCCACGAGGGTTAACTTTTTCCTTTCATTGCCTTTAGTGTCTAGAAAAATCAGTGATGGCGGGCCGAAAATAGCGAAATGCGCCATCAGCGCTTTGTTCTCTGGCGTGTTTTTGGTCACATCTACTCTCACAAGCTGAACGTTTTGCAGCAGTGGACGCACGTCGTTGGCTTTAAAAATCTCTTCTTCCATGACTTTGCAGCTAATGCACCAATCCGCATAAATATCCAACACTATGGGTCTGTTGTCATCGGCGGCTACCAAGGCGTGGATCTCATCCAATCCACCGATGGTTTGTTTGAACATAGGTGCGGACAGTGTCGTGACCATGCCTTGACTGGCAGCAATGGGTTTTAGAGGGTTGCTTGAACCAGTGGCTCCGCCGTACATTTCGAACGCACCAATGACGCCAAAGAATAGGGCGAAGAACCAGCGCACTGGGTGAGAGTAAGACGTGGTGACTCTATGTAAGAAATAGGCACTGATCGCAAAAGCCAGCGCGCCCCACAACACAAGGTGTGTCATAGCGGGTAGCCAACGGGTGGCGAGCCAAATCGACACCGCCAGTAGGGCAAAGCCCATAATGACTTTGGTATCGTGCAGCCAAGGGCCATTTTTGGGTAGTATTTTGGGGCCAAAAAGTCCGACCAAGAGCAAAGGAATCCCCATGCCTAACGCCATGACAAACAGCATCAGCGCGCCATACCAAATATCCCCTTGGCTGGAAATATAAAGCAAGATGCCTGCCACGGGAGCCGAGACACAAGGTGAAACGATCAGCGTCGCCAGTACCCCAGCCATAAACGTATTTAGAGTAGTGCGTACGCTAGAGTTTGTTGCAGACTTGCCACTTTGTTGCAGTCGGTTTTGCCAAGAAGATGGCAGACGCAACTCATAAACACCAAACATGGCGAGCGCCAGCGCAATAAAGAGAGCGGCACTAATGCCCAGTAAAATAGGGCTTTGCAATTGCGCTTGCAGGTTGAGTTGAGTGCCAAAGACGCCAGCGATGGCACCAATGGCACCATACGTCAGAGCCATGGCCAACACATAGACAACGCTGTAATAGAAAGCCCCTAGTTTTGAGCGCCGAGTGCCCACCACAATAGCGCTAACAATTGGAATCATAGGCAATACGCAAGGGGTGAGTGAGAGCAAAAGCCCAAACCCAAAGAGCGCGGCAATAGCGGTCCACAGACTGCTTGATGCAAGCAATTGGCTAATGGAGGAGGCTTCTGAAGGCGCAAAATCAGGCGTTTGTGACGCAGACGATGACGTCTTTTTGCTGTCTATGCTAGGCTTTGTTTGTTCAGCGGTAGTTGTCGTGAACTTTTTTTCTACGGGCGGTACGGTAAATTCAATTGGCTCTACTTGTGGCGCATAGCAGAGGCCTTTTTCAGCACAACCTTGATAATGTAAGGCGGCCTTGATTTTGGTGCCAGCAGGTAAGGTAATGTCATAATAAATAGGAACCGATAGCTGGTGTTTGTAAACAATGACATCACCAAAGTATTTGTCGGTTTTGTCTTCTCCTTTCGGCAGCGCCGCGAAATGCAGTTTGTCGGCTTGCGGACCAGAAAGAGACAGGCGGTTTTGATAGAGATAATAACCTTCGTGAATAAACCAATTGGCTTTGATGATGCCATTTTGAGGGGCATCAATAGACACTTTGAATGCTTGCTCAACGGGAAGAAAGGTTGGCTCTAATGATTTGCTAGTGGGGGCAAAAGTAAAGGCAAAGGCCGTGCTGTTAACCAATAGCAAAAAAAATACAATCAATGTGCGCATAATAATCTTTCGTAAAATAAGTTAGAGTGCGTGAATCTATTCCATCACGCGAATAGCGGATATAGACTATCAAGCCGTCAAAAAGTTGCTAGTCATAAGGGGTTAAATTGAGCATTAAAACGATATCCTTACTGTTTGCTGTCATTTTCCTAGCAGGGTGTCAGGCAAATGTGAAAAAATCAGACTCATCACAAACGATGGCTGACGCAGAACCGTCCGCGCCGACCTTGGCATCATCACAATCAACAACGCCGCCTCGCACGTCAGTCACACAAGCGGCGGCTTTACCTAAAAAAACGATGACGGCGTATGAGAGTCTTACTGACAAGCTGGTCAAACAGGGTCAACAAGCGCTGGCGGAGAAGCGTTTGCTTACGCCTGTAGAAGACAATGCTAATTTGTATTTTCAAGCGGTGTTAGGGCGCGACCCAGGTAATTACTCTGCGACAGTAGGGATTGCCGAGATTGTCGATACTTACACCCAGTGGGCGTGGAATGCTGCGCAACAGGGTAATTATAAAATGGCGACTCGTTATTTGGCGTCCGCGCGTTCTGCTAACCCAGAAGATGCGACTATTACGCAAATGGACCAACGAATTGCCCGTTTAAAAGCACAGCGAGCGGCCGCAGTAGCGCGTCAAAAGGCGGCTCAGCCATCTGCTGAGTCATTACAAAAGGAGAGCGGCCACGCCGTTGAGACAGCAGTGACGACGGCGCCAGCAAAAGCTGGGCAATACTTTTTGCCAAAGACGCTATTTAGTTTGAGTGACGATGAGATTGTTGAGAAAATGCAGCCTATCATCGATAAGGTAAAAAAAGACAAAAATGACATTGCCATTTATTGGCCGAATGACAAAGAAGCGCGATTGATTTATCAAATTATTAACAGTCGTGTGGTTGATTTTCGTGTGCGGGCTATGATTTATCATCGCTCAGATTACATGGTCGAATTACAACAGAATTAAGGTGAAATAATGATGGCGAGTTTATTAAGTAAATTGCAGTTTTGGAAAGGTAGCTCCCATTTACCTGGTTTGTGGAAATGGTTGCTGGCGTTGGTGTGTGTGTTGGCTATTTTGCTCTCTGTGTTGGGCATGTATTGGAGCAATGAACCGAGCCAGTTTGATGTGGTTGCAGAAGCCAAAGCGACGGCGCAAGCGCGCGATGATCTGGGGGAAAACAAGCAATTGGTTGTGGGTTACACCACCGCCAATACATTGCATGAAATGGTGGATACCTTACTTAATAAGCCAGGCGGATTTATTTCGAATGATGTGATGCCACCAGGTATATTTATGGACAATATGCCGTCTTGGGAATTTGGCGTCTTGGTACAAGTCAGGGATTTAGCCCGCGCGATGCGTAAAGAGTTTAGCCGTTCGCAATCTCAATCTACCGAAGATGTGAACCTAAAAGTCGCTGAGCCGCAGTTTAACTTCGATAACAACAGCTGGGCATTGCCGTCTAGTGAAAGCGAGTACCTGCGTGGCAACAAAGAAATATTAGAATACATGGATCGCTTGGCGGGAAATTCTTCACAAGCCCCCGCGAAATTTTATGCCCGTGCAGACAATCTAGTGGATTGGTTGTCTGATGTTAGTACGCGATTAGGCAGCTTGTCTCAGCGTTTATCTGCCAGTGTGGTGAAAGTGCGCGAGAACACAGATTTGGCCGGTAATAAGAGCGCACAGGATGCGAGCAACAATAACAATGAAGAAGCTTATAAATACGTTAAGACTCCTTGGGGTCAGATCGATAACGTTTTTTATGAAGCGCGTGGTACAAGCTGGGCCTTGATTCACATTCTTAAATCCGTAGAAGTGGATTTTGCTCCGACACTGCGCGATAAAAATGCGCTTGTTAGCTTGCGTCAAATTATTCGAGAACTGGAATCCACTCAGGAAAGTGTGTGGTCTCCAATGATTCTAAATGGCAGTGGCTTTGGGGTGTTGGCGAACCATTCTTTGGTGATGGCGTCTTACCTTTCTCGTGCTAACGCGGCCTTGATTGATTTGCGCAGTTTGCTTGAGCAAGGCTAGGTTGCAAGCCTCAATAACGACCGTCTAAGAGACCATAGCGGTATGAATACAAAGCAAAGTCATTTTATTCGTGCCGCTGTGTTAGACGACGCCCCGGCTATTTTAGCCATCTTTCAGCAAGGTGATCCGTTTGCGGTCACCGCCAATCGACAAGACTGCATCGGTCTGCTCGACGTAATGGAATGGCTTGAAACCGCTACAGACAAGCACCCAATGTTGGTGATTGAAGCCCATGGGGAGGTGCTTGCTTGGTGTTCTCTTGAGCCTTTTTATGGTCTTCCTGCCTTTGATAAAGCGTCCGAATTTAGCCTCTATGTTGCTCCTGAACATCAACACAGAGGGTTGGGGAAACAGCTTATTCATTATTTGTCGCAGCACCAAGACGACATTGGCTTTACTCATCTGATTGCGTTTATCTACGCAAGTAACGTTCGCAGCCAAGGCTTTTTTGCAAAGCAAGGGTTTGAGCAGTGGGGGTTATTGCCCAACATTGCGCAAAATGGCAGCGTCAAAGAAGACATTCATCTTTTTGGCAAAGAATTTAGCGAACCAAGCTAGCGCCGTCGTCGAATCTTAACTTCATCGTATTTGTGGGTGGCACGCTTTTTAAAGAAAAGTGGGCTTTGTCACAACAGAACTGTCATAACGACGCGATTAAAATTACCATAGGCGACAATTCCCTTTGAACGCATACCTTAGAGTGACATATGAACACGAAAATTTATAAAGAAGTCTTTTCCCTTGCCAGTGATTTGATGTCTTGTGCAAATAAACAAGATCAAGCGGGCTTTGATACTTGCTACGCGCAATTGAAAAAAATCTGTGACGAACACGACAACACCGACAAGGATCACCCGGTTCAATGGGAAGCGCTTGCTGACTTTACTGATGACATTGAATTGGCCATTGCGCTTTACCATAAGGCTTTATCAAAAGCGGAAGCGATTAATTCAAAAGACTACTTGTCTTCTATTGGTTATTCCACAGCCCGCCTGCAAGTTGAGTTTGGCGATACGGCCGGGGCCATTGCCTCGTTAGAAAAAGCCAAAATCAACAGCAATAAAATCATCGACAAAGAGCTCAAAGCGGAAATTCACGACCTACTAAAAGAGTTGCAAGACGCCTAACCACACGCTAAAGCGCGTTACCCAGACGACATGGGTAACGTCGTTTTTACCTCTCCCTTTTTCCTGTTACCGCTTTCCTGTTATTACTCTCCTAATTATTCTCTAGCTTTTCATCGGTGTCGTTTTAAAATGATTCGTACTGTCTTTGAGTGTCGCAAACGCAGAAAGACTATCTGATTTATTGCAAAGCTTGCCTAACGTAAGAGGAAATTATGTTTACATTGGAGGTTGAAAAAGGCTTAAAACTGGCTCTGGTTCACCGCACATTCGCGCCCTTATATTTTGATATTGTGACGAGAGAGCGTGACTATTTGGGGGAATGGTTGGCTTGGCCGCCACAGGCTCATGATGACGGTTTTTTTCTGAATTTTATTAGTCGCTCTTTGCGCGACTACGCCGATGGAAAATCACTGGTTTGTGCAATGTTTTATAATGAAACCTTAGTGGGTAATATCAGCTTTAACAGCATCGATCATGATCTGAAAAAGGTGGAGATTGGTTACTGGCTAAGCGCTAATTATCAAGGTAAAGGGATTGTCTCTAAATGCGTTACTAAACTAATAACGATGGCCTTTACTGACCTCGATATGGAGAAAGTGCAAATATCAGCGGCGGTAGACAATCGGCCCAGTCGCCGAGTGTGTGAACGTTTAGGTTTCAAGCTTGAAGGTATGATTACACGAGCCGAAAACGTGAATGGTCGAGTGCTTGATCATGCTGTGTATGGATTACAGCGTGCAGATTGGCGTTAGGTTTGGTCAATATTTAGGAGGTGTTCATGTTAGCAAAAGAAACGACGGGCCTTATCGTGGTGGATATTCAAGGTAAGCTTGCTCGCCTAGTTCACGACAGTGAATCCTTTATTTCCCATTGCGAAAAGCTGATTAAGGCTGCCCAGACGCTCGCTCTCCCGATTATTTACCTTGAACAAAATCCGGATAAATTAGGCTCGACGATAGAAGAAGTTCACTCGTTACTAGCCCCGTTGGAGGCAATCGAAAAGTTTACCTTCAATGCTTGTGAAGCAACCGAGTTTCGCGCAGCGGTGCAGGCAGAATCACAGGTAACCACTTGGTTAGTATGTGGCATTGAGGCGCACATATGCGTTTATCAAACCGCCATTGGCTTGTTGGATCGTGGTTACGATGTGCACTTGGTCAGTGATTGCGTTTCTTCCCGAACGCAGACCAATAAGCAACTTGGGATAACCGCACTGATGAATAAAGGGGTGGCGATAACGGGCTTGGAAATGTGTCTGTACGAACTGGTAAAAGACTGCAGAGCACCGGAGTTTCGTTCCATTCTCGGCTTAATTCGATAAGGTCTTACGACACGCATGAGAGAGTGTGAAACCACTCCCGCTGATTGAAAACTCAATGGGCGGGAGTGGTTTCGTATCTCTTAATAGCGACTAGATACGATTAAGCAGTTCTGTCTTTTTCGAGTTGTATTCGTTTTCGGAGATGGCGCCAGCGTCTTTTAATTTGGCCAGCTTCTCGATGATTTGTAAGGTCTCATCAATCGATGTACTACTCGGAAGGCTGGTGTTGCTTTGTGGTGCATTATTGGTTTGCACTGAATGGCTGCTTGTTTGGTTGTTGTTCGCCTGCGCATAGCTATTCTGTGTCGGTTCGGCGAAATTACGCTGTGGTGCAGGCGCTATGCCTACTCCTGACACTATGGGCAAGCTATTGACCGCGATGGTGCCGTATTGGCTGCTGAAGGTGAGAGACGAGTCGCCACCTTGTTGCTGGCTAACGCCGCCAATATTGTTGTCCAGTGTGTTGTAAACGGTGACTTGGCCATTGAGCTCCACCGCCAAACGGTTGGGAAAGACTGCGTAGCGAATATTGTTTTGTGCGCCACTGCTAAACGGCTGACCTAAATCGCCTGGCCACCATTGGTTGCTACCGGGCGTGCCTTTTGGAATAGGAACAAACACTTGAAAGTTGACTAGGCCATTGGCCAATTCGTTACAAAGGTTGTCTACGGTGTTTTTCAAACCATAATTGAACATGTCGCCTACCATGGTCATGCCACCGCGCATCCATTGACCGCCGCCGCCTAACTCTGGGCAATTGAATTGTGCCATGCTACCAGCCCCGTTATTGACGGCGATCAGCATGTGCATCACCGCATCGAAACTCAGGTTGTACTTACGGCTAAGGTTATTAACTAATTGTTGTCCGTCTTGCGTTAAATTTTGCATATATGGCTCTTTTAATTAAGTTAAAAAACGGCGCGCTGTTTGGCTTTTTTGAGGTTGGCAGGTTCCGTGGAGTCGCTAGTCTACCATAGGGACGAGAGATTAAATGTGACACAATTGCTTGTTTTTTGATCTGTTGTCGGTGGCGCTTAAATAAAGAAGGGATTCATCGGCGCCCGCTCTGTTTTTTTGTTTGAAAAATGAGAGCGGGCAAGGCCTCAAAGAGGGAGGCGAGCGCGACAAGCAGTGACTTATGATTTTTTAGTAAGGCTTGCACCAATGCAGGCTAGACTGATCGCCACAATGCCCAGCCACTGTAATGCGCTTAGTTGCTCGTTAAGAATGATGGCGCCAGCAATGGCGCTAACCGCAGGCGATGCGCTCATTAAAACCCCAAAAATACTTCTTGGCAGCCGTTTTAGCGCGTACATATCGAGCAAGAAAGGGATGGCGCTGGATAGCAAGGCAATGATTAAACCAAGCATAAGAACATTTGGAGTAAAGAGAGAGAGTCCCGCTTGAACTGTGCCAATAGGCACCATAAACAGCGCGGCGATCAGCATCCCCGTTGCCACACCTTTACTGCCAATTTGTGAGACTGTGCTTGCCGTCTTGATGTACAAACCCCAGCAGATGGCCGCCAATACGGCGTAAATCACACCGGTTATATTTAACGTGGTATCGGTTTGATTAAATGGCAGTAACAGCACACCAATCAATGCACAGAATATCCAGATAATGTCCGTTCTACGTTTAGTAGAAAGCAATGAAATACCAAGCGGCCCCAGCACCTCTATGGAAATGGCGATGCCGACAGGGATGTACAGAAATGCGCGATAAATTAATAGGTTCATGAGTCCAATCATGGCGCCGTAGATCACAATGCTCGGCCATTGAGACACGCTGAGCCTGACTTTCCACGGCTGAAAAAGGACAACAAAAAGGAGTGCGCTGATGCCGATACGCAATGCGGCGACGCCATCGGTGCCGACGAGAGGGAAAATGGTTTTCGCAAAGGCGGCGCCAACCTGTAAAGACAGCAACGAAACAAAGGCGGCAATCATCGGAAATTGAGTTGAAGGTATCATGGGTACTGCTCATCCATCGAGTCATTAAGGGCGTGTTTTGTCATCGCTGATGTTGTGATTATTGGCCACGCCAGTCACATTATGCCTTACGAGCTCACCGCCTGAATATCTATATCATTGGCTATCTTGGTCTTGAAGCGGGGGTCCATGCTTGTTGGACAGCGTCTTGCTGAGAGGCTTTGCCATTGCTGCCTCTTTGCTAGTGATCAAACTCAATAGCAAAGAGGCGTCTAACCATGGTGTTAGTTGTTTATGCTCTTTTGCCATTGGCTTAATAGAGCAATGTGTTCAGGCCCAATGCCGCAGCAGCCGCCGATAATACGAGCGCCAAGCTGATACCAGTGTTTGGCAAACGCGAGATATTCCTCAGGCGATAACTCACGGTAGTCTTGTATGCTGTCGTTGGCTTGGTGGTCTTTCGATATGGGGGTAAAGCTATTGGCGTATGCGCCAATATCAATGGAGCGATCGTGTGTCGCCAATGCCTCTGTGGTGTCACGAATGGCTTGTGCCATGGCTTCAGGGATGGAGCAGTTGAAGAAAATGCCCGCTATGTTTTGCGAGAGAATGGCCTCAATGGCTTGGCTCACAGGTTCACCTGAGCGTAACTTGGCCGATGAGCTCACCTCATCGCTCAATGTAAAGGCGTAATAGCAAGGCTTGGTTGAGCCTTTTAGAACATTGGCCGCGATAAGGCCTTCTTCAATGCTGGCGATGGTTTCAACAAGCCAAAGATCCACATGATCGTCCTGTGCCTGCATCAAGTCATTTAAAATGTCGAATGCACGGTTACTATCGAATAAATCAGGACGGTAGGAACCAAACGGAGGCGGTAACGACCCTGCGACCAATACGTTTTGTTTCGCCTTGTCGGCGGCTTCTTTCGCTAGGGCGGCGGCGTATGTGGCTAAAGCGCAGCCACGTTCTTGATAAAGCGCTTCACCAAGGTGAAATGGCACACAGGCATAGCTATTGGCGGTAATGATGTTGGCGCCGGCGGCAATAAATTCTTGGTGTGCTTGCGTCACATAATGAGGGGCTTCTATCAGAGAAGCGGCGCTCCACCATGGTTGTGAAAAAGGCGCGCCCATGCGCTTAAGCTGACGGCCCATGCCGCCATCGAGTATGGTTAGATTTTTCATTGTAGAGGTCTTGTGTCGGCCCAAATTAAGAGGAGGCAATTCAACCATAATTTGCCGCAAATGATAATGAAACTTCGTCCGGATGAGGATGAGAAAAGTTCAGCGCCGGAGGGTGGTGTGCAAGCGACTTGATTCTAACGGTCAAAGCTTGCTAATTTGATGTGTCTTGGTTGTTTAATAGGCAATGGCCTAACTTATAAAAATGATAAATAAAGGGTGAGAGTCATGGCTGTTTTAGAGCGAAAATTCACGTGTTTTGAGGTCAATATTAAAGACCATATTGCGCACATTCAGATGTCTCGTCCAAATGAGCTGAACACCATGAATAAGGCGTTTTGGCAAGAGCTTCCCCGTTTGGTGAAAGCGTTAGACGATGAGGCGCTGGCGCGAGTGATTGTTATTTCATCGACCGGAAAACACTTCAGTGCCGGTATGGATCTTGGTGTGTTTATGGGAGGCGATGCGGTTCCCTTGACGGGCGACCCTGGCCGAATGGCGGAAAATTTACGGCGTGTGGTGATGCAGCTTCAAGCGAGTTTGTCTGCGCTTGAAGAGATACGCATTCCTGTTTTGGTGGCGATTCATGGGGGCTGTATTGGTGGTGCTTTGGATTTGGTGTGCGCAGCAGACTGTCGTTATGCCACAGAGGATGCTTTTTTTACCATTAAAGAAACAGAACTTGGGATGACCGCGGATGTTGGTACCTTGCAGCGCTTTCCGGCCTTAGCCCCGCCGGGATTGGTGCGTGAATTGGCCTATACGGGACGTAAATTTAGTGCCCAAGAAGCCAAAGAAATGGGCTTGATCAATGCCGTTTACCCCGATCACGAAAGCTTGATCGAAGGGGTGTTGGAGGTGGCAAAATTGATCGCGAGGAACTCGCCTTTGGCGGTAACTGGTTGCAAAGAGATGATTAACTACAGCCGCGATCACAGTGTGGAAGACAGTTTAAAATACATGGCGACTTGGCAAGCGGGCATGTTTAGACCCAATGATATGGTAAAAAGCTTTGCCGCCAAGCAGCAGAAAACTCAGGCTAAGTTTGACGATATTTGGCCGCAGAAACCGCTCTTTGAGAAATAGCTTAAGCACATTATTGGCGGTTAGGGGGGGGCTAGTGTGAGTTGCCCCTGATAACAGAAGTGTCTTGGTTGCTGCGTAAGAGGGTCGATAAACTGGATCTCTTTGGCGAGCAGTTGCAATGGCGTCGTATAGTTGTCCGCACTGAGCGGCTGTAACTCAGGGTAATACTTGTCATGCAAAATCGGCCAGCCTAGCGTTTGCATGTGAACCCGCAGCTGGTGGGTGCGACCGGTGACAGGGTGTAATTCAAACAAGGCTTGCTGGGTGGTTTGTTGTAGGCAGCGAATCACCGAGCGACTGTTGGCTTCGCCCTCAACCACCTGCATCCGAAAGCGTGGCTCGCTAGGCTCTATGCGATTGTTCATTACCCATTCTTGGCCTACAAGGCATTCGTCGCTGTGAATATTGGCAACGGCCTGATAGGTCTTATGAATCTGTTGGGTTTTGAATAGCTGATGATAAGAGTGACGAGAGTCAGGGTTGATCGAGAAAATCACCAAGCCGGCCGTGACTCTGTCCAAGCGATGAAGGGCTTGCAGTGTGTGAATGCCAGTGCGGCGACGTAAGCGATTTTGCAGACACTCATTCACAAATTGGCCACCAGGCGTAACGGCCAAGAAATGCGGTTTATAAGCCACCAAAAGATATTCGTCTTGAAAAACAATGGTTTCTTGAAACGGGATCTGAGGTTCATTGTCTACTTCTCGATAATAATACACCCTTTGCTGTGGCTGAAATCGAGTCGTTGCACTAATCAAGCTACCATCATGCCAATGTACCTTACCTGCCGCCATGCGCCGTCGCCACGTTTGTTCGTCAATATAAGGGAATTTAATGATCAGGTAGTCCAGCACAGTAACGACGCCGGGGTTGGTCTGAGGTAAACTCAGCTTTGAAGGGTATTCAGACATTGCCATACAGTGGTCAGACCTTAAGCGACAGCACAGATTAAGTGGCTGACTATAACATGGTCACCTTGTTACGACTGTGTTATCAGATGGCGGATGTTGTTTATTATTGAGCACAAATCCAAATGCATAACGAAAGAGAGCCAATATGGAACGTCCAACTAAGGAGCAGATCAAAGCCTTGCCTTTTTATATTGGCTTGGGTTTGTCGGATATTAAAATCATTGAAAACGCCCAGGACGCTGACCAAGCGTTGAGCGCATTAGCAAATGAAACTTGCCTTGGTTTTGACACAGAAACAAAGCCCATCTTTCGTAAGGGAGAAGAAAGCCCAGGGCCTGCGTTAATTCAGTTAGCAACGGAATCTTGCGCATATTTGTTTCCAACACGGTTTCCATTTGCCGTCGACGCCGCTAGGGTGTTGTTGAGTAATGAAGGCATTCAAAAAGTCGGTTTCGGCATCAAAGACGACAACAAGGCGTTGCGCAACAAACTTGATATAGAGATTGCGAATACGCAAGACCTGTCGGTCATATTGAAGAACAAGGTGGGCGAGAAAAACACCATTGGTGCCCGCGCGGCGGTGGCCATGGTGCTTAAGTTGTGCCTCAGAAAAGGCGCCCAAATTTCAAATTGGGGCGCTTACCCGCTGAAGACAAGTCAAATTTTGTATGCTGCGAATGACGCGCATTCTGCTATTTGTGTGGCTAAGGCGCTGGGCAATAAGTGATCGGCTGAATCGCTCCTTTTTCATGGCTGCCTTTATGAAGAGAAACCGCTTTTCAGCGGTTACCTCATTTCGTTGTTTTCGCGCTCTCATTACGCGTTTTTTCATCAAGCGCCTTGGCTAAATACGACGCCATTTCCTCTTTTGGTACCATGCCGCCGCCTGTGGCCCATATAAGGTGAGTTGCGTTGCGCATTGTTGCATCGTCCAGTGCAAAACGATGTCGATAGTCCGCGTCGTTTGATACCAGAATCGGCCCCATTATTCCCGCCAAAGCAGAGGGTTCCAATTGAATGTTTTCGAGTGCATCCATGTCGCCTAAATGTCGATACATGCGCTCATCGGATAGGGTGTAATAACCGTCGAGTAGGCGTTCCATTGCACGTCCGACAAACCCAGAAGCACGACCCACCGCCAAACCGTCTGCTGCGGTGATGTTATCTATGCCAAGGTCTTGCACTGAAATCTGGTCATGCAGTCCGGTGTGCACTCCAAGCATCATGCAAGGGGAGTGAGTTGGTTCGGCAAAAAGGCAATGGACGTGATCGCCAAACGCCATCTTTAGACCAAAGGCCACGCCACCAGGGCCGCCGCCAACACCGCAAGGTAAATAGACAAACAGTGGATGATGCTCGTCTACTGTGATGCCTTGCTGGTCAAACTGCTTTTTTAAACGCTCTCCTGCGACCGCGTAACCTAGAAACAAGGTGTGTGAATTCTCATCATCAATAAAGAAACAGGAGGGATCATTTTCGGCTTCTTGACGGCCTTGCTCCACGGCCACGCCATAGTCTTGGAGGTACTCAACGACGGTGACTCCGTGTTCTCGTAGCTTGTCTTTTTTCCATTGGCGAGCGTCGGCCGACATATGCACCGCCACCGAAAAGCCCAATTTAGCGCTCATTATGCCGATCGACATCCCCAGATTTCCTGTCGATCCTACCGCAATGCTGTGTTGCTGGAAGAAGTGTCTAAACTCAGGGGAAGCCAGCTTACGGTAATCGTCTGACACGGACAGCAAGCCCGCCTTAATGGCTAATTGCTCGGCGTGGGTTAGGACTTCATAAATGCCTCCGCGGGCTTTTATGGAACCGGAAATCGGCAAGTGACTGTCTTTTTTTAGTCGCAACGAGCCGCTGATGGCGGTTTGGTATTCTTCTTCAAGTTTGGCTTTCATGGCGGTGATTTCGATCACGTCAG
The DNA here is from genome assembly GCF_044542435.1 of Marinomonas sp. NPDC078689. Taxonomy (NCBI): domain Bacteria; kingdom Pseudomonadati; phylum Pseudomonadota; class Gammaproteobacteria; order Oceanospirillales; family Oceanospirillaceae; genus Marinomonas; species Marinomonas sp. NPDC078689. The sequence goes on along the minus strand of NZ_JBITUJ010000002.1, from coordinate 398,206 downwards.
ATTCAATGATGCCATGACTTTCTGCGGTTTCTGGGAAGACCTGGGCCAAATAGGGAGCGAATCGAGCCAATCTGTCGCTGGCTTCTTGGATGTCTTGTGCACTGAGGCCAACATAAGGTAAAGCGTCTTTCAGGCTGGTGACATTGGGGTTAAACCAATGGGTTTCTTGCAAGTGGATGAGTTGCTCAAGCAATGGAAATTGGCGAATCAGTTGTTGTCTATCAATGGTGTTCATTTTAAAGGCCTAGATAAAAAGAACCCACTTTCTTATAAGCCATAAGAAAGTGGGTTGATGGCTTGCGTTACATGGGTTCGAAAACAGAGCCTAAACTGGGGACAAACAGCTTGTTGTACATGCGGCTGGCGTAATCATCGGTCATGGAAGCCATGTAATCACAGATAATACGCAGCCCGTCATGGCCCTCGTTAATGCTTTTTTGCCATTCGTTGGCAATTTCTCTCGGTAGCAGGCGGCTTGGGTCTGCGGCGAGGGCTTCAAACATTTCCAGTAGCATTTGCTGGCCTTTATAGACCAGCATTTGCACTTCTGGGCGCTGAATAATGTGCGCCATTTCAAAGTTTTTCAAGAGCGATAAAGCTTGGCGTTGGCTGTCTGGAAGCGTGACTTGAAAGCGCAATAGTGGATGTTCAAAGCGCTTGTCTTCAACCACTTGGCACGCGGTGATAAACCAACTGACTAGGCTGCCAATGGCTTCTTTGCGTAAATGACTTTGGCGGCTAAAAAGCTGAGTTTTAATGGTGTCTAGGTTGTCGCTCAAAAAGGACGATGGGAGGTTAGCCAGTTGCGGTTCTAGGTGTTCTGACCACATTTCTTTAGTGACCATGCCCAAGACGATGGCGTCTTCTAGATCATGTACCCCATAGGCAATGTCGTCGGCCAAATCCATGATGCTGGTATCAAAGCTTGAATGGCTCGATTTTCCATGGCTCTCTGGCGTAGCGCGAGTGGTGTGTTGCAAGGCGACCTTATCGGCCTCACTAAAGGGCGCGAGTACCCAATCTAAGAGTGTTTGCTCTTCTTGATAGACGCATTTAGGTGGTGCCCAATGGCTGGCTTTAAATTGTCTAAAGCGTGCAGGCTTCGCTGGGTAAGTACCGACCACATCATGGTGTAAAACGGGGTATTTTAAAATACCCAATAAAGTGCGACGGGTCACATCCATGCCGTATGTTGGCGAATAGGAGCCGCGCTTGCCTAAGATGCGTAGGGACTGAGCATTGCCTTCAAAGCCCCCATTTTTGTTCATCATGTAGTTGAGTGCTACTTCACCACCATGGCCAAAAGGTGGGTGGCCTATGTCGTGGCTCAGGCAAACGGTTTCGATTAGAGCGGCATCGGCGAGCCATTTTTGAAAAGGCGCATCCGGTGAAGCACTGTGCTTTAACTGGTGCACTAGGCCATTGCCAATTTGCGCCACTTCCAATGAATGGGTCAGGCGTGTTCGGCTGTAGTCGTTTTGGCGGATGGCCAGTATTTGGGTTTTAGACTGCAAGCGACGAAACGCCGCGCTATGAATAATGCGCGCCCGATCTCGTTGATAGGGCGTGCGGTAGTCATTTTCACGAGATTGTTGGTGACCGGATTGCCTCTCGTGCCAAGGCATCATCTCATCTTGCTCTATCGTCATGCTCATACTCTACGTATGTAAGGAATTATCAGTCTTTCATTAAAACACGACTTAGGTCAATGTGCCCACGAAAAGGCTTCGTCATAATGTCCCTAACTATAAGGAATCGTTATGTTAAATACGCATCATCTAATCACGTTTAAAACATTGGTTGAGACGGGAAACTTCACACAAACCGCTCAGCAGTTAGGATTGACTCAGCCAGCGGTGAGCCAGCATATCAAAAAGTTAGAGCAAGGGCTGGGCGCAACATTGGTGATTCGGCACGGTAGAACGACCGAATTGACGTGTGCGGGCGAAGTCCTGCTTAAGCACATTTTGAATTTGGAAGTGTGCTATGAGCGCTTTATGGAGAAGTGGCAACAAGAGGTCGTACAAGAGAGAGATCAACAGGCGGGATAATCCAGCCTGTTGATAGACTTAATGGATACTGTGTTTATTGCTGAGCAGTAGGGATCAAGTTGCCAATGTGTAGGCCACATTCTTTGTGCTCAGATTCTTCCCACCACCAACGACCTTCGCGTTCATGCTGGTTAGGCAGCACAGCACGGGTACAAGGTTCGCAACCAATGCTGACAAAGCCTTTTGAATGCAATTCATTGTATGGCACATCAAACATCTTAATGTAGTTCCAGACGTCTTCAGAAGACCAGTTCGCCAATGGGTTGAATTTATACAGTGTTTTCTCATCGGAGCTAAACGCTGAGTCGACTTCTGCAAATGCCAATACATTTCGAGTGCCTGGGCTTTGGTCTTTACGTTGGCCTGTGATCCATGCATCCAACGTCGCAAGTTTGCGTTTTAATGGCTGAACTTTACGAATGCCGCAGCACTCTTTATGGCCGTCTTCAAAAAAGCTAAATAAGCCTTTTTCACGAGTGAAGTTTTCAAGCGCTTCGTTATTTGGGGACAGAATGTCGATTTCAATATTGTAGTGTTTGCGAACTTGGTCAATGAAACGGTATGTTTCTGCGTGCAAACGGCCAGTATCTAGGGAGAAAACTTTCACATTCTTATTGGCTTTGACGGCCATATCAATCAATACAACATCTTCTGCGCCACTGAATGAAATGGCGATGTTGTCGAATTCTTTCATGGCGTTATGAATGATTTTTTGCGCTTCGTCTTCAACGTTATTAGCAACGAAAGACGTTAAGTCGAAAGTAGACATAGTCTGTTTTACCACTATCTAAATTTATGTTGGCTGTACCATAACAATTTGCGCCAGCGATGCAAAAGACGAAAGCACACTAACCTTATAATGGCTTAGCGTATATGGTTGGATAGGGTCTGATAAAGGCCGTACAAAATGCCCGCTGTGACGCCCCAAATGCGAATTCCCTGGTAGTTTATTTCAAAATACCCTCGTGCAACCGTCCCCAATTGTTTGGTCTTAAACTGGTAGTTACCGGGGTCTAATAAATAATCTAAGGGCACCCAATGGACCGATTTTACCTCATCTTCACACAAGCTCATTTCGCTAAAGCGGGTCATTTCAGCAATGATGGGCTTGATGCAATAACCAGAAATTGTACAGTATTCGCCGAGCTCACCAATCAGATCAAAACAGTCTGGCGCCAAGCCGACTTCCTCAAGCGTTTCTCTTAACGCCGTGTATTGAATACTGGCATCGTCGGGGTCATGTTTACCACCTGGGAACGATATTTGCCCTGGGTGATTGCGCATGTGTAAGGCACGCTTGGTCACCAGCACATTGAGTTGATCGTCTTCGGGTGAACGCCAAATAGGAATCAATACCGCCGCAGAGCGGTATTTTAATTTGTAGGCGCTAGGAGACAGGTCTTTATCTGGGTTGTAAATAGGGTGTACTTCTTGTGTCGTGTCTAGCGCAGCGCGTATCTCATCTAAGTTGGTTGAGATAGGAGGAGCGTTTAAAAACTGCACAATGTCGGACATACTACGGCCTATTTTAAAAAATCATGTTCAAGAGTATGAGTTAATTTACCTACTTTGGTAAAGGTTTCTTGGTACTCTTCTTGATATTTAGAGTCAGCAACGAGCCCACCGCCAGCCCAACAATGGATGCGCCCACGGTCTGCAACCAAGGTCCTAATGGTGATGCTGGAATCCATTTGACCGTTAACGCTGAAGTAGGCAATGGAGCCGCAATAAACAGAGCGCTCGTGAGGTTCTAACTCGTCAATAATTTCCATAGAACGAATCTTGGGCGCGCCTGTGATTGAGCCGCCTGGGAAACTTTCATGGAACACGCGAATGGATTGATCCAACCCTTCAATTCTTCCTTCCACGGTCGACACCAGATGGTGAACGTTGGCGTAGCTTTCTAAGGCAAATAATTTGGGCACTTTAATGCTGCCAGTAAGGCAGGTGCGACCCAGATCGTTGCGTAATAGATCAACAATCATCAGGTTTTCGGCACGGTCTTTCTCGGAGGCCAGTAAGGTGTCTGCGTTGGCTTTGTCTTCTGCTGGTGTCTTGCCGCGGGCAATGGTGCCTTTAATCGGTTTGGATTCGACGCGCCCTTGTTCACACAGCAAAAAACGTTCCGGTGAGTGGCTTAAGATGGCTTGTTGTTCACCCAGCTCCATAAACGCTGAGAAGGGCGTTGGGCAAACTTCTCGTAAGCGCAGGTAGGCGTCCATGGGGTCGCCAGCATAATGGCTGGAAAAACGCTGGGCCAGATTTACCTGATAGCAATCTCCAGAAAGAATGTAGTCTTTCACCGTGTCAAATTTGGTTTTGTATTCAAGCGCCGTCATATTAGAAACAAAGGGCGTTTTTAACACAAAACGCGGGCGACTTTGCGGTTCAATAGGGTCGCTGTTGAGCGCTGCAGGCGGGTTGAGAGACAGCGCCTTATTGATCTGCGTAAGCAGACTTTTTTCTTCTTGAATTGAACACCAAGGCGTAATAATAAGCTCGGTTGTGCTGCTGGTATGGGAGGAAACAATGCTCCAACCATAGAGGCCAACACTGAGTTGATCCAAGCTGATGTCGTGCAGCACGTTATCGGGCAGCGTTTCGACATAATGGCCGCATTCGTAGCCATAATAGCCCAGTAGACCGCCGGTAAAAGGCAGATCTTTGGGGGCATTTTTCGCCCATGGCTCTTGCGTGCTGAGCGTCAGCAATTGCTCAAGTGTCGACAAAGGGGAATCGCTGTCGGTTAACGTATAAAGCGGTGTGTCAGCTTGGTCGTCACGCCACTCAATATGGTGGGCACCTTGTTTGGCATAGATTCGCGCCAGTGGGTTTGCCACCAAGATATCAAACTTAGTGTCAGGGAAGGCGTGGTGATTGCTGTCCAATAAAGCGGGATAAGGCAGCGCCCGTAGGGCTTGGTATAGAGAAAGTAAAGAAGCCTGATAGGGCAGTGTTATCCGTTTTATTTCTGGCATAATGGAACCACGATTTCAAAAGTTTACAATTGTAGTCCTTTAATAAGGGCGACCACAGGGTTATTACAAGTGTCTGACGTACATTTTCTTAGTTTATTTAACAGTCGTATTGCCTATCGCCTTTATGAAAATAAAGACGCCACCACAGATCGCCACTGCTTATTGCTTCATGGCGCAGGTGTGGCGGGCGAAATTACCTACTCGCCGATACTTCCTTATTTCACAAATTGGCGTTGGATGCTGGTGCCTGACATCAAGGGCATGGGGGAATCGTTTCATCTGCATGGCAAAGAAGCCCCTGTCACCATCAGTGAGTTAACTCATGATATAGAAGCCTTGTTGGCGCATCTTAATTGGCAGGATTTTGATGTGGTGGGGTATTCATTAGGCGGCTTAATTGCGTTGAACCTAAACCATCGCCGAGTGATCTCAGGACATTTGCCAGTCAAAATGGCGTTGATGGAGCCCGCCTCCTTGGATCGAGAAGATTTGAATGCGCTGAGCGAAGTGCGCAAAAAGTACCGTCAAGCTTCGAGCATCATTCGTGAAACCGGTGATGTTGAGCAAGGGGTCGCGCACTTTATGGACGGCGTTTCGCCAAATCGGCGTAAGCATCCGGTGGCTGAGGCAACCACGCAATCGCGGTTGGCGCATCGCCCCCATGGTTTTTCTTATGCCTTAGACGCGGTCACCAATCATGTGGATGTGTTAGCGCAAGCGCCGGAGCACAGAGACGCCATGATTCGCTCTGCGAAAGAGGTGTTTTTGTTTTCTGGAGAGCTCAGCAGTGAGCAATTAAGAGAGCATTATCAAAAGCTGAGTGAGCAGTTTCCTGGCTGGCAACATAAGGTGATGAGCGCGTGCGATCATTCATTGCCGTTCCAAAAACCAAGACAAATTGCGAATCATATTAATCGATGGTTTGCTTTGAACTAGATTTTTCGCCTGAGGTGGACTGTAATAAGAACACAGGAAGCAAGACTGAGTAAGCAGCAAAACACTAAGGATGGTGTGATCTTGTTGCCAGCGTAGTCGTGGCTTTCTGAATGTATAAAGGCTAGAAACAAGGAGGTTTCTATGCAAAACAAACAAGGCTTTTCACTGCTTGAAGTGATGTGTGTACTCGCTATTTTGAGTTTGCTTGCGGTTATCGGCTCTGGGTTTATTATCCAGAACGCGCAAAGAAATGAAGACAAAGCGGTATTACTAGACGATGTTAAAAATCTGAGCAATGCCCTGCAAGAGGCGCGTTTATTGGCCATACAGTCAGGCGATAGCAGCTATGTCTGTGGTGGTGCAGATTGCAGGGGGAACTGGTCGGACGGCTTTGTCGTGATGCAGACAGAGCAATTTGGTGGCCTGTATCGCCGGGTTGTCTTTGATCATGAAGTCAATATTGCTTGGCAAGGTTTTCCCGCCAATAAATCTCGCATAACGTTTCTGCCTACGGGCTTATCCAGCTACCAAAATGGCACCTTTCTTTTCTGTTACCTCGATTGGCACACCCGCTTGGTTATTAATCAAAGCGGTCGTTTTTATGCCTCAGACATTGTTGATGTGAGTGACAGTGATGGGGCCTGCTTATGAGTCGCGGTTCTCTTTCGTTGCGCTCTTCCAGCGGTGGTTGGATCACTTTGGAGATTATGTTGGCTTTGGTATTGCTGTCGGTGGTGATGCTTGTGCTAGAGCGTCAATCTGCAAGGCAATGGCAAACGCTGCAACAAGGAGAGCAAGTCCGTCAGCTGCGTGACAATGCCGCAAAGCAAGCCTTAATGGTGCATCTTACGGGTTCTGAGTCTTGGTTAGACTCTGTCTACTCTTCTCGGCAGGGGCGTTATCCGGTCTGTGAGCCGTGCACAGGCGTAGAGTTTTCAACCTGGTTTAGCGCCACCCAGCACAGGGTTTCCGCCAAGGTGCAAGCGTTGGTGCCAGCAGATGAATGAGCAGCGTAAACACCTCCCACAATCAAGGTTAGCTGGCAGTATCTTGCTAGAGTTAATGCTGGTGTGTGCGCTGTTAGCAATCCTTTTGCCTTTGCTCGTGTCTCCTTTTTGGCAACTCCAAAAACGCCACTCTCTTATCCTGACGTATCTTGACCAAGCCAAATACCAAACGGCATTGGGGGCGCAATTCACCGCCCATTGGGCGCGATTGTTGCCCGCAGGGTGTTACCTTGATAGCACACTAAGCCTCACCATAGGGTCAGCTCAAAATGTGCCTGTGCGTTTATCTCAGCGCTCAATGTCGAGTCAATCGGATTGGCTAGAGGGGATGGATTACGGCGCGTGCCGAGTGTCATTAGACTCCATTCAAGCGCCTCTTATCACCAGCAATGATTGTGACTTAAACGTCGGTGAGTTAGTGCGTGTTGCAAGTTGTGAAGCCAGTGTGCAAGCGCAAGTGACGCAGGCGACGGATCTTGCGGTGCGATTTGATTTATTGGGCAACTCAGTGCTTGAGCAAACGGGAATACTCGAAACCAGAATGCCATTTTATTGGTATGTGGGGGAAGGCAAAAACGGTCAGCAAGCGTTGTGGCGTACGCCGACAGTAAGTGGCAATTCATTAGAGCTTTGGTCGGGGGTGATGGCTTTATCAGTGTCGCCCTTGCTGGATGAGGATCAGGATGGCTTGGTGGACACCATCGACTCTCGTTATGGGAGCTATTCGTTGAGCAAGGTACGAGCCTTGTGGGTGGAATACCTCTATGAGTTAGAGCCATGCCAGGCGGCGACACAGATTCCGTTGGCTCAGCAATATCAGACGTTACGCGGTGAGCGCTGGGAATACCTAGCGCCTTGTCAGGGCGTGGCTAATCAAATCATTGTGCTTAATGGATTTGGCTGAATGGCGATGACAAAACACAGGTCTTTACAGGGTTGGGTTTCCCTGCCTATTTTGGTGTTATTGATCACAGTCGCTGGGTTGTCATTGGCTTATCAGCAGCGCTTAGAAGCGCATTTTGTGTTTCGTTCGACGCTTGATTCGCTCACCAAAAGCACGCAGTTGTGGCAGGCTTTTGAGGGATCACAGGTCGCATCGGTTGATTTTTCATTGGCGACAGAAAGTCTGTGCCAAGGATTTTGCCCATTAACGTCCAATGCCTACATGGCCAACGCGAATGTCTGGCGTCATGGCGAAGATGCTCTGATGTATCAGTGGCGTTATTACAGCCATGATGAAAATCGGCGTTTTTATCGCTTGTGCGCACGCCACCAGCAGCAAAATTATTGCTGGTGGTGGCAAGAACACAGACTCATCAGTCGAGGTTTTGTTAATACCACCAACTAGAAGGTCATCAGCAGTAGGCGCTCTTTAATAACTTAAGACGACGTTTTGTGGAACGCTTGCAAATGCTCTTTGCTGCAAAAAGAATTGGCATCTTGGTCATGAATCGCATGGGACTTTGGCACATGGGTTTTGCATTGTTCACAGCGAACCATGCTTTCTTGGTTTTCCTGCTTCGTGGTATTAGCAGGAGAATCAGGCTTATTTGATAGCTTCGCGCGTTGAAAAGCGAGCACTTGGCGGTATAACCACCAGCCAATTGCGAAAATAGCAATAAAAACGATCAATCGGACGATCATATACTTTACCTAGGTTGGGTAATTCCAGACAATAAAGGCATATTCTAACAGAGTTAACGAGATAGCAACTGTATGACATTACGAGTAGCAATGGCCCAGCTGGATATGCTGGTCGGCGACATAGCAAAAAACACACAATCTGTGATCGATTCGGCACACAAAGCCCGCGATAACGAACAAGCGGATGTGATTGTTTTCCCTGAGTTAACCTTAACAGGCTATCCACCAGAAGACTTATTGCTGCGTCCCAGTTTAGACCCTCGCATCGAATCTGCTCTGCAACGCATTCTAGATGAGGTTCATGACATTTATGTTGTTGTGGGTTACCCAAGACGCATTGATGGTGAATTATTTAACTGCGCAGGGGTTATCTATCAAGGCGCCATGTTGGCGGAATACGCTAAGCAAAAACTGCCCAACTTTTTGGTGTTTGATGATAAGCGTTATTTCAGCGAAGGCCGTGAAGCGGGCATTCTTGATATTAAAGGCGTGAAAGTCGGATTAAGTATTTGTGAAGATATTTGGCACCCAGAGCCGATTGCTCAAGCAAAGGCGGCTGGCGCAGAATTGATTCTTAATCTGAACGCATCGCCTTACCACATTGAAAAAATGGGCGAGCGTGAAGCGTTATTACACCAACGCGCCACTGCAGTCAGCTTGCCGATTGTCTATGTGAATTACATGGGCGCGCAAGATGAGTTGGTGTATGAGGGTGGCTCTTTTGTGGTGAACGCAAAAGGCGAAAAAGTATCACAAGCCCCTTGGTTTGAATCGGGTTTATATTGTGTCGACTTCATTGTTGATGAGACCCAACCTAACAAGGTTGAGCCTGTCGCTGGCCCGATTGCGCCCGCGTTAGATGTTGAAGCCAGTGTGTATCAAGCCATGGTGTTGGGCTTGCGTGATTACATTGAAAAGAACCGTTTTAAAGGCATAGTGTTGGGCTTGAGTGGCGGCATTGATTCTGCGTTGTCATTGGCCGTTGCGGTGGATGCGATTGGTGCAGACCGTGTTCAAGCGGTCATGATGCCATACACCTACACCTCGTCTATCAGCTTGCATGACGCAGAAGAAGAAGCAAGGCTATTAGGCGTGAAATACAGTGTATTGCCGATCGAACCTATGGTGTCTGCGTTTAGTGATGTGTTGGCGCCAGAGTTTGAAGGACTTGGAAAAGACACGACGGAAGAGAATTTACAGGCACGTACGCGCGGTGTGGTGCTCATGGCCATATCGAATAAGAAAGGCTTGATGGTGTTAACCACAGGAAACAAGAGCGAGATGGCGGTTGGCTATGCGACCTTATATGGTGACATGGTGGGCGGTTATTCTGTTTTGAAAGACGTGTTTAAAACCCTGGTATTTAAGCTGTGTCGTTACCGTAATACTCTGGGTTATGTTATTCCTGAGCGTGTTATTACTCGTCCGCCGTCTGCGGAATTAGCACCGGATCAAAAGGATGAAGATTCTCTACCAAGCTACGATGTGTTGGATGAGATCTTGCGCATGTACATCGAACAAGACTTAAGCGCTGAAGCGATCTTGGCGACCAATCAATTTGATCGTGATACTGTGTATCGGGTGCTGCGTTTGGTGGATGTTAACGAGTATAAACGCCGTCAAGCGCCGACAGGGGTTCGAGTAACAGGGCGCGGCTTTGGTCGCGATCGTCGTTACCCGATTACCAACGGTTGGCACATTGGCGAGTAATGTTACGCGATGAGCGTTGTTTCGCATAAAAAATGGCCGCGTATTGCGGCCATTTTTTTGCGTTGCATTTTTGAGTAAATAAACACGCTATAGCGCTAACTCACTGTGCTATTTTTTGTCGCTTTCGAAAGTCACGCGAGGAGAGTCTGCTAACGTTTGGCTGCTGGAGTTGACCAATTTGCCTGCTTTGTTTTCGATAAAGAACACTTCTAAGTTCTCTTTTTTGGCAATGTTAGCGCCTTCTTTTTGACCAAGACACAACATGGTGGTTGCCCACGCATCGCTGACTCTTGGGTCGGTGCCAAAAACAGAAGCCGACACCAAATCGTGGGTGACAGGCTGCCCTGTATTGGGGTTAAGAATGTGTGAGTATTCTTTGCCATTATCATCAAAATAGTGGTGATACGTGCCTGAAGTGTCTAGAGAAACGCCACTTTCATCATTGATGGTGACTATTTGGTAAGGGGTCGGATTGCCATTGTCTGAGATCGGACGCTCAACCGCGACACGCCATTTATCGCCGTTTGGCTTGTGCCCTTTGATTTTCATGTCGCCGCCAAACTCAACCAAATAGTTGTTCACGCCTTTGGCTTCTAAGACCTGGCTCAGCTTGCTGATGGTATAGCCTTCGCCCATAGAGGAGAAATCGATTTGCAAGGCTGGGATGGTTTTACGAATGCGTTTGCCGGTGTCGTCGACTTCCAGCTTGTCCATACCAAGATCCGCTTTGGCGGCGGCTAATTCTTGTTGGCTTGGCACATGGAGCGATTCTTTTTTGAAGCCCCATAAATCAAATAAGGGGCCTATGGTTGGGTCGTAACAACCGCCAGATTTTTGGTTGATGTCTTTGGCGATATGGATCAGCGCGATAAAATCGTCTGAAGCGGCTTGCCATGCGGTAGAGCTGCTGTGATTGAACTCTGAAATGTAAGAGTCATTACGCCAAGTAGACAGCTCTTTGTCGATTTGCGCTAGCGTATTGTTAAAGCTCGTTTTAACGTCGGCCACTGGCACCGACGAATCGGACCAAAAACTGATATGGTAAGTGGTGCCTTGAGCGTACCCTTCGACTTTTTCGATCTTAGGTGGTTGACTGCAGCCGCTTAGCATTAACGCCGTAGCCAGTGACAAGGCGCCAACGCGTAACGCTGCGGGAAGAGAAATTCGTGACTTGGTTGCCGTTAGCATGAAATGAAATGTCCATTCAAAATTAAATCTGCGGGCAGTTTACCAATAGCCTCAAGCTAACTCCACTTTGGCGAGTCTTTTTGTGTTTTTATCCCTATCATAATGCACTAATTAAGCCATTATCATGAACGTCCGAGCATGCGAGTTAATATTCTGTCTTTAAGGACGTAATGGTGAAAGAGGGCGGCCGCGGCGTGTAAAAGCACAATAATCATCATGGCGTTTATGGTAACAACATGGACATACCCTAGTTGATCTAGGTTGAAATACCAGGCGAGGGCGCCCAAAGCAGGAACAAGCAACATGAGCAAATACAACAGCTTGTGCGAGTAGCGTGATAGCGTGTCTAGCCATGCGTTGCCTGTGCTTATTTTCTCAGGCTGTTTGCTGATAACGCGGACAATAATTCGAGCCACAACCAAGGCCAAAATACTAAGGCCTACATAAATATGGAAGTTTTCTACCCAGTTTGTTGGGCTGTTACTGTCCTTTTGGTGAGCATCAAAATAACTCGGCATATGATCACTAATGAAATAATTAGCGACGATTAAGGTGGCAATAAGCCAGTGCAGTATTATTTGTAATGGGTTGTAGGATGGTATTGTCTTTGACATGCTGGGCCTCTTCATCGGATCAGTTATGCACTGACGCCAGTCTATTGCCCTTATGAACAAAAAAAAGTGAATAGTCGCGATGAAAAGAACGCTTTTTTAAACGCATTTATACAGTTTATTACGCCTCAATCCCCTATAATCCGTGTGCAAATTTTATCTCTTACCACTGCGCTGTTAGACTGGCGGTGTAGAGTGTATTGGCGTTACTTTGACCCCATTCCACAGTGATTATTAAGAATTTATAAGACAACTATTTATGCTGAATCTTTCAAACACAATCCGTTTAAATAAATACATTAGCGAAAGTGGCATTTGCTCCCGTCGAGACGCAGATCGCTTTATCGAACAAGGCAATGTGTTTATTAATGGCAAGCGAGCAAAAATAGGGGATCAGGTTGCACCTGGCGATACGGTCAGAGTTAATGGGCAATTAATCGAACCACAAGATGCGGAAGACTTTGTCTTGATCGCATTGAATAAGCCCGTTGGCATTGTCAGTACGACGGAAAGTGCCGAGCGTAATAACATAGTCGATTTTGTTAAACACGGTGTGCGTATCTTCCCGATTGGTCGTCTTGATAAGGACTCCCAAGGGCTTATCTTTTTGACGAATAACGGCGACCTAGTCAATAAAGTACTGCGCGCTGGCAATAATCACGAGAAAGAGTATCTGGTGACGGTGAACAAAACCATCACGGATGACTTTATCAGCGGTATGGCGAATGGCGTGCCCATTTTGGGCACCATGACGAAAAAGTGCCAAGTATCAAAAGAATCTAATAATGTGTTTCGCATCACTCTGGTACAGGGCTTGAACCGTCAGATTCGTCGTATGGCAGAGCATTTTGGCTATGAAGTCATGAAGCTTGAGCGCATTCGTATCATGCACATTGGTTTAAAAGGTTTGCCAGTGGGTGAGTGGCGGGACTTTACTCAAAAAGAAGTAGAACTGCTGTCTAAAGCCATCGAGGATTCGTCTTCTGAGTCATCCCAGCCGGCTAAAAAAGCGTCTTCTGGTGCTCGAAAATCCTCTTCTAAAGCGAAGAAAACACCCGGCCCTAGAGCTAAAACGGGCGCCTCTCCAGGCGGTCATGGCAAACCTGGTGGTAAGCCGAATCGTCCGAATGGTGCTTCTAAAACGCCGAACACCAAACATAAGCGTCCTGGGGAAAATGGCCCAGCCAAAGGGGGCAGACCAGGACAAAGACCCAAGCCTGCCGGTTCCAGACCTGGCGCTTCAAAACCCGCTGGGTCTAAGCCAAATGGCAAAGGCGCACAACGCAAACCAAAATCGTCTCGTTAAACAGAGAGGCTGACTAAGGTCAGCCTTTTTCTTGTTTGTGGCGTTTTAAAATAGGGTAGGCGGTGGAGACGAGTAAAGAGCATAAACGCTGTAAGTCACGCAAAATATCCATGTGAATTTGTGAGGACGCAAGCGTCGCAGGCTCTTGATCTCGAATCCGACGCGTATGCTGTTCTCGACAAACCGCGATTTTATTGCGATAGACGTGTTTTGCATCGACCAACTCGGTGGCTAAATCTGGACTTTTTGACACATAAACCGCTTGAGCCAAACGAAAGATCTCGAATAATTCAGAGAATAAGGTGTCTAATTCTCGCTCTCCTTGTTCTGAAAAATGAATGTGTTCTTTGTGTTTTTTCCGTGCCAGTACCATCAAGCTGGCGTCAATTATGTCGCCTACGTGCTCTAAATTTGTGACGAAACTAAAGGCATCTTGCCAGCTGCTTTGCTCTTCTGATGCGCTCTTAATGTTTTCAATGGCCGCCAAATAGTAAGTCACTTCACGGTGTATTCGGTCAATGTCATCGTCCAGTTCTTTTACTCGATTAATGTGTTTGCCATTGGTAAAGGTTTTGGGGGTGCTTTCTAGCATTTGATAAGCGATGTCGGCAATGCGCAGTGTTTCGTTGGTGACATTGGCAATGGCTCGAGTTGGGTGTTGGATATCATCTTGTGACAAATACACCGAGGTCAAAGGCTTGTGAGTATCGTTTTCTGTGTCATTCGGCGAGACGTATTTTTTTAATAATTGCGCCCAGAAAGGCAACATAGACAGAAACAGAACGCCGTTAATGGCATTGATAAGAACATGGAAGGCCATAGGGGAATCTAAGCCAATGTCGGCCAGCGAAGGGCCGCCAGATTCTTGAAGGTAGTAAATCAGCAAACCAATAATGACCGCACAGGTGCGAATCACCAGGTTGCCAATGATCACCAAGCGGCCTTTTGCGCTGAGTCCCCAGCCTGAACTTAATGCCGGCAGAGCGCCACCAATATTGGCGCCTATAACCATGATCATCGACATTTCTAAAGAGATGGCACCGTCAGTAACAAGGTGCGCAATAATCAGAATAACGGCGAGGCTGGAATGCACCAACCAAGTAAAGAGCGCCACCAAAAACAAGGTGAGGAGGGTGTCATGAGCCAAAATACTGGTCAGGTACGTCATTCCATTGCCGGAACGCATGTCGGCGGTGCTTCTTGCGATCAAGGATAAGGCGAGCAAAAGCAGGCCAAGGCCTAAGCAAATTCGCCCCCAGTATTTGTGTTTTCGTTTGGACGATTTTTGAAAGCTGACGTAACCAATTAAAAGCAGCAAAGGCGAGAGCGCGGACAGGTCAAAGCTCAATAGCATCGCCATTAGGCTAGAGCCAATTTCGGCGCCAACGGCTAAGGCAAGCGCAGGAATAAGCCCTAATGCGCTGGTGGCGACAAAGCCTGCAGCCAAGAGCACGACAGCGGTTCCTGATTGTAAGGCCGCGGCGGCGACACCGCCTAATACCGCTGTCTGCAGACGGCGGCGTGTCATCAGGCGGACGGCATTTTCTAAGTTTTTTCCATAGGCTCTCTCGAACCCTGTGCGGACCATGCGAATAGACCAAAGCAACAAAGTAATGGCGCCTGCCAATTGAATCAGCTCATACATATACATTCCCTGCTGTAGGACTAACAAACAGAGTGGTGAAGTACAGTGTGGTTAGTCGTTTATTATTGATTTTTCTACTAAGTTAACAAGATAAGCATGGCTCAGCTTGCTCACTTACGACACTTATTTATCTCACTAATATTTTAAATTAGCTAGCTAAGCGTGAAGAATGGGGTAAATAAAAGCCGTGAGGACAAGCACATATGTGAGAACGAAGGGATAAAAACAATAAACAAAGATGGCGAGGGGACGAACAATAATGGGAGAGGAAGTAGGGCGCTATGACTGACAATAGCCAGTCATAGCGCCGAAGCGCTAAGCTTGAGGTAGGTATTTCCCCATGGCCAGCATCAAAGACTTATGTTTCAAAATAGCCAAGCATTCGCTTTCTTGAAGGTGCTCGGTAAGCTGCTCCAAGTTCGCACTTTTTTCGATCTGCCATTGTGCACAAATACGACTACGACACAGGGTGTTTTCTTCTTCTTGTGGTAGTTGAGCAAGGTACCAATGATAAAAGTTCACATCCTTGATAAAGCGTTGCAACGCCGGTTGTGTCGCACTGCTGTCATCTTCAATGGCCTGCGCTTGTTTTTCATTGAGTCGTTTTACTATGCCCGTTGGGCGCTTTTCTTGAGACGCTCGAAGCAACATAAACTTGGACAAGAGGTTGCCACGTTTTTCGCCACCGCTTAACCAGGACAGAGGGATAGAAAACACCAAGCCTATGGTAATGGGCAAGGACCAATAAAACAGCGCAGGGCTCAGGAATAACGCAGCACTGGCCAACCCTGCTCCCAACAAAGTATGAGACAAATGGGCGCGAGCAACGGTTTTCCATGGGGTGGCGCCATCGTCTCGAGATTGAGGTTTCCAGCCACTATCGCGGCCTTTTAGCACATCAAAAACGACCAAGAACTGAGAGAACATCAGGATGGGCGCATACAAGGCAGACAAGGCCACCTCAAGTAAGGTGTCTAGCGTCAATAATATGGGCCCACCAAATGACATGCAGCGCTTAGGGTAGAGAAGGGCGCTTAACCAGCCATAGACCTTGGGCGCCAAGACAAGCGCCATAGACAGCTCGAATAATAACAAGGCTTTTTGGAAATCAAACACAGGCCAAGTAGGAAACAGGGAAGGGTTAGAAAAATACTCTGGGCGCACAAAGTGTGCTTGCACGGCAAGAGCAAACCCTACGGCGATCAGTAAAAACCAAAAGACAGCGCTTAGGTACGAGAAAATACCCGAAAATAAATGCACGCGTGTCGCAAAATGAAAGTCTTGCGCCAACAGGAAGGCTTTATGTTGTAGGTTGCCCTGACACCAGCGACGGTCCCGCACCATAACGTCGATCAATGATGGCGGCGCTTCTTCATAAGAGGCCTCCAAATCCATGTCAAAACGCACTCCCCAACCCGCACGACGTAACATGGCGGCTTCCATAAAATCATGGCTCATCACATGGCCACCAAATGGGGCTTTGCCTTCTAAAATAGGCAGACCACACGCTTCGGCGAAGGCTTTGGTGCGAATGATGGCATTATGCCCCCAAAAGTTAGAGGCGGTGCCATGCCATGCGGCTAAGCCTGAGGCATAAACCGGCCCGAAACACTGGTTAGCAAACTGCTGAATGCGGCTGTATAAGGTATTCGCTTTGATGATGGTTGGCAGGGTTTGTATGAGGCCAAGACCAGGCTCAGCGGCCATGCGGCGAGACAGACTAATCAAACAGTCGGCACTCATTAAGCTGTCAGCATCTAGCACAATCATGCTTTCATAGCGTGCGCCAAAGCGAGTCACCCATTCGGCGATGTTACCGGCTTTACGCTCGTTGTTGTTATGACGACGGCGATAATAAATAGGGCAGCCTTGATCTTCATGGTTCAGTAACGGATAGAAGGTGTGTTTTTCTTTAATACAGGCGTCTGAGCGGTTGCTGTCACTGAGAATAAAAAAGGCAAATTTACCGGGGGCTTTCTCCAATAGATCATCGTGCATGGCTTCAATGCTGGCGCGGATTCGAATCGGATCTTCATTGTAAACCGGCAATAAAATGGCCGTGACACCTTCAGGCTCTGCTTCTTTCACTTTGCGAGAAAATGGCCAAAGGCGGCATAAAAAGCCAATGCTTGCTTGGGAAAAGGCAAATGAAATCCAAGTGAAGTTAATGCAAAACAGCACTAAAAATGCCCACTGCAAGCCTGCAATGGCGTTGGTATTTAGTACGGCGTACATTTCTGTCGCACCGTACCAGGTGAGGCCAAGAGTAATGCTGATCACGCACAAGCGAGCTAACAAGGTGCGCAGCAGGAAAGGCTTAACCAGTTTTTTAGCCTTCTGACGAGGCTCATTCACCGCATGGCGCGGCATATCTAGTGGCGCTTCGTGCGGCAAGGCTAGACGTTCTTGGGGAGTCATCATTTTTGTTTCAACCATCGATATAACCATGTAGAAGCAATTGATTGATCGTTTTCTTTCAGCTGTACGCGCAATTCTGCAACATCAGCTTCTTGAGGATCAAACGTAACGTAGGCTCTAACACCATGAATGTGAGGATTTTTTACCACGCGGGTTTTTACGATTTTTCCTCGACTAGTACTCGTGTCTACCGTGATTTTATTGATGTCTTTGATTGCTAGGTTGCTGTAATCAATCAATATTTCACGGTAGTTGTTCCCAGGTGACACTTCTTTAGCGCTGCGCACTATATGCGGTTTTCCGGCCAAAGTCGGCGTGTCATTGGGCCAAGTCAGTTGGTATGAGTAAGTGTATGGCGTGTCTTTCTTAAGGCCATCTTTTGGCTGCCAATAGGCAACAATATTGTCGTTGTCTTTTGAGTTAGAAGGAATCTCTACTAATTCAATGTGACCTGCCCCCCAATCGTTCAGCGGTTTAATCCAGCTTGATGGGCGATCTTGGTAGTCATTGTCTAAGTCTTGATAGTCACTGAATTTATTATGGCGTTGAATCAAGCCAAAGCCTTTTGGTGAGGTGTCAACAAAGGCGCTGATTTGCAGGTTTTTAGGGTTGTTCAGAGGGCGCCATAACATTTCGTCGTTGCCCGTTTGGATCTGTAGGCCATCTGAGTCATGGAGTTCTGGATGATAATCAGGGCGATCCGAGATGTCTAAAGAACCGTCATACATAAACATGGAAGTCAGCGGTGCTAAGCCCACATGTTTAATATCAACGCGTGGGAATAGGGTTGCTTGAACATCCACCCGTGTTGGAGCTCCAGGGTAGATGCCAAAACGAAACGCACCGGTGACACTTTTGCTGTCGAGCAGAGCGTGAACCACAATGGCTTTTTGTGTGACAGAAGGGCGCTCGATCCAAAAATGTTTAAAGCGTGGGAATTCTTCTCCCATCGGTTGCGCCACATTTATCGCCAAACCGCGAGAAGACAATCCGTAACTCTGCCCTTTCGAAATAGCGCGGAAATAGCTGGCGCCCTGAAAGACGATGAACTCATCATTTTCGTCGCTTGAATTGAGTGGATAATGAAGGCGCAGACCCGCGTATTTACCTGCTTTAGCGATCATGTCGTCAATTTCTTGAGTCGGTGTGGTAAATGACGACGCGGAAACTTCTAGAGGAAAGCCGCGACCATTTTCAACCACATCGATAGACACCAAATCTTTGTATAAATAGCCTGGTGCAAACAGCTGGATGGAAAACGGCGTCGGTGTATTCCCCCACACGGCCTTGTTTTGCTGAAAATCTATTTTTTGATAGGTTGCTGCGTCTAAGTTGGTTAGCATTTCAGGTGCGACATCAGGGGCAACCATGGGAGATTTAGCCAGATTTCTTGCAATATCGATCACAGTTTGGGAAGAAAAGGGATAATCTTCCTTCGCGTCTTTTTCTGTCTCCTTAACTGACTTAGTATCCTTTTCAGCAGAAGACTGAGCGTCTTTCTTTTCTATTTTCTTTGCTGACGTGGTTGCGTCCTCTGTTGTTTTAACGAGGTCGTCTTGTGTGTCTTTTATTTGTGGGGTCACCACAAGGTTTTCTGGTTTAGGGGTTGCCACGTCATTTTCTGCTTGCGCAAAGGCGCTTAATAGCAGAGAGGCAACAATGAAAAAGAATTTAATAGATGTCGAATTATGCATAGTAAAAAAAATGAGCTCTAAATAAACAGACAGTACTGAGTATAAAACCTGGTTCTGAATGTTGTGGTTTTTATGAGCCTCTGACTCCTTGAGAATCTCTTTTAATATAAAGCCTTATGATAAAGCTTTCACATTTTCATAGTGAGTTTTTGGCGTCCAAGAATTGAAAAGATTTTGTGACCTTGTTTCCTTTTTTTGCAGACAAAGTGCAAGACTCATCCTTTTTTTTAGGCTAATTTACGCTGTGAAAAAAATGAACCTATTTGTGAGGAAAGTATCAAAAAAGTTAAAAGAAAGTGTGTGCGAATTGATCGATGTTTAAAATGCCATTTTAACGTCGCGTTTTGCTTTTAGATATGTGTGTTTTTCGAACTATCTTTCATAACTTGCTGTCATCTCACTGGATGGAATACATTACCTTGAACGCGTTTTATTTTTTAGGAAGGGTATGAGTCGCTCAGAATTTAACGAATACGCCACAGTCTGTGATGAGTGTGACTGGGTGAATGACATTCCCCCCATGGCGTCTGGTGATCTTCTGTGCTGTTCCCGCTGCGATCATCTATTGGTGCGCTTGCCGAGTAAAAGACTGGAAAAAATCTTGGCCTATGGTGGCTCGGGTTTATTAATGTTGGTGTTGTCGCTGAGCTTTCCTTTTTTGAGTTTTTCTACCTCAGGAATAGGTCGCACTGTGACGTTTTGGCAAAGCATGTCTGTGTTATTAGATCAGCATTTTACGTTTCTAGGCGCATTATTGGTGTTTGTGCTTTTGGTGTTGCCTGCGTGTTATTTACTCAGTGCGGTGATGCTGGCTTGGCTTATTAAAAAAAGAAGAAACAGAATAGTGCAGCGTTTGTGCGCACGCATTACCACGGTCATTCAACCTTGGTTAATGGTGGATGTGTTTTTAGTCGGTGTGCTTGTGGCATTGGTAAAAATGCAAAGCATGGCGGATATTGGTTTTGGTTTATCTTTTTGGTCGTTTTGTGGCTACGTGCTGTGTTTATTGAAAACCGTTTCGTTAATGAATCGCCGCTGGCTCTGGAATCAAGTGGCTGGTGCGGCGAAACCTCAGCCTTTTAGTGGTGGCTCTGCATTATCTCAAGGGTTGGTTGGGTGCCATTTTTGTGGTGCGCTGGTCGCCGATGAGTTGGGCCATTGCGGTCGTTGTGGGCACAAAACTCACAGTCGAAAACCCGCCAGCGTACAAATGACGATCGCCTTATTGATAGCCGCCTTATTGATGTACCTTCCTGCAAACCTGCTGCCTATTATGGACACCACCTTCTTTGGTGTCAGCGAGCCCTCGACCATCTTAGGCGGTGTGTTCCAGCTTTGGGGAATGGGCTCTTACCCTATTGCGATTATTATTTTATTGGCGAGTGTGTTCATTCCCATTGCCAAGATTCTCTCTTTAGGGTGGTTATGTTGGCAGTTGCGTTTTTCTTCTCGCCATTCAACGACACAGAAATTGAAACTGTACCGCCTTACAGAGTGTGTGGGCCGTTGGTCGATGATTGATATTTTTGTGGTGGCGACATTGACCGGTTTGGTGCAAATGGGCGGGCTTATGTCGGTGGTGCCCGGCGCGGCGGCGTTGTCGTTTGCTGGGGTGGTTATTTTAACCATGCTGGCCGCAATGTCCTACGATTCACGGCTGTTGTGGGACCAAGAAGAGCGCGCGAGTTAGGCAAGTAGGGCGCAACAGTCATTAATAGTGAGCAAGTGTTACTAATGAGCAAGGGGAATAAACGTTGAGTGAGTTACAAGAGAACAGCCAGTCGGTACGCAAGGTACGCTTCAATTCGATTTGGCTTGTTCCTTTATTGGCCCTAATCGTAGCGGGTTGGATGGTGTATCAAAATTGGTCGAGTGAAGGCCCAGAAATCACCTTGATCGCCTCTAATGCAGAAGGGTTGGAAGCCGGGAAAACCAAGATCAAAGCACGCAATGTTGATATTGGTACCGTGACTCGCATTCGCCTTAGTGCAGATTACAATACGGCGATTATTTCTGTGCGGATGAACAAAGACACCGACAATATGTTGCACCAAGACGCTAAGTTTTGGGTGGTCAAACCTCGTGTTGGCAAAGAAGGCATCAGCGGTTTAGGCACCTTGTTATCCGGGGCGTATATTGATATGGAGCCCGGCTCTAATGGGGACATCAAGTCTCAATTTCATGTGCTTGAACAAGCGCCCCTGTCGACGACAGAAGACAAGGGAGTGCGTGTCATACTCGATAGCACAGACAACTCAAAACTGGACGTTGGCACCGCTGTGCATTTTCGTGGTTACGACGTGGGTTATATTGAAAAAGTGGGTTTTGACACGAAAGCTGGGGCCATTACTTACCAAGTCTTTATCAAGGCCCCATACGATGCGTTGGTAAACCGCGCCGTCGAATTTTGGATAACCCCAGGCATTGCATTAAAAAGTTCGGCCCAAGGGATGGAAGTACGCGTAGACTCTCTGGAAACCTTATTATCTGGAGGCATCAGTTTTGGCTTGGTTCATCATCAGAGAACAGGCAAAGCGGTGGAAGATTTAGCCAAATTCCATTTGTATAAATCCAAAGAAGCCGCGCAAAATCAGTATTTTAATCAATTTATTGAGTATGTCTTTTTATTCAACTCTGACATCAGTGGCTTGGCGGCTGGTGCCCCCGTGGAGTTTCGAGGCATCCGCATTGGTACCGTTGAGCAAGTGCCCTTCACAGGTCTTTCTATGGTGGCGTTAACGTCATTGAAGCAGTCTGCGATTCCTGTATTGGCTCGTATTGAACCTCAGCGTTTGAACAATGGGGACAAAGACCTCACGTTACAAGAATGGGAAGCCTTGCTTCAAGATCGAATTGACAGTGGCTTTCGAGCGACGCTGAAAACGCGTAACTTTTTAACCGGTGCTAAGGCGATTAATATCGATTATTACCCTAATGCTAAGAATGAGAAAGCACAAAAAGTGGCGGGCATAGACGTCTTTCCTGTGACCAATACTGGCTTCTCAAGCATCGAAAAGAAAGTGACTGAGATACTCGATAAATTGGCGAAAGCACCCGTTAATGAAAGTTTGCAGAGCATTAAAAATACCATGAGCAATGCCAACGATACCTTGGCCTCGATGAAAGACGTTTCTGTACAAGTGGACCAGTTGATAAATCAGCCAGGGATACAGAAATTGCCTAAAGAGGTAATGACGACCTTGAATCAAGTGTCACGTATTCTAGAAGCGTATCAAACAAATGGTGAAATAGGGTTGCCGATAAAAGACAATCTAACGGCGTTGGAAAAGTCGTTAAACGAGCTTCAGCCATTATTACGACAGCTGAGAAATAACCCAAATACCTTAATTTTTGATAAAAAATCGCAGCCAGATATACAACCTAAAGCCGCACAGTAAAAGGAAAGAGATATGAAACGTCAGTATTTATCGGCTTTAATGGTCATCTGTTTATCTTGGTTATTGGCAGGGTGTGCCAGCACTGCGCTGCCGAGTAGTGAATATTTGTTGATGGACAACACGCCTAAAATGGTGATCAGTGATCCTAAAACTCAGGTCAATATTCAGCTCATGCCAATTCAGGTGGCAGATTATTTGGCAGGCAGCGAAATCGTTTTACTGTCTAAGCAAGGCGAAGTGCACCGCTCTCAACAAAATTTATGGGCTGAGCCATTGTCTTCGCAATTAAATCGCTTAACGATGCAGGGCTTAATTCAGCGTTTACCGGCCGCAAACTGGTATAAAGGGCACAATACTCGGGTGTCGAATCTGCTTAAATTAAGCATAGAGGTAGACGCCTTTTATGGAGGGTTAGATGGTCAGGTGTATGTGTCTGGACGTTGGACATTGTTCTCTGAAACTGGGCAAATTATTCGTTCCCATGGGTTTATGGTAAAAGAAACTTTGAGCGAGAATGGTTATTCCGCCTTGGTACAAACGTTGGCGTCTACTTGGTTCCAAAAAGTCATAGACCCGATGGCAAAAAGTATTACAGACGCGCTTTAATGTTTACGTATTAACGGGAAAAATTGTATGGCGGTTAGTGTATTAAATGCCTCTTCATGGTCAGATATTCAGCGGATCCAACAAGCGGCTTATGTTGAGTCTCTGCATGAAGAGTGTGAAGTACTGAAAAGTAAATGGCAGGCTTCTCCAGACACTTGTTTTCAGTATCGCGATGAGACTGGGCGCATTGTTGCCTATTTATTGACCCACGCATGGGGATCGTCTGCAGCGCCAAAATTACACGATGCGTTGCCTGAAGCTTGCGCTGGTGATCAGTTGTTTGTCCACGATTTAGCGGTCTCACCAGAGGCGGCGGGGAAAGGCATTGCAAAAGCCTTGCTAAGTGCTTTTTTCGAGCAAGCGTCTTTAATGGGGTATAGCCGTTTTATGCTGGTTGCCGTGCAAGGGTCAGTGCCATTTTGGGCCCGCTATGGTTTTCAAGTAAAAGAGGTTCCGGTCAGTGAAAGCTACGGCGAAGGCGCACGGCTGATGGTGTTAAGTACGGAATAATGCGGCACTAGAGCGGGGTGTTTTTGTTCTTTATGTCGTTGGCTATTCCCAGGCAGGGCTTGAGGCGAGTATATTGAGAAGGCATTGTAGATCAATATGTCCGCTTAATAATAAAAAAGGAGAGTGCTATGGAGCTTGTGGTTGGAATGGAATCGACGTGGTCACTAAGGGTTTGGCTGTGCGCTAAAATGGTCAATGTTGACTTGACAGAAACTGTGATAGATCTGTCTTTAGCAGACTATAAAACGACCCTTTATCAGCATTCTCCATCAGGGTTGGTGCCTGCTCTGAAAACCGATTCTCTTGTCATTCACGATTCTCTGGCCATTATTGAATACCTGAATGAACTGACAAAAGGCGCCTTGTATCCCATTTCTCTAGAAGACAGAGCCATTGCGCGCAGTTTGTGTGCAGAAATGCACTCTGGTTTTCATCAGCTACGTCAGCAGTGCCCATTTTCTTCCGCCAACTCAACACCGTTAGAGGTGATTCCAGACAGTGTGCAAGGTGAGTTGCTCAGAGTGGAAGCGATATTCGCTCAAGCCGAAGGGCCATTTATGTTTGAGCGCCCTAGTGCGGTGGATGCGTGTTACGCCATTTTGGCGTATCGGTTGCAACAATACGGTGTGTATTTAACCGGCGATGCAGGAAAATATCAGCAGAGCTTGTTGCAATGGCCATTATTAAAAAGTGCCATTAAGCAGGCGCAACAATGGCGGTTAAGCGCTTAGTTAAGCTTTTATCCGATAACGGGTTAAGCAAAGAAAAGGGCACTTACCCGGTGCCCTTTGTTGTTTCTAGAGTCTTGCTTCTGCGCTGATTAGCGTTGCACGCACTGCGGTTTCGCTCGCTGTTGGCGCTTTTTGAGCGCTTCGTAAAAAGGCGCATAGGTTGGTCTGTCTATGTATTTTCCATCGCCAGATTGCGCCAGCAATTTACCTTCATGCCAAGCAAGAGCACCATTACAGATGGTGGTTTCTGGAATGCCATGAATCGTCATGCCTTCAAAGATACTGTGCTCAATATTTGATTGGTGAGTTTTCGCTGATAGTGTTTTCTCAGCGTTCGGGTTCCAAATAACCAGATCCGCGTCGGCCCCAACGCGAACACAGCCTTTATCTGGGTAAATATTGAAAATCTTAGCGCTATTTGTCGACGTAAGAGCAACAAATTCATTGGGGGTGATCTTGCCTTCATTGACGCCTTTTTCCCATAGCACCATCATGCGCTCTTCGACGCCAGCTGTGCCGTTGGGGATTTGCGTGAAGTTGTCTTTACCCATGGCTTTTTGCTCACTGCAAAAGGCGCAATGGTCAGTGGCTGTGGTTTGTAACGTGCCTCCTTGCACGCCTTTCCATAAGGCATCTTGGTGATGTTTAGGTCGAAAAGGAGGGCTCATGACATGCGCCGCCGCCGTGGCCCAATCTGGGTTTTGGTAAACGCTGTCGTTCACGGTCAAATGCCCCGCTAGCACCTCGCCAAATATCGTATGACCGTGGTCTTTTGCGTAACGAATGGCGTCGACCGCTTCTTCTGTTGAAACGTGAACCAAATACAGTGGCGCGCCTAATGTGTTGGCGATGCTAATCGCACGGTTAGCGGCTTCTCCTTCAACCGAAGAAGGTCGTGATAATGGGTGCGCTTCTGGCCCAATAATGCCTTGTTCCATTAAAGAATTTTGTAAATGGTACACCAGCTCCCCATTTTCTGCGTGAACGGTAGGCAAGGCCCCTAATTCAAGGCACTTGGTGAAGCTTGCCACCAAGATGTCATCGGTCGCCATAATGGCATTTTTGTACGCCATAAAGTGCTTAAAGCTGTTGACACCATATTGCTTAACCAGGGTCTCCATCTCTTTTCCGACACTCTCATCCCACCATGTAATGGCCACATGAAAGGTGTAATTTGAGTGGGCTTTTTGGGCCCATTCACGCCATTGATGATACGCTTCTAATAGGGATTGCTGAGGGTTAGGAATAACAAAGTCAATAATACTAGTGGTGCCGCCAGCTAACGCGGCTCGGGTGCCGGAAGCAAAATCGTCTTTGGCGACCGTGCCCATAAAAGGCAGTTGCATGTGAGTATGAGGGTCAATACCACCTGGCATAATAAGTTTACCAGTGGCGTCTAAAAGGGTTGCGTCTTGAGGTGGCGTGAGCTGTTGGCCAATTTCGACGATTTTGTTTCCTGAACACAAAATATCAGCTTGGTAAGTTTCTTCGTGGGTGACGATTGTCCCCCCTTTTATGAATAGGCTCATAATGTTGTCCTTTGTTGTGTGTCTTATTGGTATTTTGAGCGTGTTATGTGACCTGTTGCTGATGAAACAGCGGCTAAATAGAGCGTGTTCAGAAGAGCTGCGTGCACGCTACTCTTCTGAACACTTTGCGTTATGACCAAAGAAATGTCAGATCACCTTTAAGGCGATACGGCGTTTGTTTGGCTGACGGTAGAAAGTTGTGCTTTCGCAATAATGAAGTACACAATGGCGCCAGTGAAAGCACCGGTAAACCAACCGTAACTGTAGAACCAACCTAGAGCAGAGACATTCAGAGCAATCAAGGTGATCACCACAGGAACCGCAAAGGCGATCAAACCAGCACTGTTAAAGGCTGGGTACAGGCTGTTTGGGGTATACAGGGCGACAAGGTCAAGATGTTGACGCTTGATCAAGAAGTAATCGACAATCATGATGCCAGCAATAGGCCCCAGTAAGCTGGAGTAACCTAACAGCCAATTGGAGTACATGCTCTCGACACTGACGTCGGATTCTAACCAACCCATTTTTTTCAACAGTTCCCAACTCATTAAGGCAATGCCGACAAACCCTGTGAGCAATGCACCACGAGTATGATTGATGTATTTAGGCGCAATGTTTTGGAAATCGTTGGTAGGCGAGACAACGTTCGCCGCGGTATTGGTTGAGAGGGTAGCGATGATAATCAACACCATGGCGATGGCGACCCAGAAAGGGCTGTCGATCTTACCGATTAAAGAAATAGGATCAGAAATGGTTTCGCCAACTAAGGTAGAAGATGCCGCGGTTAACACAACGCCTAACGCCGCAAAGAAGAACATGGTGATCGGTAAACCAATGATTTGCCCAAGAACTTGATCTTTTTGCGACTTAGCATAGCGACTAAAGTCAGGAATATTGAGTGACAGAGTGGCCCAAAAACCTACCATGGCGGTTAAACCACCGAAGAAATAGCTCCAAAAACTGGCGTCTTCAGGGCGTGAAGCTGGGGTGGCTAGGATTTCGGTAAAAGACACTTTGCCACCGGCCCAGACCATCAAGCCAATACTGACAATTAATAGCAGGGGAGCAGACAATGTTTCAAGCCATTTGATTGACTCGGCCCCGCGAATGACCACGTACATATTTAATGACCAAAAAATGAAGAAGCCAATGACTTCGCCGACCCCCCCTAAACTTGCCCAGCTAGATGACACGGCGGATAAGAATAGATGAATGGCAAGGCCACCAAACATGGTTTGAATGCCAAACCAGCCGCAGGCGACTAAGCCTCGAATCAAACAAGGAATGTTGGAGCCGACTATGCCAAAGGAAGAGCGCAGTAGCACCGGAAAGGGAATGCCAAATTTCGTACCTGGGTAAGCATTCAAGGTCAAAGGAACGAGCAGAACTATGTTCGCCACCAAGATGGTAAATAAGGCTTCCATGACGGATAAGCCAAAATACGCGGTGAGTACACCCCCTAGTGTATAAGTGGGCACACAGATCGCCATGCCCACCCATAAAGCGGTGATATTCCATTTGTTCCAGGTGCGTTCATGCACTTTAGTTGGGGCTAAGTCATCGTTATAGGCCGGGCTTTGCTTGAGGTCGCTATCGACCTCGAGTTCGTAAAACTCACCTTGCTGGACAGATTTGCTGGTCATGCTTCACCTCTTCTTTTGTGATTATCAGTGTTAGGTCATTGGGTCAAATTATGCGCTTCATTACGGGTTACATATGAGTGCTAAGCGTTATGTTGCTTGGCTATTCGTTCACTGGCTTCGAGCATGGTGTGCAGCAATACGTTTGCTCCAGCACCACATTCTTCTGGTGAGCTGTATTCTGCTTCGTTATGGCTGATGCCATTTAAGCAAGGTGTAAAGATCATTCCGGTAGGAACTAGGTCCGCCATGTAACACGCGTCATGGCCAGCCCCTGCGTAAATGTCCATATGACTGTAGCCGAGTTTTTCGGTGGCGGCTTTTACATCATCGGACGCATTAAATTCTACTGGGGCGAAATACCAGAAAGGGTCAATGTTGACGTCTAATTCGTGTTCACTGGCGATTTTTTCACAAAAGGCGAGCAACTCTTCATGCATTTTTAACAGTACGTCAGGGCGAGGGTTGCGAAGGTCGGCGCTAAATTTTACGTTGCCAGGAATGGTGTTGCGCGAGTTTGGCCAGACTTGCATAAAGCCGACTGTGCCCAAACCATTTTCATGGCGATCGGCGATGGCATTCATTTCTGTCACTATGGCCGCCGCCGCTAGCATAGCGTCTTTACGAAGGTGCATTGGTGTGGTGCCAGAATGGGAAGGGCGTCCAACGACTTCAATGTTGTACCAGCGAATCCCTTGGCCAAGACGAACGATACCAATGGCTTTCTTTTCGTCTTCTAAAATAGGGCCTTGCTCTATGTGGGCTTCAAAAAAGGCCCCCATATTGCGGCTACCCAGCTCCATGTCTCCCAAGTAACCAATGCGGTCTAGTTCGTCACCTAGTCGAATGCCATTGACGTCGGTTTTGTTTAATTCGGTTTCAAGGTCAAAGCGGCCAACATAGGTACCTGAGCCTTGCATGGCAGGCTGAAAGCGGGAGCCTTCTTCGTTTGTCCAAACAGAGAACTCCATTGGCGTGGGTGTTTCAATGTTGTTTTCATGCAAGGTGCGCAGTACTTCAACACCAGAAAGGACACCAAAAACACCATCGAATTTACCACCGGTAGGCTGAGTATCAAGATGGCTGCCAGTGCCTACTGCAGGTAAGTCGTTGTTTTTTCCTGGTCGGCGCGCAAAAATATTACCGATTTTATCAATGTTCACTTCGCAGCCACAGGCCTTACACCAAGCCACAAAAAGATCACGTGATTGCTTATCTAAGTCGGTGCCAGCAAGCCGGTTACAGCCACCTTTCTCGGTGCCGCCTATTTCACCCATTTCCATTAAGGTGTCCCAAAGACGTTGCTCATTAATGCGTAGATCTTGCATACTTTTCTCCTAGGTATCGTATCTCTCTT
Source organism: Marinomonas sp. NPDC078689 (assembly GCF_044542435.1). Classification (NCBI taxonomy): domain Bacteria; kingdom Pseudomonadati; phylum Pseudomonadota; class Gammaproteobacteria; order Oceanospirillales; family Oceanospirillaceae; genus Marinomonas; species Marinomonas sp. NPDC078689. The sequence continues at coordinate 369,247 of NZ_JBITUJ010000002.1, read as the reverse complement.
TGAAATCATTCTTTTTACCAAAAGGTAAAAAAGTTATCGAAACAAAGTGAATCACATACTCTTTTTTATCGAAGAAAGAATATAATGATCCAGCGTTGAGTCGTGATTGGCAAAAAGTGTATTAGACTTTACAGAAAGCAATTAGCAGGCCAACTTTTAATATTAGCAATCAAAATGATATGATAATTCAAGTGATTTTCGATGCTACTTTAAAGGTAGAATGAAGTAAATAAGATTATAGATAGTTATTTTTATAAGTATTGTCAAATAAGGTAGGGATAAACTTTGATTGAGAAAAAGCCAAAATATACTAAGCAGTCGGTTAATAGAAAGATATTGGAGTCACGTATATTACGGTCGGCAGAAATTGTATTTGCGTCTAAAGGATTTAGCGGCGCTTCTATGGAACGCATTGCGGAAATATCTAAAATATCCAAGCAAAATCTTATTTATTACTTTCCAAACAAAGACTTACTATATAGAAAAGTACTAGAAGAGATTCTCGACATATGGATCGAAAAACTCTCCTTTCTTGAAAATCATGGGGATACCCCAGAAGAGGTGATCCGCAGCTACGTGCGAGAAAAAATGCAGATCTCACGCCTCTACCCCAATGGTTCCAAAGTCTTCGCCCATGAAATCATCAGTGGGGCTCCGGTATTAAAGGATTACTTAATAAGCCATCTTAAACCTCAGTTTGATCGCGATGTAGCATTGGTTAACTCATGGATAAATAAGGGATTAATTGAAAAAACTGACCCTGAACATTTATTTTTTACCATTTGGGCCGCGACGCAAACTTATGCGGATTTTTCAACTCAGATTGAAGTTTTATTAGGGAAAAGTGATTTGACCGAACCCGACTTTGAACGAGCAGAGAAAGCCGTCACCGACTTTGTTGTGCGCGCTCTTGGTGCGCATAATAAAAAATAGATTTATTAATTTAAGATTTTTTATTGTTTAAATGCAGTGTATCTCCCCTTAAGAATATAGATTAAAAAATAAAAACCTTTCCTATTCATGATCTTAACCGTTTAGTTAACTTTAAAGTTAACTAAACTTTAGTTTCGAGGTCGGTTATTGGTGCGTCTCTGCACTAAAAAAAACAATTTACTCTCTTTGATATTCTTGATATTAGTTTTTATACCAAATGGTAAAAAATAAATTTTAGGTTTGCCGGAGAGTGAATATGATTTCTGTTTCTGAAGCTATGTCTTATGAGTTTGTCACTGGACCAGACTTGTATTCGCTTTGCCAGCAAGCGGCTCAGCTACGTGATGCACACTGGGGCAAACAGCTTACCTATTCTAAAAAAGTTTTTATCCCACTAACGAATATGTGTCGTGATGCGTGCGGTTATTGCACCTTTGTGCAAGACCCTGATTCACCTCATGCGAACTACATGACCCCATCTCAAGTGCTTAAAACGGCGTTTGAAGGGGAGCAACTAGATTGTAAGGAGGCCTTATTTAGCTTGGGAGAGCGACCGGAAGAGCGCCATCAAAAAGCCCGCGAGCTGCTGACGGCGTTAGGGTACGACAGCACATTAGCTTACCTGCATGACCAATGTGAAAATGTCTTGTCGAACACCTCGTTGTTGCCTCATGTGAACGCTGGTGCTTTGTCATACGACGAATTAAAGCACCTCAAGCCTGTGGCGGCGAGCATGGGGATGATGCTGGAAAATGTCTCCAACGATTTGCTTAAAAAAGGCCAAGCCCATTACTCGTGTCCGGATAAAACGCCGAAACGTCGGCTCGACACCATAGAGCAGGCGGGAAAACTGGACATCGCTTTTACCACAGGAATCTTGATTGGCATTGGGGAAACCTGGCAAGACCGGGTGAATAGCTTGATCGCCATTCGTGACCGTCACCTTTCTTATGGCCATATTCAAGAAGTCATTATCCAGAACTTTCGTGCCAAAGAAGGCACCACAATGGCGGGTTGCCAAGAACCCGACTTAGACGACATGAAACGCACCATCGCGATGGCGCGTCTTATTCTACCGGCTGAAATCAGCATTCAGGCACCGCCTAACTTAGAGAGGGAATATGGCTGTTATGTCGGTGCGGGTATTAATGATTTTGGTGGCATTTCCCCTTTAACAAAAGACTTCATTAACCCAGAGCGCGCCTGGCCTCAGATCAGCAGTGTGGCGCAAGCGTGTGAAGGTTTGGGGTATTCCCTTGCTGAGCGATTGACTATTTACGAGCGTTTTTATCAGCAAAAAGAAGGCTATCTCACCACTCATTTGGCGCACAAAATCGCTCTGCTAACAGGGCAGGCTGCGCACTCTACCTATGTTCAGTCAGGAGGTGTTCCAGCATGAACCCAATACAGTCAACTTATCAAGACCGCCGCGCGCCCGCTTTTTTTAGCCAAGCGGTTAGTGCGCCAGTACAACAGATTTTAGCCCAGTGTTTACAAGGTGATGAGCTATCGGTTGCCGACGCTTGTGTGTTGTTTGCGACGCAAGGTGAAGAAGCGCAAGCGGTGTTAGATACCGCCGATCAAGTTCGACAAAAAAGAGTCGGTAACACCGGAAGCTATGTTATTACACGCAATATTAACTTTACTAACGTGTGCTATATGGGCTGCCGATTTTGCAATTTTGCCAAAGAAAAAGGCGATCAAGACGCGGAATTTTTAACGGTTGAACAAGTGGCAGACAGGGCGGAAGAAGCGTGGGCTCGTGGTGCGACTGAGGTCTGTATTCAAGGCGGCTTGCACCCAGATATTGATGCGAATTATTACCGTGATCTTATTGTTGCTGTGAAAAAACGCGTGCCAGATATTCATATTCATGCCTTTTCACCTTTTGAAATTTGGTATGGCTGTAAGAAAGCTCGACTGGAGCCTGAGGTGTTTTTAAGCGAACTGAAAGCGCTGGGGCTGGGCACCATGCCAGGCACAGCCGCGGAGATTTTAGACACTGAAATTCGTAAACAATTGACCAAAAATAAGCTGACCACAGAAGAGTGGGTGCGCATTGTTAAAGCCGCTCATTCAGTGGGGGTGAGAACCACCTCAACGATCATGTATGGCCATGTGGATCAGCCGATCCATTGGGCTAACCATCTTGAATTGTTGCGTGATATTCAAAAGGAAACCGGTGGTTTTACGGAGTTTGTGCCATTGGGTTTTATCCATTATGAAACTCGCTTATATAACGATAACCCAGATGTCGTCCGCCCAGGTCCGACGCGGGATGAGCATTTTAAAATGCACGCTATTGCACGCTTAATGCTGCAAGGTCACATCGATAATATTCAAGCCTCATGGGTCAAAATGGGGCCGGATGTGGCGGCGAAAATGCTGCGTTCTGGGGCGAATGATTTGGGTGGCACCTTGATGAACGAGAGTATTTCTCGGGCGGCAGGGGCGACGCATGGGCAAGAAGTCATGCCTGAAGACATGGTGGCGAATATTCACTCGGCCGGTTTAGAGGCAGTACAACGCAATACCCTATATGAACCATTAGAAACCTTTGCATTAGACACCTCAGTGATTCGACGCATCCCCATTCAAGGAGTCGCTTAATGTCCGATTTGACCATTACTTTATTGGCTGGTGGTGTGGGGGGAGCAAAAGCGGCAGAGGGATTGGCAGCCAGTGTCTATGCCAGTACGACTCACATCATTGGCAATGTTGCAGACGATGACGCGTTTCATGGTTTATGGGTATCGCCAGACATAGATACATTACTGTATTCCTTAGGAGATCAGATCGACCGGGAGCGAGGCTGGGGCAGGAAAAACGAGTCCTATCAAGTATTAAACGAACTGAGTGCCCTTGGCCAAGAAACCTGGATGACCCTTGGGGATTTGGATTTGGCCACTCATATTTACCGCACCGAATTACGCAAACAAGGGGTTCGAGCAAGTCACATTACTCAGCGTTTGGCGAAACGTCACGGTGTCACCATGCCGATTTTGTTGCCAACGGATGACGTGGTGCAAACTCAAGTAAAAACCGAATCGGGTTGGTTGTCGTTTCAAGAATATTTTGTACGTGAGCAATGCAAGCCTAAGGTGTTGGGGGTGGAATATAAGGGAGCAAACATCGCCAGAGCCACTTCGGAAGCCTTGTTTCAGATTGCTAAGAGCGATGTGATCGTGATCGCACCGAGTAACCCCATCGTTAGTATTGGTGCCATTTTGGCCACTCCAGGGCTTCAAGAAGCGATTGAAAAAAGCACCGCGTATGTGATTGCCATTTCCCCCTTGATCGCAGGTAAAACCGTTAAAGGGCCTGCGGATAAAATGCTGGAAAGCATGGGGAAAAGCACCGATTCAAAAGGCATTTATCAATGCTATGGCTCGTTATTGAATGCCATGGTGATCGATGATGCGGACCGCGATGAGTTGCCTTGGTTGCAGGATCAAGGTTTGGATGTCTTGGTGACGCCAACGCTGATGAAAACCCGCGACGATAAATGCGCGTTATTGACCAACACTGTGGCTTTTGCGGAACAACAACGTAAGCAGAGGGCAGCCTAATGAGCAAACTGTGTGTGGTTATTCCAATGAAACGCCCAGCCCATGCGAAACAGCGGTTATCGGGCTGCTTGTCTCATCGCGAGCGTGAGCAATTGGCGATCAGTATGTTCACGAATACCTTGATGTTTTTTCGTCGTCACTTTCCAGCGCTCAATATGATGGTGATTAGTGAGTCCGATGAGATGTTGTCGTTAGCCGCATCATATGGGGCAAACACCCTGCGTGAAGACGGCAAAAAAGGTCTGAATGGTGCGTTATCGCAAGCCTGCCAATGGGTGAAAAACGCCGGATTCAGCCATCAAATTATTATACCGAGCGACATCGCCTTATTGGATCAGGGGGAGTTTAGTGCCTTGTTGCAAGCAGCAAGGTGCCATCAAGTGGTTATCGCTAAGGCCAAAGACGGTGGCACCAATGCGTTGGCGACATCTCCGCCTGATGCCATTGCGTTTCGCTATGGCACAGAATCCGCCGCAAAACATGACGCTGAAGCTGGGTTACAGGGCCTCGCTTGTTGCCAGCTTTTATTACCGAACTTATCACAAGACATTGATCAAAGTGATGACCTCGAAAGGGCCATTGCTCAGCAGCCTCAGCGCTTTTCTGCGTGGCGTCGGGGAGCAGATACACCCTTTATAAAGGAGCGACGCTATGCCTGAGTCCATGACCATGTTTCGCCTTGAAGGCTTGCCTGATTTTCAGCAAGGGGATGACCTTGCGCAAGTCATTATCGACACCTTTCAGGCGCAACAAAAAGCCTTGGTGGCGGGGGATATTTTAGTGATCGCGCACAAAGTGGTCTCCAAAAGCGAAGGCGCTTGTGCCTATTTGGATCAGATCACACCAAGCGCAGACGCCATCGAGTTAGCCAAAACCGTCAATAAAGACCCTCGTAAAGTTGAGGTGATTTTATCTCAGTCAAAACGCATAGTGCGGGCGGTTAAACGTCCAGACCAGCAAGAAGGTGTGCTCATTGCAGAGCATAAAAATGGTTACATTTGCGCCAATGCGGCGGTGGATGAATCCAATGCGGACCACCCAGGACAATTGATTTTATTGCCTGAGAATCCCGATCGCAGCGCGCAATTATTGTGTCAGCGATTAGAAGCACATTTCCAATGCGATCTGGGCATTGTGATCAGCGACACCTTTGGACGACCTTGGCGTCTAGGTCAAACCAACGTGGCTATTGGTCTCGCTAATGTGCCTGGGGTGATGAAGATGGAAGGGGAAATGGACGCCTTTGGGCGCCCGCTTAGTGTGACAGCGCCGGCGTTTGCGGATGAGCTGGCCGCGGCCTCTGGTTTATTGATGGAAAAAAGTGCGAAAGCGCCGGTGATTGTGTTTCGTGGTCTTGATTGGCCAAAAACAGACAGTCAGAGCCGCGATCTTATCCGTGCACAAAATGAAGATCTTTTTAAATAAGTGAACGCTAAATGACTAGAACACCCATAAGAAACGCTGCATAAAAAGGGGAATAGAATGAGTAGAGAAAGCGAAAAAGTCGCCATTATCGGTGGCACCGGCCCACAAGGGAAAGGTCTCGCCTTGCGCCTTGCAATGGCAGGAACGAGCGTCGTATTAGGCTCTCGTGACGCACAAAAAGCGCACGCTTTGGCCGAAGAGCTGGTTGCTCAATTGGCTGAGCTTGGGGGGAATGCAGCCAGCATTACTGGCCTGTCTATGGAAGCGGCGACTCAAGCAGCAAGCAGCATGGTGATTTTGTCTGTGCCTTACAGTGCACACGATGCCACCTTGAATACACTCAAACCACGGCTAACAGGGAAAATTCTGGTGGACATAGTGGTGCCTTTGGCCCCTGGCAACCCGAAAGCCGTAGAAATGCCAGCCGCCGGTTCTGTCACTGAACATGCGCAAGCTCTATTGGGGGATTCGGTTCCTGTGGTGGGCGCCTTACACAATGTGTCGGCGATCACTCTGAACGATTTATCGCGTCCTATTAATTGCGATATTTTGGTTTGCGGTAATGACTTGGCGTCGAAAAAACAGGTTATGGCGCTGATCGATACCATGGGGACGAAAGCCTATAACGCCGGTTTGGCGGAAAGTGCTCGCTGCATCGAAGCAATTACGCCTATTTTGATTCGTTTGAATATCTCAAAAGAGGTGCCGTTTAGTCATGCCGGTATACGGATTTGCCCTCCACAACACTGAATGTATTGACTGACGTTAGACCCCGTTATTGAACGGTTTTAAACCATAAAAATATTAAAAGACATCACAAGCATAAGAGGAACTCAGCATGGAATTCGGTATTACGTTTAAAGGGTTTGTCAGCCCAGATCGAGCTCGAAATTTAGTCCGTCAAGCGGAAGCGGCCGGCTTTGATTACTGTTGGTTTTATGATTCACATATTTTGTGGCGTGAATCCTTTGTGGCGATGGCGATGTGCATGGAGCACACCAAAACCATGCGTTTTGGGCCTTGCGTTACCAACCCAAATATTCGAGATTGGTCATTGTCTGCAAGTCTGTACGCAAGTTTGGCGCACCAAAGTAACGGTCGTTTCGACATTGGTCTCGGCCGTGGTGATTCGTCGATGCGGGTGATGGGGAAAAAACCGGCAACATTGGCGCGCCTTGCAGAATTCACCACCAAGGTAAAAGCCATGGTACGTGGAGAAGAGGTGGAATACGGCGAATGCCCAGAGCCAGTCAAGTTACCTTGGGCAACTGGCTATGAACTACCGGTTTGGATTGGCGCATATGGGCCTAAAGCGCTGGCGACAGCGGGCGAGGTGGGTGACGGTTTGATCCTGCAAATTGGTGATCCTGATTTGGTAAAATGGTTCAAAGATCAAGCGATTAGTGCCGGAGAAAAAGCAGGCCGTGATATGTCGAATTTCAAAGTACAGGCGGCTGCGCCAGCCTACTTTGGCGACATAGATTATTGCATTGAACACACGAAATGGTTTCCTGCGATGGTGGGTAACCATGTGGCTGATATTGTCGAAAAATACGGTAATGATTCTGGATTAGTACCGAAGAGTTTAACGGATTACATTGAAAAACGTCGTGGTTACGATTATTCAAAACACGGCCAGAGTGATAATCCTTTCTTGGATTTCATTACCGAAGACATTGTGAAAAGTTTTTGTGTACTGGGCACAGTGGATGATCATATCGCACGGGTCAAAGCGCTAGAAGAAGCCGGCACCACGCAGTTTAATATCTATTTAGACAGTGGTGATGAAGAAGAGATCATCGCCCAGTATGGTCGTCATATTATTCCTCAGTTTAAAGCCATGTAATGGCATTGAGTGGATACTAAGCAATACCATGGCCGACGTTTACGTCGGCTTTTTTGTGGATATAAATATTATCCCCCATTCTTTACAGAGTCCTGATAATCCGTGCTCACAGCGTATTACTATACACGCTCGTTATAGTAATCATTTAGTTACAAAACATAACCAATTGGTTGGTTACTGATGAAGCTGATTCCTAAGACGAGTATAATCTCGCCAAATTAGTCATATGTAATTTAGTGACATTTCAGGAGTAAATACATGGCAACACCTTCCCAGCACGATCTACGAAATGACTTTCGTGCCTTATTAGCAAGCAATAAATGTTACTACACAGCGTCTACTTTCGATCCTATGTCGGCACGCATTGCCGCGGATCTTGGTTTTGAAGTTGGTATTCTTGGCGGCTCTGTTGCGTCACTTCAAGTATTGGCCGCGCCCGATTTTGCCTTGATCACTTTGAGTGAATTCACTGAACAAGCAACTCGTATTGGTCGTGTTGCCCGTTTGCCTATTATTGCTGATGCAGATCATGGCTACGGGAATGCTTTGAATGTCATTCGTACCATCACCGAACTAGAGCGAGCGGGTGTTGCTGCGTTAACGATTGAAGACACACTTTTGCCTGCCAAATACGGTCATAAATCAACGGATTTAATTCCGCTAGAAGAGGCGGTAGGCAAATTGAAAGCCGCATTGGATGCGCGTATTGATCCTGCGATGAGCATCATTGCTCGTACGAATGCCGGCCAACTCACCATCGAAGAAACCATCACGCGTGTGACGGCGTATCAAGCGGTTGGGGTTGATGGTATTTGTATGGTCGGTATTCGTGACTTTGACCATCTTGAGCAAATCACTCAACATTTGACCATTCCTGTTATGTTGGTGTCTTACGACAACCCAGAGCTACGCGATCGTGAACGTCTTGCTGCCAATGGTGTGCGCATTATTGTTAATGGTCATGCCGCGTATTTTGCCGCGATCAAGGCGACGTACGACTGCTTGCGTGAGCAAAGAGGCATTGCCGAAGGCACGCTAAACGCTTCAGAATTGTCGACACGTTACTCAACGCTAGAAGAAAACCGTGTGTGGGCAAACAAATACATGGACGTGCAGGAATAATCTTGCCCAGACAAGGGCATGTTTTTAGAGACTGAATAGCGAGCAACGGCATCTTGTAGCAGACGAAGTGCAGGGTTCGCTAGAGTTAGAAAAGCCAAGATTCGCGAGAGTGGATCTTGGCTTTTTATGGCTTATTGAAAAGAGGGCGCTTTGAATTAGCCTATTTTATCGAGTTCTTCATAGACTTTGCGCAGCCAGACTTTCATTCGCTGACGCTCTGCGATATTCATAATACTTCGGTCATTGGCCACTGACCAAAAGCTGCTGCTATTGAAGTCTATTTTCTGCGTTAATTTGGTTTGAAGTTTAGCGAGTTCCAGAATTAAGGCATCGCGTTCGATGGCTTGCTTGTAGGTGTCTGATTTTTGAAAGCGAGAGAAGTCACTGCCACGACCAAAGTTTTGCACCACGACAAAATCAACCGAAGGTTGTTGATAGCGGGTTAATAATTGCTCAAGCAGGGCGACTGAATCCGCGCCATCGTCCATTACGTGCCACAAACACACCTGATAACCCATTTCATCCAACAGCCCAAAGACGTCTGTTTCTTCGATCCAAACGCCAAGCGGTTGAGCGGCTTGGGCGGCCAAATCAATAATGAGGTCACGATCTGGGTATTCTTCAATGGCCGCTAACATGCCATCTAGGCTGTCTTCTTCACCAATGATAATAGGGGAGGAGAAATCTTGATAAAACCGCGAGAAGGTCGCGTGGGAAGAGTCGCAATCAAAGCCGAGAAACGGCCGTTCATTATCAATGTAATACTGGGCTAACACGCGCGCGGTCATGGATTTGCCAACGCCGCCTTTTTCACCACCAACAAAATGTACTTTAGACATTCAACTCTCCTTGCAATGCATCATGTAAACGAAATACTAGCCGTTCAGTCCCTTGGGGAAATCCCCTGTTTCCTTTGCAGATACTTTATCAATATTTTATGGTGAAAAATGATTTTTTTGATAATAAAAAAGCCAGCCTGGTCACAGGCTGGCTTATGCAGTGAGATTGTTGCCTTAAGAGCGTTGGATTAGATCAACTCTAGATCAAGCATAGCTTGGCGAATGCTGGCTTTGCTGCTGTCTTGCAGTGGCACAATGGGTAAGCGACATTCTTCAGAACACAGACCAAGCAATGACATGGCGTATTTAGCGCCCGCTGGGTTAGGTTCAATAAACAGAGCGCTGTGCAAGTTAAACAGTTTGTCTTGCAGTTGAGCCGCTTCGCTGAATCTGTTTTCGCGACATAAACGTTGTAATTCAACAACTTGCTTCGGTGCTACGTTGGAAGAAACGGAAATACAACCGTTACCACCGCCCACGTTATACGCCACGGTCGTCACATCATCACCGCTTAAAAAGCAAAAAGGCTTATTGACTAAAGCACGTTCACGGATGGGGCGTGTTAGGTCACCGGTCGCATCTTTGACACCAATAATGCGTGGTAATTCTGCTAAACGAACTAAGGTGCTGACTTCAAGACCAACAACAGAGCGCGGAGGAATGTTATAAAGCACGATAGGCAGTTTGCTGTTGTCATGGACGTATTTGAAATGTTCGTACAAACCCGTTTGATTCGGGCGGTTATAGTAACCTGCCACATGTAAGGTGGCATCGGCGCCTGCTTGGTAGGCAAACTCAGAATAGTTGACGGCTTCGACTGGGTTGTTCGATCCAGCACCCGCTAATACTGGGACGGCTTTATTGGTTTCTTCTACGGTAATTTCGATGACGCGCTTATGTTCGTGTTCGCTTAGAGTAGGGGACTCGCCAGTCGTACCAACAGGAACCAGTCCGTCGATGCCTTGGTCTATTTGCCAGCGGACAATGTTACGCAGAGCGTCTTCATCTAATTGACCATCACGAAAAGGAGTAATTAAAGCGGTTATTGCACCGTGGAACATACTGTTGCCTCATTAATAGTAGGTAAGCATGTCGCTGAAGAGAAAGTGAACCCGTCAGCGAGAAATGCTGCCGGGGAATTTTTTATCTTACATCCACACGTCAGCGTTGCAGGGCTTCTTAGCCTTACGTTTATCGCCGTTGTGTTTTGATAAGATGACATTAAGCATAGTGTTTATTAGTAAATCTATTTTGTAAGTTGATGGTTATCATGCTGCCGTTTTTGTCTTAGAAGGTCAAGACTCCGTGCTTAATTATCTAGGATTTAGAGGTGAATACGGGCAAAATAATCCGCCTGTGTATTTTCGTTTTCTGTCACAACCCTAAAAGTTAATAATAAGAGTGTTTAAATGGATTTAGCAACTTGGCTATCGTTAGCCGCAATTTGTACTATGGGGGCGATTTCGCCTGGCCCAAGTTTGGCCGTGATACTAAGAGTGACATTATCTCAAGCGCCTTTGCATGGTGTGGTCGCGGCAATCACTCATGGCCTCGGCGTTGGTTTTTGGGCCTTGCTGACGATGCAAGGTTTGGCGGTGCTGGTAACGGCACACCCCACTGTGTTTCATATTTTGTCTGTGATTGGCGGCTTGTATTTGGCCTGGTTAGGGATTAAATCCATTCGCTACGCTGGCAAAAGTGGCGACATAGACGCCACTGGGGTGAAGTCTTCCTATTGGGAATCGGCGCGAGATGGTTTTTTCATGGCGCTCATGAACCCCAAAGCCGGGTTGTTTTTTCTGGCGCTGTTTAGTCAATACATTCAGGCTGATATGGACGCCTTGGTGCAGTTTCAATTATGGGCAACCGTGGTGCTCATCGATGGTGGCTGGTATGTCTTAGTGGCGTTGCTGCTTGCTGGTGGGCCAGTGCTTCCATGGTTGCGCCGTCATCAGGTATGGGTCGATAGAGTCATGGGGTGCTTGCTGATTTTATTGGCGTTGAAAGTCATTATTGGATGATAGCGAATCGCTGCATCAAGCGGTGGGCGCCAATCGCTAATAGTTGCCATAAGAAAGGGGCGCTCAGTGAACAACACTGGGCGCCCCTTTTTTGATGGTCTCTTTATCTTTGGAAATTTATCCTTGGAAAATAAATGCCTGCTCTTTGTTTAGGTGTTTTGTCCAGATGTCATACGCTTTGCTATTGATGTGCAATTTGTCCCCTTCAAAGCAGTTCTCTTTAATCTCTCCTTCTTGATCCAGCAAGGTAGAGAATAGGTCGAGGTAGCGAGTATTGGGTCGTGTGATCGCCAAGCGCTCCAGCTGTGAGTTGGCTTTTTCTATGGTGTCACGCATCGCGCGGCGTGCAGGACTGCACTTGATGCTTAGCAAGGTCACGGGGATGCCGGGCAGGTAACGGTCGATTTTTTGCAGTAAATCGATGTAGAGCTCAGTTACCTTGTTGCTATCACAATGATTTCCTATGTCATTGTCTCCTGCGTAAATCACCATAGAGCGTGGATTATGAGGCAAGATGATGCGCTCAAAATAGTACACACAGGCTTCTAAGGTGGCGCCGCTAAAGCCTAGATTAATGGTGTCCTTAGGGTGGAAATGTTCATCAAAATCGTGCCAGAGACGAATGGTCGATGAGCCATAAAAGGCGACAGGGCGATCTTTGTAATCCTGATGCGCAGTACGGAATTCTAGTTCTCGTACATCAGACTCAAACTCCACATCCAACTGGTTTAGACTCATTACATTGGAGCGATAACCAGAGCGTCCACTGAGAATCGGGTATTGGCGGATCTCTCTTGATAGCTCGACCGCTTCATTCACGTAACCACGGTATTCTTCTTGGTATTCTGCTAAAAAGGCGTCCAGCGCTTTAGGGTCTTGGGTGTCAACTCGGTCGGACAATTTAAACGCCGGTTTGATGATCACGGTGTAAATGTTGTGATCCGCACGACGGTCAAAGTTGGCAACCACGAGAGGCACTATCCAAGGTTCGTCTGTTCCCATCGATTTCGCCAGCTCAAAAGCGTGCGGTAAAAAGGTACCAGGTGATTGGTGCGTGCCATAACTCTTGCCTTCTGGAGAGATCATTAGCGGGTAGTTTTTACGTAAGGTGTCTTGAGACTGCTCAATAAACTGCTGGTATTCAGGAGTGTCCTTACTCAGCGTTTCCCAGCTATCGACAAAGACATTATCAAAGCGCTCATAATAATCGTCACGCCAGAATTCATTCTCCCCACTGCGACGCACAATCCGTTGCCCTGAAATGCCATATTCTTTATCTATGATCATGGCGCTAATAAATTGGGCGTCGATAGAGAAGCGGAAACCGTTGGGTAAGCGGTTGGTTGGCGAGCCTAATAAATGATTATAAATAAACAGGCTGCCTGCTTTTTTAGGCAGGTTTTCTAAGCCCTTAATCACATAAGGCACTTGCTGAAAAGCTTGCTTGAATTGCTCTGTTCCAAATCGTCTGACATCCAGTGCTGGGGTGTCTTTTGGCAAGCTATTGATGTTGTCGTAGGCTTTTTGCAAATGACGATAAAAGGCATTCTCACGTTGTAGGTCTTTGAGAATGTCTAAGCACATGCCAGCAATGGTTCTTTCTAGGACGCTGCCAAAATGCAGACATTTGTACAAGACGCCAAACGCAGAGGCGGTGGTGATGGCGCTTTTTAGCAACTCACTGACTTTATAAAGAGGCGAGCTCACCGGTAGAACCGCGGCGTTTTGTTCGATGACATTGCTTACGGCAAGGGCTTCATCGTTGGCAATTTGAGACAAATAACGCATGCGGGCGGCCAGTAAATGAGTGCCGACCAACCAGATTAAACGGTGTAGGTATTTCACCGACAGTTTTGGCATGGTGTCAAAAAGAGACAATAGCTTGTCTTTCGGGATAAACAGAATACTGCTATCACGAGAGGAAATAATAGAGGTGCGGTTTTTTAGTTCATCACCTGGGGTACACCAAGCCAGTAGCGTGCCTGCGCGTGCAATAGAACGCGTGGTAATGATGTCGCCATTGTCTGTTTGGTAGCTAATGACCGCTTTACCCTTGATTAGAAAATACAAACCGTCAGTGTATTGGTCCTGTTGGCAAATAATATCGCCTTGGTGAGCCAACAAAATCGACGCCTGTTTGGCCAGAGCGTGAATTTCTGCTTGGGTAAAGGTTTCACAAAAAGGGGCGTAATTTAGCAGCGCTGTCGACTCTTTCAGCGATTGCGTCTGTTGGTCTGGGTTAACAAAAGGCCGTGTTTCTTCAAACGCCAACGATTCATTGGAAAAGAAAGGGCGTGTTTGGTTATGTATGCTGGTGAGGACTGGTAGTGATTGTTCGTAGATAAAGCGTAAGAAAATATTCGCGAAGTCGAGGTCGCTGTCTAATATTTTTTGCAATGCCACAATAGGCAGTGCCAGCACGGCAGAGGATTTGGTCGCCTGGAAGGTGGTGGCATAGCGCGAAGGATGGCGAAAAGCAGACCAACCAATGGGCGTGTATTTGGTGCTCAGCAAACCGACATTATAGGATTTACCCTGTTCTTTTAGAGGGATGGAAATGGCGATTTCCCCATCCAATAAAAAATACAAAGAGTGACCAATTTCAAACTGCTTGGCCAATAATTCGCCTGAGTTAAGGGTTTTTATGCTGGCAATATCAAGCAATGAGGCGTGCAGTTCTTTGCTGGTGTCGGCCATAAAAGGCATGGCTTGTATTTGTTCGGTGATGTCCATCGTTATTACCTCGGTTCTTTTTGCGCTTATTCAGGGCGTTTGATCGTCAGTGTTTGACCAATGAGTGCGTAATCGTTTCCACCAAGACGGCTTAACGGATTGAGTTGGGCGTTGTTAATAATGTTGCGCCCGTTTTCTTGTTTCAGAATGTCGTCATCGACATGTAAGCTTAAAATTTCCAAATAACAGGCGTTAAATGATGATGTGCCTATCGGGTGCATTTCATAGAGACGACAGTGCATGGCGACTTTTGCCCCTGTAATACGAGGCAAGTGTGGTGTGAAGTCGACCAGTGTCAATCCGCCATCGTCTAACTCTGATTCGCCGTAGGCTAAGGTCGCGGCACTACGATTAACGGCTTCAATTTGCTCGCCACTTGGAATATGCAAAACGCATTCCTGCTCTCGAATTAGGTTGTGCTTAGTGTCTTTTTGAAGATCGGCTGTTTTGTTACCGATAGAAACAACAAGAAGCGCAGGATCGGGAGAAATGGCAGAAAAGAAAGAAAAAGGAGCAAGATTATAAGACTGATTTTCATTGCGTGTCATGATCCAAGCTATGGGTCTTGGGGTCACGGTTTGGGTGATCAAGTGATAGCGGTCAGTGCCACTGAGTTGATCAAATTGAAACAGCATAAACCTTCCTAATCAAATCAAAAATCGATACTGGTTAAATTACTACAAGTGTTGAGGCGTTGTGAATGCTTGATTGGAAACTTGTGCGAATTACTTGCCATTGGCGTGATCTCAAAGCGCAATGGTAAGGAAAACAGACGATTTAAGATTGAAATATGAATTTTGTTATTTTTAATGTTTTGTTTGAGCGTATTTTGAGCGATTGAAAGCGCTTAATTTTCATACACTTATTTGTCTAATATCTTGTTTTGGTAAGGATATTATGAAATGAGACTTTGCATTAAAAGCCTTGAGTACGGCTGAGACTATGCTAAACCTAATACATATACCCAGTTTCTTTCTGCCGGAAAATTTAGGTAACGCCCGTGAGTTTAACGGCAATAACCTTGCTACAACTTACCCTGAGAGGATGCTGTAATGAGTATTTTTGACCATATCCAATCTCGCTATGACGCTCAAAAAGAAGAAGAAATGTCTCTTTCTGAGTACCTCACTTTATGCAAACAGGATTCGTCCGCTTTTGCTTCTTCGGCTGAGCGCCTTTTAATGGCCATTGGTGAACCTGAGGTGATTGATACATCCCGCGATACGCGGATGAGTCGAATCTTTTCCAATAAATTGATCAAGCGATACCCATCATTCGAGCATTTCTATGGCATGGAAGAAGCCATTGAACGAATTGTGGCTTTCTTAACTCATGCCGCTCAAGGCCTGGAAGAATCGAAACAGGTTTTGTATCTCTTAGGGCCTGTGGGGGGCGGTAAATCTTCTCTCGCGGAAAAATTAAAAGAACTCATGCAGACAGTGCCGTTTTACGCCATCAAAGGCTCCCCGGTGTTTGAATCGCCGTTGGCCTTGTTTGACGTCAATGAAGACGGTGACATTCTTCAAGAAGAATACGGCATTCCAAAACGCTACCTAAAAAACGCCATGTCTCCTTGGGCGACGAAGCGGCTAAAAGAATTCAACGGCAATATTGAAGAATTCAAAGTGGTGAAAATTTACCCTTCTGCGCTCAATCAAATCGCTATCTCGAAAACCGAGCCTGGGGATGAAAACAACCAAGATATTTCGGCCTTGGTCGGTAAGGTCGACATTCGTAAGTTGGAATATTTCGAACAAAATGACGCTGATGCTTACAGCTATTCAGGCGGATTGTGTCGCGGTAACCGCGGCATTATGGAATTCGTGGAAATGTTTAAAGCGCCAATTAAAGTCCTTCACCCTTTGTTAACCGCGACGCAAGAGGGTAACTATAACGGCACCGAAGGTTTGGGGGGGATCCCTTTTGATGGTTTGATTCTCGCTCACTCGAATGAGTCTGAGTGGCAAACCTTTAAAAACAACAAAACCAATGAGGCGTTTATTGATCGGGTGTATACGGTTAAGGTGCCTTACTGTACTCGAGTAACGGAAGAGATGCACATCTACCAGAAATTGCTGGAACACAGCTCGCTGCATCATTCTCCTTGTGCGCCAGATACGCTCAAAATGCTGGCACAGTTCTCTGTGTTGTCCCGCCTAAAAGAGCCTGAGAATTCCAGTCTTTTTTCAAAAATGCGCATTTACGATGGGGAGTCTTTGAAAGACGTCGACCCTAAAGCGAAATCCTTGCAAGAGTACAAAGACGCCGCAGGGGTGAATGAAGGCATGGATGGGTTATCGACGCGGTTTGCGTTCAAGATTCTCTCACGAGTGTTTAACTTTGACCCGACGGAAGTGGCGGCTAACCCTGTGCACTTAATGTATGTGCTAGAGCAACAAATTGAGCAAGAGCAATTCGATCAGGATCGTCACGATCGCTATCTACGAGCTTTGAAAGAATACCTTGCCCCTCGTTATGTGGAGTTTATTGGTAAAGAGATTCAGACCGCTTATTTGGAATCTTACTCAGAATACGGTCAAAACATCTTCGATCGTTATGTGATTTATGCGGACTTTTGGATTCAAGATCAAGAATACCGAGACCCTGAAACCGGCGATATTTTGGATCGTTCGTCTATCAATGACGAACTGGAAAAAATCGAAAAACCCGCGGGCATCAGTAACCCTAAAGACTTCCGAAATGAAGTGGTGAACTTTGTGCTTCGAGCCAAAGCCAACAACAATGGCAAAAACCCAAGCTGGTTAAGTTATGAAAAACTCAGAGTCGTGATTGAACGTAAAATGTTTTCTAACACGGAAGACCTATTACCGGTTATTTCATTCAGTGCGAAATCGTCTAGTGAAGACAAAAACAAACACAATGAGTTTGTTAAGCGCATGGTAGAGCGCGGCTACACCGAAAAACAAGTTCGCTTATTGTCTGAGTGGTACTTACGCGTCCGTAAATCTCAATAGAGAATCATATTGATGTCGTACCAACGAAGAGGCGGGTGGTGTTTATGCGAAAGACTAAGATGTACTGTCTGATCAGTAAAGGAGGTGGGTATGTCATACATTATTGACCGCCGCCTAAACGGAAAGCATAAGAGCAGTGTGAATCGGCAACGATTTTTACGCCGTTACCGTGAGCATATTCGTAAAGCCGTTGAGGAGGCGGTGAACGAGCGCAGCATTAAGGATTTGGACCGTGGTGAGAAAATTACGATTCCACAAAAAGACATACATGAGCCAACTTTTGGTCATGGTGTTGGTGGAAAGGGCTCCATTGTTCATCCTGGTAATAAAGAGTTTTCAACCGGTGACCGCATACCTAAACCACGTGGCGGTGGCGCGGGTGGTGCCGGTAATGGCGATGCGAGTAATACGGGGGAAGGGGAAGACGACTTCGTTTTCCAAATATCCCAAGAAGAGTTTCTCGATTACGTCTTTGAAGATTTGGCGTTGCCTAATTTATTGAAGAAAGAGCTTAAGGAAATCAAAGAGTATTCTTTGAAGCACGCCGGCATTGTCAGTGATGGCACACCGTCTAAATTAAACATAGTGCGGTCTATGCGTAATGCTTATGCACGGCGCATTGTGATGAGTGGTGGGGCAAGGCGTCAGCTTAAAGAAGTTGAGGGCGAGATTGAGCGCCTGATGGCATTGGATGTGTCGTTACGCGATCAGGTAAGAATGGCCGAGCTAGAAGAACAGGTCGCCTTGCTGGAGCAGAAAATCGCGCGTACGCCATTTTTGGATACTTATGATCTGCGATACAACCATCATATAAAAGAGCCCAAACCCAGCAGCCAAGCGGTGATGTTTTGTGTGATGGATGTGTCTGGTTCAATGACCCAAGAAACAAAGAATATTGCCAAGCGATTCTTTATTCTCTTGTATCTTTTCTTGCGTCGGAACTACGAAAAAATAGACGTGGTGTTTATCCGTCATCACACCAGCGCGAAAGAAGTGACCGAAGAGGAGTTCTTTTATTCTCGTGAAACCGGCGGCACCATTGTCTCCAGTGCCCTGACCTTGATGGACAAAATTATTGCTGATCGTTACCCATCGGATGCGTGGAACATCTATGCTGCTCAAGCGTCAGATGGCGATAATTGGGATGACGATTCGACTACCTGTCGTAAGATTTTAGAAGACAGCATTGTCGATAAAGTACAGTATTTTACCTATATAGAAATTACCCCACGCGAGCATCAAAGTTTGTGGTACTCCTATGAACAGGTGCAAAACGCGCATCCTAAGTACTTTTCAATGCGGCATATAACCGATGTTGGCGATATTTACCCTGTTTTCCGGGACTTGTTCCAAAGGAGGCAAAATGAGTCAAGCGGCCAGTAAAGCGAAGCGTCACTTTTTATCCGAAGGGCCAGAATGGTCTTTTGAATTGGTGCAAAAATACGAGCAAGAGATAGGTAAAATAGCCAAGGAGTTTGGTTTAGACACCTATCCAAATCAAATTGAAATCATCAGCTCTGAACAAATGATGGATGCCTATGCGTCCGTTGGTATGCCGTTAGGGTATCACCACTGGTCCTATGGCAAGCAGTTTTTAGAAGTCGAGCAAAACTATAAGCGTGGCCGCATGGGGCTGGCTTATGAAATCGTGATCAATTCATCGCCTTGTATTGCCTATCTGATGGAAGAGAACAATATGATGATGCAAGCCTTGGTCATCTCCCATGCGTGTTATGGGCACAACTCTTTTTTCAAAGGTAATTACCTGTTTAAAACCTGGACCGATGCCACGGCGATCATTGATTATCTCGTTTTTGCTAAAAAATACGTTCAAGAGTGTGAAGAGAAATATGGCATAGAAGAAGTGGAGCTCACGCTGGATTCTTGCCATGCCTTGATGAACTTTGGGGTGGATCGTTATAAGCGTCCGGTGCCGCTTTCAGCAGAAGAAGAACGTTCTCGACAGGAGGAGCGTGAGCGTGTTTTGCAACAACAGGTAAACGATTTGTGGCGCACGATTCCTACGTTGGATAAGGAGGAGGCGGCGATTCGAAAAGAACGGATTTTTCCCTCTGAGCCGCAAGAAAATCTGCTCTACTTTTTAGAAAAACACGCGCCTTTACTGCGTCCTTGGCAACGAGAGTTGATTCGCATTGTGCGTAAAATGGCTCAGTATTTTTACCCTCAGCGCCAGACCCAAGTGATGAACGAAGGCTGGGCGTCGTTTTGGCATTACACCCTGATGAATACTTTGTACGACAAAGGGCTGGTGGACGATGGCTTTATCTTAGAGTTTCTGCAATCACACACCAGTGTGGTGTATCAGCCGGGCTTTGATTCGCCTTACTATTCGGGCATTAACCCTTACGCTCTGGGGTTTGCTATGTATTCTGATATTAAGCGAATGTGTGAAAAGCCCACAGAAGAAGACCGTCGCTGGTTCCCTGATATCGTGGACAAAAACTGGCTTGAGGTGCTGGATTTTGCCATGCGCAATTTTAAAGACGAAAGTTTTATTCTGCAGTATTTGTCACCTAAGTTGATGCGTGAATTTCGCTTCTTTGGCATGGAAAACGACGTGTTGGACCCCTTTGTTGAGGTTAAAGAAATTCACAATGACGAAGGCTATCAAAAGTTACGAGAGCGTTTGTCTCAGCAATATAACCTGAGTTACCGCGAACCGAATATTCAGGTACAAAGAGTCAATATTAACGAAGACAGAAGCTTGGTGTTGCGTCATGTGATGGATGGCGACCGTCCGTTGAATGAAGACACGGTCGAAGTCATGAAGCATTTCCGTCGACTCTGGGGCTTTGAGGTGCGTTTAGAGTCTTGGGGTAAAGAGGGATTAGTGCAAACCTACACCTGCGGCCAAGAAGATTGAACGCAGGTGCCTTATTAATACACTTCTATGATGCTATTAAAGGCAATCACTACTCGGTCTTTGTCGCCAAAATAGGGCAGAGCCGAGTGTTTCAAATACGAAGGGAAAAACACAATTTGACCTTCGACAGGTGTAAAGTCCCATACCCCTTGAGCGCCTAAGTAGGCGGTGCCTGGATCCGCATAATGTTCGGCGTTGACGCGAGGGTCATAAAAACGATTTAAGCCACCATTGCCTGCGCTCGACGCATCGCCAGGTTCTAGATAATAAATGCCACACCAAGAGCAGTTTGGGTGCGAGTGCACATCATGGTAACCGCCTTTTTGCGTGACGTGATACCAAGACTCAATAATGTGTGCGTCTGCGTTGGCGTCTTCAGGCCAGAATGAATGGTTTAAGCTGGCAGCCACTTCTAACGTTAATTCTTCTAAAATACGTTTGGTTTCCATCACAGTCGGGTCTTCTTGATCTAGAAAATCCAACGTACTTTCGTGCATGGCGTGTTTTGCTGTTGGGGCGATTAGGCTATCAATCGCCGTTTTTTGTGCGGCTTTTTGTTGATAGATCAAATCCAGCAGTGCCTCTTTTAAAAACTCATGGTCTGGTAGCTGGCTCACAAACAAAGGCGTGTTCCAGACATTGAGTTCTTCTAAGATAATGGATTCATCGTTCATTCTATTCTGCCTAGTAACTTAAGAGTGTCGTAAAAGTGGTGCATGAGAATGGCGCATGATAACAGGCTAAGAGAATAAATGAAGTCCATCGCTACCCTGCGGTTTGAATTCAGCCTTTTGAGTTGCTTCTTGAGCGCTTATACTGCGACTCATTTACAATGAGTTCAAATACAAGGCATGCGTGGGAGCGATGGTTTATATGGAATTATTTTCAGACAAGCCTGGAGATGAAGGTTTAAAGGGGCGAGAGCGCTGTTTAGCAATGCTTGCGGTAATGACGACAACGTCCATGGCGGTGTTTGATGGCTCAATGGTCAATATTGCCTTGCCACAGATTGCTCGCTCGTTGGCCATTTCGTCCAGTGATGCGGTCTTGATATCCAATAGTTATTTGTTGTCGACGGCGATGTTTTTGGCCATTTTTGCGGCGTTTGTTAAGCAAGTGGGCTTTCGTGTGCAATTTACCATGGGGTTGAGTGTGTTTACCTTGGCGTCATTAGGTTGTGCTTTATCCACGTCCTTGCCTATGTTGGTGGGCATGCGCCTGCTGCAAGGTGTTGGTGCTGCTGCGGTATTAAGTATTGCTCCCGCGATACTCAGGTCTATTTTTCCCAATCGTTTGTTGGGACGAATACTCGGCGCGAATGCATTGTTGATCGCCACGATAACGGCCATTGCCCCGGTATTTGGTGGCACACTGATTTCAACATTGAGCTGGCAGTGGTTGTTTGTGATTAATGTGCCGTTTGGCCTGACGGCTTTGTTGCTCACGCAGCGCGCGATGCCTCGCAAGCAAACGAATGAGCGTGAGTCTTTTGATGTTCTAGGCGGCGTGTTGTCGGCCGTTATGCTGGGGGCCTTTATTATGACCGCCAATAGTTTTTCCCAAGCGGGCGAGGGCGGCATATCGACGGATACCTTATTCACTGCTCTACTCTATGCCGTGGTGTCTGTTGTTGCTGGCGTACTCTTCTTTCGACGACAGAAGCGTGTGGCGAAACCGCTGCTGCCTTTGGTTATCTTTTCATCGACACGCTTTTCATTGGCGGCTTTAACGTCGCTGTCTTCTTTTGTCAGTCAGGGGATCATTTTTATTGCATTGCCTTTTCTGTTTCAGAATGTCTATGGCTACAGTGCATTTGCCTCAGCATTGCTTTTTACGCCTTGGCCTGTGGGCATTATTTTAGCCGCGCCTCAAGCGGGCAAGTTTGCGGACCGCTATTCTGCGGCTTTGGTATCAACGATTGGTTTGTGTATTTTTATGCTGGGCATCGCATTATTGGCGTTATTGCCAGCCAACGCGTCCATCTGGGACATAGGCTTTCGCAGCTTATTGTGTGGTATTGGCTTTGGCTGTTTTCAAAGCCCGAATAATCGTGAGTTGTTGTCGAATGTGTCGCGGGAAAACAGCGGTTACGCATCAGGCGTACTGGCAATTATGAGAACCTTTGGACAGTGTTTAGGCGGGGCTCTTGTTGGGGTTATTTTGGCGCAGTATGCGTTGTCTAGCCATGGTGAATCGGCGCATCTACAGATGGAAGCTCAGGGTGTAAGAGTCAGCCTTTGGGTGGCTGTAACGGCGACAATGTTAGCCATTATACTGAGTTTTACGCGTTTAAAGGCATTAAATAAAAGCCTCAAAGAGGTCTGATTACGAAGACGTTAGATCGCACCGCCTTGTTAGTAGGCGGGCAGATCTAACTCAGTCATAACGGGCTTGAAACCACAAAACATCATGACCAAATTGCGAAATCCCACTTCTAAATCAGGGCCGTCGAGGCCTTTGATGCGTTGATCCATCAAGGCTAGGTAATTTTGCAAATAGGGCAGCGTGCCTTGGTTATGACGAGACATGGCGCTTTCATAAAAAGGGATGCGCTTATCCCAAATTCTTTGGGCTTGGCAGGCTTGGCGTAAACTGGACGAGCTCATGGCGTGTAATAAATCCACAAGGGTTTGTGCCTCGCGGTTAAACAACCAGAGAATAATGTTGGGTTCGACCCCTTCGCCAATGAGCTGGCTTAAGCAATGCATGGCGTCTTTGGTTTTGCCCATTAATAAGCGATCGCTTAAATCATAAATCGAATAACGACTGCTGTCGGCCACCGACTCGGCGACCTTTTCTGCGTCTATTTTAGTGCCAGCGCCATGCAGTAATACCAGCTTCTCAAGCTCTTGGGAAAGGGCTAATAAGTTGCCTTCTCCGCGTTCACAAATGATGCTTGCGGCGTCTCGGCTCAAGGATAAGTCGAGCGCTTGAGCCCGTTGTTGAACCCACGCTGGCAGGCGGCTGGCGTCCACTGGCCAAATTTGGACAAACACGCCCTGGGATTCCAGTTGTGTGAACCATTTTGCCTTTTGGGTGCGAGCGTCTATCTTGGGTAAAGTGAGTAATATGGTGTTATCAGGGGTGAGAGATTGCGCCAGTTGAGCGAGGGCTTTGGTGTGTTTCTCGCCCATCTTATCTATTTGAATATCAAACAAACGTTGATTGGAAAACAACGACAAACTCTGGTTTTCATTGATCACATCTTGCCAATCAAATTGCGCGTCGGCGACAAATCTAAGGCGTTCACTGATGCCTGCTTGTTGCGCTGCACGACGAATGCTATCGGCGGCTTCTTGGATCAGTAACACCTCGTCCCCCGAAATAATATACAGGGGTGCGAGGTTTTTATTAAGCTGCTGAGGCAGTTGATCTGCTCTTACTTTCATCAGTGATTAGCCTGTTGGCGAGCTTATTTAAGGGGCGCGTAGCCTAAATCATAGATCAATTGATTGGCAAGCTCTTCGCTCATGTCTTCTTCTTTTGATTGATTGTAAGCCGCTTTGGTACTTTCTTCTGAGTTCTGATTCGACAAGGTTTTGCTAGTACTGACGGTACGAGGACCGTACAGCGACTTGCCATCTTCTTGGCGAATAAAATAGCTGGTGCTCATGCGACGCTCGATTTGGGTAATGTCGTTTGACGAGTTACGCGCCAACACAGTATCCGAAGTCGTTATGGCGTTTACTTTGAGTTCTAATACATCATCACCAGCGTCTTTAGGGTCGACCACGTTAACGCCAGCGCGCGACAAGGCAATACGTAACGAAGTATTAAAGGTATTGGATTTCGCGTCTGAGGTTAGGGTAATGGTTTTCAGTGCTTGTGGTATTGCGACTTGTCCACGTAAGTGAAAGCCGCAAGCAGTAACGCTCATGGCGATGAGGGCAAGGAAAAAATAACGGGTCGTTTTGTTAAATGATACTAGCATGGCCATGATCTCTTATTCGGCAAGAATGAAAAGGGATGGCAGCGCCATCCCTGTTAAGCGCATTAGTTTGCGACAATATTAACCAAGCGACCGGGAACAACGATGACTTTACGAACCGTTTTTCCTTCAAGGAACTTAGCCACACCTGGGTGAGCCAATGCTTCAGCTTCAATCGTTTTGTTGTCTGCGCTGGCAGACACGGTTAACTCAGCACGTTTCTTGCCTAATACTTGAACGACAATGGTCAATTCGTCTTTGATCAAGGCATCTTCGTCCAGTGTTGGCCAAGCGGTATCCACAATGTTGTCCGTGTGACCAAGGTCTGTCCAAAGCTGATGAGAAATGTGAGGCACGATAGGAGACAACAACAAGGTTGCCGCTTCTAATGCTTCTTGAACCACAGCCAGACCCAATGGCGAGTTGTCTTCAAACTTACTGATTTCGTTGCACAGCTCCATCACAGCGGCAATGGCGGTGTTGAAGGTTTGACGGCGTTCAATATCGTCGGTGACTTTCTGAATGGTTTCGTGAGTTTTACGACGCAGAGACTTTTGCGCGCCATTCAGTGCGCCAATGTCTAATGTACCGACTTCGCCAGCATTGGTGTGACGGTAAGACAAAGCCCACAAGCGGCGTAAGAAACGTGATGCGCCATCCACACCCGCGTCGTTCCACTCTAGAGATTGCTCTGGTGGTGCGGTAAACATGATGAATAGGCGAACGGTATCCGCGCCGTATTTCTCAATCATTTGTTGAGGGTCAACGGTGTTGCCTTTGGATTTAGACATCTTGGTGCCGTCTTTATTCACCATACCTTGGGTTAGAAGGCGTTTGAATGGTTCGTCAGACGTTACTAAGCCGGCATCACGCAACAACTTATGGAAGAAACGTGAGTACAACAAATGCAAGATAGCGTGTTCTACACCACCAACGTATTGGTCAACAGGTAGCCAGTAGTTGGCTTCTTCTGTCAGCATGGCGTCTGTTGAATCTGGGCAGCAGTAACGTGCGAAGTACCAAGAGGATTCCATAAAGGTATCAAAGGTATCGGTTTCGCGCTCTGCTTCTTCGCCGTTGAACATAATAGACGAGAAGTCAGGGTTGTTTTTGATTGGAGAGTTAACGCCATCCATGATCACGTCTGTCGGCAAGACAACAGGCAGTTGATCTTCTGGTACAGGAACGACAGAACCATCTTTCAAGTTAATAGTCGGAATGGGTGTGCCCCAGTAACGTTGGCGGCTTACACCCCAATCGCGTAGGCGATAGTTGACTTTTTTCTCGCCAATACCCTGGTCTTCCATCCAAGTGCAAATCGCAGCAAACGCGTCTTTAAACGCCAAACCGTCGAATTCACCTGAGTTGCATAACACGCCTTTTTCGGTGAAAGCCGCGTTCTCAAGGTCCACTGTTTCTTCGCCCGCAGGCTGGATGACTTGTTTGATTTCTAGATTGTATTTTTTCGCAAATTCAAAGTCGCGTTGATCATGAGCAGGCACCGACATAACCGCGCCCGAACCGTATTCCATCAACACAAAATTGGCCGCGAAAACAGGCACTATGTCGCCAGAAATAGGGTGGATGGCTTTAAAGCCAGTGTCCATGCCTTTTTTCTCAACCGTGGCCATGTCGGCTTCTGTGGTCGACATCAATTTGCTTTCGGCGACGAAGTTAGCAAGCGCTGGGTTACTTTCAGCGGCTTCTAATGCCAATGGGTGTTGCGTCGCTACGGCAACGTAAGTGACCCCCATGATGGTGTCTGGGCGAGTCGTATAAACAGATAAGCGCTCTTCTTTACCTTCTACGGCAAAGCTGAATTCTAGACCTTCAGAGCGGCCAATCCAGTTACGCTGCATGGCTTTTACTTTTTCTGGCCAGCCATCTAGTTGGTCAAGGTCGTTCAGTAATTCTTCTGCGTAATCCGTAATACGGATAAACCACTGAGAAATTTCTTTTTTCTCTACGGTCGTGCCACAACGCCAACAAGCACCTTCTTCTACTTGCTCGTTTGCGAGAACCGTTTGGTCTTCAGGACACCAGTTAACGGCCGCTGTTTTTTTGTACGCTAAGCCTTTTTCTACCAATTGCGTGAAGAACCATTGTTCCCACTTGTAGTATTCAGGTGTGCAAGTTGCTACTTCACGGTCCCAGTCATAACCAAAGCCAAGTTCTTTTAATTGGCCTTTCATGTAGGCAATGTTTTCTGTGGTCCATTTCGCTGGTGCGGTTTTGTGTTTGATCGCTGCGTTTTCTGCTGGCAGACCAAAAGCATCCCAACCCATTGGTTGCAAAACGTTTTTGCCTTGCATACGCTGGTAACGAGAGATCACATCGCCAATGGTGTAATTACGTACGTGGCCCATGTGCAAACGGCCACTTGGGTAAGGGAACATAGACAAGCAGTAGAATTTTTCTTTACTGGCATCGGCGACGGCTTTGAATACTTTGTTTTCATCCCAAAATGATTGAGCAGCTTGTTCAATCTGCTGAGGATTATATTGTTCTTGCATGATGTTTTATGGTCCCGTAATAGGCGTTAGGTTGGCCTTGTCTACACAATTGCCTCTCTAACTAAGGAAAAGAGAAGAAATGCACTAAATGTTTGCGTAGAGCCCAACAGAGTCTAAGAATATTCGCTATTTTATAGAGATGGAGCTCTAATGAGAAGGCACATAGAAGAGGAGTTATGAAAACAATGAAAAAAGATCACGCAAATGAGCAAAACAACACGGATTTGGTTGAAGAAGCTCGTAAGACATTGCAAGGGGCTAAGGATTGGCTATTAGACGACGTGTCGCTTATGAAAGCTTATTGGCACGATAAGATGGGCTATACCGAAGCATGGGTTGATGCCAATTGGCATTTGATCCTAGACGAAGGTCATGATTTTGTCGAAGAGCTGGACGAGAAAGAAGACGCCGCCTTGTTGTGGTTAATCAATCACGCGAACAATAATCCTGT
The DNA here is from genome assembly GCF_044542435.1 of Marinomonas sp. NPDC078689. Taxonomy (NCBI): domain Bacteria; kingdom Pseudomonadati; phylum Pseudomonadota; class Gammaproteobacteria; order Oceanospirillales; family Oceanospirillaceae; genus Marinomonas; species Marinomonas sp. NPDC078689. The sequence goes on along the minus strand of NZ_JBITUJ010000002.1, from coordinate 342,008 downwards.
GCCACTCGAAGAGTGTCATGTGGCCGGAGAGCAAGCGAAAGCGGGGGTGTATCACTGTATGTCTTGTGGCCACGATAATACCTTGGCGCAAGATGGCCCGTTAGAAACCTGTGAAGTGTGCCACTACGGGTTGTTGTCGACCCATTAAGCAGGTGGTTTTCTTACCCTATCTAATTGCTTGATAGACCTAATGTTTTCATCGCAAGTAACCTAATTCCTTTTTTACTTGCGATGAAAGCGCGACTTATTGGTAAAGTCGCTTCTTCAATAGACTCTTCTTCTCGTCGATGCGTTTTTTGCTCAAAGCCTTGTTGCTGCTATAAGAGAGGATAAAGGTGATCAGCAGCAGTAAGAGCACAGGCCAGTAACCCCATTGGACATAAGGCGTGATGCCACTAAAGGTCTTCACGGTGGAGGTGAGAGTGGTTCTTTTAAACTGTTTCGCTTCGGCCACAATGTCGCCATTTTGATCAATGATCGCCGACACACCTGTGTTGGTCGCACGAATCAAGTAGCGCCCTGATTCCTTGGCCCTAAAGCGCGCGATTTGCAAGTGTTGCCACGGACCAATGGACGCGCCAAACCAAGCATCGTTACTGATGGTGATTAGGAAGTCACTGTCGCGAACTAAACGGCGAACCTGTTCTGGGTACACAATTTCATAGCAGATGAAAGGCGCCGCGGCCCATTCGCCCACTTGCAGTGTTGGCTGGTTGCTGTCCCCTGGAGAGAAAGACGACATCGGCATGCCAAAGATGTCTAAAATAGGCCCCACGATCGACGCGAGAGGGATGTATTCGCCAAACGGTACTAGGTGACGTTTGTAGTAAAGACCAAAGCCATTACCCGTCGCCCACATCGCGTTGTAGTAGGTTTTTGTGTCGGCTTGGTAATCCGGCACACCAGTAATTAAGGTGGTTTTAGTGTCTGCCAATTGCTTTCTTAATGGGCTTAAGAAAGGGCGAACTTCGTGATAAAAATAGGTGATGGCGGTTTCTGGCCAAACGACCAAATCACTGTCCAAATGTTCTCTGGTGGCTTTTTCATAATACGCCAATGAGCTGGCGGCGGTACTTTGTTGCCATTTTAGTTCTTGTGGAACATTGCCTTGCACCAAGGTGGTTTTGATTGAGCCTGTTGGCGAGACCCATTTTTCAGGGAAGTAATGCAAATACAAGCCGGCAGACCAGGTGAACAGCACCGCCATGATCAAAGCAATGTGATTATGGTTGCTAAACAAGCGTCCGGGAATCAGGCAGGCGGTCAGTACCACCACAGCGCTGGTCAGCCAAATACCGCCAATTGGCAGTAATTCGAACAGCCAAGTTTCCTGTATGGCATAGCCAGGTAAGAGCCATGGGAAACCAGTGAATAAATGGCTACGGGCAAATTCGCCAAGCAATAAACTAAAGGCGATCAACAAAGCCGGTGAGATGTGTTTAAAACGTTGAATTAAACGCCAAGACAGCCAGCCGGATACGGACCAAAAAAGCGTGACGACTAAGACAAATAAAAACGTAATCAGAGCAGAAGCAATGTCGCCCACTTGGCCATAGGTGTCAATGCTGACAAAGACCCAAGACACGCCTGCGCCAAAGAAACCTAAGCCAACCGAGGTGCCTCGCCAAAACGCCGATTTCGCCGTCGAACTGGACAAAATTAAGGTCGCGAAGACCATCAGGGTGACAAAGTAGCTAGGCCAAAAATTGAAGGGAGCAAAGCTGGTTACTCCCAAAGCACCCGCCAATAAACCGATAATAAAAACAATATACGGTGAGCGGTTTTTTAACGCAGAAGGGCGTTTCCGCCCCGCTTTAGTGGTTAAGTCGGGGAGGCGGTCGGACATATTATTCCATTGATTCTTCTGTAGGGGTGGAGACTTGTATGGTTTTCACTCGGCGACCATCTGATTTCAGCACATGGAAATGCAGCTGGTTGAAGGTGATTTCTTCGCCGCGAACGGGCACATGGCCAAATTGCTGCACCAGAATGCCTCCAACGGTATCGAACTCTTCTTCGCTCAAGTCCACTTTGAAAAATTCGTTAAAGTCTTCAATGGTGCACAAGGCTGGTACTAGGAACACATTGCTGTCTTCCGTGGTTTGAATGTCTTCGTTTTCTAAGCGGTCTGTTTCGTCTTCGATTTCACCAACAATTTGTTCTAACACATCTTCGATGGTGACTAAACCAGACACGCTGCCGTATTCGTCGAGTACCAAGGCCATGTGGTAGCGTTTGGTTCGAAAGTCATTCAATAATACATTGAGGCGCTTGCTTTCTGGGATGAAGTTGGCCGGACGTAAACGCGACATAATGTCGTCCAGCACAATGTCTTCTTCTTTAAACAGCAAAGGCAAGAGGTCTTTCGCAAGCAGTACACCCAGAATTTCATCCGGCTCTTCGCCCACCACAGGAAAGCGAGAGTGGGAAGAATCGATGACTTTTCGAATCGAGGTTTTTGGATCGTCTTCGGATTTGATGATCACCATCTGAGAAGGTGGAATCATAATGTCACGGGCCTGTACTTCAGATACTTCTAAAGCACCCTCTACAATAGTAAAGGCATCGCGGTCGATAACATCGGACTTTACCGCCGTTTCTAGTAGCTTGACGATGTCTTCTCGGCTACGAGGCTCGTCATGAAACGCTTGCGCTAATCGCTCAAACCAAGATTTATGATCGTTGGAGTTACTCGATCGGTCTTCACTCATGGGGTTGTGAACTCACTCTTTTATCAAATAGGGGTCGGGTATATCTAGGGAAGCGAGTAGTTGCACTTCCAGTGCTTCCATTTCTTCTGCTTCATCATCATTTATATGGTCATAACCACGTAAATGCAATATGCCATGAATCGTCAAGTGTGCCCAGTGATGCAAAAGAGGTTTTTGTTGTTCTTTTGCTTCTTGGTTAACCACTTGCGTGCAGATGACTAAGTCACCCAGCAGGGGCACATCTAAATCCATAGGTGCTTCGAATGGAAAAGAGAGGACGTTAGTGGGTTTGTCTTTGCCACGGTATTCGTTATTGAGTGATTGGCTTTCTGCTTCGTCAACAAGACGAATAGTCACTTCAAATTCGTCACCAATGGTCGGCAAGGCCACCTGTACCCAGCGAGAAAAATCTTCAAGGCTGGGTAGGGTGTCGGTGTCTTCTGTGGCAACTTGTAGATCTAACTCTAAATGGGCCATTATTCTGTATTGCTCTTGTGTTCAGTTTGCGCTTTTAAACGGGCTTCGGTGCGGGCTTTTTTCTCGACTTCCTCTTCTTCATCGAAGCGCTCGTAAGCTTCAACGATGCGTTGTACCAGAGGATGACGAACCACATCGGCCGCGGTAAAGTGAGTCAAGCTAATGCCGTTGACGCCACGTAATACATGCATAGCGTGGGCAAGGCCGGAGGAGGTTCCACGCGGCAAATCGACCTGAGAGGTGTCGCCTGTGATAACCGCAGTAGAGCCAAAACCAATGCGCGTAAGAAACATTTTCATTTGCTCACGGGTGGTGTTCTGACTTTCATCCAGAATGATAAACGCATTGTTTAGCGTACGACCGCGCATAAACGCAAGCGGCGCGATTTCAATGACGTTTTTCTCGATCAGCTTGTCCACTAACTCAAAGCCGAGCATCTCGTAAAGAGCATCGTACAGTGGGCGTAGATAAGGGTCGATTTTTTGTGATAAGTCACCAGGCAAAAAGCCCAGTTTTTCGCCTGCTTCCACTGCCGGTCGAACAAGCATAATACGTTCTACACGATCGGCTTCTAACGCTTCAACTGCACACGCCACTGCCAGGTACGTTTTACCTGTACCAGCGGGTCCAATGCCAAAGTTAATGTCATTTTTGCGAACTTCGCGGACATAACCTTGTTGGTTTCTGCCTTTTGGTTTGATAAAGGCTTTACGTGTTTTTATGACCAGTTGATCGCTTTGGCTTTTGCTGCTTTTGGTGATTGATTCAATCGCAGATTCTTGCAAATAGAGATGCACTGTTTCTGTACTAAGCACAGATTCCGCGAGGGCTTCTCGATACAAGTTTTCGATCAGGGTTTTGCTGGCAGCAACGCGTTCTGCGTCATCGCCTGAAATATCAAACAGTTCACCGCGATAGCGGATAGTGACATCAAGACGAGCTTCGATCAGCTTAATGTTCTCATCAAGCTGACCGCATAACGCCGCCAAAGCAGAAGCTTGGGCAGGCGCTAAGCGAGTTTGTTGTGTTGTCTGTGTGGTTTCCAAGAGTTACCTTACTTAATGAAGAACAAAATCAGTGTCGAGTTCAGAGCCAATCAATTCCCCAAGAAGGGAGTTTGGATAAGCGTCTGTGATCACCACATCGGCAAATTTGCCGATTAATTGTGAGTCCGTCGCGCGGAAATTCACAATGCGATTGTTTTCTGTGCGGCCTTGTAGCTGGCCTGGATCGCGTGGGGAATAACCACTGATTAAGATGCGTTGAACCTCGCCAACCATGGCTAAGCTAATGTCATAAGCTTGCTGGCTGATGCGACGCTGTAGAATCGAAAGGCGTTCTTTTTTCACCTCTTCAGGCGTGTCGTCTTCTAAGTTAGACGCTGGCGTACCAGGGCGCTGGCTGTAAACGAAGCTGAAAGAATGGTCGAAACCAATCTCTTGTATCAGGTTCATTGTGTCGATGAAGTCATCGTCGGTTTCGCCAGGGAAGCCAATAATAAAGTCAGAAGACAAGCTAATGCCTGGTCGTGCTTCTTTAATACGGTTGATTTTATCAATGTAATATTGACGATCATGGCCGCGTTTCATGGCGCTCAAAATGTTATCGGCACCACTTTGTACCGGCAAATGCAGGTGACTCACCAACTTAGGCTCGTTACGGAAGGCTTCGATCAAGCTGTCGGTGAATTCCACTGGATGCGAGGTGGTGAAACGAATACGTTCAACCCCGTCAATTTGAGCAACGGCGTGGATAATGTCCGCTAAATCTGTTTCGTCGCCATCTTCGTTTTCACCACGGTATGCGTTAACGTTCTGACCCAGCAAGTGAATCTCTCGAACGCCTTGCTCAGCCAATTGAACGACTTCAACTAGGATACTTTCAAACGGACGACTGACTTCTTCACCGCGAGTGTAAGGCACCACACAAAAAGTACAGTACTTACTGCAGCCTTCCATGATGGAAACAAAGGCTTCCGCGCCGTCAACGCGAGGCGCTGGTAGGTGGTCGAACTTTTCAATTTCTGGAAAAGTGACGTCAGTGATAGGAATATGGCTGCCCGCCGCATTGACCATTTCTGGTAACTTATGCAGCGTTTGTGGGCCAAAAATCATATCAACGTGTTTAGCGCGCTTGCGAATAGCATCGCCTTCTTGGCTTGCCACACAACCGCCCACACCAATGACGAGGTTTGGGTTTTTCTGTTTTAGTTTTTTCCAGCGGCCAAGTTGGTGATATACCTTGTCTTGCGCTTTTTCACGAATGGAGCATGTGTTTAGAAGCAGAACGTCTGCTTCGTCCGCATTGTCTGTTAGCTCCATCTCATGACTTTCGCCGAGTAAATCTGCCATACGAGAAGAATCGTATTCGTTCATTTGGCAGCCGTGAGTTTGGATAAAAAGTTTTTTTGCCATGTAACCTATAAACCTAAAATGTGTTCGTCTTATCGACTTTGTACCCATTATATTGGGGATTGAGTCTGAATCACAGAGGTGTCGAACATTCCGCGCATTTAAAGTCGAAATAGTTTGTTCACAAGCGCCATCGACTTTGCTTTATTTACCTGACAATGCCACAGTTATAGGGCTGTCTGGGCAAGGAGACCCTATGAAGTACCTGCTTTCAATTTTCATTATTTTAAACATTTTCAGTGAGTCCGTATGGGCAGATGACGAATCCCCCAATTTTGAATTGGGGCTCGGAGGCGGGCTATTAAACAGTAAAGCGCTGTTTAATTTGGACGTCGTGCTGAATATTCCGTTAACGGATGTGTATTCCACACAAGTTCTGTTGAATAGTAATTACCTGATGACAGGACGCTCAGAAGACAGTTTTGCGCAGTCGGAACTGGCTTCTAACTGGTTTGCTCGAAATGAATACGGTCGATTAGGTATTGGTGTTGGCGTGTCTGAGTTCAAACCGAAAGACGACAACAAAGAAACCGATCGCAGTGTGGTGGGGCGCGCCATGGCGGATGCATTCTGGGACGCTGTAACGCTCACCGGGAACTACACTTCATACGACAGTACACTCAACAATCTTAGTAGTACTCGTGTTGGTATTAGTTATTACCTGAACGACGATCAGCGTGTTTCTGTCTACCGTGAACGCTATAACGATGAGTCTGCTTGGCGTCTTGAAACCTACTATCAGCCAGAGAAATACCGCCAGTTAGCGAGCCTTGGGATCATTGTTCGATCGGGCGAAGACAATGATTATCTGGGGGTTATTGCCCGTTATTACTTTGATACCGCCGTGTCACTGAAAGAGCGCGAAAGGCGTTATCATTAAGCCTGCATCATGGGTTAGGCTGAGCGTGTGCTCTGGAGTATATGTTGCCAATGAGACTCTACTATGGGCATGACGGACAAGCGGCTCCCTTTTTTCAGCAGCGCCATGTCGGTCAGTTCAGGGTCTTGTTTTAGACTGCTTAATGGGATCAGTACAGGAAATTTCTCAACGAGTTCAATATCCACCATAAACCAACGAGGGCTTTCTTTCGTGGATTTAGGGTCGTAGTATGCGCTGTTCGGATCCCAACTGGTGTGGTCTGGATACGCGTTACGAGTGACTTTAGCAATGCCTGCAATGCCCGCGGGTTTACAGCTGGAGTGATAAAAAAAGACAAGATCGTCAATCTTCATGTCCTTCATGAAATTGCGAGCTTGGTAATTTCGAACACCATCCCATGGGGACGGTCCTTGTTGTTTAAGGTCATCTATTGAAAACGCATCAGGCTCGGATTTCATTAGCCAATATTGAGACATATTTTCCTCAGTGTCATAGCGAGACAGTTGGGTGCTTCACGATCCATGGTATTTTATCTACAATGAGGGCATTAAGCCATGGAATAGGTCATGCGCGAAATCGTTTGAAGGCGACATACAGGTTTCAAACAAGCGCGCTTTTTTGTAATGGATGGACACTATGAGTCAATTTGCCTGCACAGAATTCTCTGCTCTGGAAAAAGAGCTCAAAGATGACTTACTAGAGTGCTACCAAGAAGCCCAACAAGAAATCGAAAACATCATCAATAATATCGAAGATGACGGCTTTTCTTTCGACAAACTCGATACGTTATTTCGCTCGCTTCATAGTATGAAAGGAAACTGCTCTGTCTGTTTTCTGGATCCTTTGGTGGCGGCCCTTCACAGTTTAGAAGAAATTGTGGATGGCATGCGGGGCGGCTATATCGCTTATCACTATGACTTAGGCGATGTGATCAATGTGGTGCTGGAGCAAGTGGGTTGCCTATTGCAAGATCTGTATCAATACCACGGCGCCGAGCGTTTGGTGTTGGAAAAGTTACAGTCAGGACTGGGCGCTATTTATGGCTGTGAAAACGACGCCAACCGACCAAGCCTTGCTCGTTCTTTATTAGAAGATATCGCGGTTGAGTTAAGCGACGCACCGATCGGCGCAAAAACAACGTCGCTTTTGGTGAAGGTCAATTACAGCGCTGTGCAGCAAGCAGACATCGAGCAATTTCGATTATTCAGCACCAAGCTAAACCGTTTGCTAGGTTACTCTGAGGAGCGTAGTGAACGCATTCTTAAACTGAGCCAATTGATCAACCTAGAATGCCAAACACCAGAAGATCCCGCTCAACTCAGTGCCGCAGCCTACATGCATAATATGGGGATGGCGGTGGTATTGAACTGCCAAGATGACGAGGAGGCCAAGCGTCAGGCAGAATTAAACCATCCTATGGTCGGCGCCAAACTGCTCGACAAACACCTTGGCTGGGATGCCGCAGTCGCCATGGTAAAAACCCATAAAGAACGTTTTGATGGCAGCGGTTTTCCGGCTGGATTGGTGGGGCCTTTAATTCCTCAAGGGGCCTTCTTGTTGGCCATTTCTGTGATGTTTATTGATGTTGTCTGGGGGACGTCGGGCAGCGAATATCGAAAAAGTTCGATGCGAGCGATTCAACAGGTTAACTTTGAAAGTGGCAAAGGCTTTCCTCATCATTTGGTGGAATCCTTTAACGCGGCGATTCGCAAGGTCATAGTGGCGCGCAGCCAATAATCACTGCTAACATGCTTGTTCTATGTCTTAAATTTTCTGTGTTTTTCTATGACTGATTCGCTTTCTACAGCCAGTGCTGTGGCGGTAACGCCGGCTAAAATGCCACTGGTTTTTCACCCTCACTACAGCATACCGTTTCCGGCAGGGCATCGTTTTCCGATGCACAAATTTCGCTTGCTCGCAGAGACCTTGCGTGAACAAGGTATTTTGAGCGCTGAAAACGAGCATCAACCCATACCCTTATCGTTAACCACACTGATGCAGGCTCATGATAAAGGGTATGTTCAGCGCTTTATTCGTGGCGATTTGAGTGTCCAAGAAGTCAAAGAAATTGGTTTGCCTTGGTCTGAGTGGCTAGTAGAGCGTACCTTGCGTGCGGTTTCTGGCACCATACTCACCAGTGAGTTGGCCTTGCAACATGGGTTGGCCTGTCACCTGGCGGGTGGCACACACCATGCGCACCCTTCCCATGGTGCAGGCTTTTGTATTTTTAATGATTTGGCCGTCGCGGCATTGGCTTTGGTGAACTCAGGCAAAGCCAAAAAAGTGCTGATCTTGGATTGCGATGTGCACCAGGGCGATGGCACCGTTGCCTTCTTTCAAGATCGGACTGACATCATACCAATCTCTTGGCATTGCGAAGAAAACTACCCCAGCGTGAAACAAACAAAAGGCATCAACATCGCCATTCCCAAAGGGGCAGATGACGAGCAATATTTAGCCATCTTAAAAAGCACGCTGCCGAACTTATTAGCGCAACATCAGCCTGATTTTATCTTCTATGATGCCGGTGTCGATGTGCACAAAGAGGACCGGCTAGGCTATGTCAACCTAACCGATAAGGGGGTGCTGGCGCGAGATCACTTCGTGATCGCCACTTGTGTAGCGCTGGGCTTGCCTGTTGCCTGTGTGATTGGTGGTGGCTATGACCGGCAAGAAGAAAAAGTGGCGTGGCGGCACAGTTTATTGCACCAAGCGGCGAATCGAGTTTGGCAAGAAAGCCCGCTCTCGTGTTTGTAATGCGCGAACCCTGATAGGTCACAGACGCCTGTTGGCAAGAAAAAGAAGCGTTAAGGGCAGTCGTGAAAAAGAATAGGGAAAAGTGTTAAGCGCTCATGGTTCGATATTGAATAATCAGATTAATGATTTCGTGATCACTACTGGTGGACTCAAGGGACTTATCGATGGATGTTCTTTGAGGTAGGTAGATATTAAATTTTGAGCGCAGCATAGTCGCTACCTGGTCATCCGCAGTGGGGTCAAACCCTTCGCCTGCAAAGTTCTGAATTCGTTGAAAAATAAAGTGCTTATCTGTCATAAAACGCCTGTCTCTTAGTGTGTAATAACGTCATTGTTCCATGGGGTAACCAACAAGCACTTTGTTTAGAAGTGCCTCTTTAGCGTACGGAATAGTGGTGTAATGAAGCGTGTTCAAAGCGGTGAGGAAACACCGATCTGTTATTAAGTTGTTTTAATTTACATCATAGGGGCACCTATTACCGTGATCAACAGCAACAAAATGCAATGTAAGTGCCAACATCTTACCTCATAACCTCGCCAGCTCATTACTTTAATTTGATAAAAATTGGTATAGAGAGGGTAAAGAACAAGAGTCGGGCGTCTGTGGAGCACTGATTGCTTGCTATAGATGCCTTTTTGCTGACGTTCTAGAGAGGCAGTCAGTGAATAAAATCAACGTAAGCCTTGCTGCTGTAGGCCTTAAAAAAGGCGGCAGATAATCATACCTTCCATAGCAATGTTCGCTCTCTTTTCAAGTGATGCAATGTTCAACACTGAATTTATGCTGCGACCATTATAAAAAGCTCAGCTTTTATTTAAGATCTGGCTTTTAGAAACCATTCTCTTTTTTAGAAATGATCCTTTCCTAAAAAATAAATGATTGATATGTATGGCGTTAGTTTATAGAGAATGCCTTATAAAAAGTGCAAGTTTGACCTTGCGCTTTAAAAAGGCAGCTCTGTGAAAACTTATTCGCTAAATTGAATCAAACCATAGCATCGCAGTGGCAAGGTCTTCAATGGAGGAGCCAACCGCTTTAAATACGGAGATATCATTTTCTGGGTCGTTAAATTGTTGACGTCCAGCATGAACACCACGGCTTAATGTGAAAAAATCACCTATTATATGGTCCGCTGTGATTGCACCGCTTTTGATTGGGGCAATAAAGTCGCCCGTTTCAGTTAGTGCTGCTTCTTTGAAATCGGCGAATACCTGTGCTTTTTGCATTAGAGAATCATCGGCTTCTCGCATATTAGGGGTAAAACTACCGATCAAATCAACGTGTGTTCCAGGTGTTACCCATTCTCCTAGTACCAACGGCTCTTCACTTAATGTGGCACAACTGACAATATCGGCCCAAGCGACGGTGTTAGGTAGCTCTTCTTTGCTGACGACACTGGCTTTAATCTTCATGTCTGTTTGAATTTGGTCGACCAAGCGGGCCGCTGAAGCCTCATAAATATCAAAGACTTTAATTTCTTCTATATCACGCACTTCACACATTGCTTGTACCACTTGGCTCGCAACTTTCCCTGCTCCAATCATTAACAAAGACTTAGAGTCTGGTCGAGATAAGTATTTTGCACCTAATGCTGCTGCTGATGCTGTGCGTCGAGCGGTAATAATGTTGCCATCAAATTGTGCGAGAGGCTGACCTGTTTTTGCACAGCTAAGAATATAGATGCTATTTAATCCAGGCAGGCCCGCTTCGCTATTACTCGGAAAAACACTGACTTGTTTAACCCCTAAGTATTGGCCTTCTAACCAAGCGGGCATTAATAGTAAGGTGGCTTCTTTTTTACCTGGTACTTTCAAATGGTGATGGTGACGAATGGGGCAATTAATATCCAATCTAAACGCATCATCTAATGCAGATATTACGTTTTTATAAGGTAAGCAACCGTCTTTGTATTGTACGAAAATATTCTTCACTTTAACTTCCTAAAATTGTTTTCTGCTCATCAATTTTTATTTAAGACATTGTTAGATCTAAACAACAACCGACACACCTGGTCTAGATAAGAGAATCGGTTCGCAATAGCGTTTATGCTACGGCACAATCTTTCAACCTCTCCTCAGCTCCTACAAAGTAAACAAAAATAGAATTTTTTCTTACACCTTTTTTGCAAAAACCGTGTTTCTCACAAAAAGACCAGTTTTTTCGACAAGTTGATTCATTAGAAACCCCCTACAATCGATGTGTACCTAGTTGAGAAGCAGATTCATTTGTGAGGATAGCAACACTATTCGTGTGAATCGGAGTCCACATAAAGCGAGTTAACCAGTAATGAAATAGATCGAATAAAAACAAGATTCGCTCCCAAAATATTAAGAAGAATGGTCTTGAAACGAGTGCTCTAGGAAACAAGTTTCGACTCTGTAATCGAAGCGTAACTGAACGTTAGGTTGCCACTAAGGTCAAAACGTGAGCAGCGTTTAGTGTCGAACATGACGACTTGCCAGGCATCGTCGAACGCGTCTCTCTGGCTTGAGTGGAATAGGTCTGAGAGAGGCTGAAGAATCCGGCATATAAACCAATGAATTAAAACAACAACGGAATCAAGGACGATATCAACAATTAGCACGGACTTGGCTCTAGCTTCAGTGATCCACTGAAATAACAAGAAACAAAGGAACGAACATGAAATCACTTAAAAAAATATTATCGACGACTCTAATCGCCACAGCGGTTATGTCTGCTAGCGTAAACATCAGTGCGGCTGAAAAAGACTGGCGTATGGCCACTCCTTGGTCAGGTGGTCCTTGGCTAGAACGCGATGCGCAAAACTTTGCCGATCACGTTAACACAATGAGTAACGGTGACTTTAATATCAAGGTGTTCCCAGGCGGCACATTGGGTAGCGCATTAAAGGTGACTGAAACGGTTAAGTCTGGCGTTGCACAGCTAAGCCACAACTATATTAACTATGACTATGGTGTTGATCCGACTGCAGCGCTACTTGCTGGACACTCAAGCGGACTAACCCCAGAAGAGTTCATGTTATGGATATATCAAGGTGGCGGTCTAGAGTTATACGAACAATTCCGTTTGGAAAAATCGAAAGTCGTCGCATTACCTTGCTCGGTTTTGGGGACTGAGATTTTTCTTCACTCAAACAAAAAAGTACAGACGTTTGAAGACTTTCAAGGTCTACGTCTAAGAACATCAGGAGCATGGGCTGAAATTGCTTCTCGTCTAGGTGCTTCAACGGTCGTAATGGCGGGCAGTGAAATATACAGCGCACTTGAGCGCGGTGTGATTGACGCCGCAGAGTGGGGTAGCCCTGAAATGAACAAACCGACTGGTTTCCATGAAGTTGCTAAATATGTGATGGTTCCAGGTGTTCATCAATCAGGTGGTGTTCTTGAGTGTCAGGTGAACAAGCGTCAATGGGATAAATTAACAGCACAAGAGCAAAACCTACTTCGCAACGCCGCGAAGCTGTCTGTGTTTGATTCGTGGCTTGCTTCTTCATACGCCGATCTAGCGGCTTATGAAGAGTTAAAAAGTGGTAAAAACGAAATCGTTAAGTTAGACCCTAGCTTTATCACTAAAATCCTTGAAGAAACAACGGCTTGGGAAGACGAAAACGCAACGAAAAATCCTTGGTTTGCAAAAGTTCTTAACTCTCAACGTGCGTTCAAAGAAAACATGAAAAATTGGTCAGAATATCGCCTTGCAATTGGTGAATCTGAACTTTAATAAATGAGGGAAGAGGCCGTCATTTGCCTCTTCCCTTCTGTTTTCCTCCTATTCAGATTTGTCTTATCAGGAATACAATGATTCTTATCAAAATATTAGAAATGCCAACACGTTTCTTTGGTGGCATTGCCGCACTGTTGATACTGCCGCTGGTCGGAGCCTTAATTGTCGAAGTGTTTAGTCGTCATGTTTTAGGGACTCCAACCGTATGGGCATTTGAAATCAGCTACATGGTAATGGGGACGCTGTTCGTACTCGGAATGGCAAATGCTCTACGCCTTAAACAACACGTAAGCGTAGATTTACTCACCATGAAAATGTCGAATAGAGTGGCTGCTAGTATCCGTGCCATCTTTTACATCATGCTATTGCCGATCATTATCTGGCTGACCTGGGAGCTCGCTTATTATTTCTATGAAGCCTATGAAAGCGGCGAACGTTCTGGACGTTCCGCATGGAACCCGATTGTTTGGCCTATTTATTTTACTTGGTTCTTAGGTTTCTTATTGCTCGTTATGCAACTTATTGCCGAGCTTCTTAAAGCCATTATTACCATGATTAGTGGAAAAGAGGATGACTTTGCATGAGTGATTTCCTGTCTATTTTTATGTTTCCTGTGCTCATCCTATTTATTTTCCTAGGCGTACAGATTGCCTTTGCCATGATACTGACGGCCACTATTTTTGGCCTAATGATGTTCGGTGACGTCACGGCGTATCAGCTATTAACAAAAATTGAAGAAACCGCGTCTAATTCAATATTGGCGGCGGTGCCACTGTTTATCTTTATGGGCGCTATGTTGGAGAAATCTGGTATAGCAGAACGACTCTTTCACGCCATTCACTTATGGACACGACGTCTACCTGGTGGCATAGGTGTGGGGACTATTTTACTCGGTGCGATATTCGCAGCATCAAGTGGTGTGGTGGGAGCAACCGAAGCCGTCATTGGTTTGTTGACCATTCCTATCATGCTTAAACACCAGTATGACAAACGCTTACTTTCAGGTGTCATTTGTGCGAGTGGTTCATTGGGTACCGCTATCCCACCTTCTATCACCGTCATTGTATTAGGACCGGTTGCCGGAATATCGGTTGGTCAGTTGTTTAATGGCTTGCTTATTCCTGGCCTGTTAATGGCGGCTTTGTTTATTATTTATGTCATTACTTTGGCGTATTTCAAACCTAGCATGGCGCCACGCGAGCAGGACGAAGTAGGGGTGCCACTTGCTGAAAGGCTGAAAATCACGGCGACGGCTATTTTGCCAGCGGCGGCTCTGATTTTTACCGTGTTAGGCACGATTTTATTAGGCCTTGCGACACCAACAGAAGCGTCGGCTTGTGGTGCCTTAGGCGCGGTTATTTTGTCTATTTGCTACAAAAGCTGCAAACTGAGCGTGTTGTGGGAATCTATGTTGCGTACCGTCAACATCACAGCAATGATTTTGTTGATCGTGATGGCGGGTAATATGTTTGCCGGAATATTTTTTGCCACTGGCGGCATGCAAACGGTTCAATCCTTGCTTACTGGGTCTGGTTTCAGTCCGCATACCGTTATTGGTTTGATCTTGTTTATCGCTTTTATAGCGGGCTTTTTGCTAGACATGATGTCGGTTGTTTTGATCATTATTCCAGTGGCCATTCCTATTGTTCGCTTACTGGGCTTTGATGATATTTGGTTCTGTGTGGCTTTCTTGGTTGTGTTGCAGACCAGTTATCTAACACCACCCTTGGCACCTTCAATTTTCTACTTAAGGGCTATTTCACCACCGAGCATTACCTTAAAACACATGTACGCTGGGGTAATACCTTTCATCGCTATCCAACTGCTTGTGCTGTTCGTCATACTCGTTTTTCCAGAGACTGCACTCTGGTTACCACGGGTTCTTGGTGTAAAAGACTGGTAATTTTATCAAGTTACAACCCAGTAGAATCGTTTCTCTGGGTTGTACGATGACTGAAAAGTACGGCTAAGAGAATATCGTCGCGGTCAAATTAAATTGACTTATTCAATGAAAATGTAACACTAACAGAATTTATAAAATGTTAGGTATGAAATGCATATTCGAAATCTTATTTTGCCGAACGCATGCGATCAGCATAACCATAATCATCATCAATTGATTATCGCAGTAAAAGGACAGGCATTATTTGAAATTGATGGAAAAGGAGGCGTCGTAAATAGTCAAACTGGGTGCCTAGCGCCAGCCAGTGAAACCCACTATTTTGAAGCTATTGGTGATAATAACCACATCATTATCGACATTCCAAACGTGCAGTTAAACAGCCGCTTAGAAAACCTATTTGAGCAACCACGTTACTTTTCTATTGATGAAAACCTGAAACTGCTTATTTCTTACCTAGACAAAGAAGCCAATAATTTTAACTTTTTTCCTGAAGCCCTCGATGGTTGTACTCTTGGTTTAATGGCCTCGCTACATCATAGAATTTTGGGTGATTTGCCGAGTAATAAGAGTCGCTCAAAACTCAATATCAACTCGATCTCACACTTTATTGATGAGAACCTTGATCAGAAAATATCGGTTACACAACTCGCAGAAATGCATCATGTAAGCGCCGGCCATTTTAGTGAGCTCTTCGCCAAAGAAACCTCAGTTACGCCTTACCAATTTATCTTGAAAAGACGCTTAGAAACGGCGTATGACTTAATTATCACCACCAATAAACCGCTTTCTATTATTGCTGAAGAAACAGGGTTTAGTAATCAAAGTGCTATGACTCATGCATTTCAGCGCCATTATGGTCACTCACCTAGACACCTTCGAAAATCCTAGACTTATCGGGTCTCAAAACATAAATCAGCGACCACCCCTCTACTGCAATACAAGCATTAGTGCGTCTAGAAAGGCTGATTTCCTCTAATGGGAAATTTGAGGGGGAGGCGGTATGTTTCTGTTGTATTACGGTGACTTATTGTCACTTCTAGGTGCTACTGCAAACTAAATCGATGTGGCTTATCAGTTTTTCTTTGATGTGTTAATTAGCAGCAATCTAGAGGGAGGGGGGCATTGACGTAAGCCCAGTATTTCTGAGCTTACGCTTTGTGTAGAGTAGGCAGTAGAGGTAGGCTTTTGTTTAATTGGAACTGATGGCTAATTTTTTCGCAGCAATCTCTTCAGCTTTGGAGGCATTTTCATTAGTGACTTGTGCAAGGCCAATTAAATACGGCTCCAATGTTGTCTCATCAAGGTTAAACATGACTTTAGTTTTAGCTGATGCTTCAAAAGCTTCTTGAATAGAGCTTAGATCTAGTGTTTTAGGGGATGGAGCAGCAATTGAAATTTTATCGTTACTCATACCGTATACATAATATTCTATCTGGCCAGATACCTTATTATCTTTAGCTGCTAAACCAATAGGAAGTAAACCGCTCACATCAACAGACTTACTTGATGTATCTAATAAAGCTGTGACTCTAAGACCAACGCCTATTCTAGCTATTGCTGAAGTTTTTTCATCTATATTAAATGGTCTATTTAAATAGTTAGTATAATCAAATGTTACTCTGTATGTGCCTTTTGATACCTTTCCGCCAGCCCCAATATATGAAAAACTACCATTCGAATCTCGTTTTTCTACTGAAATAAAAGTTCGTGTGCTTGTGAGCCTTTTTCTAATTACGGAGGATTCTAGAGATAGTACGTCAGCCTCTATACGTTTATTTTGATTTTTATCATATATTTCAATAGTTTGAACTGCCATAGGGTTTGGGACAGGTATCATTTCAGCTTTGGTAGCAGTCACTATGGCTTTTTTATCCATGTTTGAGATGCTTGAACACCCCGTTAGAGTTAGAGAGATGATTATAATCATTAATGGAGTCTTCATTGTTTCATTCCTTTTGAACTCTGAAAAACGACAGACGATCCTCCCAGAGCTGAGACTCGACTAATACATTTTCAATTGTATATATTCATTATTAAAAATAATCTAAATGCTCTAATTATCAACTTTCCTGAAAATATTTTTATAATGCTAATGCCTTAAAAAGCCAAATCTCTGTCGTTACTCCATTCATAATTGTCTGCAAGGCTAGTACTGTTTTATGCATAACATCAATCGGTGTTTTCGATGAGGTAGACGGCAGTTTCGAAGAGAAACGCCGATTGTGTGTCAGGTTGTTGGAACCTGCGAGGTCAAATCCCTTTAAACGCAACGGATGTAGTCATCATAAAGTGCTTAGGGTTTTAAAGGGAAATGCCTCCTAGTCTGATGACCCTTTGGTTGAGGAAGGCAAAGCATTGAGTTGCTTAGTTCATGGCTTTGACCACGGCGGTAACGCCGACAATCACCATTTGCATACCGATGACCGCGAGAATTAACCCCATTAAACGGGTGACGATATCAAGGCCACTTTTGCCTATGAGTGCCAGAATGCGCGAGCTAAAAATAAAGCAGAAAAAAGTGATGATGCACAAAACAGCAAACACAGACAGGGTGACTAATATGCCTGATACCCCCCCTGACGAGGAGTAATTCATTGCCGTTGCAATGGTGCCAGGCCCAGCAAGCAGTGGCACGGCCAAAGGCGACACAGCAATGTCTGTTTCGTCATGCTCTTGTGCAGAATGCATTTTAGAGGTGTGTCCATTCAGCATGTGATAGCCGACGAGAAACACTAAAATACCGCCGGTTATTCTCAGCGCAGAAATGGTGATTCCAAATAAATGAAAGATGGCTTTGCCAAGTAGGGCAAAAGACAAGATGACGATGAAAGTGATGACCAATGCTTTCGCGGCGATTTTAATTTGCTCCGCTTTGCTTTTGTCTCCGACTAAGCCCGCGAAGGCGGCGGTGTTCGCGATAGGGTTCATAATGGCGAAAAAGCCCAAAAAGACCGTGATCATTTGCGTATACAGATCGCTCATATCGTTACTCTTCCTTGTATGGCGCTAATGCGCTTGTGAGTCATTTGCGCGCCCATGTTACTACTAACCATTTATACGCCGCAATAAATAGCCCAGCGGTCATTTGCCCCGGTGGGGCCGCGGGCTAAAAAGGACAGGGTGCGACGAAGGCGAGCCAGGCTTTGGTAAAAGGATGGCGGAATTCGAGGCGATACGCGTGCAGCAGTAATCTGGGGTCGGCTTCGGAGTATTCTGGGTCGTAGAATTCATCGCCGATGATCGAGTGTCCGATGCTTTGCATGTGCACACGAAGTTGATGGGAACGACCCGTGTAGGGCGTTAGCCGAACGCGAGTGGTGTTGCCTTCGTAGGCCATTGGCTCCCAAAAGGTGATGGAATCTTTACTCCATTCGTCAGTACAAACGATTTGCCTTGGCCGGTTTGGCCAGTCGCAACGTAACGGTTTGCGCACTTCTCCTCGTTGGCCTAAAAGTTTACCGCGCAGCAAGGCGCGGTATTCTTTTTTGACTTCTCGTTCACGAAAATGTGCGTACATGCGCTTTTGGCATTCGTGGGTTTTGGCCACCAGAATCAATCCTGAGGTGGCTTCGTCCAATCGATGAATGGCAAAGGCTTCACCAAACTGCTGCTCAGCACGATACAAAATAGAATCTTGTTTGTCTGGACCGCGACCGGGTACAGACAAACAATTCGCTGGTTTGTTGATCACAACAAACCAGTCGTCTTCATAGAGTATCTCTAGGGTAGAGTCTGGTGCTCGTCTAGATGATGGCGTTGGCACGAATGGCTATTCCGGTTTAGTGGTTAGAATGATTCGAATCGCATCCAAACGGATTTGGTGTTCATCAATGCGCACTAAGCCTTCTTGCATGTTTGTTTCTAGGCGTTCGATGTCTTCTTCGGTGATCGCAGAATTGAATGTTTTAAGCTCACTTAAGCGCTCAATTTCACTTTGACAGCGATGCTGATAAGACGATTTTGCCGCCTGAACAATAGGGCGAGCTTGGTCTTGAGCGTTGAGCTGATGAGTTTGTAATACTTCGATCAGATTTTTGCGCAAGGCAGCAACCCATTGTTCTGCAACTCGGTTTGGCACGCCTTTTAGTTTTTCAGCCCACTTATCCGCGGTAAATTGCTGGTGCAGGAATTTGCCATTGGAATCAGACAATTGCCACATTGGCGTCATCGGCAGTGATTGCGCCAGCTTCAATCGAGGGTGTGCTGTCGCTTCGATGACAAACATACTTTCGACCAAGACTGTGCCTTCTGGTAAGGCGGCAATAGGCAAGATAGCGGAGGTGAGTTTGCCTGAATCAAAGCCTTGGACTTCGTCCATTAGCATGGTGATCAGTGGGTGTTCCCATGTTGCAAAGGCCACATCTTCACGCTGGCTCGCTTGACGGCGATCCAACATCAGCATTTTGCCTTCTTCTTCGATGCCAGGCAGAGCTTCTAGCATCATGTCGGTTGATGGACGAATAAACCAAGCGCTTTGCTCAGGGTTGTCGTTCATGCATTCGGCGTGAATGTTAAAAGCGTGGGTCACGTCTTCGATGTAGTTATGCAGGCCGTGGATGGCTTGGTCATTGATCTGTGTGATCAATTCACGAGCGCGTTCAGGGCGGCAAGAACTCATTTCCAATAGACGATTGCGGCCTTCTTCCATCTGCTTCAGCAACGCTTCGTGATACACATTGGCTTCTTCAAGCAAGGTGGCGTCATCGTCTTGCCCATGCAGATAAGCGTATAGGCTATCGCGGAAGGCTTCTTCTACTTTGTCGCCTGCGCCTGTGGTGCGGCAGAATGCATTCAGTGCATCGTGATACCAATGGAATAGGCGTTCTTGCACACTGTTGGCAAGGTAAGGCACGTGAATTTGCACGTCTTCACGTTGTCCTAAACGGTCCAAACGACCGATACGTTGCTCAAGCAAGTCAGGGTGTTCAGGTAAGTCATACATCACTAGGTGATGGCTAAACTGGAAGTTACGACCTTCACTGCCGATTTCAGAACAAACGAGAATTTGTGCGCCTTCTTCGTCAGCAAAATAAGCGGCCGCGCGATCGCGATGGATCAATGGCATTTGCTCATGGAAATCGGCGCTTTGGAAGCCGGCAAACGTAAGCTGGTCATTTAGCCATTGGGCCATGTCAGCGGTATGACAAATCACCAATACTTTATCCGCTTGGCATTCTAGGAACTCTTTTAGCCAGTTCCAGCGCGGGTCTTTTTCCCACAATCCATCTTGAACGTCTGTTTCAGGCTGAACATGGTGTGTTGCAGAGGCAAAAAACTCGTTATTTTCAAGCGGGTAGCTGTGCAATGCTCGATTTGGGAAGCCGCCGACAGCCGCTCGGGTGTTACGGAACATTTCACGCCCAGTACCGTGGCGATCAATCAGCCAACTAATGGCTTCTTTGGCCGCTTCGGCGCGTTGCTCAGGGTTGCCATTGGTTAGGTTGGTGAACCATTCTTTGGCTTTTACTTCCTCTAGGTAGTCGCCAAATGTGGTCGGCCAATCGTGCTCTGCAGCGTTGTCGTCCTGTGTGGTGATTGGCAGCAAGGCTTCCGCTAAGCTGGCGGCTTGTTTGAATGCCTGTTGTTGCGCTTGGTAACGCTCGAAATCGTGATAGCGATCGGCATCCAGTAATTGCAAACGAGAGAAATGTTCGCGTTCGCCGGTCTGCTCTGGTGTTGCGCTGAGCAGCAACAAAGATTCTGATTTTTCAGCAAGGCGGGCAACCACCTGGTAACCGATGCTCGGTGTTTCTGGGTGCCACGCTAGGTGATGCGCTTCATCCACAATCACCATGTCCCATTCTGCGTCTAGCATGTGCTGGGCGGCTTTCGGGTGCTGGCTTGCCCAATCGATTGGGGCAATCACAAAGGGTTGTTGTTCAAATGGGTTGTCGTCACCGTCCATGAAATCTTCATACACAGCGTCGTTAATCAAGCTAAATGGCTGATGGAAACGACGTAGCATTTCAACCAACCATTGGTGTTGCAGGTTGGTTGGGGTGAGGATCAAGGCGCGTTTACACAGACCGTTTAATAGGCGTTGATGCAAGATCAAGCCGGCTTCTAGGGTTTTACCCATGCCCACTTCGTCACATAAGAGGGCGCGTGCTTGTGGGCGATTTGCGATGTCGTGTGCTAGGTAAATTTGGTGTGGCAAAAGCTCTGCTTTTAAGCCCATTAACCCACGCACTTGGGACGCAGCGTTGGCGGCTTGGTGCTCCAATGTATGGCGGCGTAAGTCAAACCACATGCGACGCGCAGGTGACAAGGCTAAAATGGAGTCCAGTTCATTTTTGTCGTTACGTGGAAATTGGATAAGAGACTCTTCTAGCCAATCGTCATCGTCGCTAATGCGGTATTCGATGAGCCCGTCAATTTCTTCCACTTCCAGTACCGTGAAGGTTTCATCTTTGAAAGACAATTGGTCGCCAGGTGTGAGTGTACGGCGTACAAGACTGGTTTGGTCGTTTGAGTATTGGCGATCTGCTTCTGCATCGGGAAAATGCAACAAGAAGGATTTGTTTTGTTTTTCAATGATCATGCCGACGCCAAGATCAGGCTCGTTGCGGCTACTCCATCTTTGTCCAGTTTGGTACATAGTTACTCTTTGTCCGGTTCAATTAACGTTAAGCTGCCTTGGCATAAGTCAGTCAGTGCTTGTTTCTGCTCAGGCCAAGTGCGTTCTATAACAGCAAGATCAATGATAATGCTGTCGGTGTAGGTTTTGTTGTTTACCTCAATGTCGCTTTGCTCTAAAAAATATTCGACCTTACCCAATAGAGAGTAGGTGATTTTTAGTTGAACAGGGACGCGCGGGTAAACATTTTCATATTCTGTTTGTGTTAGGGCTTCTTGTACGGCTTGGCTATAGGCTCTTACTAGCCCGCCAGCGCCGAGTTTAATGCCACCAAAGTAGCGAGTAACGACGACCGTCGTTTCGCCAAAATCTGAATGCTGTAGCACATTTAACATGGGTTTTCCGGCGGTGCCTTTGGGCTCGCCATCGTCACTTTGATCCCACAAATGCACGTTGTTGGGGGCGCCCGCGACAAAGGCCCAGCAATGATGATTCGCGTCTGGGTACTGGGCGCGTATTTCGTCTATGAAGGCTTTGGCGGCATCACGACCTTGAGTTCGACTTACTCGCGTAATGAACTGGCTATTTTTAATTTCAAGATCAAAGCGTTGCGTGTGTGTTGGGCTTAAGTAGTAATCCATGTAAACTTATCAATTGAATTCAAGAGTGATTGATTTCACTATAAAAATAGCGGGTTTTAATTCATATGACAGATTGGCTTTCACAATCGGTTTGGGCGTTATCGGGCTTTTGTGTGGGCGCGATTCTACTGTCTGGCCTTGCCAGCCTTATTGTACAGGCTATGCGTCGTCAGTGGCACCATACACAAGAAAAAATGCAGCAACAAAATGAGGAGTTAATGCGCCTCGTTGAGCAATCTAAGGAACAGATTCACTATCTCGAAAAAGAATCCATTACGTTAGAACAGCAATTTGCCGCAGCGCAAAGCGTTTGGCAGGAAAAAGAAGCGTTTTATCGTGAGCAGAAGAAACAGAACGAAACCGAATTTAAACAAATGGCCCATGAGATTATGAGCCAGCAAGGGCAGCATTTGGCAAAAGAAAACGAGCGCCAACTGGGGTCTTTACTGACGCCGCTTGGCAGCCAAATTCAGAAGTTTCAAGAAAGCGTGGACAAAAGCTATCAAGAAGAGGCCAGAGAGCGCTTTTCTTTGGTTCGAGAAATCAAAAGCTTACAGCAACTGAATCAGAAGATCAGTGACGATGCCATGAGCTTGACGACGGCATTAAAAGGGCAAAACAAACTGCAAGGTGGCTGGGGTGAAGTCATCTTGGAGCGCATTTTAGAAAAGTCGGGGCTAGAAAAAGGCCGAGAATACGATGTACAGATGTCCTTGCAAACAGAAGAGGGAAGACGGTTGCAGCCTGATGTGGTGATTCATCTTCCTGAAGGTAAGCAAATCGTAGTGGACTCTAAAATGGTGTTGGTGAGCTACCTTGCTTATATGGAAGCGGACAACGATGAGGCAAGAAATCGGGCGTTAAAACAGCACCTCGAAGCGGTACGCCGTCATATGAAAGAGCTTAGCGCTAAGTCTTATCATGACCTTCCTGGCATTACTTCGTTGGACTTTGTGCTCCTGTTTATTCCCATCGAGGCGGCGTTTGGTCTGGCGTTACAGGCGGACAACGGTCTCTTTAGTGAAGCGTTTGAGCACAATATTATTATTGTGGGGCCATCTAACTTGTTGGCCACTTTGCGGACTATTCAGAACATTTGGCGCAATGAAAAGCAGAGCCAAAACGCCATTGAAATTGCCCGTCAAGCAGGGGCTATGTACGACAAGTTCGCTGCTTTTGTGCAGGATATGGATGACATTGGTAGCAGGTTAGACGCGGTAGGGCGCAGTCATGATGCGGCGTTGAAAAAACTGAGCTTAGGCCGAGGGAACTTATTAGCGCGCGCTGAAAAACTGAAACAGATGGGCGCAAAAACCACCAAGGCGCTGCCCGCAGAGCGCCTGAATGACGCTCTGAGTGACGAATCGGAAGACGCTTAATTCGTATCGTTTTTAGGAAAAGACCAAAGCACGTCGACCTTTTTAGCATAAGGTGCCGCTTGAATATCAAGATAGATAGCCTGCGTCACTTTTTGCAGGTTCGCGTCTTCTGGCAATTTACTAGAATCGGCCACCAGTTCGATGTCTAAGCTGTCTGCAAGATAATGCAAGCGAGTCTGATCAATATTTAAGTACGCCGTGTGCTGACGCAATAAAAAACGTAAATCCGCCAATACCTGGTGCCTTGCTGGTCGTTTCAGGTACTCAGGCTTGGCGCCTTCAGCCGACAACACTTCGTCGAAGTCTTCTTCTGGGTCAATGTGTACTAACACGTCGACCACTTGCGGGTGCGCTTTACGAATGGTGTAAGACACCAGTTCACCCAGAAAATGCCCTTCACTGACGCTGGCATGGCTTGGTACATGAATGTGCATATCAAGGTAAATTTTACCCGCCATCGAGCGTGCCCGCACATCGTGGGGCGCCATGACATTTTTTAGGCTGTCTGCGGTTTCTTTGATCTTGGCAATAAGCTTTGGGTCTGGGGCGCTGTCGACCAATTCGCTTAAACTCTCCCAGATCATGCTAAGCGCCATCTTACCAATCAATAAAGCCACCACGATGGACGCCAGCATGTCAGCCCATCCGTAGCCGAAATACACCCCAATGAGGCCGACTAACACAGCAACCGAAGACAGGGCATCACTGCGACTGTGCCAAGCGTTGGCAATCAACAGCTTGCTGCTGATTTCTTCGCCCGCTTTTTTGGTATAGTGAAAAATGGCTTCTTTAATGCCAATGGTGGCCAGCAACGCCGCCATGCCATACCAGGTGAATTGCGCTTCTTTCTGGTTATCCAGTGATTCATAGGCAATGCCTACCGCGACCGCGACCAATACCATGCCTAAAAAGACCGTGGTCACGGTTTCAAAGCGTAAGTGTCCGTATGGGTGTTTTTCGTCAGGCCCTTGGCGCGCATTAGAAGACGCGAAATAAACAAACACATCGGTGATTAGATCGGACAATGAGTGTATGCCATCGGCAATCAGTGCTTGGGATTGAGAGAAATAACCGGCAACAATTTTCGCGGCGCCTAAGATGGCATCCCAAATCGCTCCCATCAGGGTAACTCTTTTGGCAATAGCTTGTTCTTGCTGAAGTTTTGTCATAAAACGCTCATCAATATGGTTTCCAGATTGAGTTTAATAGCACTCAATAGCGTCTGTTGTGTCTAACTTTATTCTGGGGATCTGCATGTTATCTGGCTTCCCGAATGTTCTCCCCAGTGTTATCCACGATATCTGTGGAAAACGTTGGGGAGTGGTTAAAACTCAGGCACGTTTTATGCTTCTGGGATTTCAAACCAAAGGCAGTAAGAGGCATAGAACTCGCGCAGTGTCAGCGACATCAAGGAGAAGTTGGCATCCATGTCGGATAAACCGCCACCTTGAGAGTCATTAAAGGCCGCTTCTTTTAGCGCATCATCAAATTTGATTTTGCGTAAGGTCAGATCTTCATGCAATACAAAGGTCAGTTTGTCTGTCCAGCGTAGGGCTAAAGATTTTACCGCCATGCCTTGCTCTAGGTGGCGTGTTACATCTTCTGATAGTGGTTCTAATGCTTTAAAGCGGATCGTCGCTTTTTCTTCTGAACCGTCTTGAATTTCACATTCGTCGCCGGTTTCTAGGCTAGCAGGCACTTCATTTTTGGTCAGCCAGTCGGTCATCAAAGACGCCGGTGAAACTTGAGCTTGCAGCGGAGACATAGGGAAGCTACCCAGCGTGGTTTGCAGGTGCTTGAAAAGCAATTCGGTCATGCTTGCGTTGGTGCTGTTGATAACTAAGATTTTGGCTTTTAAATCAATATATGCCCAAATGTCTGTGCGTTTTGAAAACGCTTTAGGGCGCAACGTGAAGACCAATTCGTCCTTCATGTCGGTTTTCTCTTTACGACCGACTTTGCGTCCTTCTATTAATTCGATTTCGGCCACCTTGGCTTCCAGTTCTTCACGAACTACCGCCGCTGGCAATACTTTTTCTTCTTTGCCTGCACGGAATAACAAGCAGTGGTCGCTGGCCAGACTCCATTGTTCGCTGTTGCGAATTAATGGCAGCCAGCCGAAGGAAAACTCTTCTTGTGAGCCACATTCTTTTAGTGGGAACTCAGGAATTTTATCAATGAGCTCATTCGTATCGAGTGACTCTGTGTCTTTTAATTGAAAAATCTGGGCGTTCTTGAACCACATAATTATCGTCTCACGGCTTCTTTAAAATGTTTTCGACAAACGGACAAATAGCGGTCGTTGCCACCAATTTCTACCTGGGCGCCTTCTTTTACTGGATGGCCTTGTTCATCAAGGCGAATCACCATAGTGGCTTTGCTGCCACAATGACAAACGGTTTTCAGCTCGATTAATTTATCTGACCAAGCGAGTAGGGCGTTACTGCCTTCGAATAACGCCCCTTGGAAATCGGTTCTAATACCGAACGCCAAGACGGGAATGTCCAGCGAGTCAACCACATCAGACAATGCATACACTTGTTCTTTGGTAAGAAACTGAGCTTCATCGATCAAGATACAACTTAGCTTGGTTGCTTGATGTTGTGCGTCGATCTGCGACCAAAGATCGGACTCTCTGGTAAAGACTTGAGCCTCTGCATTAATGCCAATACGAGAAGCAATTTGCCCGCTTTCATAACGGTCGTCAATAGCGGCCGTCAGTAACATGACTTCCATTCCGCGTTCTTGGTAATTGTGAGCGGACTGCAAGAGTATGGTGGATTTTCCCGCATTCATTGCAGAATAATAAAAGTACAGTTTGGCCATAGTAAGTCAGTTAATCGAGTTGTTATGCGTGGGTTTATAGTCAGCGAAAAGTCTTGTTACAGACGCAGGCTGGCTAGCGGGTCGGCTTTTTTAGCTTCCCTGTTTTTGACTTTGAAAAAGACAAGGCAATTTGCATGGTTAGCCATTCAGAGCGTTTTACATCGTTTAGCTCACAGAGCTGGTCAAGCTTGGTGATGGTTTCTTCATCAACCAATAATTCTAACCGTTTCAGCCCAAGGGCTTTTTCTTTTTCGCGTTGGATGCGTTTGTTTGCTTTTAGTTGATCTTTTCGATTCAACGGTTGGCTTCGAGGTCGACCTCGAGGAGAGCCAAATAAGTCGATAGTGTTTCTATCGGCGGACGATTTTGCCATGGTATTCCGTACATACAATCAAAAAGTAGAATAAAACGGGGCGTTGAGCAGGGGGGTAATCCCTGTATCGCCTTATTATGAATTTCAGCGCGCTATTATGTGGGAATTTTGATGTCAGTCCAAGACCAAAGCCACGAGTTTGCGTTTAATAAAGAAAAAGGCAGTGTGAAAACACACTGCCTTTTTGGGTAATCCCGCCAGGATTAAGATCAGTTGTGGCTGGCGGCTTGCTGTGCCTTAGCGGCGGCTTCTGCTTTTTGGTTAATGGCAATGAAGTCCAGCAAAATTTCTGATGCTTCGTGAGCATAAGCGTCGTCATCGGCTTTGTCAGATGGCTTGATGTCATCGACTGATTTAACCAACTCTAGGCCAAGGGCTTTGCGACGCGTGTTTTCTCTGTCCAATTCTCTTTTCTTATTCGCCGCGGCTTGTGCTTCGCGAACCTTTTCATTCAAAGAGATGGTTTTGTATTTTTCTGCTTGGGCTTTGTAGTCTTTGATTTGATCTACCACCGCAATAAAGTTTGGGTCCTTCTTGATGCGCGCGTTATGGCGTGGCTCAAGCAGTGGTACATAGGCCTCCATGTTCCAATAGACTGGGTAGCGTGTTTCATGGATTTTGTCCCATGGTAGCGGATTGTCTAATGCGCTTTCACCGACCAGTTTGTCGTCAATCAAAGAAGGGAAGGCAATGTCTGGGATAACCCCTTTGTGCTGAGTACTTTCACCTGAGATGCGGTAAAACTTCGCTTGAGTGACTTTAAGTTGGCCTTTGTCCATGTCTTGAAGTACTTGGACTGTGCCTTTACCAAAGGTTTGGCTGCCAAGGATCAAGGCGCGGCCATAGTCTTGCAAAGCCCCTGCGACGATTTCAGACGCGGATGCGCTCATACGGTTGGTTAGCACAGCAAGAGGGCCGCTGTAGCTGATTTCTCCGTCGCTGTCGCCAAGTGGCGTAACACGCCCTTTTTGATCGCGAATTTGCACTACAGGGCCAGATGGAATAAATAGGCCTGCTAGTGAGTTTGCTTCTTGCAATGAGCCGCCACCGTTGTTTCTAAGGTCAAGGATAAGCGCGACCACGCCTTCTTTGCGCAATTCTTCGATCAGCTTCTTAGTGTCACGAGTGGAGCTCTTGTAGTTTTTGTCGCCACGTTGGATGGCCGCAAAATCAGAATAGAAGGTAGGTAAGTGGATAATGCCTACCTTGTAGTCTTTACCATCACGCTTAATGTGGATGATGTCTTTTTTCGCAGACTGGTCTTCCAGTTTTACTTTTTTGCGGACTATGGTGATTTTTTTACTGGTTTGGCCATCGCCTTTACTTGGAATCACTTCCAGATTTACCTTGGTGTCTCGCTCACCGCGGATCATTTCGACCACATCATCAAGTCGCATGCCAACAATATCGACCATGGGTTTGCCTTCTTGGCCAACGGCAATGATCTTGTCGTTAGGGGCTAGGTCGGTCTGAGTGGCGGCTGGGCCACCTGGAACCAAACGAACTATCTTGGTGTAGTCGTCATCGGCCTGCAGTACCGCACCAATCCCTTCTAAAGAAAGGCTCATGTTGATGTTGAAGGTTTCTGATGCGCGTGGCGCAAAATAAGACGTATGAGGGTCCAATGTTGCGGTAATCGAATTGGCGAAGATTTGGTAAACATCCACGGCGTTCGTTTGGTCTACTTGGCGCAGCTGGTTTTTATAGCGGCGTTCTAATGTGTCGATGATTTTCTCTTCGGAATCACCATTCATCTTAAGCACCAAAGCGCGGTTTTTTAAACGCTTGCGCCAGTATTCGTTTAGCTCGCTTTCAGAGGTTGCCCACTTTAACTTATCAGGGTCATTATTCAGTGACTCTTTTTTTGTGTAGTCAAAGGATTTGACGATTTTTGGAATGTCTTTTTCAACGCTGTTTAGACGATCTTCGATGCGCTTTGAATAGAGGTTGTAGATGGTGTAAGCCACTTGTGTGTCGCCATTGCGTAAGGCATCGTCAAAGCTGTCTTTGTATTGTGATAACGCATCCACATCGCTTTGCAGTAAAAAGCTTTTAGATGGGTCGAGAGAGTCCAAGTAATAATCAAAGGCTTCTTCTGAAATGCGATCATCAATCGTAGGTTTGTCATAATGTTCGCTTTCTAGCATACTCACTAGTTCTTTGGATACTGTGTCGTACTCATGTGGCGGTTGAAGTTCTGTGTAGGCAGATGCTTGCGTCGAGGCAAAGATTAGACCCGTGAAAAGGCAAAACAATAGGTGTTTATAATTCATCCGGTGTGGGTTCTCTTGGTCTGTATTTACGTTATTGAGTAAAATCATATTAGACACAGAGCAGTAAGGCCAGCCTAACTGCTAAAAAGTCACTTTTTTAAGGTATTGTCCTTTCAGGAAATTATGGAATATTCTAGCTTTAATCATACTTTGTTATCTTTTTTACAAGATTCTCCCACTCCTTTTCATGCCACAGACAGCATGCGCCAAGCATTAACCAATGCGGGTTTCATTGAACTATTAGAAGAAGATAGTTGGGTGATTGATGAAGGTGGAAAATATTTTGTGACCCGTAATGACTCGTCACTGATTGCCTTTACGAGTCCGCAATTGGATTTTCATCAAAGTGGCTGGCGAATGATAGGGGCTCATACAGACAGTCCGTGCTTAAAGCTGAAACCGAATGCTCATGTGCAGCGTCATGGCCATCACCAATTGGGTGTGGAAGTGTATGGCGGGGTGTTGCTGCACACCTGGCTAGACCGTGACTTGTCGATCGCAGGTCGCGTTAGTTACAAAAACCAAGACGGTGACATTAGTAGCCGTCTGGTGGACTTTAAAGACCCTATTGCTGTGGTTCCTAATCTGGCCATCCATTTGAATAGAAAAGCCAATGAAGCGTTTTCTGTGAACCCACAAAACGAAATTTTGCCTATTTTATGTGGCGCAGAAAACACATTCGATCTGCAACTTTTGCTGAAAACTCAAATTGAGAAGCAGCATCCAGATGCGAAAGTGGCAACCATATTGGATTTTGAGCTCAGCCTTTACGATACTCAGAAGCCGTCGTTAGTGGGCTTGCATCAAGAGTACATTTGCTCCGCTCGATTGGATAATTTGCTGAGTTGCTTTGTTGGTATGCAAGCGTTATTGGATTCAGATAATCAGCGTCCAAGTTTGTTGATTTGTACCGATCATGAAGAGATTGGCAGTTTGTCTGCTTGTGGCGCGAATGGGCCGTTTTTGGAAGATGTACTGCGTCGCTTATCGCCAAATCCAGAGCAATATGTACAGGCTATGCAGCGTTCGATGTTGGTGTCTGCAGACAACGCGCATGCGTTGCATCCGAATTACGCTAGCATGCACGATGCAAATCACGCTCCTATGATTAACCAAGGTGCGGTGATCAAGATTAACGCGAATCAGCGTTATGCCACCAACAGCGAAACGGCGAGTGTGTACCGGGATATTGCCGCTGAAGAAAACTACACAGTACAGAGCTTTGTCGTGCGCAGCGACATGGCGTGTGGCAGCACGATTGGGCCGATAACCTCTGGAGAAATCGGTGTGCCGACGATCGATATTGGCTTGCCAACTTTTGGTATGCACTCCATTCGTGAATTAGCTGGTAGCCATGACGCTCATGGGCTTTATAAGGTGCTGGCGCGCTTTACTAAGCGTGCTAAGTTGATCGCGCGTTAAGAGCGAGTCCTTGATAAAAAAATGCCGAAGTGTGAATGAGTTCACGCTTCGGCATTTTTTATGGTGCTAGCGGATGGTTTTTAGCGCGCAGCGATTAGCTTCTGCTGACAAGCCACTTGTCTAGGCTTTTGATCTTGTCTTCTGTTAGCTCACCTGTGACTTCAAGCAATTGAAGTTGCTGCAAGACAAAGTTGTAGCGGTATTGTTGTAAGGCGTCAATCGCATCAAACAAGTTGGATTGAGCGTCTAATAACTCAACCAAGTTACGTGTTCCTACTTCGTAGCCGGCTTTGCTGGCTTCCAATGCACTGCGACGAGACTTGATCAGTACTTTCTGTGCTTGTACTTGTGCCACAGACGTTTGCAAGTTAAGAACCAAGCTGCGGATGTTTAGCTCAATGGTTTGCAATGAGTCATCGCGGGACTCTCGGCTCGACTCGGCTTCTGCCGCAGCCTGTCTAATGGACGCATTGATCGAGCCACCGCTGTAAAGTGGCATACTAAGCGCTAAGCCGATGGTGGCATTATCGTAGTTGCCATCACCGTATGATACGTCTTCACTGTAGTCATAGTCAGAACGAGATAATGACCCTGTGATAGACACAACAGGCGTGCGGCCGCTGGCTCTTTTTAGATCGATGTTGTTATCGGCACTTTGTACCGCAAGATCAAGGATGTTCAACTCTTTGTTGTTCTTGATCGCTTTTTGGATCAGAGAATCCACCGACATGTTTGGATCAAGCTGGATCGGGTAATCTTTTGAAAGTTCAGGAATGTCTGTAATAACACGACCGGTTAACTGCAACAGCACCTTTTGAGCATAAGCAACATTCGCGCGGTTGGTCAGCTCGGTTACCTTTACTGCGTCATATTCTGCTTGCGCATCTTGCAAGTCAGTAATAGACACTAGGCCAACATCGTATTGCTTCTGAACCTGATCCAATTCGCTCTTGTTGCTTTTTACTTGAGCAAGGGTGGTGTTCAGTGTGGATTGTGCCATCAGCAAATTGAAGTAGTCCGTCAACGCCGTCAAAGACAAATCTTCTTTGGTGTTTTCGTAGGTGACTCCAGAGCTTTTGTAAGTCAATTCAACCGCATCCACACCGTAATCGAGCGCAGGGGAATAGATTGGGTAATCAAGGTCCAGTGATACGGCCCCTGTTTTGGTGTTGTAGTCTGTGCTTGGGTTGTCGTCCTTTGCATAGCCCAAACTCCCACTCAAAGAGATATTAGGGTATAGGCTACCCTTTGTGACGGTGACTTGTTCGCCTTGGGCTTTATAAGTCGCCGCTGCCGCGCGTAAACCAGGATCCGTTTGCAATGCTAATTTATAAACGTCATATAAGCTTTCTGCATGAACAGTGGCGCTGCTTATGGTCATGGCGGCTATAAAAGATGAGATAATATGCTTTTTCATGGGTTATCGTGGGCTCTTAGTATGAAATATAGTTATATTACCCTAGGGCACAATAAGATGGCAGTAGGGTAAATGTTATATCTGGTATTACCCGTGACCATATCATAATCAAAAAACTTAGTGCGTCGCGGATTGTGAAAATTCAATGCATCATCTCGTCTTTATTACCCTTTTTCTATTCTTTTAGCTCAACTTGGTATTGGAAGCTTTGCGTTTTTAAGGCCGGTATTTTGCCTTTTATTTGAACGCTACTGGCTGTTTTTTGGCTGACATTCGGACCCTCTACATGACTAATGACACCACGCATTGTGTGTGAAATTGCATAGCTTTTCGCCTGATTTGAGTGGTTTTGCAGCGTGACCTTCCAAGTTTGCTGGCTGGGTAATTTTTGCGATGTGCTGCTCACTAGCGATAAATGCCCTGTGATATCGAGGCTTTTGTTGGTCACCACTTGGATCGGTTGTTTCGCTCGAGCAATGTCTAGGTGGGTGTTGTTGCTTGGGATCAGTAAGCCATCGCGTTGCCAAAACGTCTGGTAGTGCCCAGGAAAGGCGTCGGCGCTCAGTGTAAAAGTTAGCGTATTTTCAAAGGATAAAGGGATGTCAGCGGCGCGATTAAACGCGGTATAGACAGTGGCAGTATGTTCGTTTTTATCAATAGGCGATTGCAAGCGAATGAGTTTGACTAGGGTGTCTGAGTTGGCTTTCAGGTGTGCGCTCTTGAGCGGGAAAGTCACTTCGTTGTCTGTGTAATCCGCGCTACTGCTGTCGCTCATGCGCAAGGCGGTTTGCTCTACTTTTGCTCTCATTGGTGTCGCCGGAGAATAGTGTAACACGCTGTTTTTGAGCTGAATTGCGTGCGTTGCCGCGTTGTGGAGCTCGGCGGAATTGATGAGAGAAACAAACCCATCGGTAAAAATAAGAGTGCGCTTCGGGCTCCAGGATAAGTCATTGGATTGATAGCTGACAACGCTCGGGTACTGAGTCTTGGTGCTTTTGTCCGTGGTGTGGGCGTGGGACGGAATCAAGTAAAAATCATTGATGGGCAAAGTGACGGTTTTCTTCTCTATGAGTAAAGAAAAGGTGTCGCTTTGCGGCTCAAGAGCCAGCAATTCCCCAGTATAAGATAACTCTCTGTGTTTGTTCTCGACCGTTACTTGCTGGCCGATCTGTGAAGACCAATCACGGTAGTCCGCCGCTCGAACTTGTGTGATTGGTGAGAAGTTGGCGGTGAGGGGCAGTAAGCTCCCGGGTGTCACCGATAAACTGGGGGTTTGATTCGCGGAGATGTTTTCAACAATTTGACTGCTGTTGGTGTCGATAACAGCGCGAAGTGGCGATGCCTGTGCGCTAGCCTGAATGCTGGTTAGCAGCAGAGGTAGGCAGAAATATACCGTCAAACCTTTCATAAAAACCTTCTTGTCTTCAATGATTAAGCGTCGTTGTGTCGTTCTACTTGTCTTGGCATGTTAATCTAATGGCAAAATATGGCATTAATATCACAGCGTGTAAATAAAGGGTCTAGAGTGGATAAACGATTACTGATCATTGATGGATTAAATTTGATTCGTCGCCTTTATGCGGCGCTGGAATCAGAACAAGATCTGGCGCGCAGGGTAGAGCGAACACAAAGTGTTTCCATTGATGCCTTGATTAAACTCATTAAACAAATCGTACCGTCTCATATTGTTGTGGTATTTGATGCCAGTGGTCAAACTTGGCGTCATAAAATTTTCCCAGAATATAAATTAGGTCGAGTGCCCATGGACGATGCGCTTTTGGAGTCATTGCCTGATTTTGCCACCGTCTTTCGTTATAACAAGATTCATTGTTTGCGCTTAGCAGGTTGGGAAGCGGATGATTTGATTGCTACTTTGGCCGTCAAAGCGGCGAACCAAGGGGTAAAATCCTATATAGTGTCGACCGATAAAGGCTTTACTCAGTTGCTCGATAACGAGAATATTCTGCAATACGATTATTTTGCCAAACTCGGTTACGATAAAATTTGGGTACCAGGGAAATACGGGGTGCAAGCCACTCAACTGACGGATTACTGGGCTTTGGTTGGAGACACCACTAACCGCATTCCTGGGGTGAAAGGCATAGGCCCGAAAACCGCCATGTCGATCATGAAGACGCATTCAACCATAGAAAGTATTTATCAAAATGTGACGTCTTTTTCGGACCGCATTCAGCATCTTTTATCTGATAATTATGAGCAATGCTTATTATCGCGCCAGTTGGTGTCCTTAAAAGTCGATGTTGAAATCGGCGTGCGCCTTTCTCAACTGGCTTACCAGCCAGCCTAAACGAGCATTTTGGGGCTCTGATGAGCAATCTACAGGCTGAGTCTTTAGGACAAGTGGATTTTCTTTTGCAATGTGTCTACCCCTGTAAAAATAAGTGCAAACACGCCATCTATAATTAAGGTGGCGTCTTTAAATAAGGCCTCTGGCTGGCTATTAACCAACTCTTTGCTGTCTGTTTTTTTGCGAATCTGCTCAACAAAATCTCTGATTTTTTGCTTGTCTTGTAAGGCGTGGCTTTGATCGAGATGGTCAATATGAGCATCGACTTTTCCTAAGGTAAAAAGCAGCTGCAGTTTCTTATCGGAGCTTAGGGTGTGCTTGGCCGCCACTTGCACAGACAGTGCGCGAATTTGTCCTAACGCTTCGGCAATATTCGGCAGGGTTTTAATGTATTGCTGTGCTAAGGCCCGCACAGTGTCATCCTGGCTTGATGTTAGCGCGAATTCATCGGACATATCCCAAAGGCCGTCGAGCAATCTAGCAATAAGGCGTGAGTGAATTTGAAAGCTTTGTGCGCTGCTAAGCGCTGAATCTCGGATGAGCTTTTGCCATTGAATGTATTGAAACTGGCAACTTAATTGTTTGGGGTAATTAAGTGTCTCTTCGAGCCGGAGTAGGGTGTTGTAGCGATGACTAATGTCGGCTTTTAATGAGTCTAATTTGCTTGAAAACTCGGTTTGCCCATTTAAAAATCCAGAATGCATGCCGCGATGTTGCTGGGTGAGCTTGATTAACTCGATGAGCTGTTTACTGCCTTCTAAACCTTGGTACGAACGCCGTTTAGCGCTTTTCTTTGAGTAATAATGGCGCGCTATGGCTAAGGCAACTACGCCAACGCATAAACCGATAAATAAGAGGATTGAAGTCATTCCGCGAGTTCCTTCTGCTCAAGTCGTGAGGACAGCCACTCTAAATATTTGACCATGTCTTTGGTGTCTTGGCTGGCTTTGCTGTGGCGTTTACTGATTAAGGCAATGCTTTGCAAACGCTCGCTCATGGCGGCGTTTGAGAGGCGAAATTCTGAGATTAATTGCGTTGAGACACTAATGTCATCTTGTGTTTCGTGGGCGGCTTGGTAAATCAATTGCAGTGCGTTATCTGTTTCTTCTGCGCTGGCATTGGCGCTGTTGGCGTAGGCGATTAATTCATCGCTGGTTTGTTCACAGGCATTCACTTGTTTTGAGATGGAATCCACTAACGTGGCAATGTCTTGGGTGGCAAGTTCCGTATTGGCTGCGAGTGTGCGTACTTCGTTAGCCACCACCGCAAAGCCTCTGCCCGCTTCCCCTGCCCGAGCGGATTCAATGGCCGCATTCAATGACAGTAGATTGATTTGTGAGGTGATGGTTTCAATCGTTTCAACAAAGCGTCGGATGTTACTGGCGGTTTCGCTTAAGGAAGCCATTTGTGATTGATTGCTGTCCACCTTGCTTTGCATCAGAGTGAGTCGTTCTTTTAATTGAGTTTGTGCGTCCTGCCCTTTTTCAGATTGCGATTTAGTATTGGCGGCCAGTTGCGATGTTTGTGCAATGCGCTCGGCAATGGTGGAGATCTTGTTATTCATCTCTTGGCTGGTGGCCGCGAGCGTGTCAATGGCTAGATATTCTTCTTCTGCGCCTTGCGCCACATGGGTGGATGAGTTTTGCAGTTCGGTGGCTGTGTAACGGGTTTCTTGTGAACAGCTGATCAACAGCTGTTGGTGGCGCTCTAAGGTGCGCAGCAAAGGGTTAATGCAGTGGGCTAAGCGGTTAAATTCAGCGTCTGAATGAATAAGCGGTATGACGCTAGGCTGATCCTTTACTTCAAGAGCCTTTCCTAGCTTTTGCAATCTGTTTTTGGTTATCTGGGAGACCGATAGGGAAAAGTAGAGCAGTAATAAGACCGACAAAGCAACAAACAGCGTAGGAATAGTCGGCGTAAAGCAGAGGAAGAGGGTGCCGCAGGCCAGTACGATGAGTAAGGTTTGGCGGCCAAAATAGGGCAGTGCTGTCATCAGCAAGGTGCCAGGCTTCAATAGCATAATTGCAATCCTTATAAGGTATCCAATACCGTTACGTCACGGTTGAGCTGTTTTCTAACCAGCAATAAATAGGCCAGAGCAGTGATGGGCGGTTTTTGGCCTGATGTTGGGCGTGCTGATTAAGAATTGCACCAATAAAGACGGCGCTAGGCGCTATAAAAGAGCAGACTTCGTGGGTTTGTTTGGTCAGGGTCAAACATGAGGTTGGAAAAGATGTGAAAGCGCACTTACCCCATGGCACCAAGCAGATTATAATAGCCGCATTTCACGAACTGGATAAATGAGATTGATATGTCAGAGGTAAGAACTCGTATTGCACCGTCTCCAACAGGCGACCCACATGTTGGCACAGCTTACATCGCTCTGTTTAATATGGCGTTTGCTCGCAAAATGGGCGGCAAGTTTATTTTACGCATAGAAGATACGGATCAAACTCGTAGTACGCCGGAATCAGAAAAAATGATTCTAGATGCGCTTCGTTGGTTAGGGCTTGATTGGGCTGAAGGTCCAGATGTTGGCGGTGAATATGGTCCTTACCGTCAAAGTGAGCGAGGTGATATTTACGGTCAATACGCTTTAGAGTTGGTGGAAAAAGGCCATGCGTTTTACGCTTTTGAAACCCCTGAAGAGCTTGATCAAATGCGCATCGAGCAAAAAGAGCAAGGCCTACCGCAAAAATACGATGGTCGAGCTTTGGCTCTGAGCGCAGAAGAAGTACAAGCAAAACTAGACGCCGGCGTTCCCTACGTTATTCGTATGAAAATCCCTGAAGAAGGCACCTGTGTTGTTCAAGATATGCTGCGTGGCACCATTGAGATCGATTGGTCTCAAGTCGACATGCAAGTCTTGCTGAAAGCCGACGGTATGCCAACTTATCACCTTGCGAACGTAGTGGATGATCATCTGATGAAGATCACCCATGTTATTCGTGGTGAAGAGTGGATTAACTCTGCGCCTAAACACATTTTGCTTTACCAATACTTTGGTTGGGACATGCCGACATTGTGCCATATGCCATTGTTGCGTAACCCAGATAAGTCAAAGTTGTCAAAACGCAAAAACCCAACCAGTATCTTGTACTACCAACGTATGGGTTACATGGCAGAGTCTGTCATTAACTATCTTGGTCGTATGGGTTGGTCTATGCCTGATGAGCGTGAAAAATTCTCATTGGATGAAATGATTGAGCAATTCGATATCCAACGTGTGTCTTTAGGCGGGCCAGTTTTTGATGTTGAAAAACTGAGCTGGTTAAACGGTATGTGGATTCGTGAGAACCTAAACCCTGAAACCTTCGCACAGAAATACGTTGAGTGGGCGTTAAACCCTGAGTATTTGATGCAAATCATTCCATTGATCATGCCTCGCGTAGAAACCTTCTCCGACGTAGCGAATGTTGCAGGCTTCTTCCTAAAAGGTATGTTGCCGATTACCAAAGAAGATTTTTCGACGGTAAAAATGGAAGAAGAAACATTGCGCAAAGCCATGCAGTTTGCCTTGTGGAAACTTGAAGCGTTACGCACTTGGGAAAAAGATGAGATTTTCAACACCTTGAAATCTCTTGCTCAAAGCATGGACGTGAAGCCGAAAGATTTCTTTGCGCCTTTGTTTGTGGCCATTTCGGGTTCCAGTGCCTCTGTCTCGGTTTTCGATTCTATGGCGATTCTAGGGCCTGACCTTTCTCGTGCGCGCATGCGTACCGCGGTGAATGCCTTAGGTGGACCTTCTAAGAAAGAAGCGAAACGTTGGGAAAAAGAATTTGCGGATTTATAAGCCCGTCTATAGATCAATGCTTTGATTTAAAGGCTTGGTAAGTAAAACAAAAAAAGCTGACTTAGTTTACTAAGTCAGCTTTTTTATTGCGCCTTTGTCATCACGACATAGTGGATAAGCCGGTTGTGGCTGCTCAAATACTACTTGGTGGTAAACACGCTTGTTTTGCTGTCTAGGTTCGCGACCTGGTCGTGAATGTGACGTGTATTGTCTTCTATGCTGTTGATGTAGCTGTTATCGCGTTGTAATTGCTGTGCGATACGGTCCATTTCTTCACTCATGTGCACGGCGGTTTTCGCTACTTCTTGAATAGAGCGTGCCATATCAATGGAGGAGGCTGAGCTGGTTTGAGCATTTTGCTCGATTTCCTGAATGGCGATTTCGGCTTTTTCACTGAAACTTTCAATAGCATGGAGGCTTTCTTGGCCGCTTTGCATCGTTTCGATGGCGGTTTGAGTGGAGCCTTGAATCGTGCTGACAATGTCGGTGATTTTGGCGGTTGCATCAACGGTTTTCTCTGCCAAAGAGCGAACCTCATCGGCCACAACGGAGAAGCCTCGACCAGCTTCCCCTGCACGTGCCGCTTCAATGGCCGCGTTCAGTGCGAGCAAGTTGGTTTGGCTAGCAAGGTCGTTGATCATGCCAATGACATTATCAATGTCTTTTGATAGCTGACCTAACTCATTGAGCTGCACACCCGTTTGATTGACAATGCTGATGGTGCTGGCCAAATTCGACAATGCGCCCTTGATGGTTTCTGCCCCGACTTTAGCAGACTCATAGGTATCCTGAGACTGATTGCTTAATTCGTCGGTGGTAATGGAAATACTGGATATGGTTGTGGAGATTTCCTCTGTCGCAGCGGCTAAAGAGTTGGTTTGTTCACTGACCGAACGGTTGCTGTCGGCGATGTTCTTCACTGAGTCATTTAGCTCGGTTACCATGCCGGACACATCTCGTGTGGTGTGCACCACGTCACCAATCACAGAGCCTAGGCCATCGGTCATTTCATTGACTGAGCTGCACAAGGAATCAAATTCGTCATTGCGTTTACTATTCACGAATAGGCGAGCTGTTAGGTCACCGCTTTTTACCTTACCCAGATCTCGAATAATTTGATTGAGTGTTTTGTTTACGCTGCGGCCAATGCCTAGCATCATTAGCGCGGCGACAATGGCAACAATAATGCTCACTATGATTAAACCTGCGCTGGCTTTCTCAGAACTGGCGGAGGCTTGTAAACGAGCCTCTTGCACTGCGCTTTGCATAAAGTTGGCCGCGGCTAAGCGAGCATCGTGAAAGGCTTCTTTGTTCGTTTTAAACTGTTTTTGAAGAGACACTAGGGTGTTATTGGCTTGATCGTAATTTTGTATGGCAGCAAAGTACTGCTCGATAACTTCACCGAAGCGCTCTTCTAGACCAAAATCGACGATGCGTTTGTGGAACTTGTTGTACTTCTCCATGAACGCCGCTTTATTGTCTGCTGTCGGTTCAAAGATGAAGTTCTTTTCCGCTTCGCGAACCGGTAAGAATTCTTGTTTTACTAGGCTTAGAAAAGAGACTTTATCAGTAACTTGAACGCCCAAATCCGAGATCTTGCCTTTGAGGCCAGCGGAACCATTAAAGCCAACGACTTGTTGTTGATGAACCAGCTGTTTTAAGGTGCTGTTATAAGCATCTACGGTTGTTTTAACCTGATGTAAAAGGTTTTTTGCCTCTTCTGAGGACACGGATTGTATGTTGTCGTCTAAGGTTTTCATTGACTCGATAGACTCAGAGTCGAGTGTTTTTAAGAAGGACTTATGCGACTTGTCGTTGAGTGAGGAAAGCGTTTCATGCTCTTCCATTAAGGTAATAACCAAGGTTGCCAAGTCTTTGTCTACCCGTGTTAATACTTCGTACCTTTCTGATGCAGAAGTTTGGGTACTCAATCCTTGTAAAGCCACCACGGTAACAATAACAAAACCAATAATCGCTGCAGACAGCAGGGCTATAAGCTTGGTGCGAAAACTTAGGTTTGACAGCATAAATGATACCTATATTTCTTATTATATTTTATGAGCCAATAATGCGCTGATACACAGCCTAATATTGGGGTAAAGCTAAAGCCTAGTTTGTTGTGAATCATGCAAACAAAGTAAGGTTTCATTTACATTCTATTTCTTGTTTATCTTGCTTTGCAATTAAATGGAAAAATTTATTTTAATAAACACACAATGTGCGGCTCAATTGTCGCAACAATTGAGAATATATAACGCTTTTTTTTAGGGGTTAAATATCGTGGGGGCTTAACCAAATAGTGGCTATTTTATTGCCCACAAAAACAATACGACCTTGGTAGCGCATACGTCCAGTAGAAGAGAATTCAAATTGATAGGTGCGCTTTATACAAGGCTGATGATTTGCCCAGCATGGCTTCCAGCCGTCACCAGCGACACTTTCATCGAGTAGTTGCAGATTGAGTTCTTGGCAGTGACTTTTTGCCGTCATGATGGCGCGTTCTCTGATGGTGCTGTTACGCCACCAACCATAGAAAAGCATCGCAATGATTAAGAAGAAGATAATGTCAGAAAGTTGCAGGTTCATGATGGTCTATTCAAAAAAGGAGTACCCATCATAGCGAATCGCGCTAGAAAATAGAAATGCGTGACCACCCCCCAAGCAGGAGAGAAAGAAGGAGTGGTCACGTG
Source organism: Marinomonas sp. NPDC078689 (assembly GCF_044542435.1). Classification (NCBI taxonomy): domain Bacteria; kingdom Pseudomonadati; phylum Pseudomonadota; class Gammaproteobacteria; order Oceanospirillales; family Oceanospirillaceae; genus Marinomonas; species Marinomonas sp. NPDC078689. The sequence continues at coordinate 301,464 of NZ_JBITUJ010000002.1, read as the reverse complement.
CTTCACGCTGTATGAGCGAGCGTTATAAATATCCATTAGATGAGGTGAAATTTGGTCATTCGGGGCAGCGAATGTGCAGTCGTCCAAATCTTGAGTCGTGAACCTATATCCAATGTGCCAGTCAGGTGATATTTATGCGGCTTCAACCGCTCTTTCTGCGTAAAGTTGGATAACCCACTGTTCGATGCGCTGATCAGTGAGTTCAAACTGTTGATCTTCATCTATGGCCAAACCGACAAAGTGTTCTTTGTCTTTTATGCAGGCTCTAGAGGCTTCAAATTCGTAGCCTTCCGTTGGCCATTCACCAATAAAGGTGGCTTGGGTTGGTGCTAATTTTTCGTAGAGCCAGCCCATGGCATCGACAAAATAATCACCATAACCAAATTGGTCGCCGAGGCCATAAAGGGCGATGGTTTTATCAGCAAGCGAGAGTTCACTAAGCGCATCGCCTAACTCTTCCCAATCTTCTTGAATGCCTCCAAAATCCCATGTTGGTATGCCGAGAATCAACATCTCGTAGTTTTCGAGTTGATTGATTTCGATGTCTTTTACATTGTGCATTTCTACATCAATGCCCAGTTCTTTCCATTGATTAACGATTTTTGTACCAACTTCCTCGGTGTTATTGGTATCTGTGCCATATATTAAGGCGATTGACGGCTGATCCATGGTTTTTCAATGTTCCTATTACTAGTGAATTTGCCCGTATTGATGGCTGCTAACGCCAAAATGCTGGACAAAAGCGGCTTCAAACTGAGATTCAGTAAAACCGCTTTTGGCCACAACGGACGATTTTGAATGAGGGTCTTGGCGCAACATAGCCGCGGCATATTGCATTCGACTGTGCATGCCATAGCGTTCAACGGATTGTCCTACTAGGTGCTGGAATCCAAGGGTTAATGCTTCGCTGTTTAAGCCTACGCGATGGGCCAGCTGATCTATTTCCAGCTTACCGTGATCAGGGCTTTCTAATAAATTCTGTGCTTGAAAGACTTTTTGTTGGCAATCTTCACAGCGGGATAAATGGTTGAGCATTTTAAGTTGATCGACAAACGTGAAAATACAAGAGTACACGTGACCAATAAGGCTTAATGTTTGTCTTTGATAGGCAAGCATTAGACGGCAAACCGCTCGGTTTTTTTCCGTTACAGGCAGTCTAATAAGAGGGCCGTCTTGATTAATGCTGGCGAATAAATTGCTAAAGTACTGAATAACTTGCTCTTCTGTTTCATTAAATAAACTGGCAAGCAGCTCTGTTGTAACGTGGATTTGGAACAACGATTTTTCTTCGCCTTCCGCCATCGCAAAATCACCAACAATGTCTTGAGCTTGATAGCTGATTTGAATGCTATCGATATCGTCGCTATCAATAATAGGTTTAGTGCCTACAAGCGAAAAATAGAGCCCTTGTTGAGCTTGTTCAGTAAACAGAGTGTCACTATGACAGGATAGGTGTTGGTCAATAACCTTTAGATTGGGTAACAGACTGATATGACGTTTGTGACCACCAATAATGTCAGATAGATGACTGATGGTGTCACCTTGTGAGTCATAGGCCTCATGTAAATTAACGTGCTGCATGTCGTACCTCTGTCTTGATAATGGTTATCATTAAAGAGGTTTTTTGGGTTAAATGCAAGTGATTATCATTAAAATAACTTAATTTTCTATCGCGCCTGAAATGACGCCGGTCACACTGGCGTGAAGCGCTCTTACATTAGATTTAAACTGCGCAACACGGTGACGCCTATGCTGGTGCTTAATAGAGAGGCAATGGTGGTGATCACGATAATATTTGCCGCCAAGGTCGCGTTGCCGCCCATGGCTCTGACCATGATGTAGCTTGCTGAGGCGGATGGCGCAGATGACATCAAAAATAACACGCCAAGTTCCATGCCTCGGTATCCGAGCAGATAGCCACCGAAGGTGATGATGACAGGGATAAAGATGAGCTTGCCAACAGAAGATATCATCGCAATCGTGATGTCTTTTTGCATGGCTTTAAAGCTCAACGAGGCGCCCGCGCAGAGCAAAGCCAGAGGCAGTGTCATTTGCGCAAAGTAATCACCTGCTTTGTGCAGGGTAGAAGGGAGCGTTAGGCCAGTGGCAGAGAAAATTAATGCGGCCACAATGGCGAGAATAAGTGGGTTTTTTGCGATGCCTTTTAAGGTGTTAGCAATGCTCTTTTTGGCATCCATGGATCTGTTTAAACAAATAACAGACAAAATATTATAAAGGACGGTTACACCGCCAAGGTAAATAGAAGCCACAGAAAACACGCTGTCGCCATAGGCGTTGACACAATAGGCTAAACCAATAATGCCCATATTAGAGCGAAAAGCGCCTTGAATAACCACGCCACGATCTCCCTTATCGGGAATCATCTTACTGGTGATAACTTCTAATAGAATATAGGTCGCAACCACGGCAAGCATGGCGTAAATGACCAGAGAAAAATCTGTGTCACTGCTTAATTTGGTTTTGGAAATACTGATGAAGAGTAGGGCAGGAAGAGTGACGTTGAAAACCAATTTAGAGGCAACATCAATGAAATTATCATTGATCAGCTGTACTTGGTAAAGAAAAATCCCTAGCACCAGAATCAAAAAAATTGGCATGGTGATAGAAAAAGAAAAACCAAGTACGTCTAAAAAGTTATCCAACGTCATTCCTTATAGGTAAACAGAGTTACAGTGTCTATTAATCGTTGTTTTCGAATCGGTAACCCGCACCGTAGACAGAATGAATCACGTTTAGCTCAGGCGCAACGGCAGAGATTTTCTTGCGCAGTTTTTTGATGTGACTATCAATGGTACGGTCACTTACTACACGGCTGTCTGCGTAAATGCTTTTCATAATCAGATCACGGCCGAAAACGCGACCAGGTTCTTTGATCAGCAATTGCAGTAATTGGAATTCAACGGTCGTTAGATCGATTAGCTCACCTTTATAAGTGGCGCGTAGGCGATCTACATCTAGGTCAAAACCATCTGTTCTTGGTGATTCAGTTTGGTCAAGCTCAACGCGACGAAGGTTGGCTTTAACGCGCGCAACGATTTCGCGTGGGCTGAAAGGTTTGCATACATAATCGTCTGCGCCCATTTCTAGGCCGATTAGACGGTCAATTTCTTCTGCTTTTGCGGTCACCATAATGATTGGGATGCCGCTGAATTGACGTACCTGTTTGCAAATCTCGATACCATCTAGGCCTGGTAGCATAAGATCCAAAAGGATTAAATCTACGTGATTGTTTTTCACGTAATCTACCGCTTGATCGCCACGATCAATATGGTGGTTTTCATAGCCTGCTTGGTCTAGGTAGGCGCCGACTAACTCAGCTAATTTTGGTTCGTCTTCAACAATTAGTATTTTGCTCATAATGCTTTTTGTTCCATATTAATTTAAAGGGAATTCTATTCTTATTCCTAAACCACCCTGTGGCGAGTGATAGGCACTAATGTTGCCCTGATGGCCATCTACAATATTGGTACAGATCGCAAGCCCTAAGCCTCTACCACCTGTTGCCCTATTACGTGAATTCTCGACTCGATAGAACTGTTCGAAAATTCGATTTTTCTCTTCTTCATTCACACCTGGAGGAGTGTCTTCGAACAACACAACCGCCGTATCATCTTCTCTTGATAATACTATACTAAGTTTTCCTGGTGCGTTTGTGTACTTTAATGAGTTATTCATTAAGTTAGCAAAGAGCTGGTGCAATCGATCTGTGTCACCGGTAATCATGATCGGGGCTTTCTTGATGATATCAAGTTCTATATCAAGACCCGCTTCATTGTATCTCAGTGTCATAGATTGGACTGTTTGTTCTAGGATTTCATTTAAATCCGCGTCTTCCATTTCATAATTTAGATTGCCTACATCATGCATGGATAACTGGTTTAAGTCATCAATTAGACGCGTTATATGTATCGTCTCTTGCTGTAGAGAAGAAAGACTTTCTGGCGATACTTTAATGATGCCATCCTGCATGGCTTCAATTTCGCCCCTTAAAATGGCAACCGGCGTTCTTAGCTCATGCGCGGTATCTGCAACCCAGCGTTTTCTGGATTCGCGAGAGTTTTCCAGCGTGATGGCCAAATGGTTGAAGTCATTTCCTAAATCCGCAAGCTCGTCTGAGCCGTGAATTTTAATGCGAGTATCGTAATGACCTTTTGACAGTTTACGTGTGGCTTCACGTACGGTACATAATGGTCGGCTTAGCCATTGAGCAAGAGGCCAAGTAAGCAAAGCGGCAATCGCCAGCATAAAGGCAGAGATCAATAAAAAGGCTTCCCCTTGCTGACGTACAAATCGCAAGGTTTGGTCTTGTACTAGGGCGCGCATAGAGCGCAAGCCAATATAGCCGACGACTTTTTTATTGACGATAACCGCGTGGGTTTCCGCTTTATCAAAGGGCGTATCACCTATGATGCTTTTTTGATTTTTATCAAACAATAAGAAACGCTGGCGATAGTATTGAGATGGATAGATAAGGTCCAAATTAGGGGTGCTAGGAGGCGGCACCAAGTCTCTCAGGTTCTCAAGGCGTTCTTTGTGCCAGTCTTTTTCCATTTGGCTTTCTTGAATCAAGAAGTACCAATCATCGTAGTAGATGTACAAATTGGCGGTTCTGTTCGCCATTTGCTCTAGGAAATCGCGATCTCGCTCTGTGGCGTAAGACACAAAACCACGGTCAAAGCTCCATTGAAAAACCTGCCACATAGACACAATCACTAAAATGTTGCTGAGCACGAAGACGGCAAACAGCTTATGGCGTATTTTGAATTTCTTGGTAATTCTCATAGTGGAGTCAGTGAAATCCTGTGGTAGGTGGACTCATTTGTATTTCAAGAGCCGCAACGAGTTGGCTAAAATAACCGCATCTAGATTAATAATATAAAGACTTTTTATAGAATGTTTATCATACAGTTTCAAGGATCTTGTGCGCTACTTTTGGGTGGTGTAAACAATGAGGATTTGCTGATTTTCTGCTGTTTTCGCGCCAAATAAAGAAATGTTTTGTGTTTTAGCGACGGTTTCCCTTGCTGTATTGGCCGCTCGAAATCTTCCCGTGCTTGCCTGAGCGGGTTATGAAATTGATTCTTATCGTATTTTCTCGCCTTGTGTTGGCTTCCATCTGTTCTTCAAAATGCACTTAAAAGGAGGAATCTGGCACTCTAGCAGTTCCTTCTTTTTGTCCTTCACGTTAGAATCTTGCTTTTAAGAACGCATAGAATAGGAAAATGTAATGGGCAGAGCCTTTCAAAACCGCAAAGAGTCCATGGCAAAAACGTCTGATCAAAAAGCCAAGGTTTACAGTAAATACGGCCGTGAGATTTATGTTTGCGCAAAATCCGGTGGTATTGATCCAAATGGTAACTTGGCACTTCGCTCGATGATCGAAAGAGCGAAAAAAGATCAGGTGCCAACCCATGTTATTGATAAAGCGATTGATAAGGCGAAAGGCGGTGGCGGAGAAGATTTCGACACGGCTCGTTATGAAGGGTTTGGGCCGGGCAATACCATGGTGATCGTGGATTGCTTGTCTGATAATCCAAACCGTACTTTTGGTGATGTGCGTACTTGTTTTAACAAGGTTAAGTGCAAGATTGGTGGCCAAGGCAGTGTGAGTCATATGTTTGACCACAGTGCGATTTTTGTTTTTGACGGCACAGACGAAGAGGCTGTTTTAGAAGCACTAATGATGGCCGATGTGGACGTGACTGATATCGAGCTGGAAGATGGCAAGGTAACCGTGTTTGCACCAAACACAGAGTATGGCAAAGCCAAAGCGGCTTTGGTTGAAGCCTTTGGTGAGATTGAATTTGATGTTGACGAGATTCAATTCGTTGCGCAAAACTTGACGGCCATTGAAGGTGAAGATGTTGAGCAGTTTGATCGTTTTCTTGACCTTTTGAATGATCTTGATGATGTTCAGCGTGTTTATCATAACGCTGAGTATTAAGCGCTTATCAATATTATTGCACTTCTTAGGGGGACGACTCTAAGAAGTGCAATGACTTTAATTTCAATGTGTTAACGCTTTTGTATGGGTAATGAAATGTCCGAACGTCCGACACCTCCAGAAGACTGGGAATGCTGTGAAAGTGAGTGCTCTCCTTGTGTTTGGGATACGTATTATGAAGAGCTGCGCGAATGGAATGCTGAGCAGAAAGCCATGAAGGCAGCGGCTGACAAGGATGCCGAAGGAGAGAGTCATGTCAAAAAAAGCGACTAAAAACGCCAAAGTAGCATCGCCTTGTGTGAATTTGTGTTTGCTTAACGATGACGACGTCTGTGTTGGTTGCTACCGTACTGGCAAAGAAATCAGTACCTGGGGGCGATTGACGGCAGAAGAGCAAAGAGCGGTGTTGGTCAAAGTGTCTGAGCGCGAACAGACCAGTCAGTTCGTTAGTTAGTCAATGTTTTTCAGGCCTGTGAGCGCTCGCTTCATGGGTTCTTTGTGTTAATTACCTTCTTCTTTCTTGTTTTTTAGCTCTATCCACTGAGACATGTATTGGGTGCTTTTTAGGCTGTGGTGCCTGAGCATTTTACCCAAAAAATGTTTTTCCCTTAGGGTGTCTTTTAGGGTAAGTTGTCGCTCAATCCTTGTTAAAAAACGCGGTCCCCAGACGGCTTTATCGTAAAGGGTGTCTAGGATGGAAAAGCCATTTTTCTGCATCAGATGCCAGCTGGCAGAGTCCTGATAAAGCGCTGCGGCGGCGGCCGCAAATTCTTCTATGTCATCACTGATGACGCCATTCCAAGGCAGGTGCCCGTACATGGATTCTGCGCCGATTGAGGTGGTGATGCTGGGTGTGCCCATTTGCATGGCTTCGACAAGCTTGCCTTTAATGCCAGCCCCAAAGCGCAATGGGGCTAAGCAAATTCTGGCGTGTTTCATGACGTCTTGAGCGTCTTTGGCCCAGCCTTTTACCAGAAAACCTTCTTTTTCGTTGTGCAGTTGGGTGGCTTTTGGAGGCGGGTAGGCGCCGTAAATATGCAGCTCTGCGGTGGGGAGTTTTTTGCGTATCTTTGGCCACACTTGTTGTTTTAAATACAGAACGGCATCCCAATTCGGGGCGTGCCTAAAGTTGCCAATGGTAATAAAGTGTTGGCGTTCTTCGAAGGTGGGTAAAACCCCATATTCAGTGGATCTTTCCAGCATAAAGGGAAGGTGAAAAACATGAGACTCAGGCACATGAAATTCATTTACGAGTAGGTTTTTTTCGAACTCGGAAATCATTAATGTTAGGTCGCAGCGATGAATGGCAGCGATTTCTCGAATGCCCAAATCACTGTGCAGGTCTGCTTGCTGGAAGCTTCTCTTTTGTTTCAGTGCCTGATGGCGTGCTTCCCTTAGGGAATGAAGATCTTCGGTGTTTAGAATGCGCAATGCGTTGGAGCAGAACTTTTCAACTCGCCAACCAAACTGCTCTTCCATCATGAAGCGGTCAAACATCACAGCATCGGGCGCCAATGAGCTGACATAGTGGTCAAACGAGGCGTCGTTTAGCGTGATGTGCTCGCAGGCGATGTCGAGCTCGTCAAGCTTGGTCATGTGCTCGGTTTGTTGTGCTGGACTGGCGAAAGTGATTTGCCAGTTGGCGTCTCGAAAAGTATGGAGCAATTGCATCATGCGACTGCCGGCCGCCGAGGAGTTTGGCTCTGGCCATACATAACCAATAACAAGTAGATGCATCAAGGTGTCTCTTTGCAGAAAATGGGGAACGAATGTCCGGTTATTGAAAGTGAGCGAGGACATATAGGATAAGCTATTGTATCATTGTGCGCAGATTTGTCTTGCCTGATGAAAGGTGCTTTCTGGTTAGGTAGGATGTAAGCAAAACATGACGTTGAGAAGATAATATGATCATTAAACCAAAGATTCGTGGATTTATTTGTACCACCACTCACCCTGTAGGCTGTGAGCAAAACGTAAGAGAGCAGATTGCTTTTACGAAAGCAAAAGGCCAAGTGGAAAATGGCCCTAAAAAAGTATTGGTCATTGGTTCTTCTAGTGGTTATGGCTTGTCTTCTCGTATTGCGGCGGCATTTGGTTCTGGTGCGGCGACAATCGGTGTTTTCTTTGAAAAACCAGCAACAGAAAAGAAAACGGGTACTGCGGGTTGGTACAATGCGGCGGCGTTTGAAAAAGCAGCCAAAGAAGAAGGTTTGTACGCCAAAAGCATTAATGGCGACGCTTTCTCAAATGAAGCGCGTGACAAAGTCATCGAGTTGATCAAGCAAGACCTTGGTGAAATCGATATGGTGGTTTACTCATTGGCGTCGCCAGTGCGCAAAATGCCAGAAACTGGCGAAGTCATTCGTTCTGTTTTGAAACCGATCGGTCAGCCTTACCGTTCTACCGCGATCGATACGAATAAAGATGTGATTATCGAAGCGGAAATTGAGCCAGCGACAGAGGAAGAAATTGCGGCGACAACGACCGTAATGGGTGGCCAAGATTGGGAATTATGGATGTCTGCGTTGCAAGAAGCGGGCGTATTGGCTGAAGGTGTGCGTACCGTTGCGTATTCTTACATTGGCTCTGATATTACATGGCCTATCTATTGGCACGGTGCTCTAGGTAAAGCGAAAGAAGATCTAGATCGTGCTTCTGCTGCAATTAATGGCCAGCTGTCTGTGCTTAATGGTGGTGCTAACGTCGCTGTCTTGAAGTCGGTTGTGACTCAAGCTTCTTCGGCTATTCCAGTGATGCCTTTGTATTTGGCTATGGTCTTCAGAGTGATGCGCGAAAAAGGCCTTCATGAAGGCTGTATGGATCAGATATACCGCATGTTCTCTGAGCGTTTGTACAATAACCATAACCCAGCTGAATTGGTTGATGACGCGAACCGTTTGCGCTTGGATGATTGGGAGCTGCGCGACGATGTTCAGCAAGCTTGCCGTGATCTATGGCCACAAATTACCGATGAAAACTTATTTGCTGAAACCGATTATCAGCTTTACAAAGATGAGTTTTTGAAGCTGTTTGGTTTTGGTGTAGATGGCGTTGATTACGAAGCGGATGTGGATTCATTGGTTGAGTTTGATGTTATTACTTTGTAATACGCTCAGCGATTAGTTTACAAAAAGGAGGCTAAGCAGTGTTTAGCCTCCTTTTTTAATGGCTGATTATCTCTTATAGTTAGAGGCTCGATCTTTGGGGTGGTTATGAAAAAAATAGTAGGGGTTATGTTTGTGCTGCCTTTAGTGGTGCAGGCTCAAACAGTGGAAATTCAACCGGTGGATATTATCTATGGCAATCAGGTGATCCATGGTCGTCATCAGGTGGTGCTTAATTCTCCAGATGAGGTTGCTGTTATTCCTGCTGAAAAAAGTAAAGTGTCGTTGTTGGGGCCTAATGTGGTGGTGACGGCGACGGGGGCGGATCGCTCTTATCTTGAAGAGCAGAAGATCGCCAAAAGAGAAAAAGCGATTTATGATGAGGTGAATAAGCGTACTAAAGATGCACCCTTTACGGTTTTGTTTACTGGTCATATCCCTGATGATATTCAAGAAAAGCGCCTGCGAATGATGCCGGAAATAGGTGTCTTTGGCGATCAGCTTAATAAGCTAGAGAAGTCTCAAGATGACTCGAATTCACAAAATCTAATCCCAGATACCGGAGAGTTCTCAGAAATAAAGCCTAAAACACCAGCGGTGAAGGCTTCCAATAATGTAGCGAAGCCGAGCGAAAGCCAAGAAGATAAACTGGAAAAACTAATTGGCGGCTAGGGTGTGTGTGTTGTGTTGAGCTTCTATTTTTAACGAGTGTCCAGTCAAGTTGTTGCCTTCTGGGTGAGCTTTTATCCAGTGTCCTTTCTGTATTAGTGTCTTATCTAGCGCTTTATTGTGAATGAGTATTTTTGCAGTATTGCCTTGTTCTATTTTCTGCTTAATGTACTGAATAAAGCCTTCTTGCGTGATCCCTTCTACGACCTTAATGGCTTGTTTTTTGTGATCAAAATCCTGTGAGTATTTGGCGATTTCATGCCATTCATCGTACGCGTTGTCGTCTAGATTTCTAGCGCCCATTTTTAGGCTACTCAGTAGACTGTTTTTGGTGTTCTGAAAGTCTTGTTTGGGCAGTGTTTGCAACAATATGGCTTGTTCTTTGATAAAGGATTCAATGGCGTTGACCAAGGTGTTGGTGTCCTTATCAGGGGACTGTATGAGAAAGCCGAGAATAGGGGTGTTGCGTGTGCTGAGGTCTTGCACGCCGACAATGTAGCCCAGTTGTTGTTCGGTGCGCAGCTGGTTGTAAAAGCGGCTGTTGAGTATGTTGCACAAGATGGCAAAGTAGGACTTTTGCAGAGTGGATTCGTACTCAGTTTTGTTTTCCGTCTGCGGGCCTGTGTCTATCAAGGAGTAAAGGACTGTGCTGTCTTTGCTGATAGAGGGAAAGCGGTACTCGAGCTTTTCTTGTGCGGCCAGTTGCTTGGTTTCTACCTTGGTCGATAAGTGAGGGGCGAGTCTGTTGATGAATCGCTCATGCAGTGTGCTGGCAAGCTTCATGGCGTTTGCTTCTGACACGTCGCCAGTGCTGTAGCCGACGACTTCGAAGTGGCTTTTGGCGTTCTTGATGTAGTTTTGAAGGTCCCCAATGGTGCTGTCTTTAAGTGCCGCAAGCAGTTCTTTGGTGGTGAAGTTGTTCTTGGTGATCAAGGAGCTTAGTGCAATGTTGGCGCCTTGATAGGCTTGGCGGCTCTTTTGGTTATCGAGATCTTTCTTTAGCTGTGCCTTGATGCGCTGAAAGTCTTGCTGCGTAGGCTTGAATAGAAAAAACTGATCGACCAGCCAAACGAGGTAGTCGCCTTGTTTGTCTGCATAGCCTGTGGTGTTAAAAGAAATGCCATTAAGGTGAGGGTAGAGGCTGTAGCCAAGGCCTGCAATATAGGGCTCATAAGTGGACTCGCTGATGCTGTCGTTTACGGTTCGAGTCCATAAATGATTGAGTACGCTGTGCTTGGCGGTATCGGCAGCGTGGTCAAATTGAATGGCGAGAAAGTTAATACTGGTTGGCTTTTGGAAGCTGGTGTCCGCTTTGTGCCAAAAGGTGAAATTCTTTTTCTGGAGGATGATGTGTGGCGTCTTATCTTGCTCATCGACCATGCTGAGTGATGTTGGGATGAACGGATTCTTTTTGGGAAGTGTGATGGCCGTATTTTTGGTGGAGAAATGCACCATGTTCAAAAAATAGTCGCTAAATTGGGTGTTGCTGTACTGGCTTTGGTACCAGGGTTCTGTGTGCCATGTGATGGGTTCTTTTGACCATTTTTTGGGTAGTGTGTGTTGGGTGGATAATTGGACCAATAGGTTTTGATCGGTTAGTTGATTCAAAATATGGGTGATGTCTTTGTTGCTGGCGACTTTCTCTATTTTGAAGCTGCTAAGGGCGTCTTGTGGTGGCACCGACAGCATCCTAGAAGACAGTAGCTTGGCTAAGGCTTGTGGGCTGATGTAATTGTGATAGTCATAGGTCAGTTTGCTTAGTGTGACTTCTTCTTCGAGATAAACAGGGTTAATCGGGGCTGACTTAATGGTGCCGATCGTGGCGAAGAAGGTGCTGGCAACCTTGTCTATGTTGTGCGTGCCTTGGTCGGTCAGTCGAATGTCGGTACAAAATAGCGCGTTGTGCTCGTAGTCAGGGGATATGTCGCTGCTTAAACTGTTGATTAAGCCTTCGTTTTTAAGTGTGGCGTACAGTGACCCTTTGCTTTCGTTGCCTAAAATATAGGTTAAATAGCGAGCGGGGCGTGTTTTGTAGTGTTTTTCTTGGCTGTCAATTTGGTAGCAAAATGACAGCGTGTTGCTGTCTATATTGGGGCGAGTGAACTGCAGTTGAGGTGCCCCAGGTTTGAGTAATGATGGGGCTTTTGGTCTTGGTTTTATGTTGCCAGAAGGGATGGCTGAAAAGTATTTGGTGGCCAATGCATCAAGATCTGCCATTGGTAGGTTAGCAACCAACACCAAGGCCATGTTGTTGGCCACATAGTTTTCTTTATAAAGCGTCAGTAGTTGTTTGTGCAGTGGGTTATTTTCGCGGTCTTTCAGTGTGTCTAAGCTGCCGACGGTGAATTGACTCTGAGGGTGTTCTGGGTTGAGTAATGTTTTAAAGGCCTGATTGAGGCGACGGCGTTGACTGTTAAATTTCGCTTTGTATTCGGCGTTAACCGCGTTTTTTTCCCGTTGTGCGGAATTCGGGTCAAGCAGTGGGGCAATGAAAAATTGTGAAAATCTATCCAGTGCGCTGCTAAAGTGCTTACTTTCTATATCGAAGAAAAAGTTGGTGGAGTTGATGCTGGTGTAAGCGTTGTAGCTGCCGCCATGGTGGCTAATAAAGGACTGGTAGCTGCCAGCATTAGGGTATTTTTGAGTGCCTAAGAGCAGCATGTGTTCTAAAAAATGCGCTAATCCCTGTTGGTTTTTGGGGTCTTGGTAACTGCCGACATTTACGGCCATGGAGGCGGCAAATCGTTCCGCGTGTGGGTCGCTAACAAGGATGACATTGAGGCCATTTTGTAGCGTTATTAAACTGTAGTTGTTGTGATCGCTAATGGCTTTTTCAAGGGGCTTATGAGGGTTGCTGGTTACTGTGGCGGCGACAGCGGTAGGGTGAAAGCCGACGAGAGTGGCGAGAAAAAAAAGCGCTGTGATCAGTGTCTTAGGTATTGTTGTCATGTCACGATACTAGCCGAAAGTTTGAGTGGCGCGCAATGGTGGAAAACCATTGCGCGGTAGTTTATTTGGCTTGAGCGTCTAATGATTTGCCATTGATGCCTTCGCTATCGGCGCCCATTAAATACAGGTAAACCGGCATTATTTCCTCAGGAGAGGGAAGGGTTTCTGGGTCTTCTGCTGGGTAAGCGGCCGCGCGCATTGTGGTGCGGGTTGCCCCTGGATTGATGGCGTTGCAGCGAATGTTGGAGGTGCTCTCTAATTCGTCAGCAAGCAGTTGCATCATGCCTTCGGTGGCAAATTTCGACACCGAATAAGCGCCCCAGTAAGCTCTGGCTTTTCTACCAACGCTGGAGGTTGTAAACACAATTGACGCGTTGGGGGCCGCCTTTAATAGTGGCATAAGGGCTTGGTTTAGCATGAATTGGCTAAGCACGTTAACCTTCATGACCTGATCAAAGACCTCGGCGTCGTAGGTTTCAAGTGGGGTGCGTTCACCCAGTAAGCTGGCGTTGTGTAAAATACCGTCTAGGTGTCCGAATTCATTTTTTAGCGTGGCTGCCAGCTCAATAAAATCGTGCTCGCTGGCGCCATCTAAGTTGAGTGGGACTATGGCTGCCTGTGGGTAGCCTTTCGCTTCGATGGTGTCGTAAACGGCTTCTAGTTTTTTGGTGGTTCTGCCTAATAATATGACAGTGGCGCCATGCTGGGCGTAGGTGAGGGCGGCGGTTTTGCCGATGCCATCTCCAGCGCCAGTGACCAGAATTATCTTGTCTTTGAGTAGTTGCTCTGGGGCTTGATAATCAAACATAACGCCTCCTTCTCTCTTATTTAATGGCTTACATGCTCGGCTTCTGGGTATGCATCATGTAATTCACGGACACATCTTTGTCTGTAAGCTTATAGTGTTTAGTGATTGGGTTGTAGGTAAGTCCGGTCATGTGTAGGACTTCTAGTCCTGCTTTTCTTGCGTGATTGTTCAGCTCAGCAGGTTGAATGAACTTGGCGTAATCATGGGTGCCTTTTGGCAACATGTTTAGAATGTATTCGGCGCCTACAATCGCAAAAAGGTACGCTTTCGGGTTGCGATTGATGGTGGAGAAAAAGACGTGACCGCCAGGTTTGACCAGTGTCATGCAGGCTTTGATGACGGACGCTGGGTCTGGCACGTGCTCAAGCATTTCTAGGCAAGTCACTACATCATAAGTGCCGGCTTCGCGATCCGCGATTTCTTCGGCGGTGATTCTTTCGTAGTCGATGTCTAGTTTGGACTCTTCTAGGTGTAAGTTGGCAACCGCGAGAGGCGCTTCACCCATGTCGATGCCTTTAACGTCGGCACCCAGTTTGGACATGGCTTCTGACAAAATGCCGCCACCGCAGCCAACATCAATGACTTTTTTTCCAGACAGACCTGCGCGTTCATTAATATAGTTAACGCGCAATGGGTTGATGTCGTGCAGAGGTTTGAATTCATTCTCAGTGTCCCACCAACGGCTGGCTAGCGCTTCAAATTTAGCCACTTCGGTAAAATCTACATTGTTGTGCTGTTCTTTTGTATTGGTCATGGTTAATTTCCGATGGTGTTGTAGGGCGTTGTCTGCATCTAGGGTGTTGAGTTAGATAGATGCCTGCCGTTTTATGGCGGATTGGCCAAAGTGTTCTTTGCATTATAGCGAGATCAATACAGGCAACCAATAGCAAACTTGGCTTGCTCGTGGTTTCTTTGTCAGTTAATCGTCTGAATCGTGTCATAAATTTTGTCAGATTGAGTGTCTCGGTAGAGTCATCAAATAGCAAACAAAAGATACTGTCGCAGGGGTGTTATTTATTTCCTTATGGTACAATGCAGCGCTTATAAAAAGATATCAGGGCGTCTGTCAGACTCCGAGGCATAAGGATCGGTTGTATCTATGGGTGAATTAGCCAAAGAAATTATTCCCGTCAGTATCGAAAACGAACTAAAGGGTTCCTACCTAGATTACGCAATGAGTGTAATCGTTGGGCGTGCATTACCAGACGTACGAGATGGTTTAAAGCCCGTCCACCGTCGTGTTTTGTTCGCAATGAATGAACTGAAAAACGATTGGAATAAACCGTACAAAAAATCCGCGCGTATCGTCGGTGATGTAATCGGTAAGTACCATCCACATGGTGATGTGGCTGTTTACGACACTATTGTTCGTATGGCGCAACCTTTCTCCATGCGTTACACCTTGGTGGATGGACAAGGTAACTTCGGTTCTGTCGATGGCGATAGCGCCGCCGCAATGCGTTATACCGAAATTCGTATGGCCAAAATCGCCCATCATTTATTGATGGATCTTGAAAAAGAAACGGTCGATTTTGTTCCTAACTACGATGGCACTGAATTTATGCCGTCGGTTATGCCTTCCCGAGTACCAGGCTTATTAGTGAATGGTTCTGCCGGTATTGCGGTGGGCATGGCAACGAACATTCCTCCTCACAATTTAGGTGAAGTAATCGATGGCTGCTTAGCGGTTATTGATAATGCTGACATTACTGTTGATGAGTTGATGGAGCATGTTCCTGGTCCAGATTTTCCGACAGCGGCCTTTATTAATGGTCGTGCCGGTATTGTGGAGGCCTATAAAACAGGTCGCGGTCGTATTTACATGCGCGCCCGTCACCACTTTGAAGACATGGAAAAGGGCAATCGCCAAGCCATCGTCTTTACTGAGATTCCTTATCAGTTAAACAAAGCGAAAGTCATTGAAAAAATCGCTGAGCTGGTAAAAGAGAAAAAATTAGAAGGGATTAGTGAGTTGCGTGATGAGTCTGATAAAGACGGCATGCGCATTGTGATTGAATTGCGTCGCGGTGAAAACCCAGACGTAGTGGTGAATAACATCTTCACTCAAACACAACTCCAATCTGTTTTTGGTATCAATATGGTGGCCTTAGTCGATGGCCGTCCACAATTGCTTAACCTGAAACAAATCCTTGAATGCTTTGTCAAACACCGTCGTGAAGTGGTGACTCGTCGTACTATCTTCGAGCTTCGCAAAGCGCGTGAGCGTGGTCACATTCTTGAAGGTTTGGCGGTGTCTCTTGCCAACATCGATCGCGTTATCGAGTTGATCAGAATGTCGCCAACGTCGGCGGAAGCAAAAGAAAGAATTGTTGCTGAATCTTGGCAGCCAGGCAATGTGATGGCGATGTTAGAACGCGCGGGTTCTGATGCTTGTCGTCCTGATGATCTGGATGCGCAATATGGTTTTGTGGATGGTGCTTACCACCTTTCTCCAGACCAAGCGCAAGCGATTCTGGATTTGCGCTTGCACCGTTTAACGGGCTTAGAGCACGAAAAACTCATGGCGGAGTACAAAGCGCTGATTGAGTTGATCGCTGAACTATTGGAAATCTTGTCTAACCCTGATCGTTTGATGGAAGTCATTCGTGAAGAGCTAGAAGAAGTTCGTGATTCGTTTGGTGATGTGCGTCGTACTGAAATCTTAACGTCTCGTCAAGATTTGACGATTGCGGATTTGATTGATGAAGCGCCTATGGTTGTGACGATTTCGGATACCGGTTATGCGAAATCTCAACCATTAGAAGAATACAAAGCTCAGCGCCGAGGCGGTCGCGGTAAATCTGCGTCAGCCATGAAAGACGAAGACCATATTAGCCATCTATTAGTAACAAGCAGTCACGATACTGTGATGCTGTTTACTAACTTTGGTAAAGTGTATTGGTTGCGCGTGTTTGAAATTCCAACGGCCAGCCGTAACTCGAAAGGCCGTCCGATTGTAAACTTGTTACCGTTTGCAGAAGGTGAACATGTTTCGGCTTTATTGCCATTAACAACACCGGAAAAATCAGACGCGGATGCAGAAGTGGATGAAGAGGCTCAAGAAGCCAGCAGCTACATCTTCATGGCAACGGCCAACGGTACTGTTAAGAAAACCGCAATGGAGCACTTTGCTCGCCCTCGTTCAACGGGTCTGATTGCCTTGAGTCTAGATGACAGTGATGCTCTTGTGGGTGTTGCTCAAACGACTGGCAACGATGACATTATGTTGGTATCGAGCTCTGGTAAAACGATTCGCTTCTCTGAAGGTGACGTGCGTGCCATGGGTCGTACCGCCGCCGGTGTTCGTGGTATTCGTTTAGGCGAAGACGCAAAAGTGGTTTCTTTGATCGTTCCTCAAGAAGGCGCTGCCGTCTTGATGGCGTGTGAAAATGGTTATGGTAAACGTACTTCGATCGACGACTTCCCAGTCTACGGTCGTGGTGGTCAAGGGGTTATCGGTATCCAGGTCTCTGAGCGTAATGGCCCAGTGGTTGGTGCGACTCAAGTAGACGAAACGGATGAGATTATCTTGATCACAGATCAAGGAACCTTGGTTCGTACGCGAGTCACCGAAGTGTCTTGTCAAGGTCGAAACACACAAGGTGTTACCTTGATTCGCTTAACAAACGATGAGCACCTAGTGGGTGTGGTTCGTGTTGTTGAAGACGATGAAGGTGATGTGGAAGACGGCGAGGAGCTTGGAGCAGATGAGGCGGCAGCGCCGACTACTGCTTCTGGTGAGACGCCTGATACCACCGAAGACGAAGAGTAATAAGAGCGGCGCACCTTGGTGCGTCGCTTTTGTTTAAGTTAGATCCTGGATACTAGAGGTAAAAAACAGGATGAGCCGAGTTTATAATTTTTGTTCTGGTCCAGCTGCACTCCCTGAAGAAGTTCTAAAGAAAGCGCAGTCTGAATTGTTGGATTGGCATGGCGCTGGCGTTTCCGTGATGGAAATGAGCCATCGTAGTGCTGAGTTCATGTCTATTCTTGCTTCGGCGAAAGCGCGTCTGGCGCGTTTGCTGGATATTAGTGATGACTATGAAATCTTGTTTGCACAGGGTGGTGCGTCTACCTTGTTTGCACAGATTCCGGCCAACCTAATGAATGGTTTTGACTCGGCTTGTTACTTGGATACGGGCGCTTGGTCCACCAAGGCGATTAAAGAAGCGAAAAAATACGGCCAGATCAATGTGGTTGCGTCTTCTAAAGCGCAGAATTACCAAACTGTGCCAGCATTTTCTTCTTTTGATTTGGATGAAAACGCGGCGTACTTGCATTTGTGCCCGAATGAAACCATTGGTGGTTTGGAATTTTCCGAGTTGCCTGAAACCTCGTTGCCGATTGTGGCGGATTTATCGTCGACGATTTTGTCTCGTAAAATAGACGTTAGCAAATACGGCATGATTTACGCGGGTGCCCAGAAGAATGTTGGACCTGCGGGTGTGGTGATTTGTATTGTGCGTAAAGACTTGTTGGCGCGCAGTGCGGAGACTTTACCGACGACGTGGAATTTTGCGACCTTGGCGAAAAACGACTCCATGATCAACACGCCACCTACCTTCGCAATTTACTTGGCGGATTTGGTGTTTGAATGGTTGGAAAATCAAGGTGGCGTAGAAGCCATTGAACAAGCCAATATTCGTAAGGCCGAAGCACTGTATCGTGCGATTGACGAAAGCAGCTTCTATTCTAATCCGATTGACCCAGCTTACCGTTCACGCATGAATGTGCCTTTTGTGTTGGCGGACGACTCTCTTGAAACGTTGTTTTTGGAAGAATCAGAAGCGGCAGGCTTGAGAACCTTAGCAGGGCATCGCTCTGTGGGCGGAATGCGCGCGAGTATCTACAACGCGATGCCGATGGAAGGGGTGCAAGCCTTGATCGACTTCATGCATTCTTTTGAACAGCGTCACGGATAATTATTATGGCAAATACGAAACAGTCTGTGCCTGAAACATTGCCTTTGCTGAGAGATCGGATCGATTCCATTGACTCGCAAATTCAGGCTTTGATAAATGAGCGGGCGCAGTGTGCTCAAAAAGTAGCGGAAGTAAAGCTGGCTGAGCAAGGCGGCGATGCCGTGGTGTTTTATCGTCCGGAGCGTGAAGCTCAAGTGTTGCGTCGCGTGATGGAGCGTAATGAAGGGCCGCTTGGCAACGAAGAAATGGCGAAGATCTTTCGCCAAATAATGTCTTCTTGTTTGGCGCTGGAAAAACCGATGCGCATTGCGTTTTTAGGGCCGGAAGGGACCTTTACGCAACAGGCGGCGCTGAAGCATTTTGGTAAATCCATTGTTAGTGCGCCGATGGCCGCGATAGACGAAGTGTTTCGCGAGGTGGAATCGGGGGCCGCCAATTATGGAGTGGTGCCGGTAGAAAACTCCACCGAGGGTGTGGTAAATCACACCTTAGACAGCTTTCGAGATTCGCAGTTGAAAATCTGTGGGGAAGTGGAAGTGCGTATTCATCACCATTTATTGGTGAGTCCACACAGTAATGCTGACGAAGTAACGCATATCTATTCACATCAACAATCCTTGGCGCAATGCCGTGCTTGGCTGGATCGTTACTGGCCGCATGCTGAGCGTGTGGCGGTGAGTTCTAATGCTGAAGCGGCGCGTCTTGCTGCTGAGGCGGGCAAAAACGGTCGCGCAGTGGCTGCCATTGCTGGCGAAGTAGCCTGTGAATTGTATGGTCTTATGACGGTGTCTGCCAATATTGAAGATCGTCCTGATAACACGACGCGCTTTTTGATTGTTGGTAATCAAGATGTGCCGGCAAGTGGTAAGGACAAGACTTCCTTGTTGATCAGTGCGAAAAACGAGCCGGGTGCTTTGTATCGCTTGTTGGAAGCGTTTGAGCGCCATGGTGTTGATATGACGCGTCTTGAAACACGACCTTCGTTAATGAGTCGTTGGGGTTATATCTTTTACATAGACTTTGTCGGCCATTATCAAGATGAAGCCTGTCAGGCGGTTATTGCAGAGTTGAGAGGGCGAGCTTCTGAAGTAAAAGTGCTTGGCTCTTACCCGGTTGCCGTTCTTTAGTCTAATAATTGGTGTTGTTTGTGAATAAAAATGACTCAGAAAACGTGCTCGACTCTCAGCGAGAGGGAAAGCCGTTCGGTAATGTGTTGATTGTTGGTCTGGGCATGATTGGCGGGTCTTTCGCCAAAGCGCTAAAAGAAAAAGGCTTAGCCACTCTTTACGGTGCAGACCGTAGAGAGGGCGAGTTGGCGTTAGGGGTGTCGACAGGTGTGATTGATTACCCTGCCGCCTTGACGGCAGAATACATTGCGCACATGGATGTGATTGTCTTAGCGACCCCAGTTAGGGCGATGGAATCTGTGTTATTAGAAATACAGCCGCATTTGAAAGACACGACCTTGCTGACGGATGTGGGTTCCACAAAAGGCAGCGTGGTGAGTGCGGCTAAAAAAGTATTTGGTGAAGTGCCTGCTAATTTTATTCCGAGTCACCCTATTGCTGGTGCGGAAAAAAGCGGTGTGTTGGCGGCCAATTCCCAGTTGTTTGAAAAGCACATGGCGATTGTGACTCCCTTGGTCGACAGTAATCCGGCGCTGCTGGATCGTTTGCATCAATTGTGGTCCGCTGTGGGCTCGGATGTGGTGAGCATGGATGTGGAGCATCACGATCATGTGCTTGCGTCTTCCAGTCATTTGCCGCATTTATTGGCGTATACCTTGGTGGATGCGCTGGCGAACAGTGATCGAAGTCAGGATGTGTTTAAATTCGCAGCAGGCGGTTTTCGTGATTTCACTCGTATTGCCTCCAGTGATCCTGTTATGTGGCGTGATGTCTTCTTATCTAATAAAGAAGCAACACTGGCAACGTTAGATCATTTTACTGAGCGTTTAGCGGTGATGAGAACGGCCATTGAGCAGGGTGATGGCGCCAGTATGTTTGGTGTTTTTACTCGGGCGAAATCCGCTCGTGATCATTTTCTTCGTTTGTTGGAACAGCGAACCTCTGCTGTTCCCAAAGAAGTTCGTCCGGTTTCTATTAGTGTTGCTCCCGCGTCTTCCATAAAAGGCCGTGTTTCTTTATCCGGCGACAAGTCTTTGTCACATAAAGCGATTACGCTAGCTTGTCTTGCTCATGGGGTGAGCCATTTACGCAACGTCGATCTAACCGGTGATGTTCGTGTTACGGTTCAGGCCTTTCGAGATATGGGGGTGGTGATTGAAGAGGTGGCTGCAGACCAATTGCGTGTTCATGGGGTTGGCTTAAAAGGGCTAAAAGCACCAATAGCGCCGATTAATGTGCATCAGTCTAGTGTGAGTTTGCATTTGCTGTTGCCAGTGTTGGCTGGACAGGATTTTCCCGTTACCTTGGTCGGTGAAGGGGCATTATTGAACCAACCGATGAAGGCGTTGTTTAACTTGGTGCGCTCTATGGGGGGTCATGTAATGACCGCCACAGCGGACTGCTTGCCTGTTTCTTTGGCGCCATCCACCTCTCAGCGAGTGTCCTTGGTGTTAAACAGTGGCTCGAAAAGGCTTCATGCTGCCGCGCTGCTGGCCATGTTGTATTCCCCAGAAGGCGCCGAGTTACAGGCGTGCAAATATGGTGTGTCACAGGTGAAGGCCTTGTTTTCCTGCTTCGGTTTGGATGTTTCGCTTAACGGTAGTGTTGTCAGCCTTATGCCTGCAACGCCTCAAGGGGCGGACATTGAACTGCCCGGAGATGTTAACCAAACCGCGTGGTTGACGCTGTCTGCCGTATTGTCCCCAGGGTCTAGGTTGGCCATAGAGAATGCGTTTGTCGGTGAAATGGCGTCGCCTTATGTGTCTTTTTTGCAAAGCATTGGCGCCAATATTCGAGTTGCAGAGCAGCAATTGGCAGGATTTGAGGTCGGTAAACTGGATGTGTCATTTGCGCCCTTGTCTTGTTTTGAGTTAGCGGCGGCGGATGTTTATGGTTTACGCAATGAGTTAGCGTTTGTGTGTGTTGCGGCGGCTTATGCCTCCGGAGTGAGTGTTATTCGAGGCTTATCGGATCTGCCATATTATTATGAAGATCGAATTTTGTCTTTGGTGGACGCGCTGACACATTTTGGCATCGTTTGTGAATACAGCTCAGGCAACTTGTCGATCACTGGTGGGGTTCCGCTTGGTGGTGAGGTTGATTGTGCTGGTGATTATCGTTTGGCATTGGCTATGTTGGCGCTGGGGCTGCGTAGCCGAGAAGTGACCAAGGTGAATGATTGCCAAAAATTATTAGAAGAGTTTACTGAGTTAGGGAGTGTTGCGGCGCAGTTGGGTTTTCACTGTGCAGTAGTGCAATAGAAATTAAGAGGAATGTTTATGATAAATCAAGCTCCAGTCATCGCGATTGATGGTCCAAGTGGTGCCGGTAAAGGCACTGTCAGTCAGTTGGTCGCAGAGAAGCTGGGATGGCATTTGCTTGATAGTGGTGCGCTGTACCGTTTGTTGGCGTTGGCGGTGTCTCATCATGGGATGTCAGTAGAAGACGCGGACACGCTGAAAGTGTTGGCTGAACATTTAGATATTCAGTTCGAGCAATCAGAAGAAAGTAAAGTCGAAATCGTGTTAGAGGGTGAGATCGTCACCCAAGCGATCAGAACCGAAGAAGTAGGGCACAATGCGTCCAAACTAGCGGCGATTCCTGAAGTGCGTGAGGGTTTGTTGTTGCGTCAGCGCGCTTTTGCTCAAGCACCAGGACTAGTGGCAGATGGTCGAGATATGGGCACTGTTGTGTTCCCGAATGCGCCCATTAAGATTTTCTTAACCGCGTCTGCAGAAGAGCGTGCCCAGCGCCGCTTACTTCAATTGCAACAAAAAGGTGAGGCGGTTAATCTAGAAGAATTGGTACAATCTATTAAAGAAAGAGATGAGCGCGATGCGAATCGAGCCATAGCGCCGCTTGTTCCAGCCGCTGGTGCGCTGGTTATTGATAGTACAGATCTTTCTATTGAAGAGGTTGTTGAGATCGTTTTTGCTGAATCAGTGAAGGCTGGTCTGATATAGCCTGTTCTTTTGTGCGTGTAAAATGTGCTAGAATAGTCTAAATGTTATTCAAGTCGGTGGGAGACCAGCAACGCTTCCATCGCAATAATCATAAAAATTGACCCGTATTTGCTGGTGATACGGATAAGACCAAAATTTTTTGGTCAACTATATAGGAAATACAATGACTCAAAGCTTCGCAGAACTGTTTGAAGAAAGCCTGTTAACCGTCGAAATGGCGCCAGGCTCAATTGTTACTGGTATTGTTGTTGATATTGACAGCGAATGGGTAACTGTTCATGCAGGTCTTAAATCTGAAGGCGTAATTCCTCGTGCTCAGTTCCTAACGGAAAGTGGTGAGTTCAATGTTAACATCGGCGACGAAGTTAAAGTTGCACTTGACGCTGTTGAAGATGGTTTCGGTGAGACTAAATTGTCTCGTGAAAAAGCGAAACGTGCTGAAACTTGGGCTGTTCTTGAAAAAGCCTACGAAGAAGGCGCCATCGTCAATGGTGTTATCAATGGTAAAGTCAAAGGTGGCTTCACAGTTGATATCGCAAACATCCGTGCTTTCTTGCCAGGTTCTTTGGTAGATGTTCGCCCAATCCGCGACACGTCTCACCTAGAAGGTGTGGATCTAGAGTTCAAACTTATCAAGCTTGATCAAAAACGTAACAACGTTGTTGTATCTCGTCGTGCCGTTATGGAAGCGACTAACAGCGCTGAACGCGAAACACTACTTGCTTCTCTAGAAGAAGGTCAAGAAGTTAAAGGTATCGTTAAGAACCTTACAGACTACGGTGCGTTCGTTGATCTTGGTGGTGTTGATGGTCTTCTACACATCACTGACATGGCTTGGAAACGCATTAAGCACCCAAGCGAAATCATTGCTGTTGGCGATGAAATCGACGTTAAAGTACTTAAGTTTGACCGCGAGCGTAACCGTGTGTCTCTAGGTCTTAAACAATTGGGTGAAGATCCATGGGTTGCTATCAAAGCACGTTACCCAGAAGGTACTAAAGTAACTGCTAAAGTTACTAACTTGACTGATTACGGTTGCTTCGCTGAACTTGAAGAAGGCGTAGAAGGTCTAGTACACGTATCTGAAATGGATTGGACTAACAAAAACATCCACCCATCTAAAGTTGTTCAGATCGGTGATGAAGTTGAAGTTATGATCCTTGATATCGACGAAGAACGTCGTCGTATCTCTTTGGGTATCAAGCAGTGCACCATGAACCCATGGGAAGAGTTTGCTACATCTTTCAACAAAGGCGACAAAATCTCTGGCGCAATCAAGTCTATCACTGACTTTGGTGTGTTCATTGGTCTTGACGGCGGCATCGACGGCCTTGTTCACTTGTCTGACCTATCTTGGGAAGAAACGGGTGAAGAAGCGGTTCGTGCATACAAGAAAGGTGATGTTCTTGAGACTGTTGTATTGTCTATCGATGCAGAACGCGAGCGTATCTCTCTTGGCGTTAAACAGCTTGAAGAAGACCCATTTGTTGGTTTCGTTGCTGAAAACGACAAAGGCACTATCGTAAACGGTACTGTTGCTTCTGTAGATGCAAAAGGTGCGGTTGTTGTTCTAGCTGAAGGCGTTGAAGCTACTTTGAAAGTATCTGAAATCAGCCGTGAGCGTGTTGAAGATGCAACAACTGTATTGAAAGAAGGCGATAAAGTAGAAGCAGCGATCATCAGTGTTGATCGTAAAGCTCGTACTATTACACTTTCTATCAAACAGAAAGATGCTACTGAAGAAAAAGCTGCGCTTAAATCTCATTCTGAGAAACAGCAAGTTGAAGCGAACGGTCCTACCACTATCGGTGATTTGATCAAAGCTCAACTAGAAAACCAAAACTAAGTTTTGATTTTCATTGGCTATTAAAAAGCGGGCTTAGGCCCGCTTTTTTTATGTCAAATTTACGATAACGCGTTGACAAGAAAACTATACATAAAACATGTGGATAACTGTGGGTATAGACTCTGTGTGACGCTTCATCGAAGCGATTTGAGCAGTGTTTTCGTGTCCTCTTCGTCCCAGTCTTCTTTTTCTAATAACTGTTTCAGTGAGTTGTTTTCTTGTGTTTGCTGAAGGTTCTTCTGAAATTTAGCAAAATGCATGTCTTTGATGAGCTTCTCATCATAAGGGGAGCGATACAGTGGCGGTGTTGATTCGCTGTTTGAAACGTCTGCTTGCTTCAATTTGTCTATGTTTTGATAGGTCTTTAGAAAGTCTTTTTTATTCATACCTGCTCTCCCTATTCGGTTTGTTCTATATGGAGTATTTCAAAATACTCTGGATGAGCGCGCCATCTAATGTTCAGATCCCATAATCTTATGCCATGCTCTTTGCCGTCTTTTTGTTGTAAGTAGGACGGGCGAGGATCTTGCTCGATGACTTGTTTAATTAAAGTCTTAATATCTCGCTGATGCAATGATTGGTAATGGTTGCACTGGCGATCGGCTAGCTCAGAAAAAACAACCTCACTGGTGCGATCTGCTTGTGGGGCGAAGCCGCCTTGGGCATCGGGGATGCTATCGGCGTAGGGAATATAAGGTTTGATGTCGAGTACTGGGGTGCCATCGAGTAAGTCGGCGCCAAGTAGCTCGATAAAAACCTTGCCCTTTTCTTGGTAAATATTGCCAAGCTTTATAACCGACAACCCAATGGGGTTGGGTCTGTGTGTCGCGCGAGTGGCAAACACCCCCATTTTGACCTTGCCGCCCAGTCGAGGTGGCCGTATTTTGGCTTTCCAGTTTTCTGTCATGGTGGCGTGAAAAATGAACTGAACCCAGATGTGAGAGAAATCGCTTAATCCATCAAGCGTATCCAAGCGGTTAAAAGGCGGTAGTAGTTCGATCTTGGCGGTTGCCTCAGTGACAAGCCCAGGTTGTCTTGGAATGCCAAATTTTTCTTTGTAGCAGGAGTGGACTAGGCCAATTGTGGTTAGGTTAAAGTGCGTTGGAGCAGACAAGCTTGCTTCCTTTTTTCATCGAATTCAAGGCTAAAGGATTAAATAGTTTGTGTTAGTATACTGGCAAGAGAGCTGCGCGGACGATAAATTTCTGCGATTAGAGCGTTACTTTTTAACCGAATTAGAGATTAAAAATGTCTTTAGAATCCTATATGAATCAGATTGGTCAGCAAGCGAGAGCAGCATCGCGCTTGCTTGCTAAAGCGTCCACAGAGCATAAAAACAATGCGCTATTAGCCATGGCGGACGCGTTGGAAAAGGCACGACCTCGATTGATAGAAGAAAATGCCAAAGACATTCAAAATGGTGAGAAAAAGGGCTTAGATGCTGCCTTATTGGATCGTTTGCTGCTCAGTGATGCGCGCATCGATGGCATGATTGAAGGGCTCAAACAAGTGGCTGGGTTACCGGATCCGATTGGCGAGATTACCGATATGTTGTATCGCCCATCGGGTATTCAGCTAGGAAAAATGCGCGTGCCATTGGGTGTGATCGGTATCATTTACGAGTCACGACCAAATGTCACCATTGACGCCGCCAGCTTATGCCTGAAATCAGGCAATGCCACTATTTTACGTGGTGGTTCAGAAGCGTTTTATTCGAACCAAGCGATTGCAGAAGCGGTAACAGCGGGTCTTAACGCCGTTGGTTTGCCAGAAAGTGCCGTGCAGGTATTAAATACGACGGATCGTGATGCCGTGGGGCGTTTGATCGCCATGCCTGAATACGTAGATGTGATTGTTCCTCGTGGCGGCAAGGGGCTTATAGAACGCATTAGTAAAGACGCTCGAGTACCTGTTATTAAGCACTTAGATGGTAATTGCCATGTTTATATCGACGATGAGGCAG
This sequence comes from Marinomonas sp. NPDC078689, assembly GCF_044542435.1. Classification (NCBI taxonomy): domain Bacteria; kingdom Pseudomonadati; phylum Pseudomonadota; class Gammaproteobacteria; order Oceanospirillales; family Oceanospirillaceae; genus Marinomonas; species Marinomonas sp. NPDC078689. The sequence continues at coordinate 275,148 of NZ_JBITUJ010000002.1, read as the reverse complement.
ATTTGGATAAGGCGTTTAATATAGCGTTGAACGCCAAAACGCGTCGTTACGGTGTCTGTAATGCCATGGAGTCTTTGTTGATTCATCAAGCGGTTGCTGAGCAGATTTTGCCAAAATTGGTGTCGGCCTTTCATGAAAAAGGGGTTGAGCTGGTTGGTTGTGACGCCACTCGAAGCATTGTCGCTGGGTCTGCTGCGTCAGACATAGCGATCGGAGTCGCCACACAAGAAGACTGGTTTACCGAATACCTTGCTCCTAAGCTTTCGATTAAAATTCTGGCTGACATGGAGGAAGCCATCGAGCATATCAATCATTATGGCTCTCACCATTCCGATGCCATTATTTCTCAAAATTACTCTAAGACCCGTGCGTTTATGACGCAAGTGGATTCGTCTTCTGTGATGGTGAACGCCTCGACCGCTTTTGCGGATGGCTTTGAATATGGGTTGGGTGCCGAAATTGGTATTTCTACCGATAAAATCCACGCCCGTGGACCGGTCGGCCTGATAGGTTTAACCAGCCAGAAGTACATAGTGCTAGGGGATGGCCACACCCGTGACAATTAATACCAAGCATTTGGGGCGAGCTTCTGGTGTTGCCATTATGGGAGGGACGTTTGACCCGATACATAATGGGCATCTGAGGACGGCGGTAGAAATCCTCGACCGTTTTGGTTTTGAGTCTTTGCGTTTGGTTCCTTGTTTTCAGCCAGTTCATAAAGGTCTGCCTAGCATTACCGCGGCACAGCGTCTGGCAATGGTTGAAATGGCGATTTCGAGCGATTCGCGTTTGTCCGTTGATCGACGAGAAATTGTGCGTGAAGGGCCGAGTTACTCGATTGATACCTTAAAAGACATTCGTTCTGAGATTGGCCCAGATGAGCCCTTGATCATGGTGTTGGGAATGGACAGTTTTTTGTCGATCCCAACTTGGGCGGATTGGCAGGCATTGATCCAGTATGCGCATATTTTGGTGGTGTCTCGACCGGGCTGGGAGCCGGATCTGATTTCGGAATTAAGCGCTTTCTGCGAAAACTATCGTGCCGCTTCATCGCATGAGTTACAATGCGCGCCCTCAGGTTTTATTTGGTTAGAAACGCTACCGTCTCTGGAGATCTCTTCGAGTATGATAAGAGCCCTGCGTAAAAAACAGGAATCCATTGCGTATCTGCTACCAGAACCCGTACAAACATACATAATACAAAATCAATTATATCAGGATAACGTAACTTTATGAGTCAGCCTAATCTCACAGCGGATCAAATCTTAGCTTTAGCAGTGGAAGCACTGGAAGATGTCAAAGGTGATAAGATCACTGTGTTGAATGTTTCAAAACACACAGACATGATGGATTTCATGGTTATTTGTACCGGTACCTCTAAGCGTCATGTGAATGGTTTGGGGCAGAATGTTATTGAGCATCTAAAGTCTAATGGTCTTCAGCCTTTAGGTTTTGAAGGACGCGGTACAGGAAGCGACTGGGTGTTGGTTGATCTTCATGATGTTGTTGTTCATGTCATGACCGAAGAAGCGCGAGCTTTTTACGACCTAGAAAAACTTTGGGACATTAAACCAGAATCGATTTAAGGTTTTGCAATGCGCGTTCGACTGATTGCTGTCGGCACTAAAATGCCGAAATGGGTAACGCAAGGCTATGACGATTACGCCAAGCGATTGCCCAAAGATTTTGCTTTAGAATTGGTGGAAATCCCAATGTCACCACGCGGGAAAAACACCGATATACCCAAAGCAATTCGCAAAGAAGGTGATCTGATGCTCGATGCGATTCCTCAGGGAGATAAGGTAATCGCAATGGAGGTCCTCGGTAAAGAGTGGTCAACGCATCAGTTGGCAGATCAGACCGAGAGCTGGCGCATGGAAGGTTATAATGTCAGTTTGTTGGTGGGTGGCCCGGATGGGCTTGACCCCCGTTGTACAGCGAAAGCCGATCAAATCTGGTCGCTTTCTCGTTTGACACTGCCACACCCTATGGTTCGGGTTATTCTTGCTGAGCAAATCTACCGTGCTTGGACCTTGATGAATAATCATCCGTACCATAGATAGAGGATCGTTCGTTGAGCCGTCGATATAAGAACTTCCGCAATTACAATCAAGAAAAAACACTGACACAATCGCGTATTATTATTGCGGGCCTTTTAGTGTTGCTCTTGGCGGGCGTCTTGATGGCTCGCTTGTTTTACCTCCAAGTCTTAAATTACCAACTTTATCAAACCAAAGCCGATGATAACCGTGTGATGCTGGTCACTGAGCCACCACCACGTGGGTTGATTTATGATCGCAATGGCGTGGTGCTCGCCGATAACCGTCCTATTCACAGTTTGACGGTGACGCCAGAGCGCATTAAAAGCATGCCTCAGCTGCGCAAAATTCTCTCTGGGTTGATCGATATTAGTCCGGACGAATGGGATCAGTTTGATGAAAAACTGAAAGACTATCGTCGGCCTTATCAATCCATCACCTTAAAATCCCAGTTAACCGATGAAGAGTGGGCGCGTATCGCCGTGAATCTTTATAAGTTAGATGGCGTACAGGTTGAGGCTCAGCTCACTCGTTATTATCCCTATGGCAAAGCGTTTGCTCATGCCGTTGGGTACGTTGGGCGTATTACGACCAAAGATTTAGAAAGAGTGGATAAGCAGGCTTATCAAGGCGCTCTGTTTATTGGTAAAACTGGGGTCGAAGGCTATTACGAAAGCACCTTGTTTGGTAAGCCAGGTATTAAGAAAGTCGAAGTGAATGCGCGCGGTCGTATCATGGATGAGCTGGGGCGAGAAAATCCGGTCCCAGGTAAAGACGTTCATTTGTATATGGATGCGCGTTTGCAACAATACGCCTACGACTTACTCGGTAATTACAAAGGCTCTGTGGTGGCCATAGATCCGAATACTGGCGGTATTTTAGCCTTGGTCTCCAAGCCCGGCTTTGACCCTAATTTGTTTGTTAGGGGGATTTCTTATAAAGACTATTCCGTATTGCGCAACTCAAAAGACCTTCCTTTGTTTAATCGTGCTTTACGTGGTGGTTACCCACCGGCTTCGACCATTAAGCCGTTTATGGCGCTGGCTGGCCTAGAATATGGTTTCTCTTCATGGACTGAACGTTATTTTGCCCGTGGTTATTACCAAATTAATCCCGGTGGGCGTCGTTATCGTGATTGGAAACGAGGCGGTCATGGCTGGATTAATCTAGAGCGTGCGGTCATCGAATCGGTGGACACCTATTTCTACCAGTTAGCGAATAAAATGGGCATTACCCCGATCCATGATTTTTTGACGCGCTTTGGTTTTGGGAAAAGTGTGTTGCTGGATTTAAACGGTGCGAGCATCGGCTTGTTGCCATCCAATGCGTGGAAGAAAGCCAAATACAATGAGCCTTGGTACCCAGGGGACTCAGTAAACGTTGGGATAGGCCAAGGTTTCATGGTGGCCACACCGATTCAGATTGCAACGGCGGTTTCCGCCATTGCGGCGCGCGGGCATTATTATTTCCCACGCATGGCGCAGACAATTGGCAACAAAGCTGCGACGTTTGAGGGCAAAGAAGGGGGTGTTCATAACATCATCCTAAAAGACCAGCGTAACTGGGAAAAAATCATCACCGCAATGCGTAAAGTGATTACCGATCCTAAGGGCACAGGAAGGCGCTTACAGGGAACGGATTACGCCATTGCCGGTAAGACAGGGACAGGGCAAGTCTTTAGTCTGCAAGACGGTGAGGAATATGAAGCGGACAAACTGGCGAAGCGGCTTCATGACCATGGTTTGTTTATTGCTTTTGCGCCAGCGGAGAAGCCGACGATTGCCGTTTTTGCGATTTTTGAAAATGGCGGCGGGGCTGCCAAACCGGCCGATTTAACGAAGAAACTTTTTGATGCTTATATCGACGGTAAGTACCCTAAAAAGTACGACTATTTAAAAGGTAATGCGAAGTGAGTGATAATGTTTATAGAAGAGCGCTGTCATTTGCGAACGCTCGCCTTTGGAAGCTGATTCACGTCGATATTTTGTTGCTTGGTGCGCTACTGCTGCTGATGGCCGGTGGCCTTGTTGTCTTGTACTCGGCGTCTGGTCAAGATATGGAAATGGTAGAGCGACAAATTCTCCGTTTTGGTATCGGTATGGGGGTGTGTCTTGGCTTGGCGCAACTGCCCCCTAAATACATGCGCAGAGCCTCACCGGCTTTGTTTATTTTCTTGGCCATGTTGCTGATTGGTGTCTTGCTGTTTGGCGTTGGTGCGAAAGGCGCGCAGCGTTGGTTGGCACTGCCTGGTGGCTTGCGTTTTCAACCCTCTGAAATCATGAAAATCGTCATGCCAATGATGATTGCTTGGTATTTTTCTGATCGCCAGTTACCGCCTAAATTTAGAGAAGTGGTGGTGGTGCTAGCGTTGATTTTTACCCCCGCATTGATGGTGGCTAGGCAACCTGATTTAGGAACCGCGTTATTGGTGGCCGTGTCGGGCATCTTTGTGTTGTTTTTGGCGGGCCTTGGTTGGCGCTATATTCTGGGGGCCGCCGTGTCAGCGCCTGCTGCAGGCTATGTGCTTTGGCATTTTATGCACGATTATCAGCGTCAGCGCGTATTGACCTTTTTGAATCCAGAAAGCGACCCATTAGGTTCTGGCTGGAATATTATTCAGTCTAAAACCGCGATTGGCTCGGGCGGCCTGTATGGCAAAGGTTGGCTTGAAGGCACGCAAGCACAGTTAAACTTTTTACCAGAAAGCCATACGGATTTTATTATTGCGGTATTGGGTGAAGAATTCGGCATGCTCGGTTGCGGTATTCTGATTTTTTCCTATTTGTTGGTGATTTCTCGTGGTTTGTATATCTCCGCAACAGCGGAAGACAATTATGCACGCCTATTAGCAGGCAGTTTAACGCTGACCTTTTTTGTTTATATGTTTGTAAATATCGGCATGGTGTCAGGCATTTTACCTGTGGTTGGGGTACCCTTGCCCTTGGTCAGTTATGGCGGTACGTCCATCATAACAATTATGGCGACCTTTGGAATTTTGATGTCGGTACAAACACATAAAAGGGCGAGATGATGATGAAACTAGCAGTAGGGATGTTACTAGTGCTTGGCTTGGTCGGGTGCAGTAGCGCTGGGCAAGTGAAGGAACAAGCGTTGGGTGATGAGCTGGGTGTCAGTAATCAATTGCTCGATGATGCGCCTGAAGATAAAGCAGACTCTTATGCAGCCAACCCGCAAGTAAAAGCCTTTATTGCCCGCTTAGTGAAGCAAGATCACTTTGATAAAAATACGCTAGAATTGGCGTTTTCACGGATAAAAATACGTGAAAAAGTCATTCAAAAATCCAACAATCAACCAGAATCCATTACCCCTTATTATGAATATCGCTCGCGTTTTACCAATGCGCAACGGGTTGCGAGTGGTAAGGCTTTTGCCCAGAAAAACAAACATTGGTTAGAAAAAGCAGAGCAAGAATATGGCGTTGATTGGCACGTCATTGTGGCTTTGATAGGGGTTGAAACCTATTACGGGCGCATTACCGGTTCGAAAGATGTTTTCACCTCATTAACCACGCTCGCTTTTGATTACCCAAGACGACAAGCTTACTTTCAGAATGAACTGCGTGCCTATTTATTATTGGCGCGTGAAAATAATTGGAACATTGGCGCGACAAAGGGGTCCTATAGTGGGGCCATGGGTATGGTGCAGTTTATGCCAACCAATTACCGTAAGTTAGCGGTGGATTATGATGGCGATGGTCATGTTGATCTTTGGCACTCAGATGCAGATGCCATCGGCAGTGTGGCAAATTATTTGCGTCACCATGGCTGGGAATACGAGCAACCTTACTTGGTAATGGCTCAGGTGGACAGTCCAGATGCGGTATCAAAATGGATAAACGCAGACAGAAAACCCATCAAAACAGCGGCCCAGTGGGCGGCGTTGAAAGTGTTGCCAACGCAACCTTTCTTAGCAAAGAAAATGGGCTTAGTGGGCTTGCGCACCAAAGAGGATGAAACCTCTTATTGGCTGGCTTATGAGAACTTTTTTACTATCATGGATTACAACCCAAGCCGACGTTATGCCATGTCAGTATTGGAGCTTGCTGAGAGCATAGGAAAGAATGATTAAACATCGTGGTTTATGGTTATTAATTGGGGCGTGCCTTGTGTTATTGAGTGGTTGCACCGGTAATACAATGAGTTCTGCTGAGTATGATAAAGCCTCCGCTGGAGGACGTTATACCATTCTTAAGGATCACGCTCCTGACCACGATGTCAAAGTAGACCATTTGCCAGACTTGGTGCCTAAATGGGAACCTAAAAGTCGGGGCGGCAATAAAAGCCCTTACGAAGTCTGGGGTAAGAAATACTGGGTGATGAAATCTGCTAAGGGCTACGTAGCAGAAGGAACGGCTTCTTGGTATGGCATGAAATTTCATGGTCATACCACATCAAATGGGGAAACATATGATATGTATGCCTTTTCTGCTGCCCATAAATCCCTGCCTTTACCGACCTATTTAAAAGTCACCAACCTGGATAATCAGCGTTCTGTGATTGTTAGAGTGAATGACAGAGGGCCTTTTCATGGGGACCGATTGATCGATCTTTCCTACGCGGCCGCGGTGCGCTTGGATTATCAGAAAAAAGGCTTGGCTCACGTGAGAATCGAAGCCATAACGCCGCCAAAAGGGGGTGTTTATCAGCCAGAACCCAACGCTTCTTCAGGCCTTAAGAAAGAGGCTAATCCCCCTGTTATATTGACCTCTAAGTCAATTGTGGCACCTTCAAGTTCGGTGTCGAAAGTGCCTGTTTTTACGCACTTGCAATTGGGGGCTTTTTCAACAAAGGAAGCGGCCGAACGCTTGAAAAACCAACTGTTTTCTGTCTTTGATACGCAAATTAATATCGAGATAGTGAAGCACAGCGATGCACTTTATAAAGTATTAGTAGGCCCTTATGGCAGTGATGTAGAACTGTCTAATTGGCAAAAAAGGCTTTATGATGCAGGCTTTGCAAAGCCGGTACGAGTTGCGATGTAACTGTAAAGGCGAATTTCATAGACTAGAGATTCATTTTTCTCTCTAGTATCATTTGTAAACTTTTTTTAACCAGACGATGTTGTAGAGTATGAAGCGACTCCTAATTATTTTATCCGTATTTCTTGGCATAACAGCCAATGCCGTTCACGCAGAGCCTTCGCTAATTCCTGCGCCACCAGAACTTGCCGCTAGCAGTTATATCCTAATGGATGCTTACACCGGCGATATCTTAGTGTCTCACAATGCGGATGAAAAACTACCGCCAGCCAGCCTGACTAAGTTAATGACGGCTTACATCACTGAGTATGAGCTAGCTCGCGGTGATATCAGTGTTGATGATAAAGTCACCATCAGTGAAAAAGCATGGCGCATGAAAGGGTCTCGTACCTTCGTTCGTGAAGGCACAAGAGTGCCATTAATGACACTGATGCAAGGCATGATTGTTCAGTCTGGTAATGATGCGACTGTCGCGATTGCAGAGCACATTGCAGGCAGTGAGTCTGCTTTTGCTGACTTGATGAACCAGCACGCTAAACTGCTTGGTATGAAAGACTCTCATTTCGTCAATGCGACGGGCTACCCAGCAGACGATCATTACTCTAGTGCTCACGATATTGCGATCGTAGCGCGTGCGACCATTACTCAGTTCCCTGAAAATTACCCAATTTACGCGGAAAAGTACTTTACCTATAACAACATTCGTCAGCCTAACCGCAATCGTCTGTTATGGCGTGATAAGTCCGTAGATGGTTTGAAAACAGGCCATACTGAAGCCGCTGGTTTTTGCTTGGCCGCTTCTGCCGTACGCAATGGCACGCGTTTGATTACCGTTGTCATGGGCACAAAATCAGATGAAGCTCGTGCTAGCGAATCTCAGAAATTATTGGATTACGGTTTCCGATACTACGAAACACGCAAGCTTTATAGCCGTGGCCAAGTGGTGAACAATGCCCGTGTTTGGGGTGGTAGCCAAAATACAGTGAAAGTTGGTTTTACCGATGACGTATTGGTAACATTGCCGCGCCAAGATGCGGACTCGCTTCCTGCAAGCTTACAAATGAACCCTGAAATTGAAGCGCCAATCAAAGTAGGCGATGTGCTTGGTAAAGTGGTTGTTGGTACCGCTGGCAATGTTGTATTAGAACGCAATGTTGTTGCGCTTGAGCCTGTTGAACAAGGTGGCTTCTTTAAGCGTATATTTGATAAAATCAAACTCTTCTTCATGAATTTATTTTAGGTCTTAGGATCTAGTGGACTATCGATGGCTCTGATTACAAAAGATGGCGATCAAGCTGAAAATGCAGTTGATGCGCCCAAGATTGAATTTCCATGTGACAACTATGTGATTAAAGTGGTGGCACTTGATCTTGATAACTGTCATGTGGATATTGTGAAATGCATGCAAGTGCATGCTCCAGAAATGGGCAATGAAGCGACTAATATCAATCGCTCAAGCAAGGGACGTTTTGTCAGCTACAGCTTCCGTATTTTGGCTCAGAGTGAAGAACAGCTAGCAAACTTGCATAAGGATCTTATGGCGCTTGAAGCGGTTAAGATGGTTCTATAAATGAATCAGGACCTTATTTGCCGTGATTTAGGCGTGATTGCCTACGAGACAACTTGGGAACGAATGAAAGAATTCACCCAAGTTCGCTCGAAAGAAGATCAAGATGAAATTTGGTTACTTGAACATCCTTCTTTATTTACGCAAGGACAAGCGGGTAAAGAAGAGCATCTACTGGCGCCAGGAGATATTCCTGTTATTCAAGTGGATCGAGGCGGGCAGGTTACTTACCATGGCCCAGGCCAGCTGGTAGCTTATGTACTGATTGATCTCAAACGCCTTGGAATAGGCGTAAGGGATTTGGTCAGTGTGTTAGAGAATGCCATTGTTGAGACTCTCAAACTCAATGATATTGAGGCGTATGCCAAGCCAGATGCCCCTGGTGTTTATGTAGATGAAAAAAAGATCGCTTCCTTGGGCTTAAGAGTTCGCCGAGGCTGTTCTTTTCATGGTTTAGCGTTGAATGTGGATATGGATTTATCCCCGTTTAATCGTATTAATCCATGTGGCTATCAAGGTCTTCAGATGGTCGATATGGCTCGCTTGAGCAGTCAGGTCGATTTTTCTAATGTTAAAGTTCAGTTGGCGAACCAGCTTGCTGAACAGCTCGGATACAAACATCCGACTATCCAACAAGGGTGGAAATAGAATGACTGCAGAACGCAAACGCGTTGTCCAAGGCGAAAAACTTCGTGGCGCCGATAAAATGGCCCGCATCCCAGTAAAAATTGTCCCAACAGAAGAAATTCCACGCAAGCCAGATTGGCTTCGTGTGCGTATGCCTGCTTCTCCTGAAATTGCTCGTATCAAGCAGACACTGCGTGAGCATAAGCTAGCCTCTGTATGTGAAGAAGCGAACTGCCCTAATTTAGGGGAATGTTTCAGTAATGGTACGGCGACTTTCATGATCATGGGCGAAATTTGTACGCGCCGTTGTCCTTTTTGTGATGTTGCTCACGGTCGTCCGAATGCATTAAGCCCGAATGAGCCAAAAGAGCTTGCGGCGGCCATTCGTGACATGAAATTAAAATACGTGGTGATTACCTCCGTTGACCGTGATGATCTACGAGATGGCGGTGCGCAGCACTTTGTTGATTGTATCAATGAAACTCGTGCTTTGAGCCCTAACATTGAAATCGAGACTTTGGTGCCGGATTTCCGTGGGCGCATGGAAACATCGTTGGACATCTTGCAGCTTGCACCACCAGATGTGTTTAATCACAATTTAGAATCCATTCCTCGCCTTTACCGTCAAGTGCGTCCAGGTTCTGATTACCAATGGTCTCTTGATTTGCTCAAGAACTTTAAAGATCGTTGCCCAGAAGTGCCAACCAAATCAGGTTTGATGGTGGGCTTAGGCGAGACGTTTGAAGAAATCGTTGAAGTGTTAAAAGATCTGCGTGCTCATAACGTGGATATGTTGACGATTGGTCAATACTTGCAACCTTCAAAACACCATTTCCCAATGGCGCGATTTGTACCGCCTGAAGAATTTGCGCGTTATGAAGAAGTTGCAAAAGAACTTGGCTTTAAGCATGCTGCTTGTGGTCCATTAGTACGTTCTTCTTACCACGCTGATAAGCAAGCTCACGGCGAACGCGTTTCTTAAGCTATTATTACAGTACTGAAAAGAGCGGAGTTGAGGGAGTCCCCCTTAGCCCCGCTTTTTTATTATCTCATGACAACAATCTAAATAAGGGCAAGTGCGGTTGAGGCTCTGATTTCATGTCACTCAGCGGGATTTGTTTTGATGTATTTATTTGAATTTTAGGAGGCAATATGAAGCCTTGGTCAGTGAAAGATTCTGTTGAACTTTATAATGTCACTCACTGGAGTGCTGGTTTTTTCTCTATTAACGATCAAGGCCGTGCCATTGCGCTGCCAGACAGAGAAAATAGCATTGATTTGACTGAACTCTCGAAAGCCCTGAAAGAGCAGGGTATTCCTTATCCTTGTTTAGTGCGCTTTCCTAATATTCTGCATTCAAGAATCGAAAAGATCACGGAATCATTCTGCCAAGCCATCGAGCATTATGATTATAAAGCGAACTATTCGATTGTTTATCCGATTAAGGTGAACCAGCAGCGCCGAGTCGTAGAAGAGATAGCAGGTTGCCAACCTGACAATCCGTCGACGGTAGGGTTAGAAGCCGGCAGTAAGCCTGAATTGATGGCGGTGCTTGCGATGCACCAAAACCCTAACGGCATTATTGTCTGCAATGGTTATAAAGACCGTGAGTTTATTCACTTGGCGTTAATGGCTGAAAAAATGGGTCACCAAGTGTTTATTGTGGTTGAAAAGCTGCATGAGCTGGATCTTATTTTAGACGAAGCGAAGAAAATAGGCGTTAAGCCTCGTATTGGCATTCGTATTCGTTTGGCGTCGACGAGCTCAACGCATTGGAGTAACAGTGGTGGTGAAAAGTCCAAATTTGGTTTGACCACCTCGCAACTGTTGCGTGCGGTTGATCGATTGCGTGATTTAGACATGCTGGACTGCCTTGAGTTGATTCATTTCCATCTTGGCTCTCAAATCACCAAAATCCGTGATATTCAGAACAGTCTGAAAGAGTGCGCACGTTATTATTCTGAGTTGCATCAAATGGGTGTGCCTGTGAAGTGGGTGGACGTTGGCGGCGGACTGGGTGTGGATTACGAAGGAACGCGCTCACAAAGTGCCTATTCTGCCAACTACAGCATTAGCGAGTATGCGAATAACGTGGTGTTTGCTTTTCATAATGTGTGTGACCAATACAACTTGCCTCATCCAAACCTGATTTCAGAATCCGGTCGTGCGGTCACGGCGCACCATGCCATGATGATTGCGGATGTGTTTTCTCACGGCGCGGAATTGCTGCCGATTGAAGCACCAGATGCAGACAGCGTGTTAGAAATACAGCGCCTTTGGGACTGTTACCAAAGTTTAAAAAATAACGAAGAAAGCGATACTCGATCACTGGTCGAAATTTATCATGATTTGTTAGATGACTTTAATGACAGCCTGACTCTTTATAATCACGGCCAGCTGAATCTTGAGCAGCGCGCTCAAGCCGAAAACCTTTTTGTCGTGGCGTGTCGTAACTTGTTGCCAAAATTAGACAACCGCAACCGTGGGCATCGTCCGGTGATCGATGAGCTGAATGAACGTTTGGCGGAAAAGCTGTTTGTTAATTTGTCCGTGTTTCAATCCATGCCAGATGCGTGGGGGATTGATCAGTTGTTCCCTGTATTGCCCTTGCAAGGATTGGATCAAGCGCCGTCTTTTAGAGGCAAAATACAAGACGTTACGTGTGACTCAGATGGTTGTTTGTATCGTTATGTGGATGGCCAGGGGATTGAGTCTTCTTTGCCGTTGCCGCCGCCTCCGATCAATGAAGACTATCTAATGGGGTTTTTCTTAGTTGGGGCTTACCAAGAAACCTTAGGTGACTTACATAACCTTTTCGGTGACACTAGCTCTGTGGACGTTTATCTGACGGAAGATGGCTTTAGAATTGACCATGTGTTGATGGGGGACAGTGTTCAGGACGTACTTAAGTACGTAAGCTATGATGAGCAAGCCTTGTTAAAACGCTATCAAGAGAAAGTCTCTGCAAGTGATCTAGATGGCCAGGAACAGGCAAAGCTAATTGATACTTATCAAAAAGTATTGCGAGGTTCTACTTACTTATCTTAAGCGCTGATATTCAGGCTAAGGCACTGTGTTTAGGTCTTAGCCTGATGTTGTTATGGTGCTTGATGAGGATGTTTTCTTTGGGTCAAAGTGTGTTTTCCCCTTGTTTTAAGATCGGCAGATTCATGCTTAAGCTGGCTTCGTATAAAAAACAGTAAGAGTGTCATTTTTAAGAACCGTTTCATTAACTAGGATGATTATGACGACGTCTTCTCAACCCAGTATGCCTTGTTATGCTGTGATACTGTCGAGCAGTGTTATGCTTGAGAATATGACTTATCGGATTATGATCGATAAGTTGATTGATTTGGCCAAAGAGCAAGCCGGATTCATTGCCGCAGAATGCTCGTTAGGCGAAACCGATTTACTATTAACTTATTGGCAAGATCGCGACACGGCTGAGCATTGGTTGAACAATACAATATTGAGACGAACGCTGTCTTTGGCTGAGCAATTTTGGTTTGATTCGTATCACTTACGATTGGTTGAGGTCGTCGAAAGTCACTCATTTCAACAGACGAATTTACCGGATCATTCATCACGTTTTCCCCGTATCCAAACCGCACGAGGCGTTCTTAAAATATTAGATGAGTCAGAAGTAGACTTGTTGAAAGCCTACGTAATAGAGGAAAAAGAGTTCCTTGCTCCTTGGGAACCATTGCGCACAGACGCTTATTACTCTACCGCTTTATGCAAACTGCGAATCCGTGAAATGCGCCGAGATTTCCTTGAAGATCAAGGTGTTGCCTTTTGTTTCTTATCCCCTGATGAGCGCCATATGTTGGGTTACGCGAATTATTCGAATCTGGTCAGAGGGGTCTCTCAGTCTTGTCACCTTGGTTACAGCTTACGAGAGTCTGAGCAGGGCAAAGGACTGATGCATGAATTCTTAAGCGCCGGTAATGAATACCTTCGAAAAGAGTGTCGTATTGATCGAATTCAGGCGAATTACATGCCTAGAAATGCACGCAGTGCTGCGGTACTGGAGAAATTAAATTTTGTTAAAGAAGGCTACGCTAAACATTATCTGAAAATAAATGGCCAGTGGGAGGATCACGTGCTCACCGCCTTGGTGATGCGCTAGTGTCGCGGCACTTACAGAGCGAGTACGCGGCCTTTTTCTGGGTAAGGGGTAGTGATGCTCAGTACGGTAATGCTTTTGTTGTTAGGGTTGAACACGGCTTTGCGTGTCATCTTTGGCAGGTACTGTCCAATATCAGGGCAGTATTTGAACGCCTGTTTATTGATTGATAAGGCCATTTTTCCGTCTAAGCAGAGTAGGTATTGGTCAGTGTGCTTATGATAGTAAGGGGTTTCTTTATAGTGTGCTGGATAGCTATGAATGGCGATAACCCCTTCTTCTCCTTGATACAGAGGCCATATGGTGACACCACTTTTTTCCACAATACTGGTGATGTTGCCGGATGATACCTTATTGAATTGAGTGACTTTCTCGGTTTGTTTCGGGTAAGTGGAAAAGGTAACAATACAGAGTCGGACTTCTGGTGATAACAAGGTTGCTACTGTGATTGCAGTACTGGGCAGCCAGCTGCCTTGGTTCTTTTTAAGGTGTATCTCATTGTGTTGGCTTTTTAGAAAGAGCTCGCCAGATAAAATAAACAGGAAGCACTTGTCGGTGGCTTGGTAGAAACGGCTGGGTGTTGAGTCTTGTAACAAATGCTCGTGACGAATGCCTATGTTGTCTTTCCTGTGAATAATAGAAGAGCAACCGCCTTTACCAAGCTCGTGCTGAATAGGGTAAGGCGAAAAGCTGGAGTGGTGCTTATTCATATAGATCCCTTTGCAATAACGCAATATATGGATGAGATAGTCATCTACCTTAGATAAACTTCCAAGCTAAGGTTGCAGGCCATAACGATGTTTCTTTATAGTACGGGCAAACTATTTTTTCAATTATTGGTGTGCTACTAACGACACACTGAAAAACGCTGTAGAAGGAAATTCTCCTTGAGTGAGCTGTCAAATTTCGAGTCGAATGAAACACTTTCATTAAAAGACTATACAGAAAAAGCGTACTTAAACTACTCAATGTACGTGATTTTGGATCGTGCCTTACCGCATATTGGCGATGGGCTAAAACCGGTACAACGTCGTATTGTGTATGCGATGAGCGAGTTAGGTTTAAAGGCGTCTGCTAAGTACAAAAAATCCGCTCGAACTGTGGGCGATGTGTTAGGTAAATTTCACCCCCATGGCGACAGCGCGTGTTATGAAGCCATGGTGTTAATGGCGCAACCGTTTTCCTACCGTTACCCTTTGGTCGATGGACAAGGAAACTGGGGGGCACCTGATGACCCTAAATCGTTCGCTGCCATGCGTTATACCGAATCGCGATTGTCTAAATACGCCGATGTGTTATTGCGTGAAGTGAGCCAAGGTACAGTCGATTGGGTACCTAACTTTGATGGCACCTTGCAGGAACCGTCGGTGTTGCCTGCGCGTCTCCCCAATTTATTGCTCAACGGTACCACAGGGATCGCGGTGGGGATGGCGACCGACATTCCTCCTCATAACTTACGAGAAGTGGGTGAGGCGTGCATTCATTTATTGAATCACCCAAAAGCAGAATTGGATGATCTTCTTGGTTTTATTCAAGGGCCTGATTTCCCAACAGGGGGCGAGATAGTCACACCCCGTAGCGACATTCGTAAACTCTATGAAACCGGAAAAGGGCAAATTAAAGCGCGTGCCCGCTACGAGATAGAAGAGGGCGAGATTGTTGTTCATGAATTGCCTCACCAGGTGTCTGGTAGCAAGATTCTTGAGCAAATTGCCGCTCAAATGCAGGATAAAAACCCCGCTAAAAAACTGTCGATGGTGGTGGATTTACGAGATGAATCTGATCATGAGAATCCGACGCGCTTGGTCATAGTGCCCAAGTCTAACCGGGTTAATATTGACTCTGTGATGACGCATCTTTTTGCGACAACCGATTTAGAAAAATCCTATCGCGTTAATATGAATGTGATTGGTTTGGATGGTTTGCCACAAGTCAAACCGCTGAAAAACTTTTTGTCAGAATGGCTGCGTTTCCGCATTGATGTGGTGCGTCGTCGCTTGCAGTTCCGCTTAGATAAAGTAAATAGTCGACTGCATATTTTGGCG
Organism: Marinomonas sp. NPDC078689; assembly: GCF_044542435.1. Lineage (NCBI taxonomy): Bacteria > Pseudomonadati > Pseudomonadota > Gammaproteobacteria > Oceanospirillales > Oceanospirillaceae > Marinomonas > Marinomonas sp. NPDC078689. The sequence goes on along the minus strand of NZ_JBITUJ010000002.1, from coordinate 259,745 downwards.
GGTTTGTTGGTCGCCTTTCTGAATATCGATGAAGTGATCGATATCATCCGTACTGAAGAAAAGCCCAAAGTTGAGTTGATGGCGCGTTTTGGCCTCACCGACATTCAAGCTGAAGCCATCTTAGAGTTGAAATTGCGTCATTTGGCGAAGCTTGAAGAAGTGCGTATTAAAGCGGAACAAGATGAGCTTGAAAAAGAGCGCTTGCAACTAGAAAGCTTGCTGTCTTCTGATAGCAAATTGAAGAAGCTTATTTCAAAAGAAATTCGTGAAGCCATTGATGCGTTTGGTGACGATCGTCGAACCCCAATTGTGGAGCGTAAGGAAGCGCAAGCGTTCAATGAAGAAGACCTACTGTCCAATGACCCTATTACTGTGGTTATTTCTAAGCAAGGCTGGATTCGTGCCGGTAAAGGGCATGACCTTGACGTAGAAGGGCTTAGCTACAAATCAGGCGACGGTTACTTGGTCAGCGCCAAAGGGCGCTCAAATCAGACGTTGGTGTTGTTAGCATCGAATGGGCGTACCTATTCTATGAAGGCGCACACCTTGCCGTCTGCACGCGGACAGGGCGAGCCCATCACGGGGCGCATCAGCCTTGAGAAAGACGTCACTATTGTCGCAGCGGTATTAGACAGCGAAGAGGCCCATTACCTTATTGCAAGCGATGCAGGCTACGGTTTTGTGGCACAGCTAAAAGACCTTTATGCGAAAAACAAAGCGGGTAAAGCCACATTGACCTTGCCAAAAGGCGCGCAGGTTATGGCGCCTGTGTTGGTTGAAAATCCGCAATCAGGGCGCGTGGTGGTGATCTCCAATGAAGGTCGCATGCTGGTGTTTGATGTCGCTTCTTTGCCACAAATGGCGAAAGGCAAAGGGAATAAAATGTTGAGCATTCCGAGTGCGCGTGCCGCAGAGCGAGAAGAGTTGCTTGTCTCCATGGCGTGTGTGTTGCCTAACGACCTGTTGATGGCGTACGCAGGCAAGCGCTTTATCTCCTTTACGGAAAAAGATCTACAGGATTACATCGGTGAGCGTGGACGTCGTGGTTTGAAATTGCCAAGAGGCTTCCAGCGCATTGATACCCTCGACGTTAAAGTGGGTGAAGGTAAGCCAAATAAAGGCGACAGTGGCGTAGAAGACGTGGCTGAAAAATAGCAAAATTGAACTAGAGTAAAGATGAGCTGGTGTGGTTACGCCAGCTCATGAGTTGGGCGCTAAGCATTAAACGAAAAGCATTAAACGGACATCCCTGATAGGAATGAGGAAGAGTGAAATGAAAGGTAGCAAAAAGGTAATTGATGGCTTGAATAAGCTATTAGCAAACGAACTGGCGGCCATTGACCAGTATTTTATTCATTCACGTATGTATGATGATTGGGGCATGGATAAGCTCTACGAGCGATTAAATCATGAGATGGAAGAAGAAACTCAGCATTCAGATTGGTTGATCAAACGAATTTTGTTTCTTGAGGGCGTGCCATGCATGACGAAGCGACGTGATTTGTTGGTTGGCTCTGATGTGCGTTCTGCCATGGCCAATGACCTGACTCTAGAGCTTGAAGTGGTTGCTTGTGTGCGTGAAGCGATCGCCTTGTGTGAAGAGGAAAAGGATTATCAAACACGCGAAATGCTAGAAAAACTCTTGTTTGATACCGAAGAAGATCATGTGTACTGGCTAGAGCAACAGCTTGGCTTGATGGACAAAATTGGTATGCAGAACTATATCCAGTCACAAATGGGCAAATAAGGGAGCATTTTATGAAAGGTGATCGCGAAGTACTAGCGAGCTTGAACAAGGTGTTGGCCAATGAGCTTGTGGGCATTAACCAGTACTTTTTGCATGCTCGCATGTTTAAAGATTTTGGTTTTAGTGCTCTGGATAAAGCAGACTATAAAACGTCTATTCAGAAAATGAAAAATGCCGATCGATTGATTGAGCGAATTTTGTTTCTGGAAGGCTTGCCGAATCTTCAGGATTTAGGTCGGTTACGCATTGGCGAAAACAGCGAAGAGATGATTGCTGCGAATTTGGCGTTGGAGCTGGATACCTTGGTCGTGCTAAAAGACGCCATTGAATTGTGCGAAACCAAGCTCGATTTCATGAGTCGAGATGCACTAGAAAATATTCAAGAAGAGCAGGAAGAGCAGATTGATTGGTTAGAAACACAGCAGATGCTTATTGCCTCATCTGGTTTGGAAAACTACCTTCAGTCTCAAATGTAAATCATTAAGCGGCTTGAAACTGGGTTTCTGCAATCTGCAGAAGCTCATCGTTTAATATCTTTTTCGCGCATTGGCAGCATTTCCCACACTGGTTCCCCAGATTCGTTTCCTGATACAGGGCTTTCATGGTCGTCGCACCTTCTTGGATGGATTGTTTAATCTGGCCATCGGTAACGCCGTTACAAAGACATACGTACATAAATGAAAATCACTCTCGTTAATGTTCCAATAATGCGATTCTAGTTCGAATGCAAATGATTATCAACGGATAAAAATTTATCTATTTATTTTCTTTGATAGATTTTAACTTTGAGTGAATTTTGTACGAATTAGCCTAAAGGCTAATTCGTACAAAAAAGAGGTTAGGCTGTCGGTGTTTTGTTGGCAATGTCGTGAAGAATTTTTAGAAAGGCTTCTGGGTCGTGGGCGCCATGGACCATGTATTGATCATTGATCACATAGGTTGGGGCAGAGGTGATGTCCAGACTTTTTAAGCGTGCTATTTTTTTATTGACAATAGTGAGCGCTTTTTCTTGATAAGCGTACTGAATGTCATTGTCTTGCATGCCAATGCTTAGGGCAATTTCTTCCAGCTTGGCTTTTTTGCCAATGTCTTGGCCGAGCGTGAAGTGCGCGTGGAACAGGGCAAGCACCAAAGGCGTTGCCAAATCGACCTTGCTGGCGGCTAAGATAAATTGATGTGCTAGCTTGGTGTTTGGCAGGCGATCTTTTTCAGAGAAGTTAAAGGTGATGCCATTTTCTATGCCAACTTGCTGCAGCGCGTGGGTGGCTTCATTTAGTCTCTCTTGGCTGCCAAAGCGCTTTGTTAGGTAGCTTTCTCTGTCTTCCCCTTCTGGGGAGATGTCAGGGTGCAGCTCAAAGGGCTGCCAGCGAATATCAATGCGATAATCGTCGCCCAATTGGTCAATTGCTTGCTTCAATCTGGTATACCCTAGATAGCTCCAAGGGCAAACAACATCTGAAATGATATCGATGCGCAGGTCGGCCATGTTTTCTCCTAAACGGTGATTTTTAAAGTTAATTGACGCTCATTGCGATGCATTGGCTGATTTCATTTAGCGATCGGCCGCTTTCTTGTTGCCAATGGTTAAAAGCCGTTTGAGCGGCCAGCAGAGCGGATTTTGTGTCTTTTCCTGTGGTAATAATATCGTGCAGGCGTAAGTAGCCTTCGACGTCTCGTGTCATTAGAAAGGTGTCTTTGCCCATGATTCTTAATGTATACGGGCCTGTGTTACCACCGAGTCGTTGGCCATGTTGTTTCAGATAGGTCCATAAGCCTGTGATGTCGCTGGTGGGCCAATCGGCAACAAATTTGGCGAAGGAGCCGTGCGTACGCTGGCATTCATGGATCATAAAGGCGTTTTCACGGATCGTCATGACTTTGCCGAAGTTACGGATAATGCGGGTATCTTTGGCTTTTTCTTCCCACATTTCATGATGGATCAGTAACATTTTCTCAATATCGAAGCCAAAGAAAACGCGTTCAAAACCTTCCCACTTGTTTCTTACCACTTGCCAATTAATGCCTGACTGAAAAATTTTCTGCGAAAAAGCGGCCAACCAACGATCATCTGATTGTTGGTAAAGTTGTGCCACGCTGGCAGGTTTGGTCAGTTGCTGTTCAAGGTTTTGTTGGCCACCGTGTCGTAACGCGGCGCGATCATAAATCGTTTGGAATGGTTCGTACTGCATGGCTACTCCTATCTATTGGCGGGAAGTTTACCACAAGGATAGGAAGCTGAGCGGGGTCGATAAGAGGAATTGATGTGGTATTTTAGTGATGTCTGCTAAGGCTTTGTCTTATAATGCGATGAAATACATTTAGACAGATCGAGAGAAGTGAAATGACACACTTAAGCGTTAACCTGAATAAAATAGGCTTACTTCGAAATTCTCGTGGCAGAAATTACCCTAACATGGTCGAGATGGCAAAACGCACCTTGGATTTAGGGGCGTTTGGGATCACCATTCATCCAAGACCCGATCAGCGCCATGCGACGTACCAAGACGCCTACGATTTAAAAGAACTGTTAAAAAGCTACCCTGGTGCTGAGCTTAATATTGAAGGTTTTCCGGACGAGCAGTTTTTAAGTGTGGTGCTTGAAGTGGAACCTCACCAATGCACGCTCGTGCCTGATGATCCTAACCAGCTGACATCAGATCATGGCTGGAACATTGCCCGCGACCAAGATGCATTGCGCCCAGTGATTGCGAAACTAAAAGAGAAAGGCATCCGAGTGGTGTTGTTTATGGACCCTGACGCCGACAACATGGCATTGGCCAAGGAAGTGGGTGCGGACCGCGTTGAGCTTTACACCGAAGAATACGCGAATCATTATGGCGACGAACACTTTGAAGCGATTGCACAGCGCTATCAAGACACAGCGCAAGCCGCTTTAGAGGTAGGGCTTGGTGTCAATGCCGGTCACGATTTAGATCTGATGAACATTGAACGCTTGTGTAAGCCTGGGCGCATTACAGAGGTGTCGATCGGTCATGCGTTAACCGCGGAAGCGTTAGACCTAGGTTGGGATAATGTGGTGCGAGCGTACCTAGAAAAGTTGTCTTAAGGGATGAGTGGTAACTGATGGGCAGCAGTAAACGACAAACCTGTACTCGCTGCCATTTTTTAACCGCGCAATGTGTCTGCCACTTATTGCCAGCGCCTCGACAAGTCGGGGTGCGTATTATTGTGCTGCAGGACCCGAAAGAAGCAAAGCATGCTAAGAATACGGTGGCTTTGCTCACCTTGGTGTTGCCGCAAGTAGAATGCATAGGGATGGATGATGTTAGGTTACCAGAGCGTTTACAGGCGTTAGATCTGACGAAATGGCGAGTGCTGTATCCCGCTGAACAGGCGCAACCGATTGAAGCCTTAACAAGCGACGTAGCGGCGACCATTGAGGGTATTATTCTGATTGATGCAACATGGCGAAAGGCAAAACGATTCTATTTGAGTCAGCCATTTCTTCATTCTATACCGAGTGTGCATTTTGCGTCTCCGCCAGCGCCTAATTACGAAATTCGTAAATCTCCAAATGCCTGTGCTCTGTCTACATTAGAGGCCTGCTGTTATGCCGTTGAGAAAATCGCCGCAGAAGAAATGCAACCAATTCGAGATTTCATGGTCGCATCCATAAAGTGGCAATGGCGTCGTCAACCGAGCGAGCATAAGCAACCGGTCCCCACTATTGAAATTAAACATTAAGGTACTTTCATGGATAAGCAAACTGAAATTGAAGCCGCGGTTTTTCGTCGTCTCTTGAAACATTTGGACGATAACAAGTCGGTGCAAAATATTGATCTGATGAATTTGGCGGACTTTTGTCGTAATTGCTTGAGTAAATGGTATGTCGCAGAAGCCGAAGAGAGAGGCGTTGAAGTGGCTTATGAAGACGCCCGAGAATATGTCTATGGTGAGCCTTATGCGCAGTGGAAAGACAAGTATCAGCCTGCCGCCACCGCAGAACAGCTTGCTGCATTCGCCGCTAAAGCGTCTAAATAAGGCTTTAGGTGCTGCGCTTGCTTGTTTCTTTGTTTTCCTTCCTGAAAAGTATACGGCCTAATAAACGGGTCGTATGCTTGTCATTGATTCTGTGTGTTATTCCTCAATTTTGGTTGTATGCTGATATTTCTGATAAATATTTTGCCATCGCTCAAAAAGTGGGTAAACAATATGGCAGGAGTGCAGAGCAACGGATCTTTGCTTGGCGAGCGATGATTGATGAATCCAAAGACCTGCCGATTGTCGAGAAACTAGCGAAGGTGAATAATTTTTTTAATATGATGGACTTTGTCAGTGATATTAAACATTGGGGCAAAGAAGATTATTGGGCCACCCCGATTGAGTTTCTCGCGACAAGAGGAGGGGACTGCGAAGATTTTACCATTGCGAAATACTTTGCGTTGCGCGAGCTAGGTGTGCCAGATGAGCAACTGCGTTTGGTGTACGTTAAGTCGCTGACTCTCAATCAGCATCATATGGTGTTGGCGTATTATCATAAGCCAACCTCGATCCCTGTTCTTTTGGATAATTTAGATAAAACGTTAAAACCAGCCTCCCAGCGCCCGGATTTATTGCCTATTTACTCTTTTAACGCGAAAAATCTGTGGCTTTCAAAAGAAAAAGGACGCGGGCAACTGGTGGGAGGTTCATCGCGCTTGAGTCTCTGGACCGATTTAAACAACCGACTCGCTACGTACAATAACTAGGAGAATCAGAGTGACGCTATTTCGCCAGTTAATGATGACGATTGTTGTCATTTTTTCAGTAATACTAGTGGTTGTGATGGGGATTAACTTCAATACAACAAAAGGCTATTTGATTAATCAGCTTGAGTCGACAACACAAGATTCGGCAACCTCGCTCAGTATGACTGTGTCAGACTTTATGGCGAAGGAAGATTACGCGTCGGTGGACAGTGCCATTAATGCGGTGTTTGACAGTGGCTATTTTTCTGAAGTACGTATTCATGTGTACGCCACAGACAAAGACATTGTGCGTGCAAACGAGACCAAAATTAACGGCGTACCACAGTGGTTTATTAAGTTAATCAGTTTTGATGTACCACAGGCCAATGCGGTGATTTCTAATGGTTGGAATGAACTAGGTCAGGTGTACATTACCGGTAGCGCGGGTTACGGCTATTACCAACTATGGGAAGCCAGCAGGGACTTATTGCTGTCGTTTGTGATTATCGGTGTGATGACCATCTTGTTTGGCAGTATTGCGCTGCGGTATTTGTTTAAGCCTTTAGCCGAAGTGGAAAAACAAGCGGAAGCGATTCAGCAACGTCAATTTATTAAGATGGATAAGTTGCCTAAAACCCGGGAGCTAAAATCCGTCGTACAGTCGATGAATCGATTGACTGAAAAACTAGAAAAAGACTTCGACGCCGAAGCCGAAACAGTGCAGTGGTTGCAAGCTAAGGCCTTTAAAGACCCGGTTAGTGGATTAGGCAACCGTCACTTTTTTGAAAGCCAAGCCAAATCTTATTTTGCCAGCAATGATCGTACTATGGATGGCTTGTTGCTGGTGAATCTCTCTGATCTGGGCAAGCTCAATAATGAGCGCGGGTATGAAGCGGCCGATATGTTTATTCGTGCGTCTGCGCAGATCATGGCAGAGAAGGTGCAAAGCGTGGCCTCTTCAGCATCTATTGCACGCTTGTCTGGTGCTGATTTCATTATTTTGATTCCCAATATTGATCAAGCCAGATTGCAGCGCGTCGTCGATGATATCTTGGACGGCTTGATGACGCTGATTCCAAACCAGATTTCCTATGGCGATGCGGTTGCGAATATTGGCGCGGTCTCATTAAGCGGTAAGGTGAGTCGTTCTAATGCTATGGCGCAAGCCGACGCGGCGCTGCGGGAGTCGAAAGCCAATGGCACGAATACCAGTCGTGTTTTTGATGCCATTACAGGGCAAGAAACGGCCATTGGTCGACAGGCTTGGAAAGAAATATTAGAGCGAGCGATTGCCAATAAAGCCTTCCTGTTAAGAAAGCAGAAGGTGGTGTTTTTTGAAGAAGATAAAAAGGTGATGCATGAGGAAGTGTTTGCCAGTCTGGAACACGAGGGAAAACAATACCATGCAGGCTACTTTATCGGTTTGGCTGAACAGTTTGACCTTGGTGATCAACTGGATAAAGTGGTTATCTTACGTGTCATTGAGTTTATTCGTCGTCGCAAAAGTACGGACTTGCCAGCCTTAGCGATTAACCTGGCGGCATCCTCTTATTCAAAACCTGAATTCATGACTTGGCTGGATCATACCTTGCAAGGGTTAGACAGCGCGCTTCGTCATCAGCTTGTCTTTGAAGTCACCGAGCAAAACGTACTTGCGGCTGAAGAGCAGGTGTTCGTCTTGTCTCAACTGCTGAGAAAACATGATGTGCGTTTTGGTGTGGACAATGTGGGTAAGCAATTCACTACCTTCCATTATTTACAGCAGCTCATGCCAGATTATGTGAAAGTAGACCCATCGTATACCAAGATGGCCACGGGCAAAGAATCTGAATCCTTTTTCATGCATATCTTATGTAAGATGTTTAGTAGCCTGAATATTCAAGTGGTTGCGACAGGAATTGAAAGCGAGCAACAATTAAGTCGATTGGCGAAGTTTGATATTGCGGCAGGACAAGGCTTTGTTGTTGACCGAGCCCAAGATATGTAAAGCTAATAAGGCTAAGCCCACTCAAGGGCTCTGAATAAACAATGACTTGTTGATTTATATCGGGCTGCTCACCTGGATTAAATCAAGGAGTCATTGTCGTTATTGGCAAACTCATCGTCGATCAGGCTGTCTTCGCCGCCGTTGTGAACGCCACGCACCCATTTTCGACTCAATAATTTCTTCTGAGCAGCCATCGGCAATTCTGTAAATTGAATAATGCGCTTTTCACTCAATAGATCGATCAAGTCTTCAATGATTCGCATCATGTCGCCGTCAGAGCCACTCAGCAGTTCTTGGGTGCTTTCTTCAGTGCTTTTGAATTTAGACTCTAATAACGCGGCAACAACTGGGTCATCTGGCGCAACAAGCAGCTTGTAGTCATTTGATTGTGTTGTGGCTACATCTATAATGTCGCCATCCTTATTTATTTTTGCATAGAGCACAGCGTTTCCCCATTGTATTATTTTGTATAGTTCAAGAATCTGACTTTCTATCTTACTTAATAAGCTCTATTCTAGACTATAACTATCTGAAGTCGATTTCTAAGTTTATGTTTTTTTTATGTTTAAGGAGTAAAAGGAAGTATGTCTGACTCCATTCGAACAGGGCAAGGTGATACTTCTGCTTCTGACGAAGCGCCAGCTGACGTCAATGTGAAAGAAGAACAGAGCTCTGATGCTCTCTCAAACCAAGAAGACACTGGCTCTGCCGCAAAGCAAGAGCTACCTGATGATGCGCCGCACCAAGCGACAACAGATGAGCCTGCCTCAGCCCCTCAATGGCAAGTAGAAGGAAGCGACTTAGAGTATCCAAATCCGCTTCTTGATTGTCTCGTATTGCTCAGTAAATATTTCCATAACCCTTATTCCGCCGACTCAATTGCGGCAGGGCTGCCGATTACAGATAACGATATGACGCCTGCGCTGTTCAAGCGCGCTGCGAAACGCATTGGTATCAGCTCGCGATTTATTAAACGTCCTTTACTTAAAATACCAAGTATGGTGTTGCCTGCTGTTTTATTGTTAAAAGACCAGCATGCGTGTGTTCTGTTGGGTGTCAATCAACAGGATAAAACCGCGACCATCATGCGTCCTGAAGCTGGTGAGGGTGAGTTTACATTGCCATTATCTGAGCTGATGGCATCCTACAGTGGTTATTGTTTCTTTGTTAAACCGGTTTATCAGTTTGATAAACGCTCAGAAAAAGAGAGTGAAAAAGCCAGTAAGAAACATTGGTTTTGGGGAACCATTACACAGTCTTGGCGGATCTACCGAGATGTGTTTATTGCCTCCTTACTGATTAATATTTTTGCGGTCGCCAGCCCGCTCTTTGTGATGAATGTCTATGACCGAGTGGTGCCCAATAACGCGTTTGATACCTTGTGGGTATTGGCGATTGGCGCGACAGTTGTCTATATGTTCGACTTTTTATTACGCACATTACGGGCGTACTTTATTGATATTGCAGGGAAAAAATCGGACATTCTGATATCAGCTTCGATTTTTTCTAAAGTAAACAATATTACCATGGCGTCTCGTCCTCAATCGGTTGGGGCGTTTGCTAAAAATCTGCAAGAATTTGAAAGTATACGAGATTTTATTACCTCGGCTTCCATTACTACATTAGTAGACATTCCTTTTATGTTTCTAATTGTGGGCGTGATTTGGTTGATTGGTGGCCCGGTTGGCTACATACCTATTATCACCATCTTCTTGATTCTTATGTACAGCGTGATAATCCAAATACCGCTGCGTCGTTCAATTGAAGAAAGCCAAAAAACGGCTTCGCAAAAGAATGCGGTACTGATTGAAAGTTTGTATAACGCCGAGAGCGTTAAATTGAACAACGCAGAAGGTGTGTTGCAGCAGAAATGGGAAAATGCCGTTGGGAACATTGCGGATTGGGGGGTAAAAACCCGTCAATTGGCGCAATCTTGTTCGTCTTTTGCCGCGATGGCACAGCAACTGACGACGGTTGTAATCGTCATCGTCGGTGTGTATCAGATTTCTGAGGGCAATATGAGCATGGGGGCGCTGGTGGCGTCTGTTATGTTAACCGGTCGTGCTCTTGGGCCTATGGCGCAAGTGGCCGGATTAGCCACTCGTTATAATCAAGCTAAGTCCGCCTTTACTGCGTTAAACGAAATCATGAGTTCTCCAGTCGAGAATCCAGATGATGTGAAGTTTGTTCACCGTCCAAAATTTGAAGGGGGGTTTCAGTTTGATGCCGTCAGTTTTGCTTACCCTGAGCAAGAACAAGCGGCAATCAGTGCGATTAACATCAACATCAAGCCGGGTGAAAAGGTGGGGATTATTGGCCGGATCGGTTCTGGTAAATCAACGCTTGGTAAGTTAATGACTGGGCTTTATACGCCAATGGATGGCGCGGTTCGTGTCGATGGTGTGGATGTTCGCCAGGTTAATCCAACAGACTTACGTCGTAATGTTGGCTCCGTATCGCAAGATGTGACCCTGTTTTATGGTTCCATACGCGACAACATTGTCATGGGTGTTCCTTACATGGAAGACGAAGCCATTTTGCGCGCCGCTGAGCTGTCAGGCGTGTCTGAGTTTGCGAACCGCAAACCCAGTGGTTTAGACAGTATTGTTGGTGAGCGTGGCATGCAATTATCCGGTGGTCAGCGTCAGAGTATTGCCATCGCACGTGCCTTGTTATTCGATCCGCCGATTTTGATTTTAGATGAGCCGACGGCTTCTATGGACAACACCACTGAGACAAGAATGAAGCGTCGTTTGATGAATGTTGTTAAAGACAAAACCTTGATACTGATCACTCATAAAGCGTCAATGTTGGACATGGTTGATCGAATTATTGTGATGGATAACGGTCGATTAATTGCAGATGGTCCAAAAGCGCAGGTTCATGAGGCGCTTCGACAAGGCAAGCTTAAGGTTAGTTAGCATGACAAAAAAATCGAATAAGATCTCACAAAGTGATTTGGGTTTTTTGAACGATAAAAACTCAGCACTGATGTTAAAAACCCCGCGTGGTGGCCGCATCATTCTATGGGTTATTTTTATCTTTGTGGTGGCCGCCGTTATCTGGGCCGACAACACGGATTTTGATGAAATAACCGTCGGGGAAGGCAAGGTTATTCCTTCTAGCCAAGTTCAACAGATTCAGAACTTGGAAGGGGGTATCCTCAAAGAAATCAATACTCGTGTAGGCCAGACGGTTGAACGCGGTCAAATCCTGATGACGATAGAAAACACCGAAGCGGTTTCGTCTCTTAGAGAGCAAGAAGCGGAGTCGGTCAATTTACGAGCCCGCGCCACTCGCTTACAAGCGGAAGCATTAGGCAAAGAACCCAATTTTGATTCTGAAATGAGAGCCCTGCACCCGGATGTGGTTAGTCGAGAGATGGAGCTGTATAAAAACCGGGCGGCATCACTGCGCAGTAATCAACTTGTCTTCGATCAACAGGTGGCGCAAAAACAACAAGAAATAGTTGAGCAGAAAGCCAAATTAAGTAACCTACAGCGTAGCTTTGAATTATCAACAGAAGAGTTGAATTTAACGCGTCCGGCTTTTGAGCAAGGGGCGGTGTCGCGTGTTGAGTTGCTGCAACTAGAAAGGCAGGTGAACCAACTTAAAGGGGATTTGGATGCGACTAAGTTGGCGCTACCCAGAGCGAGATCCGCTTTAAAAGAAGCGGAAAACAAGTTGAACGAGAGCACGACAAAGTTCCGCGCTGATGCGCAAGAGGATTTGACCAAAGTGCGCAGCAAGCTGGATCAGCTTCGTGAAGCCAATGTCTCCTTGCAAGATAAGGTATCTCGGACTCAAGTAAGGTCGCCTGTTAAAGGCATCGTGAAGCAGTTGCAGATTAACACCGTTGGGGGTGTTATCACGCCTGGTATGAATCTGCTGGAAATTGTTCCGATCGAAGACTCTTTATTAATAGAAGCAAAAGTAAGGCCTAAGGATATTGGCTTTATTAAACCTGGATTGCATGCGGTGGTGAAACTGACCGCGTATGACTTCTCTGTGTATGGTGGATTACAGGCGACGGTTGAAAATATCAGTGCCGATACCATAGTAGATGAAGAGGGGGAAAGTTTTTATCTAGTGCGAGTGAGAACAGACCGTAATTACTTGGGCAGTGACCAGCAAAATCTGCCTATTATTCCTGGTATGCAGGCGACAGTCGATGTCATCACAGGGAAGAAAACCTTGTTGGATTATTTGTTAAAACCGATTATCAAAGCCAAGCAAAATGCCTTGCATGAGAGATGATACAAAAGAGTACTGTGTTAGAAGAAAGAGTAACAAATTTTCACAGTCTGCTTTTTACATCGAAAGTAGAATGAATAGCAACAACAGAAGTAGGTGAGGGACGCTTTGAATATTTTGTGCTGGAATACGGATGACACTGTATGGAATCATTGGGAAAAAGTAGTAAAAAAAGAGACTGTGCTGACTCGCGTTCTCGATATGCAAGAGGTTCAATCTCATCTTGATGGAAAAGAAGAGGGCGATTTCCAATACCTTTTTGTGTTTTTAGAAGATGAGAATTTTTCCAAAAAAGTAGAAGATGTGGCGTTATTACGCCGTGCTTATCCGTCGATCAAAATAGTCGTCTTTCCTAATCAGCCGAGTCAGAATGCGGCATTAAGATTGCTTTCTCTTGGGGTTAGTGGGCAATGCTCACCTTATATTGCAAAAGAGCAGCTCGCCCTAGCCTTGTCAGTGATTGATGCTGGTGAAATATGGGGTGGTAAGCAGTTTATTCAAAATTTAATCGCCCAATCGCTACCTCAAGCGCAACAAGTTGAAGATACTGAGTTGCTCATGACGCTGTCCGAACGAGAGCAAGATGTGGTGCGTTTTATTGCCCACGGGCTCTCAAATAGGCAAATAGCTTATGAAATGGACATCACAGAAAGAACGGTAAAATCTCACCTTACCGCCATATTTAAAAAAACTCAGACCAAAGATCGCCTTTCGTTGGCTCTTTTGGTGCAAGGCTCGTCTTTTACGCACTAAGATATTCCCTGTTGAACCATTGTATTATGTTAGCTGCACCGTCCGCGGCTAACGTATTTAATTCCATACAAAAAAACACCCTTCTCCAGCTTTGTTGCCAGTAGGCTTCTGCACACTGACGATTTGATTTAGCCTTTTCCTGTCTCATTATGGCGCACTTATTGCTTCATTAAGGTGTTTATAGCTGTTTTCGAGAGACTGCACATGACCCCCCCAGCCAAAGAATTGACTGTCATGCTTGTTGATAATGAGCCAGCCCGAGCGGCCATCGTAGAACAAGCTATGTTAGACAGCGGTTATCGAGTGATTCGGCGTCTTGAGAACGCGCGAAATTTGACCCAAGCCGTAACGGAAAGTCAGCCAGATATGGTGATTATTGATATTGAGTCGCCAGACAGAGATATGTTGGAGAATATGTCTCGCTTAACCAAAGACAACCCCAGACCGATTGTGATGTTCGCTGAAGAAGATGACTCCAAATACGTTGAAGCCGCGATCCGAGCAGGGGTGAGCGCTTATGTGGTAGATGGTGTGCAAAGTGGCAGTGTCAAAGCCTTGTTGCAAGTGGCCATTGCGCGTTTTCGGGAATTTCAGGCGCTCCGCTTGGAGCTGGACTCGGTGAAAAGTCAGCTTGAGGATAGAAAAGTCATAGAGAAGGCAAAAGGTCTAATTATGAAGCATCAAGCTTGTGATGAACCTGCGGCTTACCAAGCCCTAAGAAAGTTAGCCATGGATCGAAGTCAGCGCATGATCGATGTGGCAAGAAACGTCATCTCTGTCATGGAATTATTGGGGGAAGCAAAATGAGCGTGTTTGGTTCTAGCAAAGTGATAACGCACAGCGAGCCGGTCCGAGTCGGCTTTATTCCTTTAATTGATTGTGCGCCTTTTGTTGTTGCTCATGAAAAAGGCTTTTTTTCAGCTGAAGGGGTTCAAGTAACCCTGTCCAAAGAAGCCTCATGGGCGAGCATTAGAGATAAGGTTGCGTTTAATGTATTGGATGGGGCGCATATGCTGGCGTCATTACCGATAGCGGCAAGTTTGGGCATTGGGACCGTTAAAACGGCGATGGAAACCAGTTTTACAGTAAGTCACAACGGCAATGCGATTACCGTCAGCAATGCCTTGTATCAAAAACTGCTTAGCAACAGCAATGGTCCTGAAGATATCCGCTCAGGCGCGGCCTTAAAGCGCTTATTAGATAAAAAAGAGCCAACCGATCCAGCGCTTCGTTTTGCCATTGTTTACCCTTATTCTTCCCACAACTACCAACTTCGTGACTGGTTGGCTCAGGCTGGGATCGACCCAGATAAAGACCTCCAGATTATCGTTGTTTCACCTGCACAGATGGTCGATTATCTGAAAAAAAGTGAGATAGATGGTTATTGTGTTGGTGAGCCTTGGAACAGTTTGGCAGTCGAGCAGGGTGTGGGTCATATATTGGTGACTGGGTACGACTTATGGGGTAGTACGCCAGAAAAAGTATTTGGGGTGAATTCGCTCTGGGCGGCGCAACATCCAGAGGTGTATTTAGCCATGATACGCGCCCTTAATCGTGCCTGTCAGTGGGTCGATGATAAACAGAATCAGGCTGAATTATTGACCATATTGAGTCATCCAGATTATTTAAATTGTTCTGCTGAGCAGCTGATGTATGGCTTTAATACCTTGAAGCCAAAAGGGCAATTTGATTGGCCAATGGAAGCTTATCAGCGCTTTTCTGGGGTCGATATCAATCGGCCGCTGCCTAATTATGCATTATGGATAATGGCGCAGATGTCTCGATGGCAACAACTGGCACAACTTCCGCCTTTGAATCAAATTGTGGAGCAGGTGTATCGTCAAGATCTCTACTATCAAGCGCTTGGTCTAGCTCGACCTGAAGAGGCTGGTAGGAAAATCAGTGAAGAGCAAGAAAAAGCGTTTTTAACGGCGGTCACAGCGAATCGCGTTCAGTTGCACCCTGATGGGGTGTTACATGGTCTTCGTTTTTGATTAGTCATGGTGCAGGGTTGAAAAAATATGCCCAAAAATGATCTGCTTTATTGATACTAGATGACACACTTGTTTGCTGAATATGAATAAAATTATTAATAATCAATGGTTTATTTTTTTTGGCATGCTCCGTGCTTTATTAGGATTAAGAGAGTTATATAGACAGTCGGATAGAAAAACGCTTCCGATGACAGTTTGGTGAGGTTAGCAACGAGCGCTAATTATCACCCTAATTTTAGATTGTTCAGAGTTGAATGATCGAAGAATGGCAAAGGCGCCTGCGAACACATTGATTGTGATTCGCATGCGCCTTTTTTTGTTTTTACGCCTAAGCGGAGTGTTGATCATGAATTTGAGACCGAAGAGAGCCTTGTTACCTTTAGCGAAATTCGCAGTGGCGAGCAAAAAAATCACTGTGTCCTTACTTGTCGGGTCGGCGGTGTTTGCCGGTGTTGCGCACGCCGAGCTAGGTTATCCAGAAAAAGAAGAGCTGACATTTGGCTTTATTAAATTAACGGACATGGCGCCTCTTGCCATCGCTTACGAGAAGGGGTATTTCGAAGACGAAGGTTTGTATGTGACTTTGGAAGCGCAAGCGAACTGGAAAGTATTGCTGGATCGAGTGATTGATGGGCAGCTTGACGGGGCGCACATGCTTGCCGGGCAACCGCTGGGTGCGACCATTGGTTACGGCACCAAAGCGCACATAGTAACGGCATTTAGTATGGATCTAAATGGCAACGGCATTACGGTCTCCAATGATGTTTGGCAACAAATGAAACAGCATATTCCGGTCGGCGCAGATGGCAAACCGGTTCATCCGATCAGCGCGAGTGCTTTGAAGCCCGTGATTGAGAACTTTAAGGCACAAGGCAAACGCTTCAACATGGGAATGGTTTTTCCTGTCTCTACGCACAATTATGAGCTTCGTTATTGGTTGGCGGCAGGGGGCATTAACCCAGGGTATTACTCTCCTAAAAAGGGCGATGTCAGTGGTCAAATTAACGCCGATGCGTTCTTGTCGGTAACGCCACCTCCACAAATGCCCGCCACCATGGAAGCCGGTACGATTTCAGGTTATTGCGTGGGCGAACCTTGGAATCAGCAGGCTGTGTTTAAAGGCATTGGTGTGCCGGTTATCACAGATTATGAAATTTGGAAAAACAACCCAGAAAAAGTGTTTGGCGTGAGCCAAGCGTGGGCGGATAAGTATCCAAATACACACATCCATGTGGTGAAAGCCTTGATCCGAGCCGCCCAATGGCTGGATGAAAACAACAACGCCAATCGCCCTGAAGCAGTGAAAATACTGGCTCGTAGTGAATACGTGGGGGCCGATGAAAAAGTCATTGCCAACAGTATGACGGGGACCTTTGAATATGAAAAAGGGGACAAGCGCGAGATCCCTGACTTCAATGTTTTCTTCCGTCATCACGCTACCTACCCTTATTACAGCGATGCGATCTGGTATCTCACACAAATGCGCCGTTGGGGGCAAATTCCAGAGGCAAAATCGGATGACTGGTATATGGAAACCGCGAAAGAGGTGTACCGCCCAGACATTTATCAACAAGCCGCAGAGTCTTTAATTGAAGATGGTGTCATGACGGCCGCAGATTTCCCTGACTTTGCAACAGAAGATGGCTTTAAACCGCCTCAAAATGAGTTTATTGACCATGTGCTTTATGACGGCAAGCATCCGAATGCGTATCTAGACAGTTTCACCATAGGTTTAAAAGGCGATGACCAGATTTAGTTTTGGCCCTCTGGCTGCGAGCTTGGCTTGCAGCCTGTTTAATCTAAGCCACATCGCAATAGTGAGATTATTATGAAAACATCAATTGTATCAACGGCAATGTTTAAAGAGTGGCTGTCAGGCTTCTCTTTAAAATCGGTTTTCTTTCCTGTTTTTGGCATCCTTGTTTTCCTGCTTTTATGGCAAGTTGGTGCGAGTAAAGTGCACACCTCACTCGGCGTGTTTCCAGGCCCTGTGGTGGTGTACCAGCAATGGAATAGCTTGGTAGCGGATCATCAGCGGGAGAAGGTAAAAGAAGCCAAGTTTTATGAGCGTCAAGAAGTGCGCATTGCGAAGCGACAAGCGAAAGACCCAAGTTATGTTGGGACAATTCGCGGCTACACTGGCAAGCCGACTTTTTTCGAGCAAATATTCACCAGTCTTTATACCGTCTTAGCGGGCTTCGGATTGGCGTCATTAATCGCCGTGCCGGTGGGGATTTTAATTGGCTTAAACAGTTCGATCTACAGCGCTTTGAATCCGATCATTCAGATTTTTAAACCGGTCTCGCCGTTGGCGTGGCTGCCATTGGTCACCATGGTCGTGAGCGCAACCTATGTCACGAATGACCCCATGTTTTCTAAATCTTTTTTAACGTCGATGTTTACTGTCACGCTCTGTTGTATGTGGCCGACCTTGGTCAATACCGCGGTGGGTGTGGCGGCGGTTGATAAAGACCTTTTGAATGTGTCGAAAGTGTTGCAGCTGGGTTGGCTGACTCATGTGATCAAGATCGTCATTCCTTCAGCGATCCCCTTGATGTTTACCGGTCTGCGTTTGTCTCTTGGTATTGCGTGGATGGTATTGATTGCTGCAGAGATGCTGGCGCAAAACCCAGGCTTGGGTAAGTTTGTCTGGGATGAGTTTCAAAATGGTAGCTCGAATTCTTTAGGGCGCATTATGGTGGCGGTGTTGATGATTGGCTTTATCGGCTTTTTGTTAGACCGAGCGATGTTAACGGTTCAACGCTTTGTGTCTTGGGATAAAAGCCAAGTATTACGCTAATTAGGAGAAGAGTATGTCTACCCATCTTGATATCAGTAAAGTGTCGATTGAGTTTCCTACCGCGCATGGTCCTTTTAAAGCGTTGGATGGCGTCAGCCTTAAAATAGCCAAAGGGGAGTTTGTGTCTCTCATTGGTCACTCTGGTTGTGGTAAATCCACTGTATTGAACATTGTTGCCGGACTTTATGATGCGACAGGGGGCGGAGTGTTACTGGATGGCAAGGAAGTACGCGGGCCAGGACCTGAAAGAGCGGTGGTGTTTCAGAATCATTCTTTGCTGCCTTGGCTGACCGCTTATGAAAATGTAGAGCTGGCGGTGAAGAGGGTGTTTAAAGGCAAAAAATCCAAAAAAGAAATGCACGAATGGATTTTGCACAATTTAGAGTTGGTGCACATGACGCACGCAGCGGACAAGCGACCGAATGAAATTTCTGGTGGTATGAAGCAGCGAGTAGGCATTGCCAGAGCGCTGGCGATGGAGCCCAGTGTGCTACTAATGGACGAGCCATTTGGTGCTTTGGATGCGCTCACTCGAGCCCATTTACAAGACTCTTTGATGGACATTCAAAAAGACCTAAACAACACGGTGATCATGATTACCCACGATGTGGATGAAGCCGTATTACTGTCGGATCGCATCATCATGATGACGAATGGCCCTGCGGCCACGGTGGGCGAAATATTGAAAGTGGATTTGGAGCGCCCTAGGGACCGTTTGGCCTTGGCTAATGACCCTAAATATGTCGATTACAGAGCGCAGGTTCTAACCTTCTTATATGAAAAACAGCGCAAAGTTGAGCCTATTGTTTCCGTCTCTAAGGCCAGTAAAAAGACGTGTCAGCAAGCTGCGAGCGCATGAATAAGCCAATGTTAAGCGTGCCAGAGACAGATATTTCAAGGGCGAATCAGCAGGAGGTGGGCAGTGCATAAAGTCGTCAAAACGCCTGTTAAAGAGCGCCTAGTGATTGTCGGTGGAGGGATGGCTGGCAGTAAACTCGCTTATGAATTATGTCGTCAGCAGAGCGAGCGCTTTCACATTACCTTGATAGGCGAAGAGCCGCAGCTTGGTTACAACCGCATTATGTTGTCTTCTTTGTTGGCGGAGGAGATTTCATCGGCCGACATGGCTTTGGTGAACCTTGAAGAAATGGTCTCATCTGGTGCCACTCTTATATCAGGTGACCCTGTTCAGGGCATTTCAGTTGAGAAAAAAAGCCTCACTTTACTGAGTGGCATGGTGATGTCTTACGATAAGTTAATCATTGCCACAGGCTCTCGCGCCACCATGCTGCCGATTGACGGTGCACAGGCAAGCAACGTGATAGGGTTTCGACAATGGCAAGACGTGAACTTGATGTCCGCCATAAAAGGCTCTCAGCCTGTTAGTGTGATTGGTGGTGGTTTGCTGGGGCTGGAAGCCGCCGTTGGTTTGGCCAAGCGAGGTCATCAAGTCACTGTGTTTCATCGTTCTAAGTGGTTATTAAACAGACAGCTCGACACAGAATCGGCACGCTTGTTGCAGAGAAAATTAGAAACAATGGGCGTTCATTTTCGTTTAGGGACAAGCCCACAAACCTTGTTACAAAACGAAAAGGGTCTTGTTTCGCACGTCAAATTGCCGGATGGGGAGCAGATAGCAACCAAGATGGTGGTTATGGCCGCAGGCATTACACCAGAAGTGGCATTAGGCAAAAAGGCAGGGCTTCAAGTTAACCGAGCGATCCTTGTGGATGCGCAGATGAAGACCTCTTGCCAAGACATTTTTGCCCTAGGTGAGTGTTGCGAATTTGACGATCAAACCTTTGGGTTAGTGGCTCCGATTTGGACGCAAATAAATGTATTGCTTGCCGTGCTGGCCGGCAATCAAGCTCGATTCTTGATCGAGCCCGTACCAACAAAACTAAAAGTATCAGGTGTGAATCTTTTCTCCGTTGGAAGGATTCAGCCTAATCAAGATGATAATTGCATCGTGTTTAACGATGTAGGATCCAATCATTATCGCAAACTGGTGGTCAACGATGGCTTACTGGTGGGCGCAATTCTTTATGGCAACGTCGCCGATGGTAGCTGGTATTTCCAGCTGATTCAAAATAAGACCAATGTCTCTGACATGCTTGATTTACTGGTCTTTGGCGAAGCGTACTGCCAATCCAAAGTTGCCTAAAACAAGCCTTTCTAGACGCTGTCAGCCTACGGGCAAACGGATACTGGTGAGAGGAAAATAAGATGATTTCAAAGACATCAAACAGAGCACTTAAGCCGCATTTAGTCGTTATTGGTAATGGTATGGTCGGGCACCATTTCATCGAGCAATTGATCGCTCAGGGTGGTCAGGACCTGTATCAGATAACGGTATTGGGCGAAGAACCTCATTTGGCTTATGACCGTGTTCATTTAAGCGAGTATTTTTCAGGTAAAGGCGCCGCCGATTTGGCCATGACGGATGGCTCATTATACGATGAAAATGGCATTCGTTATTTTACCAGCAGCCAAGTCACAGAGATCCACAGAGAGGCGAAAACGCTTACCTTAGAAACAGGAGAGTTTCTGCCATACGACAAATTGGTATTGGCAACAGGGTCTTATCCTTTTGTGCCTCCTATTGCTGGTCATCAGCGTGATAACACGTTTGTTTATCGCACCCTAGAAGACCTTGATGCGATTAGAGCATGCGCTCAACATGCCACCCGAGGCACTGTGGTCGGTGGTGGTTTGCTAGGTCTTGAGGCCGCCAATGCACTTAAGCAGTTAGGGCTTGAAACCAGTGTGGTGGAGTTTGCCCCGCGATTAATGCCCGTGCAGCTGGATGAAAGCGGCGGCGAAGTGCTGAAAGTCATGATCGAAAAGTTGGGCGTTAGCGTCTACGCCAATACCGTGACGCAAGAAATCATTGATGGGGATGGCGCGTACCACAGGATGAATTTTGCTGATGGTAGCCATCTAGAAACGGATCTTATTTTATTTTCTGCAGGGATACGCCCACAAGATGCTTTGGCGAAACAGTCTGGATTGACGGTGGGGGAGCGAGGCGGGATTGCCATCAACAACCATTGTCAGACCAGCGATGATTCCGTGTATGCGATTGGCGAGTGTGCGCTTTGGAATAATCGTATCTTTGGTTTGGTGGCGCCTGGCTACACTATGGCGAAAACGGCGGCGGGGCACCTGTTAGGGGACGCATCCTTGTCTTTCACCGGCGCCGACATGAGTACGAAATTGAAATTGTTGGGGTGCGATGTTGGCTCCATTGGCGATGCACATGGGCAGTCTCAGGGTTGTAAGGTCTTTGTTTACCAAGATGAAATGAGCCAAAGCTACCGGAAAATGGTGGTCTCTGAAGACGGTAAAAAGCTGCTAGGTGCCGTGTTAGTGGGTGACAACAGTTACTACGATACCTTATTGCAGTATTTCTTAAACGCCATCGATTTGCCTGACCAAGCTCAATCATTGATTTTGCCAGCCATGGGCGATGCTCCGGTGGGCTTAGGCGTCGATGCTTTGCCTGCAACGGCGTCTATTTGCAGTTGTCATAATGTTTCCAAACAAGATATCAGCGATGCCGTATGCAAGGGCGCGCTGTCTGTCGGAGATGTGAAAGGCGTGACCAAAGCGGCGACAGGCTGCGGTGGCTGTGCCGCTTTGCTGAAAAAAGTGGTGGACAATGAGTTGCTTTCTTTAGGCGTAGAGGTGAGTACGGATTTGTGTGAGCATTTCGCGTATACCCGCCAAGATCTGTATAACCTGATCAAGGTCGAAGAAATCAAAAGTTTTAAAGCCTTATTGTCCAAGCATGGTAAAGGTCACGGTTGTGATATCTGTAAGCCAGCGGTTGGGTCAATTCTAGCCAGTGTTTGGAACGATTATGTGCTGAAAAAAGAACATATTTCGTTGCAAGACACCAATGACCGATTCTTAGCCAATATGCAAAAAGACGGTACCTATTCTATTGTGCCGCGTATTCCTGGCGGAGAAATCACGCCGGAAAAACTCATCGTGCTGGGAGAAGTTGCCCAGCAGTATAAGCTCTATACCAAGGTGACGGGCGGGCAGAGAATTGATTTGTTTGGTGCGACCTTGTCTCAGTTACCGGCAATCTGGAAACAGCTTATTGACGCAGGCTTTGAAACGGGCCAAGCCTATGGGAAATCTTTACGAACCGTAAAGTCTTGTGTGGGCAGTACTTGGTGTCGTTATGGTGTGAACGACAGTATGACCATGGCGATTGATCTTGAGAATCGCTACAAAGGCCTTCGATCCCCTCATAAAATCAAGTTTGCGGTGTCTGGCTGTACGCGTGAATGCGCAGAGGCACAGAGTAAAGACATCGGGGTGATTGCGACGGAGGGCGGATGGAATCTGTACGTTTGTGGAAACGGCGGGATGAAGCCGCGCCATGGGGATTTGTTCGCGACGGATTTAGACGATGCGACCTTGGTGAAATACATTGACCGAGTTCTGATGTTTTACACCAAAACCGCCGATCGATTGCAACGTACTTCCGTGTGGATGGAAGGACTTGAGGGCGGTTTGGATTACCTTAAAAGCGTGGTGATCGAAGACAAGCTTGGAATGTGCGAAGAGCTGGAGGCGCAAATGCAGGCCGTGGTTGATACCTTCCAGTGCGAATGGAAAACCACCTTAGAAGATGACGAGGCGCTGAAAACATTCCGCCAATTTGTGAACAGCGAAGGCGAAGACACTAATGTAGTGTTTGTTGAAGAGCGTAACCAAGTGCGCCCAGCAACCGATTTAGAAAAGCAGCAACTGATCGCAAAAGTAGGCTAGGGAGAACAGCAATGCAGTGGAATTTAATTTGTAAGCAAAGTGATCTAGTCGTCGATGCGGGTGTCGCCGCAATGGTAAACGGCAAACAGGTGGCCTTGTTTTATGTGCCAGCCGCACCAGAGCAGGTGTTTGCCATTGGCAATTGGGACCCAATTGGCAAAGCCAATGTGTTATCGCGAGGTTTAGTGACGCACCTACAGGGGCAGTGGTCGGTGGCAAGCCCCTTGTACAAGCAGCATTATTCTTTATTGGATGGTCAGTGTGTAGAAGAAGACGTTAAAGTGCCTGCTTGGCCGACGAAGTTGGTTGATGGCAAGGTCTACATTCGACAGCCTGATTAATATTGGGCAGGCGTGGCACCTTTATGGTGCACTTAGAGTAAGCAAAAGATGCCTTTTTGATTGGTGTTTTTTATATTGGTTTGATGAATTGTTAAGTTGTTGATTTATATGCGATTTATATTTTTACGTAAAGTCATAAATATTGGCCTGTGTTTTGCATTTATCTAAGCATACTGCACCGAGGGCCGATGAAGGCTGTCATATAAAGCAGACGAATATCATAAAAAGGCAACGAAGCCCAACCGCATTGAGATCAATGCGGTTGGGCTTTTTTTCGTTTAGGAGCAAGCCATGACAACAACAGTGAAAACAACGTGCCCCTATTGTGGTGTCGGGTGCGGCGTTAACTTGAGCCTGCCTGCGAACCCTAATGAGGTTGTTCCTCCGGTGTCTGGTGACCTTGATCATCCTGCTAATTTTGGGCGTTTGTGTGTGAAAGGCAGCAGCTTGGCGCAAACCATCAAGTCAGACGATCGCTTGCTGTCGCCACAGATTGACGGTCAAGTAGCAACATGGGCGCGCGCGATTGACACCATTGCTGACAAGATTTCGCAAGTGGTGAAAGATCATGGGCCCGATGCGTTCGCGTTTTATCTGTCTGGGCAAATTCTCACAGAAGATTATTATGTGGCGAATAAACTGGCGAAAGGTTTCATTGGTACCGCCAATGTGGACACCAATTCCAGGCTTTGTATGGCGTCTGCCGTGGTGGGGTATAAAAGAGCGTTTGGGTCAGATACGGTGCCTTGCAATTACGATGATCTAGAGCGCTGTGATTTGCTGATTATGGTGGGCTCGAACGCCGCATGGACACACCCCATTTTGTTTCAGCGAATGGTTGCCGCGAAACAACAGCGACCCTCTATGAAAATCGTAGTGATAGACCCAAGGGCCACGGCGACCTGCGATATTGCTGATTTGCATCTGGCGATTCGCCCAGGGTCAGACGCGGCGATTTTTTCTTTTTTATTGCAGGAGTCGGCTCGCATGGGGCTGGTGGATGACGTTTTTGTCGCCCAGCATACCAACCAATTTGATGCCACCTTGCAGCAGGCGATGGAGTCCACTCCAGATGTGGCCAGCACAGCCGCATTTTGTGGTGTGGATGAGCGCGATTTGATGACGCTTTCTCAGTGGTGGGCGAGCAACGATAAGGCGGTGACCTTCTACTCCCAAGGCGTGAACCAATCCTCCTCAGGGGTGGATAAATGCAACGCCATTATTAATTGTCATTTGGCGACCGCTCGACTTGGAAAAGAAGGCACTGGGCCTTTTTCCATTACCGGTCAGCCTAATGCCATGGGAGGGCGTGAAGTGGGTGGTTTGGCGAATCAGTTAGCGGCCCATATGGATTTTGCCACACCGGGCGCCTTGGATCTGGTGCAGCGTTTTTGGCAGGCGCCGAACATGGCCACGCAAAATGGTTTAAAAGCGGTGGATTTGTTTCAGGCGATTGAGGCTGGAAAAGTAAAGGTGCTGTGGATTATGTCCACCAATCCTATGGTGAGTTTGCCGGATACTGCGCAAGTAAGGCGCGCATTGGAAAAGTGCGAATTGGTGATTGTTAGCGATTGCAAGGCGCACACAGACACCACGGCCATGGCGGATGTGCTATTGCCAGCCACAGGTTGGAGTGAAAAAGACGGTACTGTCACCAATTCTGAGCGCAGGATCTCTCGTCAGCGCGGATTGTTGCCAGCGCCGGGTGACGCAAAACACGACTGGTGGGCGATTTGTGAAGTCGCCAAAGCCATGGGGTACGGTTCGGCGTTTGACTATCAAGGTGTGCATGAGATTTTTGCGGAGCATGCTGGGCTGTCTGCTTTTGAAAATAATGGCACCCGGGATTTTGATATTGGTCATTATCGCCATATCACTCAAGCCCAGTACGATGGCTTCACACCGACCCAGTGGCCAGTGCCGGAAGGCAAGCCAGAAGGGACCAAACGCATGTTTGCCGACGGTCATTTTTTTACTCAGGATGGTCGCGCGCAATTTGTCCCTATCAACCCCAGCTTGCCTGCGCTCAAGGTCACCCAACAATGGCCGTTTGTGTTAAATACTGGCCGAGTCCGCGACCAATGGCACACCATGACGCGAACCGGTGATGCCCCATCGTTAGCAAAACACACGGCACAACCCTATGTGGATATTCACCCAGAAGACGCACAACGACTGGGTATTATCGACGGGGCATTAACGCGCCTGAGTTCGCCTCACGGTGAGGTGAGATTAAAAGCCAAAGTGACCAAGAGCACGGCTCAAGGTCAGATATTTGTGCCAATTCATTGGACGCAGCAATTTGCTAACGCGGCCGTCGTTTCCAACCTGATTCCACAAACAGTCGACCCATTATCAGGCCAGCCTGAGTCTAAGCATGGCGTTGTGCAAGTGGAGCGTATCCCACTGTTGCAGTATGCATTGGTGGTGTCTTCACGGCCGCAATCCTTCCCTGAGGCATTGTATTGGTGTGTGATTCCTTCTGATCAAGGCTTTCGGTATGAGGTGGTTTGGCCCAATGGCGTTCACCTAGCAAGGTTGAAAGAAGCCTTTTCGCCATGGCAAGAAGCGCTTTGTGTTGAGGGGAATCATTGGCTGGAATACACAAACCCCATGACGGGGCAGTTGCGTTTGGCTTGTTTGGCTGGTGGCCGTCTTGATACGGTTGTGTATCTGAGTCATCAACCTGAAGTGGTGTCAGCGGATTGGTTACTGTCTAAATTGGCCTCAAGTGATGCGCTGTCAGAGCTGGATCGCATCGCGCTATTGGTTGGTTTGCCAGCCAATGTTGAAGATAAAGGGAATATTGTCTGCTCTTGTTATCAAATCGGTAGTAAACAAATCGAGAAAGCCATAGCATCGGGGGCTGAGACCGTTGAAGCACTGGGCACAGTTCTCAAATGCGGCACCAATTGTGGTTCCTGCATCCCTGAATTGAAACACTTTATACCGAAAAGAATGGAGCTATCTGCATGAGTCAGGCGTTTACGCAATTTGTTAAAATACTAGGTCGTGGAAGAAAAGGGGCTCGTAGTTTAACGGAACAAGAAGCGGAACAAGCGATGTGGCTTATCCTTACAGAGACGGTGGCACCAGAACAAATAGGCGCCTTTTGGATGTTGATTCGCATACGTGAAGAAACAGTCGATGAAACCGTAGGCTTTACTCGAGCAACGCGTCGTTTTTTAGCCGAGCGCGGAGGCATTGAGCATAAAGTACAGCTGGATTGGCCGAGTTATGCAGGTAAGCGCAATGAATTGCCATGGTTTTTATTGGCGGCGTTGGCATTGGCGAATGATGGCGTGAAAACCGTGATGCACGGTCATTCTTTTCGTGGCGAAGAACGTATTTATGTGGATCAGGTGCTAAAGGCTTTTAATTGGCCTTTGTGTCAGACTCGATCCGAGGTGGATGAGCAGTTAGAACTGCGTAATTTTGCCTATATTGCGCTGGCGAACATCGACGCCAAACTCAGTGACATGATGGACCTAAAATATGTGTTAGGTTTGCGTTCGCCAGTGAATACCGTGGTTCGTATGATGAACCCATTTGGCGGCGAACACAGTGTTCATGGGGTGTTTCATAAGGGCTACGATGATTTGCATTTGGAGGCCACTGGGCAGTTAGGCGATCCTTCCGTGTTGGTGTTTCGTGGTGGCAATGGGGAAGCCGAAGTGAACCCAGAGCGTGATGTGGTGTTGGGCAAACACCAGCAAGGTGTGTCTTCTTGGACGAGCTGGCCGAAAGCTGAGCGCGAGCATAAACGACTCAAAGACAATTTGGATTTGGCACGTTTAGCGGAGCATTGGCAAGGTGTGAGCCTGGACCCGTTTGGTGAGCAAGCTGTAAGGCAAACGCTGGCGTCGGTGGCCGGTTTGGTGTTCAAGGTGGAATCCCACGAAGCTTGCTTGAGCTTGGCTGATACGATCTGGTCAAAACGAGACAAAAGTGCCTTGTCATTGCAAGAGGCGCTCTAATCATGCGGTCTTTATCTGGTGCTGTGCTGGCAGGTGGTCAGGCGCAGCGCATGGCGGGTGTGGAAAAGGGCTTACAGTGTTATCAAGGTAAACCTATGATATTGCGCGTAGCACAGGCCATGTCAGGGTTAACCTCGACGGTTGTGTTAAACGTAAATCGCCAGTTTGCGGATTATCAGGCGCTCGGCTATGAATGGGTAGAAGACGCCGAGACGTACGCCAATAGAGGGCCACTTTCTGGGTTGTGGAGTGTGCTCCATCGTGCCCGTAGTTCGCATTTATTAGTGGCACCTTGTGATACACCGAGTATTTCTAGCGCGGCTTTTGCTGCGCTAAATGCCGCGAGCTTGGCGCAGCCAGAAAAGATACATTGCTTAGAAAGTGACAGTGGTATTCATCCTTTGCACGCGATTATGCCGGTTGAATCGGCGTTCTTGTCCTTGACGGATTTTTTGGCTAGCGGCGAGAAAAATAGCGTGTTGGCGTTTTACCGACAACATGGTTATCGCTGTGTGCCGTGGCACTGTGACAGCGATTTACTGAACGTCAATTATCAGGCGCAGTTGGACGCGAACCTTCCCCCCGGCCAATTATGATTCGCTGGGGGTCTCGAGCGATTCTATGTCCAGTGTGTATGTTTCGCCGCCTTTTTCTTTGTGAGTCAATTTCACCAATAAAAAGTCATGGCTAGGGGCAAACCAAAATGAGGTTTGTTTCTTTGAATTGGCGTCTTTAATGCGCGTAACCTTGATCGCCTTAAGACGTCCTAGTGTGGTGTCTATGGTTTCGGTCTGCAAACGTTTGAAGCGCCAGTTCTTGGTGTAACCGCCGTCTGCAATTAAATAGCTTAAATTCGTTTTCCCTTGCTTTAAATCTTCTCGTATTTGCAATTGCACGCTGAGCTTATCGACCGTTTTGGGCTCGATTTTCATGCTCCAGGGTTTGTTTTTGATGTCGTTGCGAACCCGCATTTTTGACCAATCAAAAAGAAGCTCTGCCTTGCGCTTTTTGCCAAATGCACTGCTTTCATACAGGTAATGGGAGGGCACAATTTGGTACTGGTTGACAGAGAAGGTGCTGCGCTCGTTTAGAGACGCGAACAGGTTGTCGGCGGTAAAGGCAAAATGCCAGTTGCCGTTGGCTTCTTTGGTGAGTGTTTGTGTGCCTTTTACCTTAACGGTAATGCCTTTTTTCCAGACGGTGCTGTAGACCGCAGAATAGGGCGTGAGAAAAACGTCTGACTTTTCGCTGGCACTGTAGGCAGGAAGTATGGGCAAGGCGAGTAAGCTTATAATGAGTGGTATTAGAATCTTATGAATGCCCATACGTTTTATTCCTACATTATTCAGGCACTTCTTTGTAATCGGCACCACTTTCGGGAAGCGGTTGGCCATCAAGAAGCGCTTTACCATTATTGACAGTTAATCTGCCTTCACTAAACCACTTTACCGCCAGCGGATAGATCACATGCTCAAGCTTATGAATCTTTTCTGCTAATGAATCGGCGGTGTCTGTCGCTTCTATTTGGGTTCTAGCTTGCACGATAACCGAACCGGCATCAAGCTCAGCACTGACAAAGTGCACAGAGACTCCATGTTCTTTATCATTCGCATCGATGGCGCGTTGATGCGTATCTAGCCCTTTATATTTCGGCAACAAAGAAGGGTGAATGTTGAGCATTCGGCCTTCGTAGTGACGGGTAAAGGAATCGGTTAAGATTCTCATGAAGCCAGCTAGAACAACGAGTTTAGGCTGGTATTGATCAATCACTTCTTGCAGTGACTGGTCAAATTCCTCTCGACTGCCAAAGCTTTTATGATCCAAAACATGAGTCGGTATGCCTGCTTTACGGGCTCTTTCTAAGCCAAAAGCATCGGCTTTGTTGCTCACTACAGCGCTGATCGTAATGTCGAGCTTGCCTTGCAAGCTTTGATCAATCAAAGCTTGCAAGTTGCTACCGCTGCCAGAGATTAAGACAACGATGGGAAAACTCATGCATTGGCCTCAAGGTCGGAAATCAGTACTTCTTTTCCGCCATTGCGCTCGCAAATGTCACCGATGATCCAAGCGTTTTCGCCTTCTGCTTTTAAGATGGCTAAGGCTTGTTCTGCTTTGTCAGCGTCAATAGCAAGCACCATACCAACGCCACAGTTTAGGACGCGGTACATTTCTTCTTGCTCAACGTTACCTTGTTCTTGTAACCAATCGAACACGGCAGGGCGTTTCCAGCTGCTTGCATCAATGCGAGCGGCGGCGCTTTCTGGCAATACGCGTGGAATGTTTTCAAGCAAACCACCACCGGTAATGTGAGACAGCGCATTAACAGAAACGGATTCCATTAATTTCAGAATGGATTTCACATAAATGCGAGTAGGTTCCATTAGGGCGTCTTTTAGTGCTACACCGTCGATGTCTAGATTTAGATCGGCTTTGCTGACTTCAAGAATCTTACGGATCAAAGAGTAACCGTTTGAATGAGGGCCAGAAGAACCTAATGCAATTAAAGTGTCGCCAGCTTTTACATTGCTGCCATCAATAATGCCTTCTTCTTCAACAACGCCGACACAAAAACCCGCTAGGTCGTAGTCGCCATCGTGGTACATACCAGGCATTTCAGCGGTTTCGCCACCCACAAGGGCACAACCAGACTGAAGACAGCCTTCGCCAATGCCAGTGACCACATTGGCTGCCACGTCTATGTCTAGCTTACCCGTTGCGTAGTAATCTAAGAAAAGAAGTGGTTCTGCTCCAGCGACGATAAGGTCATTAACACACATCGCCACTAGGTCAATACCAATAGTGTCGTGTTTGTTAAGGTCCATAGCCAAGCGCAGCTTGGTGCCTACACCATCTGTGCCGGAAACAAGAATGGGGTTTTTGTATTTGGTTGGAAGACGAGTTAATGCGCCAAACCCACCCAATCCACCCATTACTTCAGGGCGACGAGTTTTTTTACTGACGCCTTTAATGCGCTCAACAAGTTGGTTGCCTGCGTTGATATCAACGCCCGCGTCTTTATAACTAATCGATGTTTTATCCGACTTGGTCATTGCCTATGCCTTATCATGGTACGAGGAAAAAAATGCATTTTAGCATAGTGACGCATTAGGGCTATGGTTCTTTGGTATTAAGACAGTAGAATAAGCAAATAAACGAAGGAAGGGTTATGAATTTTCGTATATTAATAGTTTTATTCAGTGTTTTTTTTGTGTCATTCGCCAATGCGGTTCCGGTTAAGCACCTTTATCGGGCTGAAATAAAATTGCCGGTGACCGATTCGGAAGCGCAAATGCTTAATGAAGCCTTTGCGCAAGCGGTTGAACAAGTGTTGGTTCGAGTGTCGGGGGACAAGGCGGCGATCACTGGCGACTTGTTAAAGCAGGCGCAGTCAGAGGCGCCGACTTGGGTTGCTCAGCATTCGGTTGTCGCATTAAGTCAATTGTTGCCTGTTGATGGTCAATTGGTCGCAGGAAAGCAAGTGACCGTGGTGTTTTATGCCGAATCCATTGATCGCTTTCTGTCGCAACACAATTTGCCTGTCTGGGGAGAAGATCGTCCGTCTGTATTAGTGTGGGCGGTGAGTGAAGACAGCGGTGTGCGTCAATTATCAGGTGCAAACGCACCGTCCGATCTGCTTAATAATCTGGCGTCGTCGGCGGCCATGTATGGCGTGCCTATTTACGCGCCCTTAATTGATTCGGTTGATAAGAATGCCATTTCATCGGCCGATGTATGGGGCTTTTTTGAAGGCAGTATAAGCAAAGCCAGTAAACGTTATCAAACAGACGCGGTGGCGGCCATTCGGGTGGCAGATTACGCGGGCAGTTTGAGTGGCAGCTTGCTGGTGCTATTAAGTGACGGCAGTTCTCAGCGCTTTACGTTGAGCGGCGATAATTTGTCGGCACTAACAGACCAAGCCAGCGCGGCGATGGCCAAAGTGTTTTCCACTCGTTATGCCGCGGTTCGAAACAACCAAGCGGAGAGTCGTATGACTGTCCAGGTGTCTGGGATCAACAGTTATAGTGCGTTAAACACAGTGCAAACCTACCTTGAAAGAGTCGGTGTGGTGAGAGATGTGTCCGTTGTGGGCGCTAAAGATGACGTGGTGCTCTTCTCGATCGCGATCAATGGCAGCAAGCAAAAGCTCATCAACAGCATCTCGTTAAACAGTGTGTTGCAGGTAACGAATCCGCCGCCAGTGGCTGTGTTGCCACCAGTGTCAGACACAGAGGCCAGTGCGCCGTCTGATGGCGAAACACCTGCAGTGATTGCACAACCTGTCGTCAGCACGCCAGAACCCGCTGCGGACGAATATTTTAAATACAATGGAGTTCAATAGTGACAGATGTAAATGAAGGCACAGTACAAACCGTCGACTTTTTTGCCCGTCCTGCCGATGAGCAGCAAGATTTTTTGCGTCAGACTTGGTGTAATGAGTGCATGGAAATGGACCTTGGGATGACCAACCCTGTGGAATACCAAGACAAGGATAAGGTTTGGATTGAAGGGGAGTGCGTTAAGTGTTCCGCCAAAGTAGTGACCGAGATAGTAGAAGAAGACGAGTAGTCTTTTTAGGGTAATGTAAAACAAAAAAAAGCCGCGCTAGAAATAGCGCGGCTTTTTTATGCAAACTCAGTCGTCATTAACTACTTGTCAGTAGGGTAATCTCTTTCTGTTTTACCGACATACAGCTGACGAGGGCGGCCAATTTTGTAAGGGCTGCTGATCATTTCGTTCCAGTGAGAAATCCAGCCGATAGTACGAGACATGGCGAAAATCACCGTGAACATACTGGTTGGAATGCCAATGGCTTTCATGATGATACCTGAGTAGAAGTCTACGTTCGGGTAAAGCTTACGCTCTACGAAGTAAGGGTCTTCTAGGGCGATTTGCTCAAGACGCTTGGCAATTTTTAGCAATGGGTCATTTGACATGCCCAGTTCTGCTAATACTTGGTCACACGTTTCACGCATTACTTTGGCGCGAGGGTCAAAGTTTTTATAAACACGATGACCGAAGCCCATTAGACGGAATGGGTCGTTTTTGTCTTTCGCTTTTGCGATGAATTCGTCGATGTTTTCAACATCGCCAATTTCTTCAAGCATAGACAATACTGCTTCGTTGGCACCGCCGTGAGCAGGTCCCCAAAGCGTTGCAATGCCAGCGGCGATACAAGCGAATGGGTTAGCGCCAGAAGAACCGGCTAGGCGTACCGTAGAGGTCGATGCGTTTTGTTCATGGTCAGCGTGTAGGATGAAAATTCGATCCATGGCTTTCGCAAAAACAGGGTTAACAACATACTCTTCACAAGGTGTTGCAAACATCATGTACAAGAAGTTTTCTGCGTAAGATAAGTCGTTACGTGGGTACATAACTGGCTGATCTTTAGAGTATTTAAAACAAATAGCCGCCAGAGTTGGCATTTTCGAAATTAAACGAAAAGCCGCAATCTCACGGTGTTTTGGATTGCTAATGTCCATGTGGTCTTGGTAGAAAGCAGACAATGCACCTACTAGTCCGCACATGATCGCCATCGGGTGGGCATCGTTACGGAAGCCTTCGATAAACTTGTGCATAGATTGGTTCACCATAGTGTGATTACCAACCGTTCTTTCGAACTCTTCTTTTTGAGCTTTGTCTGGTAGCTCTCCATATAAAAGAAGGTAGCAGGTTTCTAAATAGTCAGAATGTTCTGCTAATTGTGCAATAGGGTAACCGCGGTGAAGCAAGATGCCTGCCTCGCCGTCGATATAAGTAATGGCAGATTCACATGAGCCTGTGGACATAAAGCCAGGGTCATAAGTGAAGATACCGTTTGAGCCTAGCGAGCGTACGTCAATAACGTCTGTGCCTAGCGTACCGGAAAGAACAGGTAATTCGATGGTTTTATCGATCCCATCTACTGTAAGTTGAGCTTTTTTATCGGCCATTTATGGTCTCCTTCATATTCTGATCCGAGGCTAAGAAGTGACAGAATTATGCGCTTAGCCCAGAAGGTGGGCAAAAAGTACTGTCTACGCACTATAAAAGTCAATCTTATGCATTTGCAAACTACTTGCATATTTGGTCTTTTGTTTGTAATTATCTGACAAAACGGGTGGTTTTCCTGTGGTTGAAAAATACGCTCTATGCATCTAACTTGTTGAAAAATAAGAGGTATTTGTCAAAAAAAACGGGTTTATTTTTTGTAATTTAATACCATTATTGTTTTAGCTTATGGTTACATTCAGCTTGTGAATGATGACCATTGAAAACCCTTACTCTTGTCTATTTGTCTTAGTAAATTTTGCTGGTCTATAATTGCGGCTCCGATGATTTCATTGATTTGCCGACGTATTGAGATAAAGAGTAGTTGCTTTACCAAAACTCGTTTGCAAATCGATGGGATTTTCAAAGCAGGCCTATGATGCAGTAGCACTTTATAACAATGAGTGTGTATCTGCATATAGATATTGGGTCGTGATTGACCATTCAATCGATAAAATGGTGTAAAGAGTCGTGAGTAAAAAAAGACCAGTCAACCTTGATATTTCAACAATATCGCAGCCCGTAACAGCAATAGTATCAATTCTCCATCGTGCAACAGGAATCATTCTTTTCGTAGGTTTGATCTTCTTGTTTTATGCATTTGATGTCTCTTTAGAGTCTCAAGAAGGTTTTGATCACGTTGTTGATATGCTTCAAAACAACTTCCTAGCGAAGTTCATTATTTGGGGTGTTGTCTCCGCTTTGATGTACCACTTCGTAGCAGGTATTAAACACTTGTTTATGGATCTTGGTTATTTTGAAGAATTAGAAAGTGGGCGCCAAGCTGCCATCGCTAATCTAGTGATCGCTGCCGTCCTAATCGTTTTAGCAGGGGTGTGGATATGGTAACTCAAATCACAAGTTTCGGCCGTTCTGGTCTTTATGATTGGATGATGCAGCGTATTTCTGCTGTCGTTTTGTCCTTGTACACGGTTTTTATTATCGGTTACTTGTTGTTGCACCCTGATCTAACATTTGATCAGTGGAGTGCGTTATTCGAGACCACTTGGGTACGTATCTTTAGTTTAATGATGCTGCTGTCCATTGGTATGCACTCTTGGATTGGTTTGTGGTCTGTGTCAACTGACTACATTAAACCAACCGGTATTCGTTTCTTTTTTCAAGCGCTATGCGGTCTACTGATGTTTGTTTACATCGTATGGGGCATTCAGGTTCTTTGGGGGCTTTAAGTAATGGCAAATATTCGTACTATTTCTTTTGATGCCATTGTAATTGGTGGCGGTGGTGCTGGTATGCGCGCCGCATTGCAATTGACAGAATCCGGTTTAGACACGGCGTGTGTAACGAAAGTATTCCCAACGCGTTCACACACAGTTTCTGCACAAGGTGGTATTACCTGTGCAATCGCAAGTGAAGATCCAAATGATGATTGGCGCTGGCACATGTATGACACCGTAAAAGGGTCAGACTACATCGGTGACCAAGAAGCAATCGAGTACATGTGTTCTGTTGGTCCACAAGCGGTATTTGAGCTTGAGCACATGGGTCTGCCTTTCTCTCGTAAAGAGAATGGTCGTATTTACCAACGTCCTTTTGGTGGCCAATCAAAAGATTTCGGTAAAGGCGGACAAGCGGCACGTACTTGTGCTGCAGCTGACCGTACTGGTCACGCTTTGCTACACACGCTTTACCAAGCAAACTTGAAAGGCGGTACTACTTTCCTAAATGAGTGGTACGCAACTGACCTTGTGAAAAACAGTGAAGGCGCCGTTGTTGGTGTTATCGCAATCTGTATTGAATCAGGCGAAACGGTTTACCTTAAAGCAAAAGCAACGGTATTGGCGACAGGTGGTGCGGGTCGTATCTTCCAGTCTACAACCAATGCACACATCAACACTGGTGATGGTGTTGGTATGGTGTTGCGCGCTGGTTTCCCTGTTCAAGACATGGAAATGTGGCAGTTCCACCCAACGGGCATTTACGGTGCCGGTACACTTGTGACAGAAGGTTGTCGCGGTGAAGGTGGCTACTTGATCAACAAAGACGGCGAGCGTTTCATGGAACGTTATGCGCCAAACGCGAAAGACCTTGCCGGTCGTGACGTAGTCGCACGTTCTATGATTCTTGAAATCCTAGAAGGTCGTGGCTGTGGTCCAGAAGGCGATCACGTATTGCTTAAACTTGATCACCTAGGTGAAGAAACGTTGAACAAACGTCTTCCTGGTATCCTAGAGTTGTCTCGTACTTTTGCTCACGTAGATCCAGTAAAAGAGCCGATTCCAGTAATTCCTACTTGTCATTACATGATGGGTGGTGTGCCAACTAACATCAGTGGTCAAGCGCTAATGCAAAGCGACTCAGGCGAAGATGTGATCATCGATGGTTTGTATGCATGTGGCGAAATCGCGTGTGTATCTGTCCACGGTGCGAACCGTCTAGGTGGTAACTCACTGCTTGATTTGGTGGTCTTTGGTCGTGCTGTTGGTTTGCATGTTAAGAAGGTGCTAGACGCTGGTTTTGACACGCTTAATGCTAACGACACGGACATTGAAAAAGCCATGGCT
Organism: Marinomonas sp. NPDC078689; assembly: GCF_044542435.1. NCBI lineage: Bacteria > Pseudomonadati > Pseudomonadota > Gammaproteobacteria > Oceanospirillales > Oceanospirillaceae > Marinomonas > Marinomonas sp. NPDC078689. The sequence goes on along the minus strand of NZ_JBITUJ010000002.1, from coordinate 223,867 downwards.
CGTTTAAACCGTCTGAATAATTCGACTGGCGGCGAAGATGTTGCTACGGTTCGTGCAGAACTTCAAAAAGTCATGCAGTTGTACTTTGGCGTATTCCGCGAAGGTGCGATGATGCAGAAAGGCTTGAAAGCGCTTGAAGAGATCCGTAAGCGTGTAGAAAACCTAAACCTTAGCGATAAGAGTCAGGCGTTTAACACCGCACGTGTTGAAGCACTTGAGCTTGAGAACTTGTTAGAAGTGGCAGAAGCAACCGCTATTCCAGCAGAATTCCGTAAAGAAAGTCGTGGTGCGCATGCCCGTAATGACTTTACTGAGCGTGATGATGAAAACTGGTTGAAACACTCATTGTTCCATCCTGCGAGCAAAGCAGTTACGAAACGTGACGTAAACTTTGGACCGAAAACGATGGAAGCTTTTCCACCTACAGTTCGTTCATACTAAGGAGTAATTGGAATGTTAGTTAGTATTTATCGTTACAATCCTGAAGTGGACGATGCTCCATACATGAAGGATTACCAGATTGATCTGCCAGAAGGCAAAGATCTGATGGTTCTGGATGTGTTGAACTTGTTGAAAGCTCAAGATCCTAGTATTTCTTACCGCCGTTCATGCCGTGAAGGTGTGTGTGGTTCTGATGGCATGAACATGTCAGGTAAAAATGGTCTGGCTTGTATTACCACGGTTTCAGAAGCTGCGAAGAACGGCAAGCTTGTCTTGCGTCCGCTTCCTGGCTTGCCAGTAATACGCGACCTAGTAGTTGATATGGGACAGTTCTACAAACAGTACGAAAAAATTCGTCCTTTCCTTATCAACGATACGCCAGTACCAGCGATTGAACGTTTGCAAAGTCCTGAAGAGCGTGAAAAGCTTGACGGCCTTTATGAATGTATCTTGTGTGCATGTTGTTCTACGGCGTGTCCATCATTCTGGTGGAACCCTGATAAGTTTGTCGGACCTTCTGGTTTGCTACAGGCTTACCGCTTCTTAGCAGACAGCCGTGACACAGCAACACAAGAGCGCTTAGGCGAATTAGATGACCCGTTCAGTGTTTTCCGTTGCCACGGCATCATGAACTGTGTCAACGTTTGTCCTAAAGGATTAAATCCTACAAAAGCAATTGGTAACATTCGTACCATGCTTTTGCAAAGAGCGACTTAAGTAATAAATGGTTCACTTTATTGTAATAGAGTGAATTATGCTCAGGCGGCTTGAATCTAGTCTTCAATGCCGCCGTTTTTGCATCTTTCGGTGTAGAGAACTGAGTAAAAAGAATTTAAAATTTGTCCTCTGCTTGCAGGGATGTACTTAGAGAAACCATAGCGGTTATTGCTTCGGCAAACAGTGTCACGGAGGTGTGCTGTCGACATGGTTTGGTATGAAATGCAATGGGACAGAAATGGTGACAAATTGACAATAAATCGAGGCTTTAACAGCCTTACGGGCCTGATAAAGTGATCGATCGAACATGATGGATTCATACCGGGACCCCGGTAGCTGGCTCGAACATAAGGGTGATCGAGAATGCACGAAAGTTTAATGGAGTTGCTATGGGGCACCTCTCATTTTTCAGGTGGTAACTTGGAATACGTTGAGGGGTTGTTTGAAAGCTACCTAGTCGATCCGAACTCAGTATCGGAAGAGTGGAGAAAATGTTTTGATCAGTTGCCTCGCGTTAGCGAAGCACAGTCAACAGATCTTCCTCATTCAGTGATTCAACAGCAGTTCTTGGAACTTGGCAAAAACAAGTTTCGCTCAATGCCTGTTTCAACAGGTACAGCAGCCGGTTCTGATCACGAACAAAAACAAATTAATGTTCTTCAATTAATTGACGCTTACCGAGTACGAGGTCATCAGCACGCATCGCTTGATCCATTAGGATTGCAAAAGCGTGAAAAAGTGGCTGATTTAGACATTAGTTATCATCAGTTAACTGGTGCGGACTTTGATACTCAATTTAAAACGGGTTCTTTGTTCTTTAATAAAGACTCAATGAAGTTAAGCGAAATCATCGCTGAACTTGAAAAAACCTACTGCGGAAGCATAGGTTATGAATTCATGCACATTGTTGATACGCAAGAAAAAGCGTGGCTTCAACAGCGTGTAGAATCAGTAAGATCCTGCCCTGAATATTCTAAAGAAACACGTCAAAATCTTCTTGAGCGTTTAACCGCAGCAGAAGGTCTAGAAAAATACCTAGCAAGTCGTTACCCAGGTGCTAAGCGCTTTGGTCTTGAAGGCGGTGAAAGTTTAATTCCTATGGTGAATGAGTTAATTCAACGTTCTGGCGCACTGGGTGCGAAAGAAGTTGTGATTGGCATGGCTCACCGTGGTCGCTTAAACGTCTTGGTTAACACCTTAGGTAAAAGCCCTAAAGACTTGTTTGATGAATTTGAAGGCAAGTTGAAGCTGGTTAAAACATCTGGTGACGTTAAATACCACCAAGGTTTCTCTTCTAATGTGATGACTGCTGGCGGCGAAGTACATATCGCGCTTGCGTTTAACCCGTCTCACTTAGAAATCGTTTCACCTGTTGTTGAAGGTTCCGTTCGCGCTCGTCAAGATCGCCGCAAGGACACAACAGGTAAAGCAGTGGTGCCTATCTCTATCCACGGTGATGCCGCTTTTGCAGGTCAGGGCGTTGTTATGGAGACATTCCAGATGTCTCAGACACGTGGCTACCACACAGGTGGTACGGTTCACATTGTGATCAACAACCAAGTTGGTTTCACGACGAACCGTCAAGACGATTCGCGCTCAACAGAGTACGCAACCGATGTTGCGAAAATGATCCAAGCGCCTATCTTCCATGTAAACGGTGACGATCCAGAAGCGGTATTGTTTATTACTCAGCTGGCATTGGATTACCGTTACGAGTTTGGCCGTGATGTTGTGATTGACATGGTTTGTTACCGTCGTCGTGGTCATAACGAAACAGACGAGCCTTCTGGTACTCAGCCTCTAATGTACAGCGTGATCAGCAAGTTGCCGACGACGCGTACGCTTTATTCAAATCGTTTGATCGCTGAAAATGTGGTTACCGAAGCGGAATCTGCTGGCATGGTAAGCGAAAACCGTGAAGACTTGGATAACGGTCGTCACGTTGCTAAGAGCTTGGTGTTAGAGCCAAAATCTGATTTGTTTGTTGATTGGAAACCTTACTTAGGTGTCGAATGGACAGACGCGGGTGATACCAGCTACCCACTTGCTAAATTGCAAGAAGTGGCTAAGAAGTTGACCGTGATTCCTGATGGTATTGTGGTTCAGCGTCAAGTGCAGAAAATCTACCAAGACCGCGATAAAATGACCGCCGGCGCCTTACCTCTAAACTGGGGTTACGCTGAGACGCTAGCCTTTGCGACCTTGTTAGAGCAGGGCTACCCGCTGCGTATTACCGGTCAGGATTCTGGTCGTGGTACTTTCTCGCATCGTCATGCTGTGATCCATAGTCAAAAAGACGGCAGTACCTTTGTTCCTCTGAAACATGTATCTGAAAGTCAGCCTACTATGGACTTGTACGATTCATACTTGTCAGAAGAAGCGGTATTGGCTTTTGAATATGGCTACTCAACAACAGCGCCAAAAGGGCTTGTTATTTGGGAAGCACAGTTCGGTGATTTTGCTAACGGTGCGCAAGTAGTTATTGACCAATTTATTACCAGTGGTGAGCATAAGTGGGGACGTTTATGCGGCCTAACAATGCTGTTGCCTCATGGTTATGAAGGTCAAGGTCCTGAGCATTCATCCGCAAGATTAGAGCGCTTTTTGCAGTTGTGTGCTGAATACAACATTCAAGTATGTGTTCCTACAACGCCAGCGCAAATCTTCCACATCTTACGCCGTCAAGCGATTCGCCCAATGCGTCGTCCGCTTGTTATTATGTCTCCTAAAAGTTTGCTGCGTCATAAGCAAGCGATCTCAACGTTAGAAGACTTGGCAGAAGGTAGCTTCAAAACGGTATTGCCTGATACATCCGAAACGATGGTTGCAGACAAAGTAAAACGTATTGTCCTATGTAGCGGCAAGATTTATTACGATTTGATCAACCGTCGTACAGAACTTGAAAAAGACGATGTTGTTGTGATTCGCTTGGAGCAATTGTACCCGTTCCCATACGATGACCTAGAGTCAGAGTTAGAGCAGTACAAAAATGTTGAGAGCCTAGTTTGGTGTCAAGAAGAGCCGAAAAACCAAGGTGCTTGGCATGCCAATCGTCACCGTATGAACCGAGTATTGGAAAAACTGTACCCAGAGCTGAAAATTCGTTTCGCAGGCCGTATTTCGTCTGCTGCGCCAGCCGCTGGTTATATGTCTATCCATGTTGAAGAACAAGAAGCGCTGGTTAACGACGCATTAGTTGGCTAGCACCATAGCCTGTCAGAGAGATAAGGGTATCAAATGAGTATCGAAATTAAAGCACCTACTTTTCCAGAATCTGTAGCAGACGGTACCGTCGCTACTTGGTACAAACAACCAGGTGAAGCCTGTGCTCGTGATGAGCATATCGTCGACATCGAAACCGATAAAGTTGTCTTAGAAGTGGTTGCACCGGCTGATGGTGTACTAAAAGACGTACTGAAAGCGGAAGGCGATCTTGTACTAAGTGACGAAGTGTTGGCTATTTTCGAATCTGGCGCAGCGGCTTCTGCTGCACCAGCTGAAAAAGCAGCGGCACCTGCAGCGGCCGCCGCAGCGCCTGCTGCTGCGCAAGAAAGTGTGCAAATTAAAACACCAAGTTTCCCTGAATCTGTTGCCGACGGCACAGTAGCAACTTGGTACAAGCAGCCAGGTGAAGCCTGTGCACGCGATGAGCACATCGTTGATATCGAAACCGATAAAGTGGTTCTAGAAGTGGTTGCGCCTGCAGACGGTGTGATCGGTGAGATTCTAAAACCTGAAGGCGAAACGGTACTAAGCAACGAAATTCTAGCGAATTTCCTAGTAGGCGCTACTGGTGCAGCAGCACCGGTTGCCGCCGCAGCGCCAGCCGCTGCCGCCGCAGAATCTGATGAAGACGGTGTAGCAGGTCCTGCTGCTCGTAAAGCATTGGCTGAAGCAGGTTTGACGACAGCACAAGTAAAAGGCACTGGCAAAGGCGGACGCATCACTAAAGAAGACGTCGATGCAGCAGTGAAAGCGAAACCAGCAGCAGCGCCAGCGGCGAAAGCAGCGGCACCAGCGCCAGTCGCAGCACTAGGAGAAGAAGGTCGCATCGAAAAACGCGTTCCTATGACTCGTCTTCGCGCTACGATTGCTAAGCGTCTTGTTGAAGCGCAACAAACAGCGGCACTATTGACGACTTATAACGAAGTCAACATGGGCCCGATCATGGAACTTCGTAAGAAGTACAAAGATCTGTTCATTAAAACGCACAATGGCACTAAGCTTGGCTTTATGTCTTTCTTCGTGAAAGCCGCGACAGAAGCGCTAAAACGCTTCCCTGCCGTGAACGCCTCTATCGATGGCAACGACATGGTTTACCATGGTTACCAAGATATCGGTGTTGCTGTATCGACTGACCGTGGTCTAATGGTGCCAGTGCTTCGTAACACAGAAGCGATGGGACTTGCTGATATCGAGTCAACTATCATGGACTTCGCACTACGCGGACGTGATGGCAAGCTTGGTATGAATGATATGCAAGGTGGTACTTTCACTATCACTAACGGCGGAACATTCGGTTCTTTGCTATCAACGCCAATCATTAACCCACCACAAACAGCGATCTTGGGCATGCACAAAATCCAAGAGCGTCCAATGGCGGTTAATGGTCAAGTTGTCATCCAACCTATGATGTACCTAGCGCTTTCTTATGACCACCGTATGATCGATGGTAAAGAAGCGGTGCAGTTCTTGGTGACGATTAAAGACCTTCTAGAAGACCCATCTCGTCTGCTACTTGAAATCTAAGCGATTTGCTCAGTATTTGAAGTGTAAGTGGTTGAAATCTAAGTATTCGCACCAATTTTAAAGGTACGAATTGATTTTGCGGCAACCCTTGAGGGTTGTCGCAGTTCGACAAGATAAATGGAAACGCATTATGTCTACTAAATTTGATGTTATTGTTATTGGTGGCGGCCCTGGTGGTTACGTTGCTGCTATCCGTGCGGCTCAATTAGGCCTAAAAACGGCTTGTATCGAAAAGTGGTTAGACAAAGAAGAGAAGCCTCGTTTGGGCGGAACTTGTTTGAACGTGGGTTGTATCCCATCTAAAGCGCTTTTGGATTCTTCACACAAATACCATGATGCTAAAGCGTCTTACGGCGTTCACGGTATTAGCGTTGGCGATGTGGCTATGGATGTAAATACCATGGTTGATCGTAAAGACAAAATTGTTGATCAATTGACAAGCGGCATTGCAGGTCTTTTCAAATCCAATGGTGTTACTAGCCTTGAAGGTTTTGGTAAAGTACTGGCGAACAAAAAAGTTGAATTCACAGCGCATGACGGTACCGTTACTGTTATGGACGCAGAAAACGTGATTTTGGCAACAGGTTCTATTCCGGTTGATATCCCACCTGCACCACAAACGGGTGACATCATCGTTGATAACGTTGGTGCGTTGGAATTCCGTGAAGTACCTAAGCGTCTTGGTGTTATCGGTGCTGGCGTAATCGGTCTAGAGTTGGGTTCTGTATGGGCTCGCCTTGGTTCTGAAGTCGTTGTATTGGAAGCGCAGGATTCTTTCCTAAGCGTTTGTGACCAAGACGTAGCGAAAGAAGCGGCTAAGATCTTCAAAAAACAAGATCTAGACATTCGCCTAGGCGCTCGCGTAACTGGCAGCCAAATCAACGGTGAAGAAGTAGAAGTAACTTACCTTGATGCAAAAGGTGAAGAGCAGAAGCAAACGTTCGACAAATTGATCGTTGCGGTTGGCCGTAAGCCATTCACTCAAGGTTGTTTCTCTGACGATTCTGGCGTCAAGCTAGATGAGCGTGGTTTCGTATTCGTTGATGAGCAATGCCGTACTTCTGTACCTGGCGTATTTGCTATCGGTGATATCGTTCGTGGTCCAATGTTGGCACACAAAGCATCTGAAGAAGGTGTGATGGTGGCAGACATTATTGCTGGTCACAAAGCGCAAATGAACTACGATTGCATTCCTTCTGTTATTTACACTCACCCAGAACTTGCTTGGGTTGGTAAAAACGAACAGGAATTGAAATCAGAAGGCGTTAAATACAAAGTTGGTAAATTCCCATTCGCGGCGTCTGGTCGTGCAATGGCTGCTAACGACACTGACGGTTTTGTTAAAATCATTGCTGATGAAGAAACAGATCGCATCTTGGGTTGCCATATCATTGGTGGCCATGCGGCTGACTTGATCGCACAAGCGGTAATTGCAATGGAATTTGGCTCTACAGCGGAAGACATCGCCTTGACTGTATTTGCTCACCCAACAGTAAGTGAAGCAGTACACGAAGCGGCGTTGGCAGTAGATGGTCATGCCATCCACATTGCAAACCGTAAAAAGCGTTAATAAAAAATTAGATTTGCCGGCCTTGTGCCGGTAATTTCTGTCTTAACAGACAGAGCTTATGTCAATCATTCAGATGAGCGGAAGAATCAAATGAACTTACATGAATATCAGGCTAAACAGCTTTTTGCTGAATACGGTCTGCCAGTATCTAAAGGGTACGCAGTAGACACGCCAGAAGCGGCAGTCGAAGCAGCGAAAACAATTGGCGGTGACAAATGGGTTGTTAAAGCTCAGGTTCATGCTGGCGGTCGCGGTAAAGCAGGTGGTGTAAAACTTGTTGATTCTTATGAAGAAGTTGCAGCATTTACAGAACATTGGTTAGGTAAAAACCTAGTTACTTACCAAACAGACGAAAACGGCCAGCCAGTGGCTAAGATTCTTGTTGAATCTTGCACTGACATTGCTAACGAATTGTACCTTGGTGCTGTTGTTGACCGTTCTACTCGTCGTGTTGTTTTCATGGCGTCTACTGAAGGCGGCGTTGAGATTGAGAAAGTAGCTGAGGAAACGCCTGAGCTAATCCACAAAGCGATCATCGATCCTTTGGTTGGCGCTCAACCTTACCAAGCTCGTGAATTAGCATTTAAATTGGGTCTTAACCCAGCTCAAATCAAACAGTTCACTAAAGTGTTCCTTGGTTTGTCTCAAATGTTCCACGACTACGACTTTGCATTGCTAGAAATCAACCCTCTAGTAATCACTGACGAAGGTAACCTTCATTGCCTAGACGGCAAAATCGGCATCGACAGCAACGCTGTTTACCGTCAGAAGAAAATGCAAGAGTTCCACGATCCATCTCAAGAAGATGAGCGTGAAGCACATGCAGCACAATGGGAACTTAACTATGTTGCTCTAGACGGAAACGTTGGCTGCATGGTAAACGGTGCCGGCCTAGCAATGGGTACAATGGACATCGTTAATCTACACGGTGGCAAGCCAGCTAACTTCCTAGACGTTGGTGGCGGCGCGACAAAAGAACGTGTTGCTGAAGCGTTCAAAATCATCCTTTCTGATGACAATGTTAAAGCCGTTTTGGTTAACATTTTCGGTGGTATCGTTCGTTGTGACATGATCGCTGAAGGTATTATTGGTGCGGTAGAACAAGTAGGCGTTACAGTGCCTGTTGTTGTACGTCTTGAAGGTACGAATGCTGACCTTGGTCGCGAAGTACTAGCGAAATCTGATCTTGATATCATTGCAGCTACAAGTCTTAAAGATGCAGCTATTCAAGTTGTTAAAGCTGCGGAGGGCAAATAATGTCTGTATTAATTAATAAAGATACTAAAGTTATCTGTCAGGGTTTTACTGGCGGACAAGGTACTTTCCATTCTGAGCAAGCGATTGCTTACGGAACAAAAATGGTTGGTGGTGTAACTCCAGGTAAAGGTGGTCAAACTCACCTAGGCCTACCTGTTTTCAATACAGTAAAAGAAGCAGTAGAACAAACTGGCGCTGAAGCGTCTGTTATCTACGTTCCAGCTCCTTTCTGTAAAGATTCTATTCTTGAAGCGGCTAACTCTGGTATCAAACTAATCGTTTGTATCACTGAAGGTATCCCGACTCTTGATATGCTTGACTGTAAAGTTGCGTGTGATTCTCTAGGTGTTCGTCTTATCGGCCCTAACTGCCCAGGCGTAATCACTCCTGGCGAATGTAAAATCGGCATCATGCCTGGCCATATCCACATGCCAGGTAAAGTAGGTATCGTATCTCGTTCTGGTACTTTGACTTACGAAGCGGTTAAGCAAACAACGGACGCTGGTTTCGGTCAGTCTACTTGTGTTGGTATCGGTGGCGACCCAATCCCAGGTACTAACTTCATCGACGTATTGGAAATGTTCCAAAACGATCCTCAGACTGAAGCGATTGTTATGATCGGTGAAATCGGTGGTACTGCTGAAGAAGAAGCGGCTGCTTACATCAAAGCAAACGTGACTAAGCCTGTTGTATCTTACATTGCTGGTGTTACTGCACCTGCTGGTAAGCGTATGGGTCACGCTGGCGCGATCATCTCTGGCGGTAAAGGTACTGCTGATGAGAAATTTGCTGCTCTAGAAGACGCAGGTGTTAAAACTGTACGTTCTCTAGCTGACATCGGTGCTGGCCTTAAAGAACTTACTGGCTGGTAAGTTGCTTGACTAGCTAGATACTCTCTAGTTAGATCGGCTTAGACAACTAGCCTTTAGGCTAATAGTTCTAGACCAACAGCTATAGTAAAATCCCTGCTTCGGCAGGGATTTTTTTTGCTTTTTTATCACCTAAATAGAGCGCTTGGTTTATGATGAATTGCCCTTTTTGTTCAGCGTCAAATTTATGCGACCGAGATGGTGAGTGCTGGTGTTTTGTGGTGGCGGTTCCTGCTTCATTGTTGTCCCTTTTGCCTGAGTCATCTGTTGGCCGTGATTGCATCTGCCAGTCTTGTCTTGAGCGATATAAAAGTGACCCAGATGCGTTTGTTATCGAATACAAAGCCCGTGTTTAAATTTTCTTAAAACAATTAAAAGAGACAGTGGATGAATGATTCAGAAAGCGTCAAATACGATATTACGGTAGTCGGAGGTGGCATCGTTGGTTTATCAACCGCTTGGCAGCTGCAGCAACGTTATCCCATGTATCGGATTTTATTGTTAGAAAAAGAACAGGAAGTGGCGCAGCATCAAACGGGTCATAACTCAGGTGTGATTCATGCGGGTGTGTATTACGCGCCGGGCAGCTTAAAAGCCTCTTTCTGTAAGCAAGGCGCCGCTGCAACCAAAGCTTTTTGCCAACAGCACGGCATTGAATTTGAAGAATGTGGCAAGCTGATTGTCGCCACCAACGCCGCAGAAGAAGAGCGCATGAACGCGCTTTATGCTCGTTGCCAAGAAAATGAACTGGAAGTCTTTCGTCTGGATCGCGATGCCCTGTATCGCCGAGAACCGAATGTAAAAGGGGTGGCCGCCTTATTTGTCCCTGCGACGGGGATTGTCAATTATCGAGAGATTTGCCAAAAATTAGCCGAACTGTTTGTGCAAAAAGGCGGTGAAATCCGTTTTGGCTGCAAGGTTTCCGCGTTGCAAGAAAGCCATGAAAAAGTCTCTATCCATGTTGGCAGTGACTTAATCAATACCCGTTATCTGGTGTGCTGTGCAGGGTTAATGGCCGACAGACTGACGCGTATGTTGAAGATTCCTACTGATTTTCAAATCATTCCGTTTCGTGGTGAATATTATCAATTACCGCGCAAACACAGCCAAATCGTAAACCATCTTATTTACCCGGTTCCTGATCCTGAATTGCCATTTCTAGGCGTGCACTTAACTCGAATGATCGATGGCTCGGTCACAGTAGGACCCAATGCCGTGCAAGGCTGGAAGCGTGAAGGTTATGGCGCGATTAATATTAGCCCACGAGATATTTGGGACATGGTGCGCTTTCCTGGTTTCTGGCGTTTGATCGGACAGAATTGGCAAGTAGGGCTAAAAGAGACCAAAAATTCTTGGTTTAAAGCCGGTTATTTGGCCCAAGTACGAAAGTACTGTGAGCAAATCACATTGGAAGATTTGCAAGATTACCCAGCGGGCATTCGTGCTCAAGCGGTGATGAGCGATGGCAGCCTAGTGCATGATTTTCTGTTTGCGAATAGCCCACGATCTTTGCATGTGTGTAATGCACCGTCTCCTGCTGCGACCAGTGCTTTTCCGATCGGTAACTATATAGTGGACAAGCTGGATGACCTGATGACGACTGTGTAGTTCGCAAGGAATAGGGAATAAATATGACAGGGTTTGCGTGTCGTGGGCGCTTCGAGCTAGAGTGCTGCCTATCGGACAACAGATATTGAGAGCACGAAATGCAGAGAATAAAGAACAGGATGCAGTCAAAAATATGGGTGCGTGGAGTCGTCGCCAGCTTGTTAGTAACACAGTTGAGTGCGTGTGGAACCTTGCTTTATCCAGAGCGAAGAGGGCAGACCACAGGCACGATAGACGTGGGTGTTGCCCTATTGGATGCGGTCGGTTTACTGTTCTTTTTTGTACCTGGCGTGGTCGCGTTTGGCGTGGATTTTGTGACCGGAGGCATTTACCTGCCAGGTGGCCGAGTCGCGACATTAACCCCAGAAGAGAGGCAGCGAGTCACACGAGGCAAAGACGCCATCGATGTGGCCGCCTTTAAGCAGGTATTGGCTGAACGTGATGATTTAGCCTTACCGGCAATAGTGTCATCGGACCGTTTAAAAGCGGTGTCTATGTCGTCACAAGAAGCCATGATGAACGCACTGCATAACATGGCTCCTAATCAACAATTGGCACTCGCCAAGGTCTATCGATAGTCTCTCGTTATTGGCTATTCGCCTCTAAAGCTTGGTACAGTGTTTTGAGTTGCTCTGCGTTGCTTGTGTGGTGATGCAATTGTACCAATCTGGTATTGGACGCAGAGATGTCTGCTATTAACTCAGGGGTTAATGCAGGCTGTTGGCCGTCTATGGCAACAATCAGCTGCGCTTGATACTTGTCGGCCAAGGTCATTAAGTCGCTAGGATAATACACTGTGATGCCATGTACTTGGGTCTTGTTGGTCCAAGGTTCTTCATCAATAAGCGCCACTATGCGAATGTCTTTTGCTTCTTCTTGAAGGTATTTGGCCAATGAGAAGCTAGGGTAATCAATGCCGATGAGAATAATGGGGTAGGTGATTGTCTGACGTTGAAAAATGTTTTTTGCCCATTGGCAGATTCGATTCATTTCGTTTTCTCCAGAAAGATGGGAGAGTTAATGCGCATAGTCTATGTTAAAAGCAGAGAGTATTTGCTTTCTTGCAACGTTAAACGCTTTATTTAAATAAAGGAGACGCGTTATGGATACATCATCTCACACGATTTTAGGCTTATTTGCACAACTAGGTTTAGGTGAAGAGCAAGCGGATGTCGATCAGTTTGTCGACGCCCACGGCGGTTTGCCTAGTACGGTGCAATTAACCGAAGCGAGTTGTTTTAATGATTCTCAAAAGACCTTTCTAAGCCAAGAGTGGTCAAAAGACTCTGAGTGGGCGGCGGCGATTGATGAGTTGAATGCTTTGTTGCGTTAAACCGCGACGATTTTCGTGTAGCGTTGTTTGGGGCGACCGCCAGTTTTGTAGTCCAAGCTCATTTCAACAAGCCCTTGGGCTTCTAAATACTCCAAATAACGCCTCGCGGTAATGCGGCTTAAATGAATCGCATTGCCTATTTCCTCCGCGGTAAATGTGGCTTCTTGCCGTTCTTCTAAGTGCTTGTTCAGCACATCCAATGTTTTCTGATCGATGCCTTTCGGGGTTTTGCGACTCTTGTCCAAATGGGTTTGCTTACGAAATAGGGCATCAATGCTTTGTTGGTCGATCTTGATCGCTTTGGAAAGCTGCTGACGCAACTCGGTATAGTCTGACAACGCTTGTAAGACTCGCGACATGCGAATGGGTTTAACCAGATAATCCATCACGCCCAGTTGAATACTTCTTTCAATGGTGCTGGTTTCGCGTTCGGCTGTGGTCATGATAAAAGCGCCATGAAAACCGTCGCTTTTTAGCGTGCGGATTAAATCGATGCCATTGCCGTCCGGTAATGTGATGTCCACCATCACCAGTTCTGGGGAAAAAGCCTGCGCTTTGATTTTAGCATCAGACAGGCTTTCACACACCGCCACAACCTCAAAATTCGGATGTTGATTAATGGTGTTCTCAAGCACATAGCTGGCGCGAATATCGTCTTCTACTATCATGACAGGAATGATGTTCATTGGGAGAGAGCCTGCTTATCTAAATATACGCTAAATACCGTGGTGTTTGCTTCACTGCGTTCCCAGTCTAAGCTGCCTTGGTATTGATCTACAATCTTCTTCACCAAGTATAACCCGATACCGTGTTGTTCTGAGCTATGTTTGCTGCTGATACCAAAATCTAAAATGCGGTTTTCCAGATCTTTCGCAATGCCTGCCCCTGAGTCTTCTACCTCGATCATGATGTGGGCGCTGCGATCGCTAATATACAGGCTGATTTCAGGCCTGCGTTTTTCTCGGTTGGTCCAAGCGGCCAACAAGGCATTATCAATCAGGTTGCCAACCAGGGTGACCAGACTCTCAGAAGTGTGAGGTGAATAGTCGCTAAGCTGGCAATCGTTATCGACATGAAAGGTGATGTTCGAGTCGATGGCTTTGCTGTATTTGGCCAAGATCAGGCCTGCGATGGCGCTGCTTTCAATGGATTGAATGATTTGGCGCAGTATTTTTTGATAGCCATCGCTTTCTTGTTGCAAGTACTCAATGGCTTCTTTGTAGCGCTCTGCTTGTAGCATGCCAGATAATACATTGAGGCGATTGGAATACTCGTGTGTTTTGGTGCGCAGCAAATCGGCGTAGTTTTTGGTGGTAATCAGCTCTTGCTCAAGGGATTTCTCTTCGTGGTTTGGGTAAAACACGATGACGTAACCAAACTGGTCTTTTTTATGCTGCATTGGGTACAGGTTAGCAATGAAATTGAGCTTCCCTAGGCTGAATGAGCGTTTGCTAATTTGCCCTTTGGCTTCTAATGCAAAGTGCGACAAATGCTGTGAATGCAGACTCAGACATTCCCCTACCACTTGTTGTCTGCTGGGGATGTTTTTGTCCAGCCATTCGACCGCTGTGCTATTGATGGCGGTAATGTGTTGGTGCTCATCAATGGCGACAATGCCATCGCGGATACTGTCCAGCAGAAGCTCTTGCTCCTTGAACTTTTGCACAATTTCTTCGGGTTCTAACGAGAGAAATGTCCGCTTTAACTTGATCAATAAGAAAACCGCAATGACGATGCAAAGCAAATACACAAACCCCACTAACAGTCCGGTTTCTTTAAGGTGGCTGTAAATAAGCGTGCTGGTAGATTGCGACAAATAGCCGATGCTAATCGCGCCAATGATCTCGCCCTGGTGACGAATCGGAATGGAGTTTCGAATCGCTTTACCTAAGGTGCCGGTGGCGACGCAGGTGTTGTCTTTTCCTTCATGCAGGGCAGGTAAGATGTCATCGCCGACAAACGCTTTACCGACTCGTTCAGGGTTAGGGTGACTGAGACGAATGCCTTTTTTGTTCACCACAACAATATAAGAGGCATCGGTTTGAGCGCGCAGGGTCTCAATGTAGTGTTCGATGTCGTTTGAGGTGCCTTGATTGCTTAGCTCAACCGCTTGAATCACCTTCTCATTATGGGCAATGACTCGACCGAGTTCTAAACCCCGTTGAGTAATGCCTTCTAAGTAGGCATTTTGAAGGGAATAGCCCAGCACCAAACCCACTACAATCACAATGAGCGTAACGGTCGATAGGGTAATAAGGGCAAGATAAGACTTAAGCGTCATACGTGCATCAAGGTCAAAATGATTGGGGACGCGATTATACAGCATGAACTAAGAAGAGATAAGAGAAGGGGGCGGATCGCCCCCTTCTTAACGGAGATTACGCCAGTGCTTGCACAACAAGGGTGGCCAGAATCAGCATAAAGGCACCGCCAATACGCGAGGAAATCTGAGCAAAAGGCATCAGCTGCATACGACGGCTCGCCGCCAATACCGCAACATCGCCAGTACCGCCCATGTTCGCCATGCAAAGACCGCCAGTGATCGCCGCTTCGATTGGGTAAAAGCCCATCATCCAGCCGATCAAGCCTGCGCCAATGACCGCACCCAAGACAGTGACAAACACCAACACAAAGTACATAGGTGTTAAGGCCGCTAGGATTTGGTCTAGGTTGGTGTAAGCCACACCGATACCAACCAGCAAAGCAGGTGTCAGATTACCCACCACAAATTTGTACCAAGCGTGAGCAGAGTCTTCGAACGCTTTTGGCATCAAGCCAGAGACCTTAATCAGCGCGATCGAAATGATCATTAATGCATAAGGGTGCATCGGAATGGCCATAGACAGCAGCGTGCCAAAGAAGAACATAGAGATTGCCAAGAGCGCACCAATGGCCAGCATTTTTAGATCAATAGTCGCGTCTTTCTCTTCGCTTTCTACTTCAGCAGCAGCACCACGAATAAGCTCGCCGTTGCCCGTCAAACTTGGCATCACCTGGCCCAGTTTGTTGAGCAAACCTGCCATTACGATGGCGATGGCATTACCAATGGCCAGCGCCGGCACCATTTGAGACATTAAAGTCTGCGCATCCATACCGGTTTTGCCAGACATGATTTGCACCAAAGGCACTGCGCCTGCGCCCATGCCGCCACCCATAATAGGCAAGGCAATGAGCATCACTGAGTCGTAGAAGCTTTTGCCAACCAAGACGCCCACAAGGCCGGTTAATAAGCAGGCAACCGCGGCAGAACCCAAAATAACAGGAATGTATTTTAACGCGGCTTTTTTCAGCGTCTGTGTGCTCATGCCAAAAATCGAGCCGGTGACTAGGCTGGCAACGTAAAAGGCAAGAAAACCACCGCTCTTCATGAAGGTCGTGATTTGGTCGGCGGTTTGGGAAGGAAAGACGCCTTTATGGAAAAGGTAAGAAGAACCAAAGATTACCACGATGGCGCCGCCACCGAAAAATTGGCTGATAATAGGCGTTCTATCGCCAATATAATTTAGGATAAAACCGATAATGGCCATGGCACCTAATGCGCCAATCATGCCACCTGGCATTTTATTTTCAAAAGTAGCGAACAATATAATCGCGGCAGCAATGGCCAAGATAACTTTTTGAGCGCCTTGATTTGGCGCCTGCACAGTATCGTTTGTAATCATGGAGATCTCACTTTCTGTTTGTTTTATTTGTGCGGCGCAGTCTATCAATCTTCTTCTGAAGCGGAAGTCATCGACTTGTTAATGAAACTAAAGAGGCCTTTTGTAACTTTTGAAACGAATGTCTGTCTATTTTTGTGCATTTTTTGGCCTCTAAGAAAGGGCAGAAAAACGTCTTTGGGTGGCTGAATAGGTGGCTGAATGGATAGGGTCTACATGGGGTTTTTATAAAAGAAAAACCCAGCGATGGAAGATCGCTGGGTTTAGGTAGAAAAGCAGAGGGTCATCATTCGCTGACTATGTTAGCTAAATTCCTTGAGCAGATTTCTTTTAGGAACGCGCCTTAAATGGATCGTCAGCGAAAGGACTTGAATTAGTTACGGAGATTGCTGGTGAAGAAATCGACCATCTCAGAGACCATTTTATCCCCCATATCTTGTTTTACCGCGCTGGAGAAGGCTTCGTCAGCACCGACCGACATAATGCTTTTGGCATCAAGGTCGGTTGCCATCTGGCGGTAATAGCCCACGTCTTTAGAAGCGTTTCGAATCGAAAAGCCCAGTTTGCTTGGGTCACCGTCGACCCCATAGGCTTTCACAAAATCCATCATCGCAGAGCGTAATGGTCCTGCTGACATCACATCGTAAAGGTCTTGGCGATCGACCCCGGCTTGATCTGCCATGGCAAAAGCTTCAGCCATGGCGCTGGCGGTGGTCATGCCAAAGAAGTTATTGATCAGTTTGATGGTGTGTCCAGACCCTAATTTACCTAGATGGAAGACGTTTTCGCCCAGGTCTTCAAGCACAGGGCGTACTTTCGCAAACGCATCGGCGTCGCCAGAACACATGATATTTAAGAGACCATCCACGGCTTGAGCTGGGGTTCTGCCTAATGGTGCGTCTAAATACGTGCCGCCTACGGCCGCCACTTCTTCCCCTAATGCTTGGGTTGAAGCAGGCAGAGACGTGCCAAAATCAATGACGATGGTGCCAGGCTTTAAGCCGCTGATTACGCCGTCATCGCCGCGCATTCTCCCTTCAACCGAGTGGGATGTATCCATGCACAGCATCACAATATCACTGGCTTCAGCCACGGCTTTGGCGGTTTTTGCTTCCACCGCACCGGCCGCAACAGCGGCATCGATTCTAGGACGGGAAACATTGCCCATCACGGTCAATGAATAACCCAAAGATTGCAAGCGACCGACCATGGCCGCACCCATTAGGCCTAGGCCAATAAATCCAATTGTTGGTTTTGTCATCTTATGTTCTCCCTATGAAACACATTATTTTTATTCGTAAGTGACGCCATTAGGCGCATGAGCGTCATGCACCTGAAAGAGCGAGTTATTTGCCATGACCTTAATGACAGCAAATGGCCATGTTATTGGCCAAGCTATTGTCGGTCACAGTGCCATCTTGCTAGGTGATAGCGGGTGGATAGCATTCCAGAATTTCCACGCCAGAAGAGGACTCAATGGTGACGCTGTCGATACCGGCTGGGCAGAAAAAGCGATCAAATTGTTTAAGTTGAGTGACTTCATCAGCCACTTGAATACGGCATTCGCCACGAACGACAATGCCAATGTAAAAGTCCTGTTCGGCTTTATTTACCGAGCCTGTGATGGTGGATTTTTTAACGCGGAACTTGTCGGTAACAGCGTCATCAATCAAGCTCTCTTGGTACGATTGATCCGAATACTGACGTGTTATTTTAGGTTGCTGATAAAAGGTGTTAATGGCGTCTTGTACTGACAGCTGAGTGAAGTCAAACACATCCATGCAGAATTCAAGGTCACGTTTCATAAAGCGCGCTTCTTCTGGCATGGTGTAGCCCGCTTTGGAAAATTCAAAGCGTACCGCCCAATCCGAAGGCTCCATAATCTCAACCATCAAAATCCCTTCGCCAATGGCATGAGGCGAGCCGCCTGGAATGTACAAGCAATCGCCGGGCTTTACTGGGATCTTCTCAAAACAGGCTTCCATTGCGCTAATGTCTTGTCTTTCTATCATGTCTTTAAAAGCACGACGCGAAGGCGGATGCTGAAAGCCGACATAGACATAAGGCTCAGTGATGTCTTCGCGAACCTCTAGAATGTAGTAGCCTTCTGCTTTGCCGTGGTGGCTATTGAGGTGCTCGCGGGCAAATTCTGCGGTCGGGTGTGCTTGAAAATGCAGACGCACAGAGGAGTCCAAAAACTTCACCAGCAACATAGGGTTAAGGTCAAAGGCCTTGGTGTGTTGCTCGCCTAAAAAGTAGCTTGGGTCTAGCGCTAACAGGGTGTCGAAACGAATGCTTTCTGCTCCGACCACCGCATGGGACAAACCTTCGACTATGTCTTCTCGGTCTGGGTTTACCGCCTGTGTGGTTGAACCGATCCAGTCTTCAGGGAAGTGGGAATCTTTGGGCTCGGCTTTTTGTTCTAGCTCATCCAGAATTTTGCCGCCAGTGTAGGTGCGCCATACACGGTTGGGGGTGAAACGCACCAGTTTGTTTTTATAATCCATGCTATTTCCTGCTCTTTTTTACATCGACAGTGGGCCTATCAGGGGGTGTTCACTGATACCTTTGGCTGGCTGCTCGATGGTTTAATATTTGTGGTTAACACCTTGTCCGCATCGTCATACGCTTAGGCAGACGATGCGGGTGTTAGGCTAATTGAATGTGTTTGGCATCAAGGTTCTTGGTAACCAGAGAGAGATTTCTGGGAACATGATCACCAGTAACAAAATCAATAGCATAGGCAAAAGGATAATCACCACTTGTTTCAAAACACTGATGACGTTCATCCCCCCAATGGAGGCGGAGATCAGTAGACAGAGCCCATAGGGGGGCGTCACCAGTCCGAATGCCAGCGAAATAATGCCTATCATGGCAAACACCACAGGGGATATGTCCGCTTGAATGGCCACCGGCAATAGCACAGTACCTAAAATGATAATGGTCGGAATCGCATCGATAAAGAGACCAAAAAACAAGAATAAGAAGGCAATGATCAAGGCCGTTCCAAAGCTGCTTAATTCCATGTCGGTGATCAAGCTGATGATCAGGCGCGGCACATTGTAGTAGGCCAATAGCCAACCAAAGACAGACGCAGTACCAATGGCAAAGAGCGAGATGGACGCGAAGCGGCCGGTATCGTATAAAATTGTCCCCACTTCACGAGGCGTCACCGTGCGGTAAACCACCATGCCTAGAAACAAGGAATAGCCCGCTGCAATAATGGCACTTTCTGTCGGAGTCACTATGCCCGCCACGATACCAACGATTACAAATACTGGCGTCAGCATGGCAAGCGCAGCACCTTTAAAGGCTTTAAACGTCGAAGACCAAGTTGGTTTCAGAGCAATCGGGTAATCGTACACTTTGGCAAAACCATAAACGGTGGCCATCAGGGCGCAACCAATCATGATGCCAGGGACAGCACCGGCCAGAAACAACGCGCCGACCGAGACTTGCATAACGCCGCCCCACACAATCATCAAGATACTGGGCGGAATAATAACCCCCATAACGGATGAACAGGCGGTAATGGCAATGGCAAAGCGTCGGTCATAGCCTTCTTTGATCATCGCAGGGATCAAGATTTTCCCGCAACCGGCGGCATCGGCCGTCGAGGAGCCAGAAATGCCGGCAAACAACATTGAAACGGCGACGTTGACGTGACCCAAACCACCGGGCATCCAGCCTGTGAGTACTCTGGCGAGGTCAATGAGCTTGTCTGTGATTTTTCCCGAGTTCATTAAGTTGGCGGCCAACAAGAAGAAGGGCACCGCCAGCAAAATAAAGGAATTGTACGACTGAAACATTCGGTCGATGATGATAAAAGGGGTTAAGCGAATTTCCAGTGCAATAACAGGGATGGTGGCAAGGCCCAGCGCAAAGGCAACGGGCACGCGGACGACCACCAAGAGAATAAAGCCGCCCACTAAGAGTGCGCATGCGAGTCCAGTAGTAAGAATCATGAAGCAATCCTTTTAGAAGTGGCACGATAGTGCTCAAAGGCTTCGTACATACGGTAAAGGGAGAAAATACCCCATAAAATACCAGCAAGAGGAATAGTGATGTGTGTGACCAGTAAGTTGGCGTTCATCATGACGGAGTGTTGGATATAGCCAAACTTCGCATAATCGACGCCGTACCAAGCGAATAAAATTCCGAAGAGGCCGACGAGCAGATAAACAATGGCCTGTTGAATAAACAGAATAAGCGGGTTGCTACTATCTGGAATGACTTGGACATCGAAATGCATATTGTCCCAGACGGCGATCACAGAGCCGATCATCACGACCCAGACAAAAATAAAGGTGGCTAGCTCTTCGGTCCATAAATAGACAGGGATAATGCCGGTGTAGCGAGCGACAACTTGCATCACGACAGGAATAACTAAGACGCCTACCAGTATGCCTAGTAGTACCCGCAGAATGTTACACAGCGATTCCAAAATGCGTTTAATCATAAAAAATCTTCCAAGATAGAATGCGTGAATGAAAATACACTCTCCGTGAACGAGGTCGCGCACGGAGAGGGCAATGGCTTTTCAACGCAAGGTATTATTTGTTACGGATGGCCGTTAGCAAATCCGTCGCGTTAAGGCTTGCGGCATACTTATCTTGAACAGGTTTGACCATTTCGAGTAATTTTTCACGATTGGCAAATTCAGACACCTTGATTTGGCCTGCGTCTGCCATTTGTTTCAACTTGATCGCATCTTCACGAGACTCAAGCTCACGCCCAAAAGCACCGGCTTCTTTGCCTGCTTTCATGATGGCCGCTTGAAGGTCTTTGGGTAATTTGCGGTAGCTTTTACCACTGAATACGATAGGGCGAACGGTAATAGAGTGGGCAGTTTTTGTTAGGTAAGGCGCCACTTCATAGAACTTTAAGTTCTGAATACTGGCGGCTTCGTTTTCAAGACCGTCTACCACACCAGTTTGAATGGCGTTGTACACTTCGTTGTAGGCAATCGCAGAAGGCGCTGCACCAATCGCATTAAAGACTTGAGCTTGAATCGGTGCGCCCATTACGCGCATTTTGTGGCCTGCCAACTCATCCATATTGGCGATTTTTTCACTGGAGATTAAGTTACGTGTACCGCCGCCTGCGTAACCCACAATGACAATGTCGGCTTTCTCAGACAGTTCTTTTTCCAGCGGTTCTAGCACATTGCTCGACAGCACGGCATTCCAATGGTCTAGATCACGGAAAAGAAACGGCATGTCCATAAGGGGGATAGAAGGCGCAAAGCGTGCCATGTTGGATGGGGCTAAAATGGTGTAATCAATTGCCACGCCTTGATTCAAGAAGGTGACATAATCTTTTTCCACGCCCAGCTCGCCATTCAGGCGTAAATCAAAGGTCACATCGCCGTTGTAATACTGGGTGACGAGTTCATCAAATTTCATCAAGGTTTTTGTGAATGCGTGCTGTTCATCGAACATGCTGGCGCCACGCAGAGTAGTGTCTGCACTTGCTGGTGTCGCTAATGCAGCGAAGGCGGCACCAATCAATGTAACTTTTGCGATTTGCTTTAGGTGTCTACGGAGTGTCATCATTTTTTTTATCCTTATTATATGATCTGATCCAGAAAATTCTATTTGTTATACAATAGTACTTAATGGGGTGAAGTCACTATATTTAAAAAAATCCACCTTGTCTATGCGTATTTTTTGCTCATTTTTTTCATTTCTTTGAGCTGTCTGGTTTTGCTCTAATCATGAAGCATGGATCGGTGAGCGTTTAATAAATAATCAGCTTGCTACTCTATAAAGTAGTTCGTTGGGGCGGATTATGAAAAAGAATGAGTGCAGATAATGACTTACAGGATGGATTTGATGGCAATGGGAAGCTATCCCGCTCAGGGAGCATGTAATATTATGATGAAAACACAGACGCTACTCGAATGAGAAAACGCTCGAATTTAAAGAGAATAGAATTATGTCAAAGTACGATCAGCTTAGTGCCCATTACCAAACCATTCATCATTTTAACCACGCACAAGCGATGCTCGGTTGGGACGCCGCCGCTAACATGCCCGCTGGTGGCAATGACGCGCGCTCAAACGCCATGGCGGAACTGTCTGTCCATGTTCATCGATTATCTACCCAGCCACAATTGGAAGACTGGTTTGGTCAGGCCGAGCAAGAAGCATTAACCGGCGAACAGCAAGCCAGCCTTAGAGAAATGAAGCGCCAATGGCAGCAAGCGACGGTCGTTCCTGAAGCTTTAGTGCAAGCACAATCCATGGCGGGTTCTAAATGCGAGCACGCTTGGCGCACTCAACGACAAGAGAACGATTGGGCAGGCTTTGAAAAAAACTGGAAAGAAGTCGTTGCCTTGTCCCGCGAAGAAGCGCAAATACGAGGCGACGCTCTTGGTGTTACCCCTTACGACGCCATGCTCGATAAGTTTGAACCAGGCACCAGTAGCGCCTCATTGGATGTGTTGTTTTCAGAAGTGAAACTCTGGCTTCCCGAGTTGATTGAAAAAGCCTTAGCCAAACAGCGTTCTGAATCCATCATCATGCCAACGGGTCGCTATTCAAGTGCCACGCAAAAAGCCCTCGGCCTAGAAGTCATGAAACTGCTGAAATTTGACTTTGCGCGCGGTCGCTTAGACGAAAGCGTGCACCCATTTTGTGGTGGCGTGCCATCGGATGTGCGCATTACCACGCGTTATGATGAAGAAGATTTCGTGCAAGCGCTAATGGGCATAGTGCACGAAACTGGCCATGCGCGGTACGAACAAGGCTTGCCAAACGCCTTTGCTGGCTTGCCTGTGGGCGAGGCCCGTTCCATGGGCATTCATGAATCCCAATCCTTGTTCTTTGAAATGCAAATAGGGCGCAGCAAAGCCTTCGTTTCACACTTGTCACGACTGTCAGCGGATGCCTTTAATGCGCATCAAGACCCAGTGTTTGCCGAAGAGAACCTACAGAAAATCTACACCCGAGTAGAGAAAGGCTTCATTCGAGTGGACGCCGACGAACTCACTTACCCAGCTCATGTCATCCTACGTTACGAGATCGAGCGAGACCTGATCAACGGCGTCATCGAACACACAGACGTGCCCGCATTGTGGGATGAAAAAATGAAAGCATCCCTTGGTCTCTCCACCAAAGACAACGACAAAAACGGCTGCATGCAAGACATCCACTGGACCGACGGTGCCTTCGGTTACTTCCCAAGTTACACCCTTGGCGCCATGTACGCCGCCCAATACAAAGCCACCATGACCAAAACGGTTGATATAGAGATGGCTATTCAAAGCGGCGATCTAAGCCCTATCTTCCAATGGCTCAGCGACAACATCTGGACACAAGCCTCACTCCACACCACCGACGAACTCGTCAAACGCGCAACGGGTGAAACCCTAAATGCAACGCATCTTAGAAAGCATTTAGAGGGGCGGTATTTGTAATTTGAGGTCATACTGAGTAGGTGATTAATTATGTTAATGGATTAATTAAATGTAAAAAGGAAAAACTCCATGTATTTAGAAAGTTTAACCATTGAAAACTATCGAAAATTTGGCACTACAGATAATACAATACACTTCGTTAAGCCTGAAATTATCGATGCTAATGCAGAAGAGGGTCAAACGAAGTCAGCAATTGCACCTTCAACTACTTTAATCATAGGCAAAAATAATTCTGGAAAAACTACCGTCGTAAATGCATTGAATATGCTATGTCAGAATAAACAGCCTTCCGCATCAGACTTTAATCTCTCCTATCTAAAATGCTTGTTCAACAAGTACAAACAAGCGTTTGACGCTAATAAAACAGAAAAATTTGAAAGCTTAGAAACACCTACTTTAAAGTTCATTTTGAGATTTAAAGTAGACTTTAGCAATAAAGATTTGATGACTTACCTTTCTCCTTTTATATCAATTAGCGAAAAAAGTAATGGTGAACCAGTTGACGTACGTATTTTAGTTAAGACAGTTCTTGTCGAAGAATCTATGTTTCAAGAAGAGGTTAGTAAAATCTTTACTGATTCAGATGAGGTAGAGCAGTTTGAGATGTTCTACGCTTTACTTTCTAGAGAGACTAGCGATATTCAAGCAGAAGGTAATCTTTATATAACTCATTTCACAGATAAGTATGAGAATTTGGCAGAAAAATTTTCTCTAAAAAAACTGATAAATATTAAAGAAATTAAAGCTAACCGACACCTTAAAAAAGATGTGCTAAGTAATGTTTTTAACAAAATAGTTGATTTTCAATTTGCTAATGACAAAACTTCTAGCTCAAGTTTGACAAAAAGCATCAAAACGATAAATGAGCAAATATCTAGTGATGTAGGTTCTAAAAGTAATGATATTTCTAGTGTATTGAGTGAAATAGAAAAAACCAATCAAGTTGATTTGAAACTGTCAGGTAACGTCACTTACGATGCAATCATGAAAGGATTAATTAAATACAACTTCAGGGATGGAGATGATTATATTCCAGAAGATCAGTTTGGCTTAGGGTATATTAATCTATTAAACATTATTGGTGAAATCATACATTTTGTAGACAGCTATGAAGATAAAAGCCATTTTAGTTGTATTAACTTACTCTTTATTGAAGAGCCTGAAGCCTTTATGCATCCTCAGATGCAAGAATTTTTTATTAAACGTATTGATAATGCCGTAACAAAGGCACTTGAAATTGCAAATAGCTCGTCAGACGATAAAAAAACACTTCAATGCCAGATAGCGATTACCACTCATTCTTCCCATATCGTGAATAGTAAGATTCACAGTAGTAACACCTTCAATAATCTTAATTATTTAACCTCAATCAACAAGCATGTTAAAGCCATAAACCTTACAGATGAAGCTGTTGTTTCTAGTGGAGATGATAAACAAAATGAAAACCTTACTTTTATTAAGAAACATATAAAATACAAAGTTTCAGAGCTGTTTTTCTCTGATGCGATTATCTTTGTTGAAGGTATTACAGAAGAAACTTTACTGAATTACTACTTAGAGAAAGATTCTATTCTTAGTAATTATTATATTTCTGTATTTAACATCAATGGTGCTCACGGGAAATTGTATTTGCCACTGGTAAAAACGCTTAGCATCCCTAGCTTGATTGTGACTGACTTGGATATTAAGCGTAAGAAATGTGAGAAGAACGAAAAGCACAAAGAAAGTGAGTCTTGTAGAATATGTGAACAACAAGGAAAAAACGATGATACTTCATATAAGGCAGGTTCAGACCCACATTATGCTCAAATAACAAACCTTAATGGACGTACAACGACTAATTCAACTCTGGTTGAGTTTAATCGGATACTGACAGGTAAGGATGAAAACGTAGCAAAACAACTTGATAATATAGAGTATTTTGAAGATGAGAGTCTTTATGTTGTTTTCCAGAAAGACTCTATTAAGGAGCAACATGCGACAAGCTTAGAAGAGGCGTTAATCCTAACCAATCATCAAAATGATGTACTTAATGACGTGCTTAAAGAATGTAAGCCTGAAATCTATGACGAGATTTTAACGGAAGGTGGTGAAGCGTCACGAGAAAACTTAATCAACAATTCATATAAACTACAGAAAAAACTCTCAAATAGTAAAAGTGACTTCTCAAATAAACTGTTATTTAGCCTTCTTTCGGCAGAAGATGATGCCGACTTACCTCAATTACCAAACTACCTAAAAGATGGCTTAGGTTGGCTTATTACTAAGCTAAAAAGTAATGATGAACCTTCATTAAGTGACACTATTGCTGACGTAAACACTGAACATACAGTAACAGAAAGTACGGAGGCTACATCTGATGACGAAAAATGAGATTGAAGAACTAGGTATACAGAAAAATATTAACCAGCATATTGATGGTTTCAAAAGCTTTCGTTTTAATGCGGGGGCTGGTGCGGGTAAAACGTATGCGCTGATCGAAACGTTAAAATACGTCACAACTAATAAAATAGCCGCTACAAAAAGTCCACAAAAAGTGGCGTGCATCACCTACACCAATGTTGCAGTAAATGAGATCAAAAACCGATTAGGTAACTCAGACATTGTAGATGTTTCAACGATCCATGAAAGATTATGGGAAATAATCAAAAGAGCTCAGCCAGAACTTTTGATATGCCATAAAGAGAAAATAGAAGAAGTTATTGAGCAAATTGAACAAGATTTACTTTCCTCAGATAAAGCTAAATTTTTTAATGCTCTTGATGATTCTAAGCAACAAGAGTTTATTGAGTTTACTAAGGAAACTAGAGATCTTTTCTATCAATCTAAAAAATTAAGTACACGAGATTTTAATAGTGCTTATACAAATAATACCGATATTCATAAACCTGATTTTCTCCTTCAATGTTTAAAAAATGTAAAAAACTTCCAGTATGTCGTTGGTCTATTCTATAAAAAACAAAAGCTTGAAGAGTGTTTAGTAAGCATTGAAGTAGGAGAGAATAAAAAAGTTAAGTATGAAAGTAAGGTCAATTCGGACAGACTCCATTACATGAAGTTTAGCCATGATACTCTACTTGAGTATGGATTGAAGCTGGTTCAAAGATATCCTACCCTTTGTCGTATTATTATTGATACTTATCCTTATTTTCTTATTGATGAATATCAAGATACTCATGAGTGCGTGGTTAAATTTGTCAAAATTATTCATGATTACGCGATAGAGAATAAGAAAGCATGGGTGGTAGGTTACTTTGGTGATACGGCTCAATGTATTTACGATAGTGGTGTCGGGCGGCATATCACAAAACTTCATAATGGGCTTGATACTATCAAGAAAAAATTCAATCGGCGTTCACATCAACAAATTATCGATGTTGCTAACAAGATTCGAGATGACGAAATAGAGCAAGTCCCTATCTTTGACAATCGAAATAATGGCTCTGTTGGTTTCTTGTACAATAATGACGCAGCAGATAAGTTAGCGACAGCTAAAGCGTTTCTCTCTGAATATAAAAAAGACCTTATAAAAGATAATGAAGAGTCTGAAGGTGAAAATCATAAAGAAACTAAAATCCACTGCCTAGTATTAACAAATAGGCTCTTGGCAAGCTTTAATGATTTTGATGATGTCTATAAAGTGTTTCAAAAGTCGGATATTTTTTATAATGATCTAAATATCCAAATATTATCCCAAGATCTAGAAAAACTGCATCCGACAGTATTAGCTATTTATCGCGTTATTAAGCTCTACCAAGATATCCGGCAAGGAAAAATATCCTATTACTATATTTTTGGATCATCGAAAAAAAGAAAAGATATAACTTTTGCCAAGGCTTCTTTGGTTATAAGTGAGTTAAAAAATAAAAATTGTGAATCATTTAAAGACTGGATCGATTTAATTTATGACAGACTTGAGAGTAGTAAGGTAAAAGAAGAATTAAGTCATGTATTAATTAATCGAATTAATTATGACAAGGGCAAAGAAATTTCTTCTGGCGTATTTCGAGAAACATTACTAGAAAGCATTAATTATTTAATGAATGGCCGTTCTGAAGATGAAGATAAAGCCAAAGAAAAAATAGACAAAGTATTAGCATTGCCAATTGAATCCTTAATAAATTGGGTTAACTTTATTGACCGTATCGAAAAGGGCGAAATTATTTACCATACTTATCATGGAACTAAGGGTGAAGAATATAAAAATGTTGCCATCATTTTAGAGCATAACTTTGGCAGCAAGAATAAAGATAAATTTAAAAACTATTTCGAGGTTGTGCAAAGCAATGAGGAAGGAAAAGAGCAATTACTTGC
The DNA here is from genome assembly GCF_044542435.1 of Marinomonas sp. NPDC078689. NCBI lineage: Bacteria > Pseudomonadati > Pseudomonadota > Gammaproteobacteria > Oceanospirillales > Oceanospirillaceae > Marinomonas > Marinomonas sp. NPDC078689. Next base: position 195,931 of record NZ_JBITUJ010000002.1, on the reverse strand, counting down.
TGATTCTGAAGATCAAGAAAAGCACATCAATACGCAAAACTTGCTTTATGTGGTCTGTTCGCGAGCGATAAAAAATCTCAGAGTCTTGTATCTTGATGATATCTCGGAAATAAAAGAAGGTATTGAATCCATTTTTGGTGAAGCTAAAGCTTGGCCAGTATCAGAATCAATGGATGTTGTTTAATCTGTACTGGCTCATTCGCTGCTTTTGGTGTGGATCCTAAAGTTTTAAAACAGTTTACATTACTGCTTTGATCATAGTCCCGATGACTTTACCAAGCACTCGAGTAGATTGTTTAAACTCATCCTTACTCAATGTTTCATCATCATATTGTTCAGAATCACAACACACCTTAATCTGTGTAGCTGCAACATTAGGTTTTAAACGCCTTATAGTAATTTCTGTGCTTGTTTCTACAAGAAATAGCCCTGTTGATAGAGCTGCCTTGCTATCGGCTTTTGACACTAAAATGACTTCGCCAGAACTTATACTAGGCTGCATGGTATTATCTGGCATTTCTAGAGCGAATAGCTGGTTTTGCTCAGTGTGAGGCAAAGGTTTAGGTAAAAAAGCCTTAGGTAGCATCATATGAGCTACTAGCTCATCCAAGACAGGCATACTTAAAACCCAATAAAAACAACAACCAATTAGGACAGGATTAACAAGTGCTAGCCCATCCAAGACAGGCATACTTAAAACCCAATAAAAACAACAACCAATCAAGACAGGATTAACAAGTGCAGTTTGTCGGACTGATTTTCCACTGCGCTACAAACCTTCCGAAAATGCGGGCGTTAAATACCAGGAATACATCTCATGATTGAAGCAAAGTGCCATTGTGGAAATATCACTCTTAGGTTTGAGAAACTACTTGAAACGATAACAAGCTGTAATTGTTCAAATTGTCATAGGATTGGTGCTTTGTGGGCATATTACACAGCCGATCAAGTAGAGATTACGCAGCAAGAACATTCAAAAGTCTACTTATGGGGCAATAAACGACGGTCATATCACGTTTGTCCAAATTGTGGCTGCACCACGCATTACACGCAAAAAAGAGATGATGGTACAAATAGAGTTGCTATCAACACTCGTATGGCAGACCCCGAATTATATAAATCAGTGCGAGTTAAGCACTTTGATGGCGCTGAAAGTTTTAAGTTTATTGATTAGCCTCCTAACTAAGACAGGCGCCTCCTAACCAAGACAGGCATACTTAAAGCCTAATAAAAACAAAGTGTTAGTTCGTATCCTCTAATCTTATTTACGATTAATCTTTGTGCTCTCATCAGGAGCGGCACTCGAGTGTCTAAAGAGAGGCTTACTATTCAATATGGCCTTGAAGAAAGCGGGCATTAAAAACATCAAACAAGTGGGGGCTTGTCGGGTACACTCTCTCTTTTATATATGCGGTAAGAATGCTAATTGGATCAATCATATGGCTCACAATGACACACCTACTTTAAAAAACTGGCTTTCTCTGCTGTTGCTTATTTTGCTGTGGGGGACGTCATTTATGTTTACCGCTGTGTCGTTGGAAAGCTTTAGCCCTTTGGCAATTGTCTCTCTAAGGGTCTTGATTGCAGCGATTGTTCTTACTCTCTTTATGTATGCTAAGGGTTGGCGCTTGCCTACGGAACCCTTGGCTTGGGGGGTATTTTTGTTGCTGGGTCTTGCGGGTAACTTGTTGCCATTCTTTTTGATTTCCACTGGGCAAAAGGATATTAGCTCAGGCATTACCGGGTTGTTGATGGCATTTATGCCGCTGGCGACCATGATTTTGGCACACTATTTTGTCTCAGGGGAAAGTCTCAATCGCTTTAAAATCTTCGGCTTTTTGCTAGGTATTACTGGTGTGGCGATTGTGCTTTGGCCGTCGTTGGTCGGCGCTCACAGTAACTTACTGAGTGGTCTATTGATTTTACTCGCGACGTTTAGTTATGCGATAAATGCCATTTTGGTGAGGCGATTACCCTCTTATAACCCTGTTGTCACCGCGGCTGGCATGACGATTGTTTCGAGCATTGCTGTCGTGCCATTGTGGCTGTGGCAAGATTTACCTTGGCAACAAAGCTATTCTTTAAAAGCTACGTTATCCATGTTGTGGTTAGGTGTTGGGCCAACGGCGTATGGCACCATTATTTTGTTTAGCGTTATCGCTACGGCAGGTCCTACGTTTCTGTCGTACATTAATTACGTGATTCCTGTTGTGGCGTATTTCACAGGCGCGCTTCTTTTGGGTGAAGTCATTGAATGGCACAGCCTAGCGGCGATGTTATTAATCATTTTAGGCATAGCGCTAACACGCAAGCGGGTTGCTGATTAACTAAAGACAGCCTTTATTATCACTGTTGTACTGTTTTTATTCGACGAGTTCGCAAGCAAAAAAAGCAGATACTGACATTCAGTATCTGCTTTTTTAATGACTAAAGCGTCACCGTTTCATTATCACTACTTCTGAGGTGTAATTAAGTATTTCTCACCTGTCGCTTGCTTCGCATAACCCGCTATTGATTGCAGTTGTAATGCTTCTGCTAATGACACTTCATGTGTGTAGTGACTTGCAAAGGTCGTTGTGATTTCTTCTGCAACGCGTTTGCGCATCGCTGCGACTGTTTCTGTGCCCAATTTGCCCAGTGCATTGAATAATAAGAATCCATTTACCGCCCAAGCAAAACCGAAGTTACGATTTAGGGTGATAGGGCCGCGGTCCAGTGCGCCATAAATGTAAACTTGTTTGAACGTATCTGAACCATAAATGGTGTGTTCTTTCATATCGCGTGCAGCGGCGGTTTCCATACAGTTAAGAATGTCGCTGGTTAGCTGGCCGCCACCAATTGGGTCAAACGCTATCGTTGCACCGGTTTCAATAATCGCGGCGGTGAGGTCCGCAAGGAAAGTATCACTGCTTGAGTTAACAACGTATTTGGCGCCCAAATCACGCAGCTGTTTTTCCTGTTCTGGTTTACGGACAATATTAATTAAATCAACGCCATCGGCAATACAAATACGGTTGAGCATTTGACCAAGGTTAGAGGCTGCAGCGGCATGAATAATGGCTTTGTGGCCTTCTGCGCGCATGGTGGCCACCATGGCCTGTGCGGTAAGCGGATTAACAAAAGAGGAGGCGCCTTGTTTGGCGGTCGTACCTTCTTTTAAGGGTAAGCAGCTTTGTACATTGGCACAGTGATATTGACGATAAGTGCCACCACCAATAACGGCGACGGTTTTCCCCATTAATGCTTGTGCGGCAGGCGATGCGCCGGCCGCGACAACGGTGCCAGCCCCTTCATTGCCAACGGGCGTTGCTTTACCGACACGTGTTTTAAGCGATGGCATAAATTGAGCGGGCACATCCGCTGTAATGACCGGGCTTTCTTGAGTGCCTGATTGGGTTGCTGTAGACATGTCTGCTGCGCTGAATAGAACGCCTAAATCAGATGGGTTTAAGGGCGCGGCTTCGATGCGAATCACCACTTCATCATCACCAGGCTGTGGCATGCCGATGTCTTGTAGAGCCAGTGTTAATGTGTTGTCTTCGTTGATGGTTGACGTAAGTTGGATGTTTGTGTCTGTCATTTGAATAATCTCCTAAAAATGATGAATTTTCGACGCTATCAGCTTGTTGTGTGGTTAAGCTTTGTTGATAAATAGTTTGGTCTTGGTGTTTCTCGCTGAGTGTTATTTCGTCTTCGCCGCTTGTATCTGAGCCGTTACCTTTTGGATAAATTCGGGCCAATTTGCTAAGCGATCTGCTTCTACTGTTTGGGCAATGGCAGATTGGCTCATGGATTCGTTCCACGCTTTCATACCAGGAATTTCTGCCAGTAGGTCCCAGTTAAGTTGACTCGCACCAAACTTGCTGACGATGCTGTTAACGTAATAAACGTAGATGTCAGCCATGGTGAATTGCTCACCGGCAATCCAAGGTGAAAACTGACATAAGCGACGTAAGGCAGTCACACCGCGTGTTAATACTTCGCGTACTTCTGCTTTAACCGGTTCTGGCGCTTCAGTGCCTGAGAAGGCATAAAGGATAAATCGTCTGCTAGGCAGCTCAAAATACAGCTCTGCCACTTTCATGATTTGGCGCACAACCGCACGTTCCCCTGCATTTTCAGGGTATAGCGGAATGGCAGGGTAAGTCTCTTCGATAAAGTCACAAATGACGCTCGACTCTGAAAGATACAGGCCTTCGGCCGTGGTGATGACAGGCACTTTTCCCGCTGGGCTGATGGCCAGTAACTCGTCACTACCAGCGTAGAGAAGATTTTCTTGGAACGGCAGCTCTTTGTAGAGCAGCAGGTGTTTGATTAGGTTGTAATAGTTGCTAGCCGCAAAACCGTGCAAAGTAATCATAGGTCAGTGCTCCATCATGAGGGCGCAAGTTGAGCCTCTGTGTTTAACACACCGCGATGAGGGTCAAGGTTGCAGTGCTTACGTTAGGGTCATTATTACTGGTTTTAATCTACTTATATATAGGGGTAAAAACGAATCACTATTGCTTTTAAGGCAATAATAAAGCGAAGATAACCAGCTATTCCTTTGGTGGAGAAGTGAGTGGATCAACTACGTGCAATACGCTATTTCAGCAAAGTCGTCGAAACGGGCAGTTTTACCAAAGCGGCGAAGATGTTTAATGTGCCGCCGTCGTCGTTGTCGAGACGCGTTGCCGATTTAGAAAAGAGTTTGGGGGCGACCTTATTAAAGCGTTCGACCCGAATTGTTAAGCTGACAGAAGTCGGGCAAATTTACTATAACGATGTTCAGCAAATATTAAATCAACTAGAGCAAAGCCACGAGACGGTTCGTAGTTATCAAACTACGCCAATGGGGCGCTTACGGATCAGTTCTATGGTGGGTTTTGGCGACAAAATTTTGCTGCCGCTGCTTGACGAATTTAGCGCCTTGTACCCCGAGATTGTATTGGATGTTAGCTTAAGCGATGAGCTATCGACACTTGGGCGTGACGATGTTGATATTGCGATTCGTGGTGGTTATGCGCCCAATGAACGGGTGTTAGCCATAAAGCTCATGGATAACGGCTTTATTCCTGTCGCGTCACCCGGTTATTTAGACAAATACGGAATGCCTGCGAATGCGATGGAATTAAAGCACCATAGTGGCCTGTATTTTAAAACGCCAACAGGGCCAACGCCTTGGTTGTGCAAAGTAGATGAGCAATGGCATGATGTTTCAGGGCCTGCGGTCGCTATTTCAAATAACGGATCGTGGCTTGCCAAAAAAGCCTGTAAGGGGGAGGGCATTTTAATGTCCACTCGATGGGCGCTCGATGGCTATCTTGAGTCAGGGGCGTTGCAAGAACTCAAGTTTGAGCATGAGTTAGCCATCACTCAAAATGCTAATATGGCGGTTTATTTGCTGTATCAAAAGCAGCGCTATTTAGTACCAAAAGTAAAAGCGGCGGTAGACTTTTTAGTAGAACGAATGCGACAGAGTAGCAAAGACCTAACGATCTGAGACAGGCAAACATAAAACCCAATAAAAACAGCGTTTTAGGTTTTTCGTCTCTTTTCTATGCTTGAATTTATTTGCTCAAGAAAGAGAGGGTTAGCAGGGAGAGCAGGATAGGGTGAATAAGGTGAGGGGAAAATAGAAGTAAAATAGGACAGGCATATCAAAACCCTTGTTATTACTGGGGTTTAACGGTGCCTGTCCTATGTTGGTCTTTTTTATGGGTTAATAATCCAACGCCATTTTTGCCATTTTCATTGTATTTTCAAACGAGGCACAGCCTGCGATGAACAAACCGTTGTGACAGAACATGGCATCGTCTAAACCGGTTACGTCTTGCAGTTCTTTATCAGACAAGCCTGCCCAAGGTGCGGGGAGCTTTTTACGGTCTTCAAATGAGCCAAGTTCAACGGGCACGGTTTGTATGCGCCATTGTCCTGTTTGGGATGGGTAAACCATAAACAAGGCGTCTTGCGATAACTTAAGGACAGTGGTTTTCCATGGCGTGTATTGTTCTAAAACGATCACTCTTGGGTCCGCGGCCTTTTCTATGGCGTTGGCGACTATGCTTCTTGCGTTTACGCCACCGCTTGCTGCAGCAATGAATCGAGTTAATATACGCGATGCAAAGGCAACGGCTTCATCAAAGCAGGCATCAAAATCGCTTTCTTCTTGCCATGTAGGATTAAACATTGAGATGGTTTGACTCAGGCTAATGCCGGTTGCTACGCCTTCTACGTGTCCGCAATCTATTGCGTCTATGGCGGATACTAAGTTTTTATCCAATGAGTTGGCGACTTCTTGATTGCCTGCGCATATTGTTAGACCGTATTTTTGCCAAATCAGTCCAAATGATGAAAACGGGATACCATTTTCTCGCGCCCCTGCGCCGCCTTTTTGGTGATGATCAAAACGGTCTTTTTCTGCGTCGTATATCCCACCTACATCTAACACAATGTCGGCTTTGGCTATGACGTCTAAGTCACGTGTGCGTATTAATTCTATCGATGGAAAAATGTGTTTAAGCGCGGCTACCGCAAATACGTCGTCTGCGTGAAAGTTGCCATTGTGCGTTGCGATTACTTGAACTTGCTCGGTCATTCTATAGTCTCTTTTATTAATTTCATTTCACTTAACAGCACACACGTACTAAAAATCGGGATTTTACGGGGTTTTAATGGTGGGTGACACAGTTCATTTGAGAATACCCAAGACAGGCATACGAAAAAGCCAGTAACCACGGTACTTACCGCTCTTTTCGGTTTATTTTTCAGACTTCTTCTATACTTAATTTTTGTTTTCTCAAGGAAGAGGAACGGGATTATGCCAATGCCCAGAAGTCAGCAAGTATGCTTAGACGATACCCCTTATTATCATTGCGTGGCTCGATGTGTGCGTCGTGCTTTTTTGTGCGGTGAGGATCCATTTACAGGTGCGAGCTACGAACATAGACGCAGTTGGGTCGAGCATCGTTTGCTGTTCCTCGCGAGTGTCTTTTCGATCGATGTGTGTGCCTATGCGGTGATGAGTAACCATCTTCATGTTGTGCTGCATATCGATTCAGAGACTGTGAAAAACTGGTCTGTCGTGGAGGTGTTAGAGCGCTGGCATAAGCTTCATAAAGGCACGACCTTTACTCAGCAATATATGCTTGGCGGCACGCTTCCAGCTTATGTGACCTCTGTAGTGGAAGCCGCCGCTGAAACTTATCGAGCACGCTTAACAGACATTAGCTGGTTTATGAAAGAACTTAACGAGCCGATTGCACGGCGAGCCAATCTAGAAGACGAATGCACCGGCCATTTCTGGGAAGGACGCTTTAAATCCCAGGCTTTATTGGACGAAGCGGCGCTTATCGCTTGCATGGTCTACGTGGATCTAAACCCAGTCAGGTCGGGTATTAGTGACACTCCAGAAAGCTCCGATTTCACCAGCATTAAGAAGCGAGTGCTTGCCGTGAAAGAAAACAGCCAGCCCAAGACGCTGCATCCTTTTGTCGGTCATCCACGAAAAGGCATGCCCAACGGTTTGCCTTTTAAACTCGCAGATTATTTAGAGCTAGTCGATATGACAGGGCGCATAGTGAAAGAGGGCAAAAAAGGCTCGATTGATGCCTCCTTACTTCCCATCCTACAGCGATTGAATATCTCGTCTGACAACTGGGTGTGTATTGCAACCGAGTTCGAAGCCAGAACAGGAAGAGTCGTCGGGCAGGCATCGTCCATTGACCAGTATTGCGAATCGCACCATCGCAGACGCAATCGAAAAAGCGCTCAGCGACTCGCCTGATTGAAATAGTCGAATAAATTACAAGGTATCAGCATGGCGTTGAGGGGTTCTCATGGCCAAAAACAGCCAAATAACCACTTCACTCAACGAGAATGTGCGCTCTAGCCTCATTCCTTCTTCTTATCGTTTACATCATTGTTTTATTCATTCCCTAGGCGCAAAGAGGTTGGCCACATTTTTTTGTAAGCCGAATATCAAGTGTTTGTTTTAATAGACTTTATGAAGTGCCTGGCACGGCTATCATCATTATTCATTCCATAAGAACAAAGAGGTTGGCTACGTTTTTTGTAAGTCGAATATCAAGTGTTTGTTTTAATAGGCTTTATGAAGTGCCTGGCACGGCTATCATCATTGTTTTATTCATTTCCTAGGCGCAAAGAGGTTGGCTACGTTTTTTGTAAGCCGAATATTAAGTGTTTGTTTTAATAGACTTTATGAAGTGCCTGTCTTGATATGAGGGTAAAACGCGTTTTGTTGATGGCGTTTTACCCTGAGGGGTGGTTAGTAGCATTTTGCCTGTTTATGGCGGGCGACAAGGGTGTCATAGACGGCGAGATTAGCCGGCATGTTGCTTTGTAAGTCGTTGATACGGGTGTCATGGGAGGGGTGGGTTGATAGCAGCTCTGGTGTTTTGCTGCTGCCGGCGGCGGCCATATTGCGCCAAAGTGTTACGCTTTCTCTTGGGTCAAATCCGGCTTTGGCCATGTATTCTAAGCCCAGTAAATCCGCTTCGGACTCATGTGTACGGCTAAATGGCAAAATAATCCCCACTTGCACACCGATGCCGAGTGCTTGGAAAATCGCGGTTTTCTCTACCGACTCTTCGCCACTTAATTGATAGCCTAATGCCAGAGCTTGGCTGGTGGCCATTTGCGTGGAGACTCTTTCGTTACCATGGCGGGCGATCACATGGGCGATTTCGTGGCCTACGACCGCGGCGAGTTGAGATTGATTTTCTGCGACGCTAAGCAGGCCTGTGTAGACGCCAATTTTATAACCTGGGAGGGCAAAGGCGTTAACTTGTTTGTCGTCAAACAGCACCACTTCCCATTTTTGGTTGCGATAATCATCCGGTAAGATGGCGATCAGTGCGTCTGCGACACATTGTACTTGTTGGCGCAATTGAGCGTCATCAGAAATGGGGGTTTCTTTCTTCATTGTGGTGAAGGATTCTGTGCCCATTTGATCCAGTTGGCTGTCGGGTAGGGCAACGAACTGGGTGCGCCCTGTGGGCGAGGCGCTGCAACCGACCAGAAGTATCATCGCAGCCGCTAAGGCCACTTTCTGAGAATGCGTTATTAATTTCATATCTGAACCGCCTTAAAAATAGCCTGTTTAGGGTCGAGTTTCTTTTCATTCTAGCAGCAAATAATTCGTGCTCGCAGTGGGAGATTTGTTAATGGCGGTTCGTCACCGATGACCTTGCGGCGCAGGTCGAGAAAGCGCGAAAAGTTTCTGTAAGAGAAAATTGTCTATATAACCGGTTTTTATGTCTCATCTAATGAAGATGACACTTTTTTATCGTCGCTTGAGTCGAGTATACTTACCGCCCCTCCATCAACATGTTACGAAGCATTTTATGACAGAATCCAGTTTTAGCTTAGATTTGGCCACTGAATTAAAGGCCATTGTAGGAAGTCAATACACCTTAACGGATGAAGACAAGAAGCAGCCATATTGTCAGGGCTTTCGCCTTGGTGGTGGTAATGCGTATGCGGTGGTGCGACCGGGCAGTTTGGTGGAGATTTGGAAAGTACTAAAAGCCTGTGTTAAGGCGGATGTGATTGTCATTATGCAAGCGGCAAACACAGGTTTGACCGGCGGTTCTACCCCGAATGGCGCAGAGTACGATCGTCCGATTGTGATTATCAGCACCATGCGCATTGATGATATTCAATTGATCGATCAAGGTAAGCAGATTGTTGGCTTGGCCGGCAGTACCTTGTTTGGCTTAGAAGAAAGGCTAAAACCATTCGGTCGTGAACCGCATTCGGTGATTGGTTCATCTTGTATTGGTGCATCGATTGTTGGTGGTATTTGTAACAACTCAGGCGGTGCCTTGGTGCAGCGCGGTCCTGCGTACACAGAAATGTCCTTGTTTGCCCAAGTGACAAGCGACGGTGAGCTGGAGTTGGTGAACAACCTTGGTATTGATTTGGGCGATACGCCAGAGCAAGTGTTAGAAAACCTTGGTAATCAAAGTTATCAAGAAAAAGACGTTCATTTCCCAGACAAACGCGGCTCGGATAACGAATACCAACAGCGGATTCGCGATGTCGACGCCGATACGCCATCACGCTTTAATGCGGACGCTCGCCGTTTGTTTGAAGCATCAGGCTGTGCCGGTAAATTGGCGGTGTTTGCGGTGCGCATTGATACTTTCCCGATTCCTGAAAAACATCAGGTTTTCTACATAGGCACCAACGATCCTGCGGTAATGGAACAAATGCGCCGAGATATGTTGTCGACCTTTAAAAACCTGCCTGTTTCGGGCGAATACATGCACCGAAGCAGTTACGACATCAGTAAAAAATACGGCAAAGACAGTTTCTTGGTGATCGATAAATTGGGCACCAAGTACATTCCTAAAATGTTTGCCATAAAGCGTGCGGTCGATCGCTGGGCAGGCAAATTTAAGTTTATGCCAAACAAGTTTTCAGATCGTATGATGCAATACATCAGCCAGCTGTTTCCGAATCATTTGCCGAAACGCATGGAAGAATACCGTGACAAATACGAACATCATTGGATTGTAGAAACCAGCAACGAGGGTGTTGCAGAAACCAAAGCTTACTTGGAAAACTTCTTTAAAGACAACGAAGGGGATTTCCTAGAGTGTACGGATCGCGAGGCGGATCAAGCGATTCTGCACCGCTATGTGACCGGTGGCGCATTGGGTCGTTACCATGTGATGAATGGCAAAGATCTGGGTTCCATCATGACCATTGACGTGGCATTCCCGCGTAATGAGCAAGATTGGTTTGAGCAATTGCCGCCAGAGATCGACGATAAAGTGGCGGTAAAAATGTATTACGGCCATTTCTTCTGCCACGTGATGCATCAAAATTACATCATGAAAAAAGGCGTGGATGCGAAGGCGGTTAAAAAACAGATTTTATCCAGCTATGACGCCCGTGGCGCTGAATACCCAGCGGAACATAATGTTGGGCACGAATACATTGCGAAGCCTGCTTTGCGTGAGTTTTATCAAAAAACAGATCCGACCAACAGTTTTAACTCCGGCATTGGTGGCACCAGTAAACTGAAAAACTGGCAATCACTGGACGACAAGCATCAGGGGTGTGGCTGCAAATAAATGCGTTTTTGATTAATAAGAGCGTCTATTTAGAAGCCGAGGTGGAAACATCTCGGCTTCTTTTTTTTCAACCGGCAAGGGTCTGAAAAGCGCGCAAGGTTTGGCATCTTGTTGTGTCTCAGTATGGCACTTTTGCGGACAAATATTGTCTATGTGGTTTATGGTATGTTTTCCTTTATGGATGCGTTTTCCTTTATGGATGCGTTTTCCTTTATGATAGTCCGACAGTATTTTTGTTTTTACCTTGGAACCCCAAAATTATGAACAGTACACCCACACACAAGCCACGTCCGATGGTTGACCTTATGGTGAGTGTTATCTTGCCTTCTTTTATTCTGATGAAAATGAGCGGTGAGGACAAACTTGGCGTCAGTGGTGGCCTAGTTGCTGCGCTTGCCTTCCCACTTGGTTGGGGGCTGTTTGAGCTTATCAAGTACAAGAAATTCAATTTCATCGCCTTGTTGGGGTTGGTGAGTGTGTTGCTCACTGGCAGTATTGGTTTGTTTGAACTGGACAACAAATGGCTAGCGATCAAAGAAGCCGCGATCCCTGCATTGATCGGCATCGGTGTGTGGGTGTCTACTTTTACACGCTACCCTTTGGTGCGCGCTTTGTTTTTTAACGCCTCTATCATGGACGTCGATGCCATTAAGCAAAAGCTTGCTGAAAACAACAGTACCGCTCAATTTGAGCGTCAGTTGATGAAAGCCACTTATTTTATCGTGGCCTCTTTTGCTTTTTCCGCGACGATGAATTACATCTTGGCGAAATGGATAGTCACCAGCCCAGCGGGCACCGAAGCCTTCAATGAAGAGCTAGGGCAAATGACGCTATACAGTTATCCGATGATTGCGATTCCGTCTATGATCATGATGATGGGCATTTTTTATTACCTGTGGCGCAGTATTCATAAAGCGACAGGGTTAAAACTGGAAGAGTTGTTGGTTAAAAAATAGCATTTCCTTCGCGTAACACCGCCTGTTCGATCGTCCATGGCCCTGTTTATCACGCTAGATAAACAGGGCCATTTTTTATTTCTTCGTTCCCTTAGTGTCCTTTCATGATCCCTTTTTCGTATTAATGGGGCAGTCGCCTTGTTGTGCGTTTTGGCCAAGTCGCTTTTGGTGTTCCTCTAGTCGTTTCCAGCCACCTCTCTCGCGAATCGAAAAATTAAACTGAGTTCATTGATGTTTACCAACTTTAAAGCCTCGATTTTAATCAGGAAGGAAGAGCAATGAACGCAGCAGAGCTACATGATAAAGCCATAGTGATCGATGGTTTGATTTGTGCGAAGTGGAACCGTGAACTCTTTGAAGACATGGCCAAGGGAAAATTAACCGCCGCTAATTGTACTGTGTCTTTCTGGGAAAACTTTGAAGGTACCGTTCGTAATGTGGTTGAGATGAATCAGCTGATCGAAGCCAACAGCGATTTATTAACCAAGGTGTACACCACCAAAGACATCCATCGGGCAAAAGCAGAGGGCAAAACTGGGGTCATGATGGGGTTTCAAAATGCCCATGCGTTTGAAGACCAAATTGGCTATGTACAGATTTTTAAAGACCTTGGCGTGGGTATAGTACAAATGTGCTACAACACGCAAAATTTGGTCGGCACCGGATGTTACGAGCGGGATGGCGGGTTATCCGGCTTTGGTCGTGAAATAGTCGCTGAAATGAACCGCGTCGGCATGCTGTGTGATTTATCTCATGTGGGGCCTAATACCGCCAAAGAAGTCATTCTCGAATCCAACAAGCCGGTCGCTTATTCTCATTGTTTGCCGTCAGGGCTAAAAGAGCACCCTCGCAATCGCAGCGACGAAGAGCTTAGGTTCATCGCCGATCATGGCGGTTTTGTGGGCGTTACCATGTTCACGCCTTTTTTGCGTGCAGGCGTCAATGCCACCATCGACGATTACGTAGAAGCGATTCGTTACATCTACAACCTAGTGGGCGAAGACGCCATTGGCATTGGCACCGATTTCACCCAAGGCCACGGCGAAGACTTCTTCGAATACCTAACTCATGACAAAGGCTATGCACGCCGTTTAACGCGCTTTGGGGAGATTATTAACCCGAAAGGCATTCGCACCGTGGGCGAGTTTCCTAACCTAACCGAGGCCTTATTGAAAGGCGGCTTCAGCGAGCGTCAAGTGTGCAAAATCATGGGCGAGAATTGGGTGTCATTGCTTGAGAACGTCTGGGGAGAATAAGAGGTTCTTGTTGTGACGTTCAAGCGATTTCGTTCATAGGGTTTTAATGTCCAGTTAATCAATCTAGCGACCAATGTCTTAGGAAAAAAATTATGGGAACTCATGCGCCAGAAATGCCAATTGCCGTCGATGATGACACCGGTGTTTGGAATACCGATGCTTTGCCAATGCTGTATGTACCACGCCATTTTTTCGTTAATAACCATATGGCGATTGAAGCCGAAATAGGCGCGGATAGATACGCCGAAATTCTCTACAAAGCCGGCTATAAATCTGCGTATTTTTGGTGTGAAAAAGAAGCTGAACTGCACGGCTTTAGCGGCGATGAAGTGTGGCACCATTATCTAAAACGTCTTTCACAACGGGGCTGGGGCTTTTTTATTACCGAAGCCTTGGATGTGGCAAACGGCACCGCTAAGGTGCGCTTAGAAAACTCCGCCTTTGTGTACCATTATCAGCAAGAACACGGTTGTAAGGTGAATCGCAAGGTGGATTATATGTTCACCGGCTGGTTCGCTGGCGCGCTCGATCAGGTGGCCAAAAGCCAAGGGCTGACAGTGCGCAGCCAAGCCATTCAAACACAGAGTGCTGCAGAAGAAGGGTGCGATGTGGGCTACTTCTCGGTGTCACCACTGTAATCTTTTGACTTGTTGTCCGTTATTTTAAATAAGGCGGGGTTCTATTATGTCCCAGTATGATGCGTTGTTCGAGCCATTAAACATCAACAAATTGACGATACGCAACCGTATCGTCAGCACGGCTCACGCGGAGGTATATGCCACCGATGGGGGCATGACAACAGACCGTTATGTGAAGTATTACGAAGAAAAAGCCAAAGGCGGTTGTGGTTTGTGTATTTGTGGTGGCTCCAGCGTGGTGTCGATCGACAGCCCACAAAGCTGGTGGAGTTCCGTTAATTTGTCCGTCGATCGTATTATTCCGCACTTTCAAAATCTGGCCGACGCGGTACACAAACACGGTGGTAAGATCATGATTCAAATTACCCATATGGGACGTCGCTCCCGTTGGGATGGCGAAAACTGGCCAAACTTGATGTCGCCTTCTGGTATTCGTGAACCTGTGCATCGTGCGACCTGTAAAACCATCGAAGTGGAAGAAATCTGGCGCATCATTGGCGACTTTGCCCAAGCGGCACGCCGCGCGAAAGAAGGGGGCTTAGACGGTGTTGAATTGTCGGCGGTTCACCAGCATATGATCGACCAGTTCTGGTCGCCACGAGTCAATAAACGTACCGATGAATGGGGCGGCACGTTTGAAGGTCGCATGAAATTTGGCATGGAAGTGCTAAAAGCGGTGCGCGCAGAAGTGGGGCCAGATTTTGTTGTCGGTTTGCGCATTTCGGGGGATGAGTTTCACCCTGATGGTTTAAACCACGAAGACATGAAGCAAATAGCCAAATACTTTGACGACACTGGCATGATCGACTATTTCGGTGTGGTCGGGTCAGGTTGTGATACTCACAACACCTTGGCCAATGTGATCCCCAACATGAGTTACCCGCCAGAACCGTTTTTGCACCTTGCTGCGGGCATTAAAACCGTGGTGTCTGTGCCTGTGATACATGCCCAGAACATTAAAGACCCAAACCAAGCCAAACGTATTATTGAAGGCGGCTATGTGGACTTTGTCGGCATGACCCGCGCGCACATTGCTGACCCGCACTTTATTGCCAAAATCAAGATGGATCAGGTCGATCAAATACGCCAATGTGTCGGCGCAAACTATTGCATCGATCGCCAATACCAAGGTTTAGACGTGTTGTGCATTCAAAATGCGGCCACTTCTCGAGAATACATGGGGTTGCCTCATACCATAGAGAAAACCACCGGAGTGATTCGTAATGTGGTTGTGATTGGTGGTGGCCCTGGCGGCATGGAGTCTGCTCGAGTTGCGGCTGAGCGTGGTCATAACGTCACCTTAATAGAAAGGGCTGAGGAGCTCGGCGGGCAAATTACCTTGGCCGCAAAAGCACCACAGCGGGATCAAATTGCAGGCATTAGTCGTTGGTTAATTATGGAGTTGGAGCGCTTAGGCGTTGAGATTCGACTCAATACGGCAGCCGATGAATCCTTGGTAAAAAGCCTGAACCCTGATGTCTGTATTTTGGCCACCGGTGGCCGCCCTTTCCTTGAGCAAAACCCAGAGTGGGGCGCAGAAGAAGGCTTGGTGGTGTCCACTTGGGACATTTTAAGTGGCAAGGTAGAGCCGGGTAAAAACGTGCTGATCTACGACACGATTTGCGAGTTTTCAGGCATGTCGGCGGCGGATTATTTGGCCTCAAAAGGCGCCTTGGTGGAGCTGGTTACGGATGACATTAAGCCCGGTGTTGGCATTGGCGGTACCACCTTTCCGACTTACTACCGTTCGCTGTATGAAAAAGACGTGATCATGTCTTCTGATTTGATTTTGGAAAAAGTCTACCGCGAAGGGAGCAATCTGGTGGCGGTGTTAGAAAACGAATACACAGGCCAGCAAGAAGAACGCGTGGTGGATCAAGTGGTGGTGGAGAATGGCACGCGTCCAAACGAGGATTTGTATTACGCCTTAAAAGCCTCGTCTTGCAATAAGGGGCAAATCGACATGGAAGCCTTGTTTGATATCAAGCCTCAACCTGTGCTCGAAGCAGAGGGTAACGCGGCGAGTGATGGCATGATTTTATGGCGTCTTGGGGATTGTGTGTCGCAGCGAAATACGCATGCGGCGCTGTATGATGCTTTGCGCCTTTGCAAAGATCTTTAATGGTTAGAGCGCTCGTTGATGAGGATTCATCATGGTTATTGACTGGTTACCTTCAGTTTTAATTACGACGCTGCTTGTGTTGGCGGTGATCGGAGGGGTGCGGCGAGCCAATTTATGGCGCGCCGGGCAGCCGGAAAAAGTGAACATAGTGGCGGGTTTATTGGCGCTGCCAAGACGCTATCTGCAGGACCTTCATCATGTGGTGGAACGGGACAAATATATGTCTCGCAGCCATGTGGCGACGGCCGGTGGTTTTGTTTTGTCGATGATTTTGGTGATCTTGGTGCATGTGTTTGGTGTCACTAGCCAGCTGCTGGCGGGGGCATTATTGGTGTCTCTGGTGCTGATGTTTGTGGGGGCTCTGTTCATTGCGAAGCGTCGTTTACATCCCCCTAGTCGTTTATCGAAAGGGCCTTGGATGCGATTGCCGAAAAGCTTATTGATGTTTTCGCTGACTTTTTTTGTGCTCACGCTTCCTATGGCAGACATTTTGCCTGAAGGCACTGGCAGTTGGTTGCTGACGCTGGTGTTGTCGATCGGCATTGTTTTGAGTTTGTCTGAAATGCTGTTTGGTATGACGTGGGGCGGGCCGATGAAGCACGCTTTTGCTGGCGCTTTGCACCTTGCTTTTCATCGTCGCCCTGAGCGTTTTGGGGGTGGTCGCTCTACTGGGTTAAAACCTGCCGTATTGGGTGGGGATGTTCACGGTGTGGCCAAACCGAGCGATTTTAAATGGAACCAATTACTCGGTTTTGACGCTTGTGTGCAGTGCGGTAAATGCGAAGCCATGTGTCCGGCGTTTGCGGCTGGACAGCCATTGAACCCGAAAAAGTTGATTCAAGATATGGTGGTTGGTTTGGCGGGCGGCACAGATGCCAACTACGCCGGCAGCCCTTATCCAGCCGGCAAGGGCGACGCAAAAGTGTTGGGCAACGCCAAAGGTGGGATCGATAATGTGATCACCGCCGGTCTCATTGATGCTGATACGTTATGGTCTTGTACCACCTGTCGTGCCTGTGTTGAAGAGTGCCCTATGATGATTGAGCACGTGGACGCAATAGTCGATATGCGACGCTTTCTGACAATGGAAAAAGGCAAAACACCCAATAAGGGCGCTGAGATCTTAGAGAATATCATAGCGACGGACAATCCAAACGGTTATGCGCCAGCGAGCCGAACGCATTGGGCGGCGGATCAGAATTTGCCCTTGATGAAACAAAAGCAAACCGCGGAGGTTTTGTTTTGGGTATCCGATGGCGCTTTTGATATGCGCAGTCAGCGTATTCTCCGAGCTTTTGTGGCTCTAATGAAAGCCGCTAATGTGGACGTCGCTATTTTAGGTGACGAAGAACTTGATTGTGGCGATGTGGCAAGACGATTGGGCGACGACGCTACCTTTCAGCAGTTAGCGACGCGTAATCTGGCGACGCTTGGTAAGTATAAATTTAGCAAAATAGTCACCACTGACCCTCACGCTTACCATTGTTTGCGCAATGAATACGGTGATTTTGATGTGGATGGTGTCTTGTCTAAAGGAGGGTCAGGCCAAGGCGTTGAGATTCTTCACCATACCACCTTCTTGAATCAATTGGTGCAACAGGGGTTACTCAAACTGAGCGCTTTTAAAGGCGGCAAAGTCACCTATCATGATCCGTGTTATCTGGGACGCTACAACGGCGAATACGAGGCGCCAAGAGCACTGCTAGAATCATTAGGCATTGAGATCGCGGAAATGGAGCGCTCGGCTTTTCGCTCCCGTTGTTGCGGTGGCGGTGGTGGCGCACCTATTACTGATATTCCAGGGGAGCGACGAATTGCAGACATGCGAATGGAAGACATTACCCAGACTGGGGCTGAGTTAGTCGCGGTAGGCTGTCAGCAATGTACGGCGATGCTAGAAGGTGTGGTTGAGCCGCGTCCAGTGGTCAAAGACATCGCTGAAATTCTGCTAGGTCAGCTTATTGAGGAGGTGCATGAATGACGACTTCTTCATCCGCTATCGTGCGCCGAGATCCTCGTAAGGAATGGATTGCACGAAATCGTTTGCACCCGCAGCATCATGAGGTGATCAGCGAGGGATTAGGGCATGTTATTGGGCCGAGTGGATTGCCCCGTAAAAACCCTCATCAAATTGGTTTTATTGGCCCTAATGGCATTAAGCGAATAGATCGTCTTAAGGGCAATGGGGCAGCCGTCAGCCAGCCTCATCAGGCAAAGTCATCGGACACGGTATTGCCATTGCATACGGTGACGGCCCCTGATTTTTATATTTTTGTGGTGCCAGATTTAGTCGGCGGCCGCTTGTCTGTTCATGATAAAGACATTTTAGGCCTCGCTCATGCTTTGCAAGCGGACATGGAAGGCAAGGGCGCGGTGGTCGCCGTGTGCTTTGGAGACACCAAAGAGGAACACTTTGATCTTGCTGGGGTGGATCGTTTGATACAGCGAACAAGTGATGAGTTTGATGGTTTTTCCCCTGAAGCGAGAGCGGCAGCGTTAATTCAGATGGAGGAAACCTGGGCGCCAAAACATTGGTTGTTTCCAGACAGCGTGCATGGCGGTACGGATTTAGCGTCGCGTCTCGCGGCGAGTTTAGGAGAGCGACCTGCCTCACAAGCATGGCAAGTGACGCCTGAGAAGGTTGTTTGTCGTGGCGCTGGTGGCAGCCTTGATATTGCCAGACAAACACCGCGTATTGTGATGGTGTTAGAAGAGTGTGGCAACGCCATTGATGAAACGCGTCACCAAGTCTTGCCGTTGGAAATGCCTGCTTTTCATGAGCACACGCCTCGCATGCTCGATCGAGGTCAGGTGGCGGTGGACCCTAATGAAATTCCATTAGCGGAGGCTGAGTTCATCCTATCCGCGGGCAATGGTATTCATAATTGGCCGCAATTTCATCAGACCGCTGAGGCGCTGGGCGCCACAGAAGGGGCGAGTCGGGTGGCGGTGGACGACGGTTTTATGCCGCGTTTTCGCCAAGTGGGCGCTTCTGGCACCTGGGTCACCGCGCGCGTGTATATGGCCGTGGGGATTTCAGGGGCGATTCAGCATATGCAGGGAATCGGCCAGTGCGACAAAATCATAGCCATTAACACGGATGCCGGTTGCGACATGGTAAAGCGGGCGAATTTAAGTGTGATTGACGATAGCGACCTTGTGTTATCAGAGCTGATGCTGCTTGCTCAGGCTTATGCCAGTGAGCATGGAAATCAGCAAGGAAGCAAAAAACAGGAGAACAGTGATGCCGCTTAATATTGTTTCCTTAGTGTCGGTGGGGCGTCATCCTCAATCGGGGCGTGCACGACGCGCAGAACAAGATTCACGGGCGGTAGAGCTTGGTTTGAAATTAGCCGATACGGCCTTGACTGTGCTTCATGTTGGTAACCCAGATGACCCGGTATTACGACAATATGCAGGCATGGGCTTGCCTTCTTTAACCGTCTTAAAACAAGAGGATAGCGTCGATGCTGTGCCTGTTCTACAGCGTTTTTTAGAACAGAAAAACATCGACATAGTGCTGACCGGTGTCCGTGCTGAAAGCGGCGAGTCATCTGGTATGGTGCCGTATTTATTGGCGCACGCGTTAGGCTGGCCTGTGGTGGCGCGGGTGGCGGATATTGTCGCAGTTAAGGATGGCAAGGCGGAAGTGCTGTTGGCCTTGCCTCGTGGGCAGCGCCGTGCAGTGAGCATTCAATTGCCGTTTATAGCGAGCATGGACCATGCCGCGGAAGCGGCTCGCCAAAGTGCCTTTGCCGTTGGTTTACGAGCGACAGTAGAAAGCGTCGAGAGTGTTGGTGAAGTGGATCAGATTCGTGTAGATTGGCAAGAGTCGGTGGCAAAAATTCGTCCGAAACGTCTAAAAACGGTGAAAGCGAAAACCGCGGCTGAACGCTTCAAAGCGGCCACGGCAAAACCCGAAGGGGGCACTGGCAAGGTGATGAAAAACGAAACGCCGAAAGAAAAAGCACGCGCTATTTTTGATCTTTTACTAGAAGAAAAAGTGATTCGCTAGGTACTAAACTATGATGATTGTAGACTTGGTTGATGAAGTAGATTTTAAAGAAAAGCTGATCGCGCTCGGGGCGCCTATTCGCCAAGAGCAGAGCTTAGAAGAGGTGCGTGATGCGACCTTAGCCTGGTTAAAAGAATGCCCTGAACAGATCTCTTTTGTGCAGCAGCTTTGCCAAGAGATGGAGCATAATGAAGTAACCGTTCTGCCGGAAGTGAAAGCGCTATTGCGTCGTTTTGTCAGTTTTACTGGCATAGCATAAGCGGATTATTGGCTCATGATGTGAGCGTGAAACCATCAGAATCACAGTAAAACGGGCGCTCTGTAAGCGCCCGTTTTTTTGTGCCTGACATTCAGTTATCGTTAGGGTGCCTGCAGGTTTTTCTTGATGGTATTGGCGTACCATTCTAAAAAGTTAATGATGCCAAATTCATAGGTTTCTGAATAAGGCCCTGGCCGATAGCCCATGGAATTAATGCCTAATTGGTTGCGTTCGCCAAGTACTTTGTCTTGCTCGTTGGTGGCATCCCAGACGTGACGCAGTTTTTCTGGCTCGTAATCAACGCCTTCTACCGCGTCTTTGTGCACGAACCACTTTGTTGTCACTATGCTTTCTTGAGCCGACACCGGTAACACGCGAAACACAATAAAGTGATCAGATTGCATGTGGTTCCAAGAGTTAGGCAGATGCAAAATTCGCATTGAGCCCAGTTCAGGGTTTTTCACTCGGCCGAGCATTTTTTGACAAGCGGCGCTGCCATCCATGGTCATGACCTTGGTGTTCTTTTTCAATGGCATGCGCACCATGCGGTTGCGCTGCGACGAACCAAAGCTTTTGTGTTGATGGGGAATGCCTTCGGCGTCCCATTTTGCCGCTTGCGCAGTGTAATGGTCTAAGAAATCTTGTGGGGCACGAGGGTCGTTTGTGTCGTCCCATTCGAGCAAGGTGTTCAATAATTCTGGGTGGCTGCCTGCACAGTGATAACATTCGCGATTGTTCTCAAGTACCAGCTTCCAGTTGGCGCGTTCGTACATGGTCGATTCCGCCGCCAGTTTGGTGTTCTCCACATCGTAGGGTTCCATGTACTCATCAAGAGACGCTAGAAACTCATCAAATTGATCGTTAGGAGCGGTCTCGCCTAAACACACAAAAATAAAACCGCCAGCGTTTTTGCAATGGGTCGGTTTTAGGCCATGCTGTGTTTTATCAAAATTCTCATTCATCTCGGTGCCAGCAAACAACAGCTTGCCTTTTAAATCATAGGTCCATTGATGATAAGGGCAAACGAGATTGGCAACCTTGCCACGATGCTCGCTGCAAATGATAGAGCCTCGATGGCGGCAAGTATTGTGGAAGGCATTTATGTTGCCGTCGGCATCACGCAGCACTAATACTGGGTTTTGTCCTACCTCAACCGTGAAGTAGTCGCCTTTTTTGGGGATTTCACTGGTCATGCCAACGAACAACCATTCTTTTTGAAACACCTCTTCCATATCAATACGAAACATGTGCGGATCGTTATAGAGCGCGGCTTCCAAAGAGTGGTTTTTGAGGCGCTTATCCAGTGCGCTGAGCATGTCAGTGCGAGCCTCATCAAGGGTAGCGTGGCGGACATTGAGTAGATCGTTTTGGTTCATCTTTCTGGACCCTTAATAACAAAAAGAATAGTGCATGGGGTGTCAAACTGACGGTGGTTTGTTTGCTACTCAAGCGCGCCGAATGGAGGATTCTTGAGCGATAACATTAGGCTTATCTTCTCCCAATGACGGCTTATTAAAATGCCTAATCGCGACATGCTGTGACATTCAAATCGACCGCTCATGGCTTGAATTACGTGGTCTTGACTGCAATGAGCAAGTTATTGTCGTTTAGAGTTAATTGGTGCGCACAAAGTCGAACGAGAATGAGCGAAATACCAGACAATAGCGTCACTAATTGGGAACTTTCTATGACTGATTCGACTCCTGCTGTAAACGCGGATTACTTAGCCCCAGTAAACACTCAAACTTGGGTTAATGGCCGTCACAATGTGCGTTGCGTAAAAGTAATTCATGAAACGTGGGACGTGCGCACTTTTTGTTTTATGGCGCAACAACCGGTGATGTTTTTCTTTAAGCCTGGGCAATTTGTTACCTTGGAATTAGAGATCAATGACAAGCAAGTGATGCGCTCTTATACCATTTCGAGCTCGCCATCGGTGCCTTACAGTTTTTCTATTACGGTGAAGCGTGTTCCGGGTGGGGAAGTGTCCAATTGGCTTCATGACAACATGGTCATTGGTAGTGAAGTGGCAGTGCACGGGCCTGTCGGTCAGTTTAACTGCATTGATTTTGCCGCCGAGAAAGTTCTGCTTCTGTCTGGTGGCGTGGGGATTACCCCCGTCATGTCGATGGCGCGTTGGTGGTTTGATACGAACGCCGATGTGGACATTACTTTTATCCATAGTGCGCGTTCGCCTCGTGATGTCATTTACCCTCGTGAGCTGGATCATATGGCATCGCGTTTGGATAATTTTGGTTTGTACTTGATTGTCGAGCGCATGGAAAACGGGTTGCCATGGCAAGGGTATCGCGGTTTCTTTGATGAAGATAAGTTGAAAATGATTTCGCCAGATTTTATGGAGCGAGAGATTTTTTGCTGTGGCCCAACGCCCTATATGAAGGCAGTGAAACAATTACTGCAAGAACATGGTTTTGATATGTCTCATTACCATGAAGAGTCCTTTGGCGCGACCCCAGACAATGTGGTGGAAGATGCGTTAGAACAAGCGGAAGTCGCGCAAGCAGAAGCCGATGCGATTAACCAAGAAGATTTACTGCGTGTGGAGTTCACCAATACCGGCAAAAGTATCCAAGTTTCTGCGGGAGAAACCTTGCACACCGCGGCCGCAAAACTGGACTTAATGATCCCCAAAGCTTGTGGTATGGGAATCTGCGGTACTTGCAAAGTGTTGGTGAAAACAGGCCAAACTCAAATGGATCATAACGGTGGTATCACCGATGAAGATGTAGAAGACGGCTATGTTCTGTCGTGTTGCACCGTGCCTAAGTCTAATGTTGTTGTAGAATTTTAATTAACAGGCTATTTTTGTTAAATGCTGGATCAATAAAAGAGCAATGGTGATTTAAAACAGTGCGAAAACAGAAAAACGACGGCGTTTTAGCCTGACAAAAAGAGAGCCGTAAAAGACGTTTTATTTAAGGGTTGAGGAGGGTGTCTTATCTGACATGACTTGAGCCGTAAATAGAAACGTCTTTTTGCTTATGCGTCTTTTTATCAAACGCCTGATTTTTCTGTGCTTAAAAAGCGTTTAACTGCCATTTGGCTTGGTTATATTGATGTGGTTTTACCCTAAATAATAAAAATAGTATTTTCTTTAATCTTGGTCTGAATTTTGCCTAAGTTTAAAGAGTGAAAATAAGAGGGCACAGACATGGCTACGACAACACACTCAGTATCTCCTCACGAGGCAAAAAAGGTGATCAAGGTAGGGTTTTTACTACTGGATCATTTCACCATGATTGCGTTGGCTTCCTCGATAGAGCCATTGCGAATGGCCAATCAGTTATCCGCAGAAGAGCTGTATAGCTGGCAACTCATTTCTGAGGATGGACAGCCTTTATCCGCGAGTGATGGATTGAGCCTGACACCAGATTTTTCCATTGCGAATGCGCCTGAGCTAGATTTGATTATTGTCGTGGGTGGGTTAGATATTACCCGTGCCTTTACCGCGAAGCAGGTCTCTTGGTTACAGCAAAAAGCCCGCAAGGGTGTTCACTTAGGCAGTATTTGTACTGGGGCTTATGTGTTGGCGCATGCGGGTTTGTTGGATGGATATAATTGCAGCGTTCATTGGGAGTGCTTAACCGCCTTGCAAGAGCGTTTTCCTAAAGTAAATTGCAATAATTTGCTCTTTTCCATTGATCGCAATCGAATCACTTCATCCGGTGGCAACGCCCCAATGGACATGTTTTTGACCATGATTGCTCGTCAGCATGGTGCAAAGCTCTCGAATGCGGTGTCTGATATGTTTATTTGTGAACGTATTCGTACTGAGTCTGATCAGCAACGTATGCCACTGCGCCAATTGAATAATGGCGGAGGCTGCAAACCCAAATTGGTCGATGTGATTCAGTTGATGGAAAATAACTTAGAAGAACCAATAGAGCTGGATGAAATGGCGACCTTTGTGGATGTGTCGCGTCGGCAAATAGAGCGCATGTTCCATAAATATTTGGATTGTTCACCATCGCGCTATTATCTGCGTTTGCGACTAGACCGAGCTCGTCAATTATTAAAACAGTCGAATATGTCGATCGTGGAAATTTCCACCGCTTGTGGCTTTATATCCACCCCGCATTTTAGCCGCTGCTACCGTAAACACATCGGTATTTCGCCGCGAGACGAACGTAAAATGGCGTGGAGCCATGTGGACCTAGTGCCAGCGGCGACCACCTCCAATGAAACGGGTAATTTTGTGTATATGGCCCATGCCTCTTCGGCACTTAATAATGCGCATGCAGAACCCAGTTATGGCTCGGTTGCCATTTAAAACGCTTTTTATCTGGTGAATGAAGAATACGGATAAAAAAAGGGAGCGCAGGCTCCCTTTTTTACGTCTGTTTTTTGGCTGTTAAAAACCTATTGATGGCAATACAGGAGCGTTTCTTTGTGCACTTGGCTTCTTTCTGAACAAGACCAGTTCGGGTAGCTTTCCTGACTATCAGTTCGTTGTACGATGAAAAAAGGCTGATGTTGCGAAGGCAACCAAGAGTTTAGTGCTCGGGAGCGCTGTAAGGCTTTACCTGCTGAATAAAACTCGGCCGAAAATGGTCGGTGTCTTAAGTAAAACAGATCCGCATCGGCGTGTTCTTTTTGCGCTTTCCAGCTGGTCATTATATTGGCCTCTGAACGAGCGTCACCATAGTGAAAATGAAGAGCGCCAATAAACACAATCAAAATAGCAGGGGTAATAAAACCTACGCCATAAAGCCAAGACGGCAGCGCTTTTTGGTGATGGTAATGAACCACTAAGAGCGCGGCAGCCGGCAGAGCAGGCATGACATAGGTTAATAAAATGTTCCCCGCAAAGGTAAACAAAAGCAGTGGCGCGAGCAGCCAACAGAGTAAGAAACAACCGAAGCCATTGGCGGATTCTTGAGTGTCCTGACCGGATTTCAGCAACCTGACCCATTGCGCAATGATGATGGGCGTCCAAGGCAGTATGGCGACTACGCCATAAAGCCAAATAGTGCCACGGACTTTCTCGTGGGCGGTGCCATATAAATCCCCTTGCCAACCACCAATAACAAAGCGCTTGATGTGCTCGCCGACAATAAAGTAATCCAAAAATCCGGGGGTTCGATATTCCGCGAGTGCATACCAAGGCAAGGCAATCAGTAAAAACAGAAGGCTACCATAACCCCAAGGTAGAGCTTGCCAGAGTTTTTTCCAACGGGCATTAGGCAGCAACCAAAGCGTCAAACTGATGCCAACCAGTACGAGAGCAAGCGGGCCTTTTGAGAGCATGCCGAGCGCCAAACCAACAAAGAATAGGTAACCCCAAATAGGGTGTTTTTTGTTCCAAGCGAACCAGAAGCTGACCATGCTAAGGGTAATGGAAAAGGTTAATGCGGTATCGGTTGTGACGGCGCCAGAAATCAGGATAAACGAGAAGGTGGAGGCGAGTACACTGGCCGAAAACAGCCCCATTCTTCTTGATTGAAAGTGGGTTTTTGCCAATAAATAGGTCAACCAAAGTACGCCTAGTCCCACCAAAAGATGAGGCAGTCGAGCAGCCAGTTCAGTGATACCAAAGAGGCTGAATCCGACACTGCTCAACCAGGTGAACATTGGCGGTTTTCCCCAAAATGGCACATTGTAATCAAACATGGGGGTTACCCAGTTTCCTGTTTCTACCATGATGCGGGCCATTTCGCCGTAGCGTGCTTCTGTGGTGTCCATCAATGGGTAGAGACTCAAGGATAATAAGCGTATTACGACACAGCCAAGCAGCAGCAATAATAGGCTCTTTGAAGAGGGTAAAGCGTTTGTATTACGGGGCATACTCTAGTTCCTGATGGGCAAAAGTGGGGCGGTTTAAAGACTCTTCCATTAGGACATAGAGTGGTCGTTGTTTGGATTCAATGAACAGGCGCCCGACGTATTCGCCAAGCACGCCAATCGACAGGAGCTGAATGCCGCCTAAAAACAAAATCATCAACATGGTGGAAGGATAACCGGTCACCGGGTCTCCCCAAATAAGGGTTTTGGTGAGTATCACTAACGCCATAATAAACGCGCTCAGGGAGGTGAAAATGCCCGCCATGGTCGCCCAGCGCAAAGGCTTGGTACTAAAAGAGGTAATGCCTTCGAGCGCCAAATGAATCAGTTTTGGGTAATTCCATTTTGTGGTGCCAGCTAAACGAGGGTCTCGGTCGAATTGCAAAATGGTACGTTTAAAGCCCGGCCACGCAAGCAAGCCTTTCATAAAGCGAGTGCGCTCTGGTAAGCCATTAATCACGGACACGACTTTTTGATCCAGCAGGCGAAAGTCACCGACGTTCTCAGTGATCGGCTGATCGCTCATTTTCGACATCAGTTTGTAAAACAGACGAGCGCTAAAGCGCTTCAGGAAATTTTCTCCATGGCGTGCTTTACGTTGCATCTCCACCACTTGAGCGCCTTCTCGCCACGCTTGTACCATGTCTTTGATGCATTCTGGCGGGTCTTGTAAGTCGGCATCCAGTAGAATGGCGCATTGCGCCGTGGACGCTTTTAACCCGGCACTGGTGGCCGCTTCTTTACCGAAATTACGGCTTAATCGCAAGCATTGTACTTGATGGATTGTATGGCGAAAGGTTTTGACGAGGCGCCAGCTGAGGTCTGTGCTACCATCATCGATGTAAATGATTTCGCAGTGTTGACCAAGCTCATCTAGAGCGCGACAAACCCTTTCATGACAGGCCGCGAGTACATCCATTTCATTTAAAAAAGGAATGATGACACTAACCAATGCTTGTTCTGATTTTGGCTTTCTTGTTGGTGCTTTATAAAGGTAGGGTACTGCACTCATGATTCACCTTTTGCGTACTCTGATTTGAATACTGACATGTTACTCAATGGGGTGTCGTAAAAAGGTGATTCACTTTTTTTTCATGCTAATGCGCCTAATTTAGCCTAGCACAGATGCGACCTTGCTAGGCAGACAGAGACAGAGAACGAATGAAACTACTATTGGTTGAAGATCACAAAGATATTGCTGGGGTTATTTTCGATTATTTCGAAATCAAAGGCGACATTCTGGACTACGCAAATAATGGCGTGCAAGGCCTTGAACTGGCAAAAAATGGGCATTACGATGCGATTATTTTGGACGTCATGTTGCCTAAAATGGACGGGTTAACCGTTTGTCGATTATTACGAGAAAGCGGTAAAGACACACCGGTTTTGATGCTCACAGCGCGTGACACAAAAGACGACATTTTGAATGGTTTTACTCATGCCGCAGACGATTATCTGATTAAGCCGTTTGACTTGGAAATTTTGGATGTGCGTTTACAGGCGCTAATTCGCCGTCGTAACGGCGGGGTCGCCAACCGAGTGTTAACCTTTGGTGCTTTGACCTTGGACATGAACACGCGAGTGCTACAAAGGGAAGGCAGTCGTTATTCTCTTAACCCTTCGCAATACACTATTTTGAAATGCCTAATGAACCGTGCGCCGGAAGTGGTGAGCAAAGAAGAGATTTGTGATGCTTTGTGGGGCGATGAAGAGCCAGACAGCAAAGTACTGCGCAGTCATATTTATCAGTTGCGTAGCTTGATAGACCGCCCGTTTGAACACGCTTACTTAAGGACGATCTCAAAAGTGGGCTATCGCTTAGTGGCGGAAGGCGAAGAATGAAGCTGATAAGAACCTCTAAACAATTAACCGTTACTTATTTCTCCATCGTTGCTTTCGCGATTATTGCTTTCCATTTTTCTATGCTGGTGTCGATGATAGAAAACATGGAATCGATTTACGCCAAAACCCGTATGGATAAAGACATTGCGACGGCGACCCAGATGTTTCAGGGCACGACACTCACTCATGTTTCTGTTCCTCCGTTTTCAGAGGCTTACTTAGGTAAACAGAACTTACCTTCTTGGGTGGTTTTAGAAGACGATGTGTCTGACGATAAGACTTATCACCTAGACTCAGATTCCGATACGAATCTTGAGTTTTTTTCCATGCTTAAGAAAGTGACGATCAATGGGCAAGTGCGAGACCTCTATTTGATCCACTACGATGAGATTTATGAAACCAGTGAAGCCAAGATGTTTGATACTCAAACCATCCAATTGGTTATCTCTCTGTTGTTGTTGGTGGTCAGCTTATGGGTCGTAATGCGTATATCTAGTCGCTTGACGGCCCCTTTGTCGAGCTTGTCGAAAAACTTAGCATCACGCAGCCCTGAGGATTTCGTGCCGATTCCGATTCCTGATGGCGCAGCAACACGCGAAATACATCAATTAGTGGATCACTTGAACGGTTATCAGAATCAGATTAGAAGCCTGATTGATCGCGAAAGAGCCTTTAACCGTAATGCGAGTCATGAGCTGAGAACGCCTCTGATGGTCATGCGAGGTGGGTTGACCTTATTGGGCAAGTCAGACTCTAAAGAGTTTATTGAGCGTCAGCGAGTGCGCATGATACATGCGTGCCAAGAGATGGAAGATTACATTACCACCTTGTTGTCATTAACCCGAGATGAGGACCCTGAAAACCTCTCGTTTCGAGAAGTTACGCAAGCAGAGCTGAACTTAATCTGCCGTGCTCATACAGACTATCAGCCGAAGTCGTCGGTGGTATTAGAAACCCTTGCGCAAGGTGTCGTGCATACGAAGTTGCCGGTTGCGGCTTTGCATATTCTTATCGGTAATTTGGTTAAGAACGCGCTGGCATGCACTGAAGAAGGCTTGATTCAGCTTATTATGCTGGATAATGAGATTAAAGTAGTAGACACAGGCTGTGGTTTGGATGGTAAACCGCACGGTGAAAGTTATGGTTTGGGCTTGATGATTGTGCGTGATATTTGTGCGAAATATCGTTGTGAATTTAGTTTAGTAAACAATGATGACGTAGGTTGTACCGCTACCGTGTTGTTCCCATTAGAACAAGAGGTCTGATGTTTCTCGATGGCTTTGGGTTTACGTCATCAATACCTAAGCTAGGATCTCTTAAGGAAATCAAACACGGATAATTCACTGTACAAAAGGCCGCTCATCAGCGGTCTTTTTTTTGTGCCTAAGGGCAGGCAGGCTTGCGATTGAACACCCAAAATCGAGAAAAAGCATAATTTAAAAACAACCCCAAGACGATGCCAGGCACCATGGCGACATAAGGCCACAGCAGAGAATGGGGGTGAGAGTTAGGTAATACAAACTTCATCAAAAAGTAATAGCATCCCCAATTAGGAATAAAAGACAGCCCTGAACAAAAAAGAAAATGTCCCCATTGTTGCAGTGTTTCTTTAGGGTTCATGGTGTTGGCATGGCGGAAAGTAAAATGTCGATTCCATGCCCAGTTAGAGGTTGCCGCAATCCAAAATGAGCCCGTTCTTGCTAGCATCGGCGATAGCCAAAGGGAAAGCAGGATCATGCAAGTGAGATCAACGAGAAAGCCAATACTGCCAACAATGGCAAAACGAACAAAAGGTTTTTGAAGGATAGTCTGAATCATCAAATCAGTGTAAAAATAGTACCATCAAAAAAAAGTGAACAAAACGCTAACCCAAACAAGGAGAACAACCATGAAAGTATTGGCATTCGGTGCAAGTTCGAGCGCGCAGTCAATAAACAAAACGCTGGCAACTTATGCTGCAGGCTTAATAGAAGGCGCGACCGTCACAGTGTTGGATTTGAATGACTTTGCTATGCCGCTGTTCAGCGAAGACAGTGAAAAAGAATTTGGTGTTCCCAGCGAAGCTCAGGCCTTCTTGGATGAGATCGCCGAAGCGGATTTGCTGGTGGTGTCTTTTGCTGAGCACAATGGTTGTTATACCGCGGCCTATAAAAACACCTTTGATTGGGCGTCGCGCTTGGTGACTAAGGTTTATCAAAATAAACCTGTTATTGCGTTATCCACTTCTCCTGGGCCTGGTGGGGCGAAAAGTGTGTTGGCGCTTGCGTTAAATAACTTGCCGTTTTTCCAAGCGAATGTATTAGGAAGCTTAAGCGTTCCTTCTTTTTACGATGTTATGAAAGACGGTGATATTGTGGATGACGAGCTGAAGCAGTCTTTAGTGGCATTGATGGCAAAAGCTTCTGCGTAATAGTGTATTTGTCACGTAAAAAATCCAACTCTAGAGTTGGATTTTTAGCTCTGAATACGGCTTAGCTATGCAGCACGCTAGTAATGGTGGATTTCTTCGTGATCTTTGCGGCCTTTTTCTCTTTGGCGGTTAACAGAGGTTTCTTTTTGGAATCTTTTTTGCTGTTTTGACCCTTACTCATAATCGTTTCACTCGTTGTAAACTGAATAAACCTGAAGTCAGTTTGAGCCAACCTGAGGGCGCTTGTTGTGCGGTTTGAATTTCTCTATGCGCAACAAAATCAGTATGTGCCTATTTTTGAAGAAGCGATATAGAGAATCGGGTGACGCTTAAAATATATTTATTTGAGAATCTGTTGTTTGAAAAGCGCATCGATATCCGGTGTGACAGGCTGCTTGCTTTGGCCGTTAAATCGCGTAAATTTATGTTTAGAAACAGCCTTTTTGGATTTTCTACAAAAGAAAGGTGCTTGTAGTGCGAGGCCTAACGCGTGGCGATAGCTGGCGGTAAGGGGACATTAAAAAAGAGGTTTGAAATGGATAAGGAAGTGAAACTGGTTGTCTTGATAGAGGTTCAAGCTGGGAAAGCAGAACAGCAGGTTCGCCTTTTTAACAGGCTAAAGCCGTTAGTGCTAGCAGAGGACGGTTGCTTTGAATACGAGCTTCATCGAGTGTCTGACAACGAGAATCAGCTTGTTCTGACTGAACGTTGGGCCAGTGAAGCCGCTTGGCATGCGCATCATGAAACGCCGCATATGAAAGAAGCCAGCAAGTTGACGCCTTCGTTTCGAGCGGGCCCGACTAAGGTGTTGCGCTTGGATGTGGTGTAGAAATATGTCACTTTGATAATACAAAAAACATCATGAAATCGCGTTTTTTCTAAGGATCAATCATGCCGTTAATGTGGGTAGTTATAGGGACATTTGTGCAGCTGGGGCTGGGCGGTTACATGGTCATTGCGAGCATCTTTGCCGGTGGTGCCGTGGCTCAGCATCATGCATTGACGCCTTTTGACGATCAGGTATTAAGTTCCTCTTTTTTTGTTTTGCCGCTGTCCTTTGTTATTACGGCCATTATTGTGTTGGTTCAATATTGGAAAGGCGGCTCGGTTGCCAGCTTTTGGTGGTATGCCGTACCGTGGGGCGTGGTGGCGCTGTACGTAATTTATTGCCTGGTGTTTTTAAAGCCCGAAGTATGATCGGGCTGCGGGCGATTCTTTTCTGAGCTCTTATGCGAATAGGTAAGTGTCTAGGGCCAGTACCTCTCTTTCAACCGTGCTATGAAGGCGCTCTACCTTGCTTAAGTCACTGCTGCCTAGCGCCGCAATTAACGGCAAAAAATGCTCTGGAGTAGGGTGATTAAAGCGTGCAAAAGGCGCTTCTTCTTCATAATTCAATAGGGCATCAAGGTCTTTGTTGATCAGTTTTTCATGTACCCAATCCGTGAAGCTGGTCACCATGGCTACGCGGTTTTCGGTCGGCTTACGGTTAAATACTTCTTTTAAATTATGACTAACGCCGCCAGACCCAATGATCAAAATGTTATCGTTTTTTAATGCCGCAACGAGCTGACCATAAAGGTAATTCTGCTGTGTGCCTAAGCGACTGTTAATCGAAATTTGCACGATAGGAATATTGGCCTTTGGGTACATCAATCTAAGGGGAATCCAGACCCCATGATCCCAGCCTTGTGTGCTGTCTAATATTGGGTTTAAGCCAGCCTTTTCAAAATAAGACGCAATTTCCTGAGCCAATAGAGGCGCGCCTGGTGCTTTATATTGAATGCTATAAAGCGCCTTAGGAAAACCGTAAAAGTCATGGATCGTTTCAGGGTGTTGGCCGGAAGTAATAACGATGTCGGCGCTCAGATCAAAATGGGCAGAAAAAACAACAATCGCTTTGGGGGTCGTTAATTCTTGCCCTAGTTGGCTCAAAAACACAGAAGTGTCACTGACTTCCGAAGCCATCATTGGGGAGCCATGAGAGATAAAAAGCGTTGGCTGCTGGATCATTCTAAAGTCTCTTTATAGATATACTGTGGACGATCGCATTGTGTGCGATCATGATGCGGACATGGTATTGCTTATCTGATTGAAGATAAATTGCTCTGCTGTTGAATTATTGACAACGATTTGTTGTTAATTTAGACGATTATTTTCTCCTGATAAGCTGCTTAGGCTTGTGCTTTTCATCATCACGCGCTAAATGTTATGGGTTATCATTAGGCATTTAAATAGATTGTCAAACGCTGTATCTGCAATCGTGTATCAATAATCTTTCTATGGAGTAGAAGTATGATTAGTATCGAGCAGATGGCGATGGTGTTAGAGGCCTTACCAGACCCTGCTTTTGTGTTATCGCGAAGTGGTAAATACGTGGCTGTATTTGGAGGTCATGACGAGCGTTATTATCACAGCAGTGAGGGCTTGATGGGGCTGCGTATTGCTGACATGGTGTCGGCTGATAAGGCCGCGTGGTTTTTAGAGCAAATTGAACTGGCGTTAGAAACCGAAGCACTTTTGATTAGAGAGTATGAACTCAGCATTAAAGAAGTGAATACGGATGTTGAAGACGGGCCGCTGAACCCAATTTGGTTTGAAGGGCGTATTCAGAAATTGAATTTTGTGGTGGATGATGAACCTGTCGTGCTCTGGATGGCGAGCAATATCACTGAGCGGCATGATATGGAAGCTAAGTTGAGGGAGTTGAGCGATACGGACCAGTTAACGGGACTGTTTAATCGCAGAAGGTTAGAGCGTGACTTAATGACCCATTACCGCACCTTTGTAGAGAGTAATAAGCCCACTTCAATTTTAGTCTTTGATCTTGATAATCTAAAAACCATTAATGACACCTTGGGGCATTTTGTTGGCGACGAAGTGATTATGGCGGTTGGGCACATTTGTCGAGGTAGCCTGAATAATGATGGAATGGCTTGTCGCTTTGGTGGGGATGAGTTTGTGATTGCGTTGCCGAATATTGAACTGGCACAAGCGATGGTGTTTGCAGAACTCTTGCATGGACGTTTTGAAGCACATTTTAATCGTTTTTTTGCCAAAAGCCTCGCCTCTGTGATTAGCGTGAGCATTGGTATCGCAGAAATCATCCCCTCCGATACGTCCTATGAAACGGCATTGAAGCGAGCCGATGATGCGTTATATCAAGCAAAGCGCGCTGGAAAAAATAGAACAATGATGGGGTAAAGGCCCGTATCCTCTCTCTTCACGACCTGCTTTCTAGTGTTTCGCACCATGACTTAGCGTAATGCGGCCTCACATGTAAATATCCCTTTTATTTGGCCAATTCAGCTGACCAATCCCTTTTACAAATGATGCCTCTGACGTCATGCTTAGCGCCCTTAATATCTCTCTAGGAAAGCGTTGTTTTTATGTGGGTCTTTATCACTTTGTTTGCGGCAGCGTGCCAGTCGGTTCGCACCGCTTATCAAAATACTTTGGCGAAGGAAGCGGGCTTTTTGCACGCGACTATGGCCCGATCGTTATATGCTTTGCCTCTGGTTACTGGTTATTTATTGCTTTGTATTGTGTTGTTTGGTGGTGTTTCATTGCCAACTGGGTCCGCATTTTTTATTGCCGCCACTATATGTGCGTTGGCACAAATCATGGCGACTTATTTCATGCTCCGAGTGTTTCAGTCTGGCAGCTTTGCCTTGGGTACTTTATTAGCCAAGACTGAGGCTGTATTGGCGGCCTTAATAGGCTTGCCCATTTTGCATTATGGCTTATCGGCAATGGCATGGTTAGGCATAGGTTTTGGTGTGTTTGGTGCCCTGGTGATGAGCATTAAATGGAAGAATTTAGCGAACATTCACCGCGATGTGTCTTTTGTATTTGGTTTGGGAAGTGGGCTTTGCTTTGCCATTACTTCTGTTATGGCTTCCTTGGCGAGTCATTCATTTGACGGTTCTATTATGACCAGTGCAGGCGTCACCTTGCTGTATGTTCTCCTGTTGCAATCGGCTATTTTGTGTGGCCTTCAGATTGTCAAAAGTCGTGACCTTATGACACCCTTTAGAAAAAGCCGAAAGCTAAGTTGGAGGGTTGGAATAATGAGTGGTTTAGGATCAATTGGTTGGTTTACTGCGTTTGCTTTAGTCAATCCAGCGATGGTGAAAACTCTAGGCCAGTTAGAGATTTTAGGCACTCTATATTATTCTAAATATCGCTTCTCAGAAAAAATGAACATGCGACAATGGTTTGGTGGCGCTATGATTGTGCTCAGCGTTATCTTGGTAACCGCCGCCACGATAAAGTAATAACGATTGCTAGAAAAAAGGGTTTGAAGACTATCTTCAAACCCTTTTTTTGCCTGCGTCAGTGTAAACGGCTTAGGTGCTGAATTCGTTGCTTATTTAACGCTAAAAGTTAAAGGGGACATATAGCGCAATACCGGGAAAGAAATAAACCAGTAATAAGCAAAGAAGCATTATTACTATAAATGGCCAAACCCCTTTTATTATCTCCGATGATCGCCCACCAGAGACTGACTGTATGACGAATAAATTCAAACCTACGGGAGGGGTTATTAAAGCGCACTCTATCATTATGACAAAAATAATGGCGAACCATATTGGGTCAATGCCTAATAATCCGAGTGACGGATAAAGCACAGGCATCATAATCAATAACATAGAAACAGACTCTAAAAAGAATCCCATTATTAATAGAATAAAACACACTGCCGCAATAAATAAACCCACTTCAGAGATATTTTCACTGACTAACATGGAGATATCTTGTGGTATTTGATACAGGGTAATGGCTTTACTAAATACCTTGGCGCCGGCAATGATTAAGAAGATAGTCACCGTGTGCTTCATCGTATTCATCGCGGCGGCTTTGAATTTCTCGACACTGAAAGTTCTCATCAGAATCACAATAGCAAGCGAGACTGTCACGCCAACGCCAGCAGATTCTGTTGGTGTGAAAATACCAGTATAAATACCGCCAATGATGATGGTTGCCAAGAAAATAGTCGGTAATGCTCGCAAGGTGGCAGACTTACGTTCTGCGCTAGTGGCTTTCTCGCTGGCGATATAGTCTTTGCTGTATCGAGCGTAAAAAAGACAATAAAGAATAAACCCTGAAGCCATTAACAAGCCAGGCACAATACCCGCGAGAAAAAGGTCCACAATAGATTCTTCTGTGATCACCCCATACACAATCATAGGAATAGAAGGGGGGATTAAAATACCTAAGGTGCCACCTGCCGCGATTAACCCGTAGACAAAGGGGCGGTTGTAGCCTCGCTCTGTCATTTCATTGATGGCAATGCTTCCGATGGTTGCAGCTGTTGCGACGGATGAACCGGAAATAGCAGAAAATATGGTGCAGGACGCGATGGTAGCGATACCAAGACCACCAGGCCAATGACCTACCCAAGATTGAACCGCTCTAAATAAATCCCGACCAACACCACCTTGAAGCAGTATATTCGACATCATTAAAAAGAGAGGGACAGACAAAAGAATGAAGCTATCGAATGAAGAGTAAATAGCCATGGGTGCCATTATTGGCGAAAAACCGCCATAAAGAAGCATGGCAAGCCCAATGCCTCCCAATGAAAATGCAACGGGAATACCCATCAATAAGGTCACGACTAATAAACTTAACAATAAAACAATGGTCATTATAGTGAGACCTCTTGATGGTTTTTATACTCTCTGGTGAATAATAAAATCATCTCCAGAACAGATTGTAGCGTGAGTAATCCAAAGCCAATGGGAATGGCGGATTTTGTTATCCAAAGAGGAAGTCCTAGCATGCTTGCAGAGGCTGCACCGATAGAAATGGAATCCACAACTAACTGGTAACCGTAATAAGAGATGACTCCAGAGAAAAAAGTAATGGAAAGAAGAGAGAAGAAGTCAGATATTTTTTTGGCTTTTAATCCCAATAAATTCGTTAAGAAATCAATTCGAATCAAGGTTTTATTTTGCAGCGCCCAACTTGCACCTAAACAGGTGGCCCATATTTGACACAGCAAAGAAATATCTTCTGACCAAATGGTGGGGGCGGTAAAAATGTATCGAGCGACTACTTCATAAGTAATTATGATCGTAATGGCAACATAAAAGACAGCAGAGAGACGGCCACAATAGGTTATTAATTTATAATTTAATCGAACCCATAAAGCAGGATCATGTTCTCTACTTTCAGTAGAGTCTGTGTGTTTTTCTTCGGTGTTAGGCATTACCATGCTCCTAAGCAAGAAAATCGCTGCGAGCAATTAAACGCTCGCAGCGGGCGTTAAGTATTAAAGATTTTCAGCCGCTTGAAGAACTTTGGCGCCAAGTGGGCCAGAGTTTTTAAGGTACGTTTCTTGTACCGAGGTAGTCGCTTCTTTCCACTGTGCAATGTCATTATCGTCTAGGCGAATGACGGTCATGTGCTTTTCTGCATCCGCAACGGCATCGCTTTCAATTTTCTTAATTTTATTGCGCAGCTGGACCTCAACATCGCGAGCGGCTGATGAAATGATTTTTTGATCGCCAGCGGATAAAGATTCCCATGTTTTTTCATTGATGATGGTCATGAATTCAATATCCGCGTGGTTTGTTAGCGTCAGATAGTCCATCACTTGATACAGTTTTCTTGGACCAACGGCAGATACACCCGTCATACCGGCATCAACCGTGCCTCTTTGATAGGCGAGGAACTGTTCTGAGCCTGACATGGAAGTTGGCGCGCCGCCAACCGCAGTGACAAATTCTCCCAGTGTTTTACCGAACACTCGAACTTTCATTCCTTCCATATCTGCAGGGTGTTTGATGGCTTTTTTCTTCGAGAGAAGGGCGACGCCACCATAGGCTTGCCACCACAGTGGGCGAACACCTGTTTTTAAAATGGCATCGTCTAATAAGCTTCGTACTGGGCTGTCTGGTTGAGTGGCTTCTTCAACTTTGTCTTGGCTTGGGAACATAAAAGGAACGTAAAAAATGTCTACCGCTGGGATAGTGCCGGCTAATTGAGATAGGCTTATTACGCCCATTTCAATGGCGCCTGAACTGACTGCCTGATGCACTTCACTGTCTTTAAATAATTGTGCGGAAGGAAATATTTTAACTTTAATATCACCTTGGCTTTTTGCCTCGACTTCTTTTTTGAAGTCCATAAGGTTCTTTCCAAGATGGTGAGTCAAGGGTAGCTGTAAAGAGATTCTAAGCGTAGTTTCTGCAGCAGCGGAGAGTGAGAAAGTCAAAGCAGAGGTTAATAACCCAGCGGTTAATAAAGTTTTGTAATTCATGATTTTGTCCTGTTTTTATTATAAATCATTAATGTTTTTTTTATATTTGGAGCATTTTTAATATTGTGACATTCTCCTTTTAAGTTCAATGACACTTTCTGATAGAGGTCGTGTCTCTGTCCTCAAACCTGCTTTAGCCACTTGCCCCGAAATATCATGTCCTAATAAATCGGGTAATTCTCGAGCTATTTTTAATAATGCCAATAAGTCGACGCCAGTATTTAATCCAATGGACTCTAGCATATGAACTAAATCTTCCGTACAAATATTACCTGTTGCTCCAGGAGCGTAAGGACAGCCGCCAATTCCACCTAAGGATGCATCTAATTGTTCTATTCCTGCATTTAGTCCAGCGATGGCGTTGGCGAGTCCCATACCACGAGTATTATGAAGGTGCAGAGTGGTTTCAAGAGAAGGAAAAATGTCTTTTATCTGGGCGCATAATTCGTAGACTTGTCTTGGCGATGCCATGCCTGTGGTGTCCGCTACAGAAATACTTTGAATACCAATATCTAGGTATTTATGTATTGTATCAATGACATTTTGAGGAGGTGTAATACCTTCAAATGGGCAGCCAAAAGACGTGGCTAATGAAGCATTTATCCTAATATTACTCCCTTCTAAGCGTTTCACTATCTGTTTAAATTGCAATAACGACTGATCGCATGTCATGCGCATATTCGCCAGATTGTGAGATTCACTGACAGACATAACCAAGTTTACTTCATCAACTTTACTTGCCAGCGCTCTTTCTACGCCTCTTTCATTTGGAACGAGTGCCACATAGGTCACCGCCGGATTACGATTAATACCTGCTAATACTTGCTCCGCATCACGTAGATTAGGAATGGCTTTGGGCGAAACGAACGAAGTAACTTCTATTTTATTTAGCCCCAATAAAGAGAGTCGATTAATCATGTCGATCTTCTTCTCTGTGGGAATGAATATATCCTCACTTTGGAATCCATCTCTGGTCGCGACTTCATTAATAAGCACGTTAGCTGGGAAGTTTTGTGTGAACATAAACACCTCTTAAATAACGCCATTTGTGCGTAGTAATTCGACATTTTCAGCGTCAATGCCAATGGAGTTTAAGATTTCTTCTGTGTGTTCTCCCAATTTTGGGCCTAACCATTTTGTTTTTCCTGGTGTCAGACTTAACTTTGGTACAATGCCGGGCAAAGAAATCGTATCGCTTTCAGAAAGAGGGTGTTCGACGATCATTTCTCTGGCGTGAAAGTGGGGGTCATTAAAAATATCTTCTGCATTGTTGATGCCACTAGAAGGGACGGCAGCGTTTTCTAATACCGCTAACGCTTCTTTTAATGGCAGGGTCGATGTCCATGTTTGAATGGCGATGTCTAATTCATCTGAGCGTTTAGCACGGCCATCATTTTGGGCTAAGTCAGGGGCGTTTGCTAAATCGCTGCGTCCTATTGCATTCATGAAGCGTTTAAAAATGCTATCACTGTTGGCGGCAATAACTATATAGCGGTCATCTTGTGTGGTGTAAGAACCCGATGGCGCTATACCAGGCATGCTGGCGCCGGTTCGTTCTCGAATAAAACCAAACATCCCATATTCTGGTATCAAGCTTTCCATCACGCCAAATACTGATTCATAGAGTGCCACATCGATAAATTGACCTGCGCCATTATTGTTTTTCAGGTGGTGCATGGCCATCATGGCGCCAATCACACCGTAAAGAGATGCCAGCGTATCCCCAATGCTGACACCCACGCGCACAGGGGCGCGATCTGGATAGCCAGTCAGGTGGCGCAAGCCGCCAATGGACTCAGCGATGGCGGCGAATCCAGGGCGTGAAGAATAAGGGCCGTCTTGACCATAACCAGAAACCCTTAACATAATGAGTTTTGGGTTTATGGCGGACAATTGCTCCCAGCCGATATTCCATTTCTCAAGTGTGCCTGGGCGAAAATTCTCAATGACTATGTCTGCATTTTTAACCAAATCTTGAATGATTTTCTGTGCTTTTTCAGACTTTAGATTTAGCGTGATGGACTTTTTATTTCGACTTTGTGAGTACCACCACAAGGATGTGTCTTTGTACATTTTTCGCCATTTTCTGAGCGGGTCGCCGCTGCCTGGAGGCTCTACTTTTATGACTTCAGCGCCAAACTGGGCCAATATGCTACCGGCATAAGGGCCAGCGATAAGAGACCCAAGCTCTAAAACACGAACCCCTTTTAATGGCAGTTCTGTGGTTTGCATGTCCGTAGATTGATTTTCAGTAGCGGAATGTTGATGATCCATTGTTGCCTACCTTTACAGCTATTTTTATTATTTGATAGGATTATCATCTTCCAAAGAGGCGTTTGGTTAAAGAATTGATATGTTAGGCCGCCATCTCATTAGGAGATGGCTGGAAAGGGGGGTTATGTTGTTCGTAAATGATCCAAGAGATAATAAGCCGCATCGAGTAGTTCATTTGAGTTTCTGATGCACAGTTTTAAATCTCGGTGCGCCCATTCATCTAATAACGGGATAGCTTCAATTCGAGCGGTTTTAATATAAGGGCGAGCAATGTCGATAGGCATTAAGCCAATACCCAAACCGGATTCGACCATGCTACATAGGGCTTCGTAGTTGGTGACTTGTATGAGCATATTCAAGGGAGTATTGGCTGCAAAAGAGGTTTTAAGCATTTGGTTATTGATTGCGCTGCCAGTATGCAATCCAACATAGGCGTAATCTAATGTGTCGACAAACATGACGTCTTTTTTTAGGTTGAGTGGGTGGCCTATTGGGGTAATAACAACCAGACGATCTGTTTTGTAAGGGTAAATAGAAAGGTTAGGGTAGTCATCTGAAGCTGTGCTCACAATACCAATGTCCGCTTCATTTTCAGCCACGGCTCTAATGATTTCGCTGCTGATCTTCTCCTCTAAATGAATTTGAACAAGAGGGTGTTTATTTAAAAAGGAACGCAATTGTTTCGGAAGAAACTGACTGATCGCTGAAATATTAGCCACCATACGAACTTGTCCTTTTACCCCGTGGGAAAAATCGTTCATTTGGTCGTATATATCATCCAGCTGATTTAACACGCCTCTTGAGAGGTTGATTAGTGTTCTTCCTGCTGGTGTTGGCTTAATACCTCTGTTGTTTCTCATAATAAGAGGCGTGTGAAGTAAAATCTCTAATTCTTTTATGCGTTTTGAAATGGCGGATGCGGCAATATGGTTGACTTCGGCTGCGCGTGAAATGGAACCTTGTTCGATGACACTGATGAACAATCTCAATGATTCGGGAGATATGCGCATGACTCTATTCCTTTTTATACTCTCTATGCCAGTGTGAGATAAACATTTCCTGTGACAGCAACATCGAGAACGATGGGTTAGCACAATGTTATATCGCGTTCGCTATTTTTTGGATTTAGATTACAGGAAGTGAAGCGGTTTAGTAACGCGATAAAACGCATTGAGTGTTTTTTCTGCGTGATTACTAATAGTGTTTAGTGTGAGTTTATCGGGAGAGGGATATTAAGGCTTGGTGGTTCATCACTAAACAATGCTTTAAAGATAAAAAAGGGTTTGAAGATTGCCTTCAAACCCTTTTTTAATGCGTTTTAGATTAACGGATTAAACGGTAAACTCGTTGCAGAGATTGGTGTCCCATTTTTCTAAAATGGCTTGGTAATCATTGCCTTGTGCCAATAGGAAATGCAGTTTGCAAAAGGCGGCTTCTAGCGTCATGTCATAGCCACTCAACACCTTCATGGTGGACAGTATGGAACCGGCGGCATAAGCCCCTTGTGAAACACCACCATGCAAGCACTGGGTTAGATTAACCACGACTTTTTTGCGCAACAAGGTTTCGCTCAAGAAGTCCAAAAATGCGCTGTTTTGGTCCGGTACGTTGCCCGCGCCGTACGTCATCAAGACAATGGCTTGGCAATTCTCATCGTCTAACAAGCTTCGGTACATAGAGATTGGCTGGCTCGGATGAAGCGTCAATACGGCCACCGCGCCTTCTTTGAAGGTCAAAGCTCTTTCTGAGAGAGGTTGCGGATTTGCCTCTTGGGGCTTATCGAGCATGCGCTCGGAGTGCAATTGCATGTCGATGGCAATTTCACCGAGTAACTCATCATTGGGGGTGGCGAAAGCTTTGAAGCGTCCGCTGCTGACTTTTTGAACGCGATTGCCGCGCATCAGCTTGCCATCAAATACCAGACTGACGTCTGTGATTGGGTGGCTGCACGCCAAAGATAAGGCTGCTTGCAAGTTACTGGTTGCATCGCTGCGGTTCATGCCGAGCGGTATTTGTGAACCTGTGACTAGGACATTTTTATCGCACGCACCCAGCATAAAAGACAAGGCAGAGGTGGTGTAAGCCATGGTGTCTGTGCCATGAAGAATGATAAAACCATCGTAATCCTGCCAATGAGTGGCCAGGGTGGTCACCAACTTGGTCCAACTGCTCGGCGTGATGTTCGCACTGTCGATTAAAGGGGAGAGCTCAAGTACCTCAAAGCTTGGTAAGTCTGGCAAGCTTGCGC
Organism: Marinomonas sp. NPDC078689; assembly: GCF_044542435.1. Classification (NCBI taxonomy): domain Bacteria; kingdom Pseudomonadati; phylum Pseudomonadota; class Gammaproteobacteria; order Oceanospirillales; family Oceanospirillaceae; genus Marinomonas; species Marinomonas sp. NPDC078689. The sequence continues at coordinate 153,764 of NZ_JBITUJ010000002.1, read as the reverse complement.
CCATCGCCATTTCAATGCGTTCTTGTAAGCCAGACGCAGGGGCTAAGCCCTGGTCTGTCTGTACCATGCCGATGGTGCCACCGGTATAGAGAATTAAAACTTGAGATTTCATACGCCAACCTTACTAGGAGATAGCATGGATTTCGGGTCTAAAAGCGTGTTTAGCTGCTCTTCTGACAACAGGTTCTCTTCAATCACTAATGCTCTGACCGTGCTGCCTGTATTGAGGGCGGTATTAGCAATGCGAGACGCATTAGCGTAGCCGATATGAGGAACAAGTGCAGTAATAATACCTATGCTATTTTCAACATGCCCAGCACAGATGCTTTCGTTGGCTTTAATGCCTCGAATGCAGCGATGTTCCATCATATGGCAGGCTTCTTTCAGCATTTTCAATGAGTTGAGCAAGTTATAAATGATCATAGGTTCCATTGCGTTGAGCTGCAATTGACCCGCTTCGGCAGCCAGTGTAACCGCCAGATCAGAGGCGATAACTTGATACGCAGTCTGGTTCATGGCTTCTGGAATCACCGGGTTTACTTTACCAGGCATGATAGAAGAGCCAGGTTGCATGGCAGGAAGATTGATTTCACCAAGACCGGTGCGAGGTCCACTAGAAAGCAAGCGTAGGTCGTTGCTCATTTTGCTTAGCTTAATCGCGAGGCGTTTTAAGATGCCAGAGAAGAACACAAAAGCGCCCATGTCGGAGGTTGCTTCGACTAGGTTACTTGCAGGCACCAATGGTTTGGCTGAAATCGTCGCCAGTTTCTCAACGACCAATTTAGCGTAGCCTTCTGTGGTGTTGATACCTGTACCAATCGCGGTACCACCAAGGTTTACTTCACAAAGTAGGGCGCAGGCTTCGCTGATGCGGTCGATGTCTTCACCAAGTGTTACCGCAAAGGCGTCGAATTCTTGGCCCAGTGTCATTGGTACCGCGTCTTGCAGTTGAGTACGGCCCATTTTGACAATGTGTGCGAACTCTCTGCCTTTTTCTTCTAGTGCTTCTTTAAGGGACGCTAGGCTAGGCACAAAGTTATCGGCAGCAAATTGAATGCCAAGGCATGCCGCTGTTGGGTAAGCGTCGTTGGTGGACTGTGAGCGGTTTACATCGTCATTTGGGTGAAGGTATTTGTATTCGCCTTTTTCATGGCCCAGTTTGCCCAAGGCAATGTTGGCGATGACTTCATTGGCGTTCATGTTCGTTGATGTGCCTGCGCCGCCTTGAATAACGTCCACAATAAATTGATCGTGGTGATCGCCTTGGATTAAATCCTGACAAGCAAAGACGATGGCGTCGGCTTTTTCCGCAGACAGTAAGTTCATTTCTTGGTTCGTACGAGCGGCAGCGGCTTTGACCATTGCAAGCGCTTTAATTAACTCAGGAAAGTGTGAAATAGGAACGCCGGTAATAGAGAAGTTCTGTGCCGCACGCTGAGTCTGGATGCCATACAAAGCATCAGCGGGAACGTCCATATTGCCAAGTAAATCGTATTCAGAGCGTGTCGTCATTTTTCTAGTCCTCATTACCGAAAAAGAGAACCACACCTTAGAAATTAAGGTGTGGTATGGGGGTATTACTTCGTACTTTTGTTGATTTCAGGCCAAGCGTCTTTATCCAGATCCAGCTCAGGGAATTTCGCAGAGTCAAAGCTTGGCTGTGCAACCCCTGCTTTGACTTGGTCGTCGTAATCCTTGGTAACAGATCGTGCTTTTTTGAACAAAAGCGCCAGTGCTAGCAAGTTAGCCAGTGCCAGTAAGCCCATGGTCAAGTCGGCAAAAGAGAATACTGTGCCTAGGTTTAATACGGCGCCAATACAGCATAGGAAAAGGATCAATACGCGAAAGCCATTCATTAACCAAGGGTTGTTCTTGTCTTTGGTTAGGTAGCTTAAGCTGTTTTCGCCTAGGTAGTAGTTGTACAAAACGGTACTGAAGCTAAACAGTAATAGAGCAATGCTGACAAAAATTCGGCCGGTTTCACCAATGTGAGTGGCCAAGGACGCTTGTGTTAATGCAATGCCATCAGCCGCAGAGACAGTGCTTGGGTCATAGGCTGTGCCTAAAAGAATGATCAGCGCAGTACATGTACATAATAGGATGGTGTCAATGAACACGGAGAAGGCTTGCACCACACCTTGACTAGCAGGGTGAGGAACATAAGCAACCGCCGCCACGTTTGGCGCGCTGCCTAGACCGGCTTCGTTGGAGAACAGTCCGCGTTTTACACCCATCAAAATGGCCGCGCCGACGCCACCGCCAATAGCAGGGCCTATGCCAAAGGCACTTTTTACAATCATCATTAGGGTGTCAGGAATGGCGGTGATGTTCATTGCTAAGACCACAAGCGCGATCAGCAAGTAGCCGCCAGCCATGACGGGCACCAGTACTTCCGCAACTTTTGCAATGCGTTTTACACCACCAAAAATAATCATCCCAACCACAATGGCCAAACCAATGCCGCTGTAAGAAAGCGGGATGCCAAATGCGTCTTTAAGGGAGTTGGCGACAGCGTAAGATTGCAATGCGACGAACGCAATACCAAAGGTCGCTAATAGCAAGATGGAGTAAATAACGGCAAGCCATTTCCATTTTGTACCAAGGCCTTTTTCGATGTAATAAGCAGGACCGCCACGGTAAGTGCCATCAGGCTCTGCCTTTTTGTAAATTTGCGCTAAGGTACACTCGATGAAGCTGGTTGCCATGCCCATTAGGCCAACCACCCACATCCAAAAGATCGCGCCAGGGCCACCTAAGGTAATCGCAACCGCAACACCGGCAATGTTACCGCCGCCAACACGACCAGCAACAGACAGGATTAGTGCTTGGAAAGAACTTAAATGACCGTCTGTTTCATGATGACGAGCAGTTAGGATTGAGAACATTTTACCGAAGTAACGAAACTGGATAAAACGAGAGGCCAGAGTGAACCAGAGACCCAGTCCAATAAGAACGGCTATTAGGATTTTACTCCATAAAAGATCGCTTAGAAGGGAAAGCATGTGTGTGCTCCTATAAAGGAATGTATAAACTATTTTTATTCAAATTCAGCGAGGGCTAATTGAACAAGAGCTGATGCCTGTTAGATAGTTTGTGACTTGTTACTATTTGACGCTAGTTGATGCTAATAAGGATTCAACTTGCACTATTCTTAGGTTCGGCTTTGGTTTTTTTTGCTTTAGAATGGGCGCCCTAAATTTGGGGAGAGTAAAATTGGTTATGAGTGATGACTTTAAAGATAACTTGCGATTGTTATGCAGTTATTACAAATCGACGTCGGAAGTGTGTCGTCGGTTGGGCATTAATCGGCCTCAGTTTAATCGCTATTTAAGCGGTACAAATCGACCTTCGGCAAACACCATGCGTCGCTTTTGTGAGTTTTTTGGGGTCGAGCATCACGAGATTGTGTTGCCACATCATCAGTTTTTGCAGTTGGTGCAAATGCGACCGGCGTCGCAAGTACAGGGCAGTCGTACTTCGGTTGAGGTGGCGCATCTGGATAAGCTGAGTGAGCTAGGCCAAGGCGGCCTAGAAAAGTATTACGGGTACTATTACGAGTACTATTTTTCGATGGCGCACCCAGGGAATATATTGCGTACCTTGATCTGCATTGAAGAACGCGATGGCAAAGCGTTTTATCAAAGAACGGAACGCTTATTAGAAGAAGGTCGGAGCAAACCGTTTCATAACCTTTATAAGGGGATGGTGCAGTTTCTTTCTGATCGTATTTTCTTGATGGATTACGAGTCGTTAACCGGTGTGGAGATGACGCAAACGATTTTGTTCCCTTCGTTTAAGAATCGGGTCGATCGTTTAAATGGTTTGCGCTTGGGGGTATCAGGGAGTGGCGAGAGAATGCCATGCTGCGCCCGCGTGGTGTATGAGTACCTTGGGCTGCAAGTGGACCATTATAATGCGCTAAAACTGTGTGGTTTGTACGACAAAGACAGTGCGGAGATTGATTATGGGATTCGTCAGTCTATTAAAAACCAAATGGCGCCCGATGAATGGCATTTCCGGGCACGTTTTTAGTTCGTCTTTTGTGAAAAGGCAGGAAAAATAATAAACAGGAGCGACTAGGCTTGGTTGTCGTCAGTCGCTTCTGTTGTTTGGCTTTCTGTGTTTTCTACTTCGCCATTGCTGATTGCCGCGCTTTCCGCTTCCAGCTTCGCTCTTTCCGCTTTCGAAATGTACTTGGCTTTGGCTTTCTTCGGATTCACCTTCAGATTGGCTTGTTTCATGCGCTTATCATAGATGTCTTTGATTTTTTTGCGACGATTCATAGTGCAGGTTCCTAATGCATGATTATTGAACATTCCATTAAGGAACGAAAAAAAAAGCCCTGATCGAAGATCAGGGCTTTTTATGTTGGTACCAGTAGGCGGACTCGAACCGCCACACCCGAAGGCAACGGATTTTGAATCCGTCGTGTCTACCAATTCCACCACACTGGCCTTGAAAAAGGTGAGGCGTATCTTATATGAAATAAATCTCCTGTCAACACTCACTTCGCCTTTTTTTGATTATGTTTCAGGTATTTCTTTATGGTCGTACCTTTTTCGGTGGAAATTCGCTAAAATGCTGGGTCATTTTTTCTAGGTCGTTTTCTTTATCATGCGAGTTTCTGATTACCACTTTGACTTACCAGAAAAACTAATTGCTACCTATCCGATGCCGGATAGAACCGCGAGCCGATTGCTGCACCTTGATGGGGTGAGTGGGGATCTGGCGCATTTGCAGTTTCCTAATATTCTAGACTTGGTTCGCCCTGGCGACTTAATGGTCTTTAATAATACGCGGGTTATTCCTGCGCGCGTGTTCGGACAAAAAGAGTCCGGCGGCAAAATTGAAATATTGATTGAGCGTATCGTGGGCGAGAAAGAAGCCCTCGCGCACATTCGAGCCAGTAAATCACCAAAGCCTGGCAACAAATTGATTCTTGGGCAAGACAAAGGCGAAGCCATCGAAGCGGTGATGGTCGATCGATCAGGGCCTTTGTTTCGCGTCTCGTTCGCTGAGCCGGTTTTGGATGTGTTGGCGCGCATAGGGCATATGCCATTGCCGCCTTATATAGAGCGTCCTGACGAAGACAGCGACCAAGAGCGCTATCAGACGGTTTACAATCAAAAGCCTGGCGCTGTGGCAGCACCGACGGCAGGATTGCATTTTGATGAAGCCTTATTAGAGCAGCTCAAAGCCAAAGGGGTTGAGACGGCTTTTGTTACCTTGCACGTAGGGGCAGGCACTTTTCAGCCTGTCAAAGTGGAGGATGTGAAAGATCACATCATGCACGCTGAGTATGTGGAAGTGGAAGACAGCGTTGTTGAGCAAGTAAGGGCAACCAAAGCCCGCGGCGGTCGAGTGATTGCGGTGGGTACGACAAGTGTGCGAAGTTTGGAGTCGGCCAGCCAAAGCGGTGAGCTTCAGGCGATGAAAGACGACACCAGTATTTTTATCTACCCAGGCTACCAGTTTAAAACCGTTGATTGCATGGTGACGAATTTCCACCTGCCAGAATCAACGCTTATTATGTTAATCAGTGCATTTGCTGGTTACGATCACGTGATGGCGGCGTATCAGTCGGCTGTCGAAAATGAATATCGCTTTTTTAGTTATGGCGATGCCATGTTTATTACGCGAAATGAGCAGGCCAAAGGCCCGCAGAGTGAGGAATAAGACGTATGTCAGATAAGCGTCCAGAATGTTTTATGGACTTTGACCTTCACACAACATCAGGTAAGGCGCGTCGTGCAACGCTGACTTTTCCTCGAGGTAAAGTGGAAACGCCAGCGTTTATGCCGGTAGGTACTTACGGTACCGTAAAAGGGATGTTGACCAAAGACATTGAAGAAATTGGTGCCGATATTATTTTAGGTAACACGTTTCACCTTTGGTTGCGCCCAGGCACTGAAGTGGTGAAGGCGCACGGTGACTTGCATGACTTTACTCAATGGAAAAAACCGATTCTAACGGATTCCGGTGGTTTTCAGGTTTTCTCTTTGGGTGAGATGCGTAAGATTACCGAAGAAGGGGTGAGTTTCCGTTCTCCAATTAATGGGTCTAAAGTCTTTTTGAGTCCTGAAATTTCTATGCAGGTGCAAAAAGACTTAGGCTCTGACATTGTGATGATTTTCGACGAATGTACACCTTATCCTGCGACGCCTGAGCGTGCTGCGGATTCCATGCGCATGAGTCTGCGTTGGGCGCAGCGTTCGAAGAAAGAACATGGCGACAGCCCATCGGCGTTGTTCGGTATTATTCAGGGCAGCATGTACGAAAACCTTCGCGATGAATCCTTAGAAGGCTTGGTAGACATCGGCTTTGATGGTTATGCCATTGGCGGTTTGTCAGTGGGTGAGCCAAAAGACGAAATGATGAAGGTGTTGGATTATGTGACGCCGAAAATGCCAGAAGACAAGCCACGCTATTTGATGGGGGTTGGTAAGCCAGAAGATTTGGTGGAAGGTGTGCGTCGCGGTGTCGATATGTTCGATTGCGTGATGCCAACGCGTAATGCGCGTAATGGCCATTTGTTCACTTCTGATGGCGTTGTGCGCATTCGTAATGCCTCAAATCGTCACGATACAGCCCCATTAGATAAAGAATGTGATTGTTACACTTGTAAAAACTTTTCTCGGTCTTATTTACATCATTTGGATAAGTGTCAGGAAATGGTCGGTGCTCAATTGAACACGATTCATAACTTAAGGTATTACCAAACGCTTATGGCGGGATTGCGTCAAGCGCTCGATGAAGGTAGATTTGACGCCTTTGTTGATGAGTTTTATGCGAAGCGTGGCATGGAAACGCCACCTTTGAGTGAATAATAATCAATTTATAATGGCTGCTCATAAAAGAGTGGCCCACAGTTTCATAAACCATTGGAGAGTTTAACACCATGATCTCATTGATCTCATCCGCGTACGCGGCAGATGCAGCACCAGCTAGTGCTGGCATTTTCAACCTAGTGTTGCTTGGCGGCTTTGTCGTTATCTTTTATTTCCTTATGTGGCGCCCACAAGCAAAACGTACTAAAGAGCATAAAAACTTGATTGCTTCTTTGGCAAAAGGAACGGAAGTGGTAACAGGCGGCGGCGTACTAGGTAAAGTATCTCGTGTAGATGATAACTACGTTGTACTAGAAGTTGCTGAGAACATCGAGATGAAGTTCCAAAAGTCTTCAGTAGCGGCTGTGCTACCTAAAGGGACGTTGAAATCCATCTAACCTTCCCTGAAAAGCGCCTTTCTTAGGCGCTTTTCTTATTTTAGTTTGTCTTAATTTTAGGTGTAAGGGATTTTTCATGCTCAACAAGTACCCCTTGTGGAAGTATTTGCTAATTCTTCTTGTATTGGCGTTAGGGGTTATCTACGCCGTACCCAACTTGTATCCGGATGATCCGGCGTTGCAAATTTCCACTCAAAAAACAACGACTGTCGTTGATGAGCGCACATTAGAAAAAGCAAGAGAGGCGCTTTCTGACGCCCATATAAATTTGAAAAAAGCAGAGCTGACCTCTGCTGGTGGTACCTTGCGCTTCAATAGTGGTGAGGACCAATTAGCGGCTAAGCCAGTTGTGGCTGCTGCGTTAGGTGATGGTTATGTGACGGCATTGAACCTTGTTCCAACGACGCCAGATTGGCTGTCGTCTATTGGTGCGGGTCCTGCGAAACTTGGCTTAGACTTACGTGGCGGTGTGCATTTCTTGCTTCAGGTTGATATGCCAGCGGCGCTTAAGCAGAAGCTGGACGTGGCTTCCAGTGAAATGAAAGCCGCGCTGCGTAAGGAACGTGTTCGTTACCGCAGTGTCAGCATTGACAATGGCGTGCTCTCAATTCGTTTCTTGCAAGAAGCGGATCTTGATAAAGCAGAGTCGCTGTTGAAAGATCAATTCAATGAGTACGTTTACAGTACGCGCCAAGACGGTTCGGACTTCTACTTGGACGCAGGCTTTACAGATGCGTCACGTAAAAGCATCGAGTCTTATGCGATCCAGCAGAACTTAACCACATTACGTAACCGTGTTAACGAGTTGGGTGTGGCTGAGCCGTTGGTGCAGCGTCAGGGTAGCGATCGTATTGTAGTGGAATTGCCTGGTGTGCAAGATACTGCAACAGCAAAACGTATTATCGGTGCGACCGCCAACCTTGAGTTCCATCTGGAAGCTGGATTGGATGATAAGGGTGGCGATGTTGAAACCTTGAACTTCCGTAATGGCAGTGGCCGTACGGCGCGTTTAGACAGAGACATTATTATCACTGGTGATAGCGTGTCTGATGCGAGCTCTTCTTTTGATGAAAATGGCCGTCCTCAAGTGAACATTAGCTTGGATTCTAAGGGTGGTCAGAAGATGGCGAAAGTCACGCGTGCGGCAGTAGGTCGTAACATGGCGGTTGTCTTCATTGAGCACAAATCACGGGTTCGCTTTGTTAAAACAGATGGCAAACTGAAAGAAGTTCGTAAGAGCTACAGTGAAAAAGGCATCATTTCTTTAGCGACCATCCAAACCACCTTGGGTAATTCGTTCAGGATTACTGGTCTTGATAGTTCACGCGAATCGTCTGAGTTGGCATTGCTGCTTCGAGCGGGTGCGTTGGCGGCGCCAATTTACTTCGTAGAAGAGCGTACCATTGGGCCAAGCTTGGGTGCTGAAAACATTCATTTAGGTATGGTTTCTGCGCAGATTGGTTTGTTGGTTGTGATGCTGTTTATGTTGGCGTATTACCGACTGTTTGGTTTGTTTGCGAACGTTTCTTTGATCTTGAACGTGGTTTTATTGCTCGCTTGTATGTCGGTTCTAGGGGCAACGTTAACGCTTCCGGGGATTGCAGGTATCGTGCTGACCATGGGGATGGCGGTGGACGCCAACGTGCTCATATTCTCTAGGATCAAAGAGGAGTTGGCGAGCGGAACCCCGAGTCATCAGGCGATTCATTCCGGCTTTAACCGTGCCTTTACGACCATCTTTGATGCCAACATTACGACCTTGTTGGTGGCGATTATCTTGTTCGCCGTCGGTACTGGGTCAGTGAAAGGCTTCGCGGTTACTTTGTCGCTGGGTATTCTTACGTCCATGTTTACGGCGATTGTCGTGACGCGTGCACAAGTTAATCTTGTTTACGGCGGACGTGCTAACAAGAAACTGTACATTTAAGGAGAAAGCCATGAAAGTGACAAAAATTCCATTTATGGCGATGCGTAAAGTCGTGGCCTTGTTCTCGATTACGCTGATCCTTATTTCTATTGCCTCTTTGGCGACCAAGGGTATTAAGTTTGGTTTGGACTTTACCGGCGGTACCTTGATTGAGGTGTCTTATCAGCAAGCGCCGCAGCTTGATGAGGTGCGTGGTCTGCTGGATAAAGGCGGCTACAGTGACGTTGTTGTGCAGAACTTTGGTTCACCAACGGATGTTGTTGTGCGCATGGCAAATGCTTACACGCCAGAACTGGGTGGTCAGGTATTGTCTACTCTTGAAGACAACGGCAATGTGTCTGTGTCTTTGAAGCGTTCTGAATTTGTGGGTGCACAAGTGGGTGAAGAGTTACGAGAGCAGGGCGGCTTAGGTATGTTGCTGGCGCTGTTGATCGTGATGATTTACGTTGCGGTGCGTTTCCAGTTTAAGTTCTCATTGGCATCGGTGATTGCCTTGGTTCACGATGTGACCATTACATTGGGTTTCTTCTCTTTGTTCGGTTACGAATTCGATTTAACCGTATTGGCGGCGATTCTTGCGCTGATTGGTTACTCGTTGAATGACACCATTGTGGTCTGTGACCGGATTCGGGAAAACTTCCGTATTCTGCGTGACATCAAGCCTTATGACTTGATTAACTTATCGATCAACCAAACGCTGGGACGTACTATTATCACGTCCTTAACCACCTTGTTTACCTTGTTTGTGTTGTTCTTCTACGGTGGCGAGTCGATTCATAACTTCTCGCTAGCGCTCTTGTTCGGTATTCTTATCGGTACGTACTCTTCTATCTTTGTGGCGGCGAACTTGCTGCTCACGATGAAGGTAACCCGAGAAGATCTTATTCCTGCACCAAAAGAGCAGTTAGAAGACGAGTTGCCATAGCATTACTGCGTTGCGGGCACTGTGCCGCGACGCTTGTTTTCAAGGCAGCCTGTTTCAAGGTTATCCTGTTTGAGAGTCAAAAAAAGCCTGCTTATTGCAGGCTTTTTATTGTCTAAAATCTAGTGTCGCAGCGTCAATGGCTTATTTGATGGTGCCAAATGGCATGCCCATGGTGGTTGGGGTTTCTGCTTGCAGGCTTTCTTCCCAGTTCACGGCGTCTTTGCCAAATAATACAATGGCCGTAGAGCCTAGCTTAAAGCGGCCCATTTCTTCGCCTTTCTTAATCACTACGTCATTAAGGGCGCTGTAATCCCAAGTCACCACATTTTTGTTAAAAGGGGTAACTTGGCCTGCCCAGACGGTCTCAATGCTGGCCACTATCATGGCGCCCACAAGAATCACGGCCATGGGGCCTGCTTCGGTATCAAATAGGCATACGGTGCGTTCGTTACGAGCGAAAACGCTGGGTATCTGCTCGGCCGTTACCTTGTTGACAGAGAACAGCTTGCCAGGGATGTGGATCATCTTGGTGAGTTTGCCTGTTAGAGGCATGTGCACGCGATGGTAGTCTTTTGGCGACAAATACACGGTTGCAAAAGAGCCGCCTAGAAATTGATCGGACAAAGCGGCATCGCCACCCAATAAGCTTGTAAGGCTGTAGTGATGACCTTTGGCTTGCAATATGGTGCCATGCTCGATGTTGCCAAGCTGGCTGATAGCGCCGTCAGCCGGGCAGGCAATGCTGTTGCTTTCTTCACTGATAGGGCGAAGCTCAGGGCGAATTGCGCGGGTGAAGAAATCATTAAAATTGCGATAAGACAGTGGATCACTGTTGATCGCTTGAGACATGTCTACTTGGTATTTTTTAATAAATTGAGTAATGAAGGTGTTCTTAACCCAAGATGTTTCGCATTCTGCAATTTTTCCTATCACTCTGGAAAGGGTTTTTTGAGGTGTTATTTGTTGCGCGAACGCAAAAAGTTGATCTTTGGTCACAAGTTTTTCCTAGTCTAAAGTGTCTTTCTTGGGTTGTGGCTAATCAGCATCACAATCTTTTTTAAATTTGAATAATCTTTATCGTTGAAGCCATTCGATGTGGTTAGCCAAAAAATGCCAGTTTCCGTTTCTGATATCGGTGTGGACGCGAGTATTAAATGGCCATTTTGATCAATAAGGCTGTCTGCTAGATAAGGAAGGTCGTTTATCAAGTCCGACAATGTGCTTCCTTGGCAGTGAATAGCAGAACGTTTTTGGATCATTTTTTTAAACAGTGACGATGGCATGTTCCATTTTACATTTTTGATGATGCTAACGTCTTGCCCATATTGCATGGCGGGGCTGATTTTACCGTCGGTGTGCTTGAGTAAAATAGCCTGCTGGGCATTGGGTATGGTGAGTTTAATGGTTTTAAGGGCTAGATTCAGTTTTTCTTTTGTTTTTAACGCCGGATTGCTCAGTTGTGTTTTGAGCTTATCCATTGCAGACCTGGGAATGTGAGCAGGCGTTGCTTTTTTAGTGCGAACTGGTGAGTACAGAGTGGGCGATAATAGCTGACAGGCAAGTGGCACTTTGGCGGTGTGTAGATAAAGGGTCGCGGCCTCAGCACAACCTAGATGGGCGTTCTGGATTGCTTTGCCTAAGTAATCGTGGGTGATGGTGGCAATCACGCGGTAGTAAAAATGCAGCGTGTTGCCTTGCCAGCCGTGCAATAACGCCTCTTGGATGAGCTTGTTGGCACAATAAACAAACATTAACGGGCTGTTTGCTAAGATCGTTAGTCGTTTGTCTTCGATAAAACCTGGAAGCTGATCGGGGGTGTGGCTGAGCCTTGCTAATGTTTTGAGCTCTTCGTTGCTGGGCACATGGCTGGTTAGAAAAGACTCTATAATAGCGCGAGGCGCGTTCCAGTATTTGCACATGTGCACGGTGATTTCATCAATCCGACAGCCGAGTACGCTTATTTCTGCTTGGGCGGCGTTTTCGCCTGCGGCAAGTTTGCTTTGTAGGCGTTCCATGACAGGGTAGGCAAAAAACCACATTAACCAGCGCGGTGTGTTTCTAAAAAAAGTTATCCAAAAGATCTCTTCGTGCTCGGTGCTTTTTCCGCTGGCCCAGCGATTGGCGATGCCAGCGGCTTCGTAGCTGGTTTGTATCTCTTGCAAGAAGGCGACGTGGGCTGGATTGCTGTTAGAGTGTGTGTAGGGCGACAGGTCTGTAAAGCTCTGCTTGATGCCGTTCATGCCAAGCATGGAGCCTGCGTGATAAGGGTTTTTTATCTCGCCGCGTTTGTTTGGGATGATTTTGTTTGCTTGATTAAGCAGAGCAAAGGCGACAAGTGGCTCTCGTTTGATTTTTGTTTGTAGGTTTTCAATGGTAGCATCTGGATGCGATATGTGTTTCTTTAAGCTCGCTAAGTTTTCGGACCTAACAGGTAGCTTGTGATCCTTAAGAAAACGTAGCCATTTGTTGAGGCCGTAAGGTGACTTGTCTTTCATAGGTCGCTGCATTAAAAGCTCTAAAATACTTGATTCCATTAATCATACTGTATATTTATTAAAGAGCATACTTTGTCATATTAAGGAAGAATATATGTTTGCGTTAGCGGGCATGCTGATTGTTATTATCAGTGTAGTAAGTGGCTATCTAGCATCGCACGGTAATATGGCTGTTCTATGGCAGCCGTTTGAAATTCTCATCATTTGTGGTGCCGCTTTGGGTGCATTCATGATGGCGAACCCTTTCTCCTTGCAGAAAAAAGTACTTTCTATGGCGCCTCAGGTGATTACCGGGAGCCGTCATAATAAAACATTTTATCTCCAGCTTTTGGGGTTGATCTATTCTTTGTTTCAGAAAAGCCGTCAAGATGGCTTCTTGGCCATTGAGGATGATATTGAGTCGCCTTTCACGAGTGAATTATTTGCTCGCTTTCCTGATGTGTTGAGGGATCACGAGATAGTGAACTTCTTAACCGATAATTACCGCATATTCACGCTAACCGGGCTTCCTGCTTATGAGCTTGAAGCGATTATGGATTCTGAGATCGAGCAAATTGGTGAAGAGCTGTTGGCGCCGAGTCATGCGGTGAATCGAGTGGCGGAGGCCTTACCTGGGTTTGGTATTGTGGCCGCGGTGTTGGGGATTGTCATTACTATGGGGTCGATTGGCGGTCCTATGACTGAAATAGGCAACCATGTGGCGGCGGCGTTGGTGGGAACCTTTTTGGGTATTTTCTTTGCTTATGGGTTTATTGGCCCAGCTTCTGCGCATTTGGAAAATTTAGGGGCTCATGAGTTAAAAGCCTACTTGTGCATTAAGTCGTGCTTGATTTCTGTTGTGTCAGGTTACGCGCCACCGGTTGCTGCTGAAACCGGCCGTAAGTTATTGCCGCCAGAAATGAGACCAAGCTTTATTGAGCTGTCTGACCAATTGAAACAGTACCGATGAGTGCATCGCGGTTGATGGAAGTGGAGGCTGTTTTATGGCGGTAGGTTCTGGCGACATCATCATTCGTCGCGTAAAAAAAGTCAAAAAAGGCGGTCATCATGGCGGGGCTTGGAAAATAGCCTTAGCGGATTTTGCGTTGGCCATGATGGCTTTTTTCTTGGTGTTGTGGGTGATCAACGTTGCCTCTCCTCAAGAGTTGGTGGTGATTCAAGGTTATTTTAACGACCCTCTTGGGCAGTCAAAGTCAGGCTTTAGTGCTGAGCCGATTGATTTAGGCGGCAGTCCGGCAAAAAGTACGGAAAAGAAGTTGGACCTTGATTTGCCTGACCCAGGAAGTACAAAAGAGTTGAATAAGCAGACAGAAAAAGCCAAAGACGACAGTCAGAAAGAGCTGGAGGAAATGAACCGAACGCTGCAGGCAGATCTTAAAAATATGAATTTAAGCAACGCCTTAATGAACAATATTCGCATTGAAATTACCCCTCAAGGGGTGCGGATTACCTTGTTGGATGATCCAGATAAGCCAATGTTTGAGCGCGGCAGTGCGCAGTTTATTCCAGACTTTGAAAACATCTTGCTGAGTATGGCGCCTATTTTTGCCAAGGTGAGTAATCCTATTACGATCACTGGGCATACGGATTCGGTAAAATTTGGTGGTAATGGATTGGATAACTGGGATTTGTCTTCGCGTCGAGCCAATGCCGCCAGAAAAATCTTGGAAGAAGGCGGAGTGGAGGATCGTCGAGTGGCGCAAGTAATCGGTTTGTCTGATACGGTGCCGTACAATCGAGTGGACCCAAATAGCCCAGAAAACCGTCGTATTAGCATTACATTGCTGACCGATTCCGCTTATAAAACCTTGTTAAAGCGCAATGAGCTGAATTACGGCCCAACGATTAAGCAAGCAGATTTGAAGTTGTCGCCTGAGTCTGTTTTCTAAGCAGAGGGTTGCTTAGGAGTGCTGGGTGATAAAGCATAATGCCTTCGTTTAGAAGGCGTTATTGTCTCGGATGGACTGCTTGATTCTTAGGTAGCTTTCGAAGCGGTGTTGCTCTATTTCGCCTTTTTCAAGGGCTTCTAGAATAGCGCAGCCAGGCTCTTTTTCATGGGCACAGTCTCTAAATCGGCAATAGCCAATGTGCGGACGAAACTCAATGAAACCATTTAACAATTCGTCTTCTGAAATATGCCACAAACCAAATTCCCGGATACCAGGTGAGTCGATAAGATCTCCCCCTTTAGGCATGTGGAATAGGCGAGCCGCCGTTGTGGTGTGAACGCCTTTCTTTCTTTTTTGCGACAATTCCCCGACCGTGATGTCCACGCCAGGCAGCAATGTGCTGATTAAAGAGGATTTCCCCACTCCAGACTGACCAACAAAGACGCTGGTTTTGTTTTGCATAAAATCGTATAGGGATTCCATGCCAGCTTGATTGGAAATTGACGTGCGAATGATTTGGTAGCCGAGCTTCTCGTAGGTGCTCATTAACGTGTCGAGCCCAGCTTTGTTTTTCTCGTTGATCAGGTCGCTTTTGTTGAGCAAGATAACCGGTGGAATGCCCACTGTTTCTGCGGCGACCAAATAACGGTCGATCAGGTTCGCGTGCGCTTCTGGTTCAACGGCAATCACAATGACAATGTGGTCTATGTTGGCGGCCACGGGTTTGAGTCGGCCGTGCATGTCCGGACGAGACAGGGAGGTAACGCGAGGGGTGGTCGCAACCACAACACCGCCTTCGTTCTGTTTTGGACGCCAAATCACCTTGTCGCCAGTAACGAGCTGGCCTAGGTTAGCGCGCAAATTACAGCGTGTCGCGACGCCTATGAAAGGTTCTTGGATACCCTCAACTTCCACCTGGGTGCCAAAGTGCGACAAGATAATTCCGCTTGTCTCTGGGCCAAGATCTGACGACTGTAAGACCTCTTCGGCGCGCTCATCGCGCTTTTGTGTGCGTTCTACACGTTCTTTTTGAATTCTTTCAATTCGCCAAGTTTGTTGTTTGGTTAGTTTTCGCTTCGACATTAGATTCGACTGGTCATATAGTAAGGGGCATAGAGTATAATGCTTAGCATTGATAATAAAGGATTTGGACGAAGATGAGCTTTAGTAATGAAAATTTAGTGTGGATTGATCTAGAAATGACCGGATTGGATCCTGAGAAAGAAACCATTATCGAAATTGCCACTGTGGTAACCGATAAAAATCTTAATGTGCTGGCGAAAGGTCCGAATCTTGTTATTCATCAAGAAAAAGCCGTTATGGACGCCATGGATGAGTGGTGTACCCAGCATCATGGTGAGTCAGGATTGACGGCACGCGTTTTGTCATCAGACATCAGTATGGCGCAAGCAGAGTCAGAAACCATTGCGTTTTTAGAGCAATATTTACCCGCTGGCGCGTCGCCAATTTGTGGGAATAGTGTGGGCCAAGACCGTCGCTTTTTATACCAGTATATGCCGAAGCTGGAAGCGTTTTTCCATTATCGATATATTGATGTGAGTACGATTAAAGAGTTGGCAAGACGCTGGAAGCCAGAGGCGTTAGAAGGGTTTACTAAGAAAGGGGCGCATTTGGCGCTGGATGATATTATGGAGTCCATTGGTGAGTTGCAGCACTATCGAAAAACCATGTTTGGCCTCGCGTAATCGCTGAGCTTTGCTTTTTGAAAGGCGCGCTTAACCAGCGCGCCTTTTTTATAGAATGGCGGATAGGCCATCGTAAGTAAGTTTGAGCCCCGTTAAAAATAAAAACACAAAGATGCACTTAAAAAACACGTCAGAAGACAGTTTGTAGTGTAGCCAGGCGCCCAATTGAACACCCAGATAGGCCAGTGGAGCGAAGCTTAGAGACAGTAACACTGTGTGAGTATTAAATTCTCCGAGCAAGGTGTATGGGATCAGTTTTACGTAGTTGATGGTGGCGAAAATAACCGCGGCGGTGGCCACATAGCGTGTTTTATCGAGCTTTGCTCTTAACAGGTAAACGCTCATTGGTGCGCCACCGGCATGGGCAATAAAACTGGTGAAACCACCGAGTGTGCACCAGGCGTTTGCCGCGATAAAGCTGAGCGGGTTAAGGGTGCGTTTTCGTTTTTCGGTTGGCCATGAGTTAATGGAAAAGCCAATGGCAATGAGCCCGACTAACGTCTTTAGCCAGTCTTCAGAAAACCAATTGGCTGTTAAACCGCCAATAATCACGCCTATAATGGCCGGTGGAATGCATTTTTTAAGTTGTGCTGTGTCCCATTTTTTCCAGAACTTTTGCACGGTAAAAAGATCCATAAGACATAATATAGGAAGCATGATGGCGGCTGCGTGCATGGGGGAGGTTGTTAGTGAGATCAGTGGGACGGCGAGAATGCCAAATGCCCCTGAAAAGCCGCCTTTAGAAATGCCAGTTAGTACAACCGCAATCGCAATAAGTGAAATAAGTAGCCAATCCATAGATAACCTTAGCGTGTATTTATAGGTGATGAAGATGATCAAACATATTGGAAGCTTTGTTGCTCAGCCAGTGTTCACCGTGGCGGCCATCAGGCAAATAGAAAAGCGTCTGTTTGCGGCTGAGAGGGACCCTTTTGCTGTGATGCAGCGTGCAGCCCAAATGCTGTTTAAGCATATTGCCATAAATTGGCCCGATTCCCAGCACTTTGTCATTGTGGTTGGTGGTGGCAATAATGGCGGCGATGGTCTTCTATTGGCGCGCTTATTAAAACAAGCTGAGTTGAATGTATTGGTTTTGGATTGTGCAAAAACCGAACGACGGGGTGATGCACTAAAAGCGTTTGATTTGGCGCTTGCGGATGGTGTGGACATCGAACCATTTGACGCTCTGCGTGAATGCGTTGGGTCTGTGGTGGTTGATGGTGTGCTGGGCATTGGTGCGCGTTTACCGCTTGACGATGCTTTGTGTTCGGTTGTTGATTGGATTAATCGTGCGAAGCGAGCAGGTGCCTCGGTAATGGCCATTGATTTACCCACGGGGGTGGATGCCGATACAGGTTATGCGCAAGCGTACGTGGCGGCGGATATTACCCTGTCCATGGTGCAGCCTAAAATTGGTCATGTCTTAGGGTTGGGAAGCATTGCCTCGGGGCGCTTGGTTAATGAGAATTTAGGGTCGAATGCCTTGTTGTCCGCCATGTCAGAAGGGGATCGTTCGTCTCTTGCTGTTGCCTCTTTTTCCGAGCAAATCGATTGGTTTGATGTGGCCCAGTTAGCTAAGCATAAGCCTTGTCCGCGTTTTGCCGACAGCCATAAAGGGCGCTATGGTCATGTAGCTGTGTTTGGCGGCGATCATGGTTACGGTGGGGCAGCGATTATGGCCAGTGAAGCGGCGGCGAAATCGGGCGCTGGTACGGTTGCTTTGATGACTCGTGGTGAACATGTAGCGGCTTCTCTGGTTAGAAACCCTAATGTCATGGCGTTCGACCTTGCCCATGAGCGAGCAATGTCATTGGGTATTCGAAAAGACACTGTGGTGGTGCTTGGGCCAGGTTTGGGTCGAGAGGAATGGGGGGAGGCGTTATTTCAGCGTGTGATGGCGTTGTCCCTGCCGTTGGTTTTGGACGCGGATGGGTTGTTTTGGTTGGCGCAATTGAGTGATGTAAGCTTGCCCGAGGGGTCTGTTATTACCCCCCATTTGGGTGAGGCTGCTCGGCTATTAGGTTGGCGTATCGATGCCATTAACCGTTCTCCTATTGAGGCGAGTGTGGCGTTGGCGAAGCAATACGCTTGTGTGGTGGTGTTAAAAGGCCTAGCGTCTGTGATAGCAAATCCCCAAGGGCAGGTTTATATTGCGGGAAAATCTGAGCCAGTGCTGTCCAAGGGCGGATCTGGTGATGTACTGAGCGGTATGCTGGGTGCGACACTTGCGTATTATAAAACGCCTTTAGAGGCTGCTTTAATGGCGGTTTCTTGGCACAATTATGCCGCCGGCGAAATGGCTGGAAAGAGAGGGGTTCATCGTGCTCAGCCCTATGATGTATTAGAGTATTTGGATTGAATTATCAGACACTATTGAGGAATAACGAGTTAATGCAGGTTGAAAAAGAAATTTACGGCGAAGAAGCGATGGAAGCATTTGGTGCGAGCTTAGCGCAAGCCTTTGAAAAAGGGGCGGTTGTATACCTTGAAGGTGACTTGGGAATGGGTAAAACCACCATGGTTCGAGGTGTGTTGCGTGGTTTAGGGTACGAAGGGCCTGTCAAAAGTCCAACCTATACGATCGTTGAGCCTTATGAGTTTACCGGGCTTGAGGTGTTTCACTTTGACTTGTATCGAGTGGGGGATGCTGAAGAGTTAGAGTACATGGGCATTAGAGACTATTTTTCTGATCAAGGTTTGTGCCTGATTGAATGGGCCGAAATGGGCCAAGGTGTCTTGCCTGACGCGGATGTGGTTGTGTCTATTGAGCGCATTGCGCAAGGTCGTAAGGTGTTAGTGGAGGCGGGGACAAAGAGAGGACAGTTGGCGCTCAGTGGTTTGGCTAACGCGTTAAATTGATTGCCCCGTTAATGTCTTTCTTCTGACTAAGATTGAGATCCACTTAGTCAGCAGTTATAGTGTGTCACATATACTAGCTAGCTGTCTGATATGCATAATAAATTTCGCACTTACCTGTTTGTTTTCTGCCATTTTTTTTTGTTGTTGGTGTCTTTTGATGTATCGGCGGCAGAAATTCGTGATATTAGAGTAGGGCAACAAGCCGGTGTTACCCGTTTGGTTTTTGAGTTGTCTGCTGCGTCGGAGCATCGGATGTTTCCGTTGTCTAACCCCGACCGCGTGGTGTTGGATATTAGTAAGGTTCAATTGAGTGAAAAGGTCGTTAACAATTTATCGGCCTTATCCTCTGGGGTGCTGATGCGAGTGCGCTACGCGCGTCGTAACGATGGGGTTCGTTTTGTATTGGACTTGTCACAGCAAGTTCGAGCGAAAAGCACCGTATTAGCGGCCAGTGGTGGTTATGGTCCACGCATTTTAGTGGAGCTTAGTTATGGCAAAAAGCAAGTTGCCAAAACGGTTAAAAGCTTGGCGAGCATTGAGAGCGCTAAACGCGATATTGTTATCGCCATCGACCCAGGGCATGGGGGGAAAGACCCAGGTGCTCTTGGTAAATATCGAGTGCGTGAGAAAGACATTGTGTTGTCTATTGCGAAAGAACTGGCCAGGCGAATCAACAAGGTGGATGGTTTTAAGGCGGTATTGACGCGCTCCACGGATGTTTTTTTGAAGTTGCGTGACCGCTCTAAAGTGGCGCGTGAGGCGAATGCAGATTTAATGGTTTCTATCCATGCGGACTCTTTTACTCGGGCGAGCGCGCACGGTGCTTCGGTGTGGGCGCTGTCATTAAGTGGTAAGTCCTCTGAAATGGGGCGATGGTTAGCGCAACAAGAAAACTCAGCCGACCTTGTGGGCGGCATATCGCTGGATGATAAGGATCAGTTGTTGGCAGAAGTACTGTTGGATATGTCGATGAACTCCACCATTCAAATGAGTTTGAATGTGGGGAATAGTGTTCTGAATGATTTAAAAGGCGTGGCTCGACTTCATAAAAGCTCGGTTCAGCAAGCGGGTTTTGTGGTGTTAAAATCCCCAGACATTCCTTCTATCTTGATTGAAACCGGTTTTGTTTCGAATGGCACCGAGGCTAAAAATTTATCCAGCAAAACTTACCGTTATAAACTGGCGTCGGCTATTTCGAGCGGCATTGTTGGGTATTTTACAAAAAACGCACCAAAAGGAAGCTTGGTGGCATGGAAGCAGCAGCGTCATGCTGGTTACGCTTACACTGTGGCCAAGGGAGACACGCTTTCTCAAATTGCGCGACGTAATAATGTTTCTCTGAGTGCGTTAAGAAGTGCGAATTCGCTTAAAAACGATGTAATTTGGATTGGCCAGAAACTTCTTATTCCCGCAAGTTAATCTTTACTGGCTTCTGCCTTTTGGCAGGGGCCTTTTCTCAATAAAAGGCAGTTCATGCAAAGAATTAATCTTTTATCCCCTCGTTTAGCAAACCAAATTGCCGCTGGTGAAGTGGTTGAGCGTCCTGCCTCTGTGGTGAAGGAGTTGCTTGAAAACAGTTTGGATGCCGGAGCGACCCAGCTTGATATCGATGTTGAGCAGGGCGGCGTGAGGCGTATCAAAATTCGTGATAACGGCGTGGGTATATTGAAGGACGATTTGTCGTTGGCGTTGAGTCGTCATGCGACCAGTAAAATCATTACGCTCGATGATTTGGAAGCCGTACGAACGCTGGGTTTTCGTGGTGAGGCGTTGGCGAGTATCAGTTCTGTGTCGCGTTTGCATTTGACCTCACAGGCAGAAGGCGAAGTTGAGGCTTGGCGGGTGGAAACCGAAGGTAAGGATATGAGCACCTCTGTGCGCCCTGCCTCTCACCCGAAAGGCACGACGATAGATGTGCGCGATTTGTTTTTTAATACCCCAGCGCGTCGCAAGTTTTTGCGCACGGAAAAAACCGAATTCAACCATCTTGAAGAGGTGGTGAAACGACTGGCATTGAGTCGCTACGATACCGGCTTTCGATTAAGCCATAACGGTAAGCAAATTTACGACCTGCGCCCGGTGACCGATCAGTTGCATGCTGAGCACAGATTGGCCAGTTTGTTGGGTAAAAAATTCATTGAAAATGCACTGACCATTGATGTGGAAGCCGCCGGCTTGCGTTTGTGGGGGTGGATTGGTTTGCCGACTTTTTCTCGCTCTCAAGCCGACCTTCAGTATTTCTTTGTTAATGGTCGTGTGGTCAAGGATAAGCTGGTGGCGCATGCGGTAAGGCAGGCGTATCGAGATGTTTTGTACAACGGTCGACACCCTACGTTTGTGTTGTATTTGGAATTAGACCCTGCAACGGTGGATGTCAATGTGCACCCAACAAAGCATGAAGTACGCTTTCGTGATGGCCGTTTGGTGCATGACTTTTTGTTCAGTCGTATTCATAAGGCGATTGCGGATGTGCGACCTGAGTCCGAAACTGAAGGGGCGAGTGAGGGTGGTCTGAGTGTTTCTCAGGGTGTCGCGCAACCAGAAGCGGCGATTACCGAACAATCCGCGTTGCCTCTGGCGAATCGCCCGGTGAACAGTACCGATTGGATGCGCGCGCCTCAGTCTCGTGTGGCAGTGGATCAGGTGGCGGGCCAACTCGAAGGCATGCGAAGCTTGTCTGGTTATGCGAATGACTATGCGTCATCTGGCGGTTATGCGCCGGCGGCTGGTAATGAGCAGGTTGACCCTTTGACCGGTGAGATTCGGCAAACCCCAGCGCCATCATTGAATGTGGCGACAGGTTTTGCTGGCAGTGTACAAGAAGAATACCAAACGGTTCCTCCTTTGGGTTTTGCGGTTGCTCAGTTGCACGGTGTTTATATTTTATCGGAAAGTGAAAATGGTTTGATTCTGGTGGATATGCACGCAGCGCACGAGCGCATTGTGTATGAGCGAATGAAGACCTCGTTCTATGAAAAAAGCATCGCCACTCAGCCGTTATTAGTGCCTATCAATGTGTCTGTGTCGCAAAGCGAGGCGGATCTGGTAGAGGAAAATGGCGAGGTATTCTCTGCGTTTGGCTTTAGGGTTGAGCGCACCGGTCTAGAAAGTGTCATGGTGCGCGAAGTGCCGATTATTCTTATTAAAGCGGATACTGAAGCCTTGGTGCGTGATGTGATCAGCGATCTGTCTGCAAATGGGGTGTCTGACCTGTTAGAGGCTAGGGCGAATGAGTTGATGGCGACCATGTCTTGTCATGGTGCGGTGCGTGCCAATCGTAAATTGACGATTGCTGAAATGAACAGCTTGCTGCGCGACATGGAAATTACCGAGCGAAGCGGTCAGTGCAATCACGGTCGCCCGACTTGGACTCAGATGACAATGTCTGATCTTGATAAACTATTTTTGCGAGGGCGCTAGTATGGCAAAGCCAAGTGTTGTGTGTTTAATGGGGCCAACGGCGTCTGGTAAAACTGGGTTGGCGGTTGAGCTGGCGCAAAATCATGGTTATGAAATTATCAGTGTTGATTCTGCTTTGGTGTACAAGGGGATGGATATTGGGACGGCTAAGCCGGACGCCAGCACATTGGCGAAAGCTCCCCATCGGCTTATTGATATCATTGACCCTTTGGAATCGTATTCGGCGGCGGACTTTGTTGAGGATGCGGTGACGCAATCTCAGGAGATTATCGCGGCGGGTAAAACGCCTTTGTTGGTTGGCGGAACCATGATGTACTTTAACGCCTTGCAAAAAGGGTTGGCGCCACTACCAAGTGCGGATGACAAAATCAGAGCGGATCTTGAGCAAGAGGCGATGGAGAAAGGCTGGCCTGCGCTGCATGAGGAGTTGGCGCGAGTGGATCCTGAGTCGGCTTTGCGAATTCACCCGAATGACCCTCAGCGTTTGCAAAGAGCGTTAGAGGTGTATCGAGTATCGGGCCGATCAATGACGCAATGGTGGTCTGAGCAGACACCTGTTTCATTGCCGTTTGAGATGGTGAATTTGGCGGTCATGCCAAAAGAAAGAAGCGTGCTTCATGCACGAATCGAGCAGCGCTTTTACGACATGATGGATCAAGGCTTTTTGCAAGAAGTGGAATCCTTGTATGGGCGTGGTGATTTGTCTATTGACCTTCCTTCTATGCGCTGTGTTGGTTACCGTCAGCTATGGCACTATTTAAATGGTGACGATTTGCTTGAAGATGCTATCTTTAAGGGAGTGGTTGCTACTCGCCAGCTAGCGAAAAGGCAGCTAACTTGGCTGCGAGGCTGGGAGGATTTGATGATTTTCGACAGTTTGGCAAAAGATCTTATTCCTCAGGCCTTGAATTACATAGAAAGCAGGATTATATAGGGGAAATACAGAAAGATTTCGTGTACTATCTACCGTATTGTTTTACTAAGATTAATTTTATTTTTTGCGCTTGCTAAAGGAGATTCCAATGTCGAAAGGGCAATCATTACAAGACCCTTATCTAAATGTTTTACGTAAAGAGAGAGTGCCTGTTTCTATCTTTCTTGTAAACGGTATTAAACTTCAAGGCCAAATCGAATCCTTTGATCAGTTTGTGATTCTTTTGAAAAACACCGTTAGTCAAATGGTATACAAGCATGCCATTTCTACTGTTGTGCCTTCTCGTACTATACGCGTCCCTTCTCCTGATCAGCCGGAAGACGCTACTGAATAGTTTGCTGTTAACAGGGCAAACTGAGGAATATTAATTTGTTTTTTGAACGCCCCGATAGTGGTGATATTGCAGTATTGGTTCATATGGATTTTCACGATCAGCGTGTGTCCTATGGACCGGAAGAATTTGTTGAGCTTTCCATCTCAGCGGGTGCGGATCCGATAGCGGTTGTTACCGGATCTCGTCTGCGACCTGATTCCAAATATTTTGTCGGTACCGGCAAATTAGATGAAATCAAAGGTATTGTTGATCGAGAAGGGGCAGAAGTCGTCCTTTTTGATCACTCCTTATCTCCTTCCCAAGAACGAAATCTAGAAAATTTCTTAAATTGTCGTGTGCTTGATCGCACAGGATTGATTTTGGATATTTTTGGCCAGCGTGCGCGATCCCATGAAGGTAAGTTACAAGTGGAATTGGCCCAGCTTCAGCATATGTCGACAAGACTGGTGAAAGGTTGGACTCACTTGGAACGCCAGAAAGGTGGTATCGGTGTACGAGGCGGCCCAGGTGAAACCCAGCTTGAAACAGACCGTCGGTTGTTGCGTGAGCGTATCAAGTCCATTCAAAAACGTTTGGATAAGGTAAATTCTCAGCGTGATCAAAACCGTCGAGCGCGTTCTCGTTCTGCGGTGCCGACTGTGTCTTTGGTGGGTTACACCAACGCGGGCAAGTCTACTTTGTTTAATCGTGCTACCGGCGCGGATGTGTATGCCGCTGACCAATTGTTTGCAACCTTGGATCCGACGTTACGACGCTTGGACCTAGAGCAAATTGGTTCTGTGGTGTTGGCCGATACAGTTGGTTTCATTCGACAGTTGCCGCACCGCTTGGTAAAAGCGTTTCAGGCGACATTGAAAGAATCTTCTGAGGCGGATCTGTTGCTTCACATTGTGGATGCGGCGGATATATCACGAGATGAAAACATCGCGGAAGTGGAAAGTGTACTGAAAGAAATTGGCGCTGATGAAGTGCCGACGTTAAGAGTGTTTAATAAAATTGATATGTTGCCAGGCTCAGAAGCTCGAATAGATCGAGATGCGGATGGCAAACCTGTTCGGGTGTGGGTGTCAGCTCGCGATGGATTGGGTATTGAATTATTACAGCAAGCGATTGCGGAACTTTTGGCGGAAGATGTACTCAATGAAACGCTGGTATTACCAAATGAATATGGCCGCTTAAGGGCTATGTTGTTTGAGCAAGGAGCGGTTCGCTCCGAACGCTATGATGAATTTGGGCAATCTGTGTTAGAAGTTAGGTTGCCAAAAAAGGACTATTTACAAATACTAGCGCGTGCTGGAATGTCTGAAGATCAGATTGAAGCTGCATAACTCAAGATTTGATTATCATTAAAATAAAGTGGAGATGTAGTATGGCCTGGAATGAACCGGGTAATAACGACAAGGACCCATGGAATCCGGATAAAAACCGTACAGATGGGGATCGCCCAAACGACGGTCGTGAGAAGGATTCCAATAGTAATGACCCATGGGGTCGTCAAGCAGGCAGTGGCAATGATCAAAGTCCGCCTGATCTTGACGAAGCTTTTAGAAAGCTTATGGGGATGCTAGGCGTCAAGAAAGGCCGTAAAGGCGGTTCTGGCGGTGGTGGTGATTCTGGTTTTTCTGGAAAATTTGGTAGTGGCTTAGTTGCCATCGTGTTGATCGCTTTGCTTGGTTTATGGGCAGCGTCAGGCGTATACCAGGTGGATCAGCAAGAGCGTGGTGTTGTTCTAAGATTGGGTAAGTACTACGAAACAGTAATGCCTGGTCTACATTGGAATGCGCCATTAATAGATTCTGTTAGTAAGGTGAACGTGACAAAAGTACGTTCTCATGATCATAAAGCGCTGATGTTAACGGTTGATGACAACATTGTTGATGTAAGTGTTTCTGTGCAGTACTCAGTAGAAAATCCAAAAGATTTCCTTTTGAATGTGCGTGATCCTGAAGAGTCTCTTGCTCAAGCAACAGAAAGTGCTTTGCGCCATGTTGTTGGTAGTTCTGAAATGGATCAGATTTTGACGGAAGGTCGTGAGTTGCTTGCGTCTGAAGTTAAGGTGCGTCTACAGGATTACAATAATGCTTACGGTACCGGTTTATTGATCTCTAAAGTTAACGTTGAAAACACGCAAGCGCCAACGCAAGTGCAAGAAGCGTTTGATGATGTTATTAAAGCGAAAGAAGATGAATTGCGTGTTCGTAATGAGGCTGAGTCGTACGCTAATGGTGTGATTCCTGAAGCGCGTGGTAAAGCACAGCGAATTCGTGAAGAAGCCGAAGCTTATCGCTCTGAAATAGTGGCGCGTGCGAGTGGTCAGGCCGATCGTTTTGATCGCCTCTACCGTGAGTATGTGAAAGCACCAGATGTGACGCGTCGTCGTCTCTATATCGAAACAATGGAATCTGTTTATAAAGATACCAACAAAGTCGTTGTGGATACAAAAGACGGTAACAATATGATGTACCTGCCTCTAGACCAGTTGATGAAAAATCAAGCTTCAGGAAGCAAGGTAGACGTTAAGTCTCTTGATTCTGGCAGTATTGGCACGATAACGGATCAAGTAATTGATGAGATTCGTAAGCGCCAAGGTACGACGGTAAATAGACAGGGGAGAAACTAATGAAAGGACTTTCTTTTTCAATTCTATTTGCTGCATTGATTGCTATTTTGGTTGCGTCTCAGACTTTGTATGTCGTGAAAGAGACTCAGCGCGCTGTCGTGCTTAAATTTGGTGAGATTGTTGAAGCGGATGTTCAGCCGGGTCTTCATTTTAAGATCCCTGTTGTAAATGATGTGAAGAAATTTGATTCACGTATTTTGACAATGGATTCTCGTCCACAGCGATATTTAACACTTGAGAAGAAAGCGGTCATCGTTGATTCTTATGTTAAATGGAAGATTGAATCGGTTGCTAAGTTTTATCAGGCGACTTCAGGTGATGAATTTGTGGCTAACCGAGTGCTTTCTTCTCGAGTAGATACAGGTTTGCGTAACCAGTTTGGTGAGCGCACCATGAATGAAGTGGTTTCTGGTCAGCGTGATCAGTTGATGACAGAGCTTCGCGATAATTTGGATAAAGTGGCTCAGTCTGAGTTGGGTATCAAAATTGTTGATATTCGAGTTAAGCGAATCGAGTTACCGCCAGATGTGAGTGAGTCTGTTTACCAGCGTATGAGAACGGAACGTGAGCGTGAAGCACGCGAGCACAGATCGAAAGGTCTTGAGTTGGCGGAAGGTATCCGAGCGGATGCAGATCGTCAGCGTGTGGTTCTTGAAGCGGAAGCTCAACGTGATGCGGAAATGATTCGCGGTGACGGTGATGCGCAAGCGGCTGCTATTTATTCTAAAGTCTACAAGCAAGATCCAGAGTTCTACGATTTCTATCGTAGTCTTCAGGCTTACCGAGATAGTTTCTCTGGTAAGAAGGATTTGTTCGTGCTTAAACCTGATAGCGAGTTCTTTAAGTATTTGAATAGTTCTACTCCTTCTAAGTAAGGATGAATTATTCAGCAATATTGGATCGTGAAGCCTATTTGTTGAAATAGGAAACATGGTACTATTACACAAACCGGGTCCTGCCCGGTTTTTTAATGGTCAAAATAAAGAGAGTCTATGCAGGAATTGTTGCAGTCGCTGCTTATTGGCGTCAGCCTGTTATTGATCGCCGAGGGAATTTTGCCGTTTTTAGCTCCTCAGTTATGGAGACGAATCATGGTGAAAGCACTCGCGAGTTCCGATGTGAATTTGCGTATTCTGGGTGTGGTTAGTATGTTTCTTGGATTA
The DNA here is from genome assembly GCF_044542435.1 of Marinomonas sp. NPDC078689. Taxonomy (NCBI): domain Bacteria; kingdom Pseudomonadati; phylum Pseudomonadota; class Gammaproteobacteria; order Oceanospirillales; family Oceanospirillaceae; genus Marinomonas; species Marinomonas sp. NPDC078689. Next base: position 126,267 of record NZ_JBITUJ010000002.1, on the reverse strand, counting down.
ATGCTCCTTTTACTGACTCGAAGCTAAGAGGATATAGTTTAATGACATTAGCAGACCGTTGGTTGCTTCCTGAAGGTGTGGATGAGGCGTTGCCTGAACAGGCCGCTAAAATAGAACATCTTCGAAGAACCCTGCTGAATCTCCATGAAAGTTGGGGTTATCATCTTGTAATCCCACCTCTCTTAGAATACCTAGACTCCCTCCTTATCGGTGCAGGCTCAGACCTAGAAATCGAAACATTTAAGGTGATTGACCAATTATCTGGTCGTCTTATGGGCGTGCGTGCAGATTTTACCTCGCAGGTTTCTCGAATCGATGCGCATTGTCTTAAAGGTGAAGGTGTTCAGCGTTTGAGTTATTGCGGTAGTGTGTTGCGCACTATGCCAGCAGGCTTGGATGGTACTCGTAGCCCAATACAGCTGGGTGCAGAATTATATGGTCACGGTGGATTAGAGAGCGATATCGAAGTCTTGTCTTTGATGTTGGAAACGCTTTTTTCTGCGGGACTATCAAATCTAGTGTTAGACCTTAGTCACGTTAATATCGTGCGAGGTGTGTTGGCCGCTTGTGACTTGACCGATGATCAAGAAAGTAAGCTGCTTGAACTTTATAATGCTAAAGATCTTCCTGAGCTTGATGCTTTTGTGAAACATTTAGACGTGGCTCAAGAACAGTCTGAGTGGTTGGTGCTTTTGCCTCGCCTGTGTGGCGGTGTTGAAGTGTTGAAAACCGCTGTTCAAGGGTTAGGCGGTATCAGTCAGTCGATTGATGGTGCGCTGGCGTTGCTAACGAATGTGAGCACCGTCGTTGCTCGCCGCTATCCTAGTATAGGATTGCATTTTGATTTGAGCGATTTGGTGTCTTATAGCTACCACACCGGATTGCTTTTTGCGGCTTACGTTCCAGGGCATGGTAACGCCATTGCTCGAGGTGGTCGCTATAACAATATTGGACAAGTTTTTGGTCGTTCTCGACCAGCAACTGGCTTTAGTACTGATGTTAAAGCCTTGGTGGCACTGGCCAATATTGACGTTGTGGCGCCAAAAACTGTGTTGTCTCCTGTCTGCGAAAGTGATGATTTGTGGTTGAAAGTGAATGCATTGCGAGCTCAGGGATATCGAGTGATTGAGGCGTTGGACGATGGTTGTGTAGACGCCATAGATTTTACGTTAGTGTTTGTTGATGATGCTTGGCAGCTTGTGTCGGCCGAACAATAGATTTTCTTTAAGAACTATCAAGATGAGACCTGATATTATGGGTAAAAATATCGTTATTCTAGGCACCCAATGGGGTGATGAAGGCAAGGGTAAAGTAGTTGATCTACTTACTGAAGATGTTGCAGCGGTAGTGCGATTTCAAGGTGGCCACAATGCGGGTCATACCTTGGTTATTGATGGCAAAAAAACAGTTCTGCATTTGATTCCTTCTGGTATTTTGCGTGAAGGTGTTCAGTGCATCATTGGTAATGGTGTTGTGCTGTCTCCTGCTGCGTTGAAGAAAGAAGTGCTTGATCTTCAAGAACAGGGTGTGCCTGCGGTTGATCGTTTGAAAGTGAGTGCGGCTTGTCCGTTGATCCTTTCTTACCATATCGCAATGGACCAAGCTCGCGAGCTTGCAAAAGGCGAGAAAAAAATTGGTACAACGGGTCGTGGTATCGGGCCTGCGTACGAAGATAAAGTAGCGCGCCGTGCGATTCGTGTTGGTGATTTGCTGGATCCTGAGCGTTTTGCTTGTAAGCTGAAAGAAGTGCTTGAGTACTATAACTTCATTTTGACAAGCTACCATAAAGTTGAGCCTATCTCTTACGACGAAGTCTACGCGGAAGGTTTGGAAATGGCGGACTTCTTGCGCCCTATGGTTGCGGATACGATTTCCATTTTGCATGACTTGAGAAAGTCTGGCGCCAACATCATGTTTGAAGGTGCGCAAGGTTCATTGTTGGATGTGGATCACGGTACTTACCCTTATGTGACGTCTTCCAATACAACCGCTGGCGGTGCCCCTGCAGGTACTGGCTTCGGTCCTTTGTATCTGGATTATGTTTTGGGTATCACCAAGGCTTACACAACGCGCGTTGGTTCAGGTCCTTTCCCAACTGAATTGTTTGATGAAGATGGCGAGCGCCTTGGTACTCGTGGTCATGAGTTTGGTGCAACAACAGGTCGTTCTCGTCGTTGTGGTTGGTTTGACGCTGTGGCGCTTCGTCACGCAGTACAGATCAACTCAGTATCTGGCATATGCTTAACTAAGCTGGATGTACTAGACGGTTCTAATGTGATCAAGGTATGTGTGTCTTACGCTGACGCCGATGGCAATCCAGTGGTTGGCTCTCTTGTTGATAGTGAAGGCTATGAGCAAGCACGTCCTGTTTATGTTGAACTTCCTGGTTGGAGTGAATCGACAGTGGGTGCGCCAAACTTTGAAGCGCTGCCTAAAAATGCACAAGACTACATTCGCTTCTTAGAAGAGCATGTAGGTGTGCCTGTTGATATTATTTCGACGGGTCCCGATCGCAACGAAACTATTGTTTTGCGTGACCCTTTCAAAAGCTAATTGCTTGTGAAATAGACAAAAAAGCCGCTGATGCGGCTTTTTTTGTTTGCTTTTAGTGAGAAGGAGTCATTTATTAGTATGAATTGTAAATAGAGTGAAAATGGGGGCAGGTCTTTATTTATCCCTAAGGTAATATTTACAATTGATATTACGGACGCACTTGCGTCGTAAGAGAATGAATCTATTTAAAAGAGATAAGGTAATTATGATGAAGTTATTGTTAGCGGATGATGATGCACGTTTGTCTGATTTGATCAAAGAGTACTTTGATGGTGAAGGTTACCAGGTTGCTCACGCATGGAATGGTCGTGAAGCGTTGGAGTTAATGGCAGCTGATATGCCTGATATTGTGATTCTAGATGTCATGATGCCTGAGTTGGATGGGTTTGAAACACTCAAACAGATTCGTAATAAAAGTTCTGTGCCCGTTATTATGTTGACGGCGAAAGGAGACGATATTGATCGTATCCTAGGTTTGGAAATGGGGGCGGATGATTACTTGTCTAAGCCGTTTAACCCACGTGAATTGTTGGCTCGTATTAAAGCCATCTTGCGTCGAGCTAGCCAAGAGAAAGAAGACGATCCAACGGCGGATATCGAGTTGTCGGGTGTGCTTTTGCGTCGTAAAGATCGCAGTGTCTTCTTGGAAGGTGAGTTGGTTGAGCTGACTACGTCTGAATACACCTTGCTTGAGTGTATGTTGATGGCGCCGGGTCAGGTGTTGACTAAGCAAGAATTGTCCGAAAAAGCCTTGGGTCGAAAGTTAACAATGTATGACCGTAGTTTGGATATGCACATCAGTAACTTGCGTAAGAAAATTGGTAATCTGGAGAATGGCGATCCTAGAATCAAAACAGTGCGCGGTGTGGGTTATATTTTTGTAGCAAGTGAACAGGGCGTTTAATAGTTTATGAAGAGTACTTTTTTGCGCGTGTTTCTGGTGGTTCTGCTTTCTAATACTGTGGTCGTAAGTATTGGTTTGGGAATTGTTGAATTTGTCCAGAAACATAACCAGGTGTCTGCTGATTTATTAGGTGATATTGGTGTTCAACTGGTAGCAGGGTACGAAAAATTTGGCTTAGCGGCGTTAAAAGGGGAGGCAGAAAAAGCGGAAAAACGCTTGTCTGGTAATATTTATCTTTACCAAGAAAATGGTCGTCCCTTGCTTAAGCCGCTGCCAAGAAATTTCCGTGAAAACGACACAAGTGGCACGACGGCAGGAAGCGCGTTGAGTAAAGGCGCTAGAGCGGATGGGCGTCCCGCTGCGGATTTCTTACACAGTCAGTTTATCCAGGTTATTGGTGCGAATAACGTCCAATACCTATTAATTTTTAGACCGAACCCTGAGATAGACTCTTTGGCGCCTGGTTTGGTGATTGCATTGTCATTATTGGGCTTGTTGGTCTCTAGTGGGGTGTTGGCTTACTGGCTGCTTGGTCCATTGTTGAAGCTGCAACGTGTGGCTCGGCTATTTGGTCAAGGGGACATGTCGGCGCGGGTAGAGGATAAGCTTGCAAGGCGCAGTGATGCGGTAGGTAAGCTGGCGCAAGAGTTTAATGAAATGGCGGTGCGCATCGATACCTTGCTGTCATCCAAAGAGCGTTTGATGCGCGATGTTTCTCACGAATTGAGAACGCCGCTGGCTCGGATGGAAGTGGCTTTGACGATCGCAGAAGATAAGTTCGCTGTCGAGTCGCAGAAAAGTTACCTTTGCCGAATTCGAACTGAGCTTCATGAGTTGGATGAGTTGATTGGACAGGTGTTGACGCTCAGTCGTCTTGAAGCGGCGGCATTGAGTAAAGAAACGGTGCACTTGCAAGAATGGCTGGATGAAATTGTTGCTGATGTGAGTTTTGAAAGTCAGCTTAAGGGCATTTCGGTTACCAAGTCTGGCACCCTGCCAAAAACCTTATTGGGCGACCCTTTGCAGTTGCGTCATGCGATTGAGAATGTGCTGCGTAATGCGTGTTTCTACGCGGGTGAGGGTGGCATTATCGAGGTGGCCACGGAAGAGAAAGGGGGGAATGCCCTTATCTTTGTACGTGATAATGGCCCTGGTGTGCCTGAGGAAAAACTCGAAAAAATATTCCATGCTTTTTATCGCTCGTCTGAAGCGCGCGAGGCAAATAGCGGTGGTTTTGGTGTGGGCTTAACCATCTCTAAACGTATTATTCACGCTCATAATGGCTGTATCGAGGCGAAAAACCGACCGCAAGGCGGCTTAGAGGTCTGCTTTAAAGTGCCTTTGGTTTAGTGTTTATTTGGCTTTCTTGCAGGGCTTTTGGGGCGCTTGCAAGAAAGTGCTTGTTATTCTGCGGCGAGGTCAGTAATATGCGCGTCGCAAGTTGGCTAGGCAGTCGCCGCCTCGTAAGAGGGGGAGGAAAGTCCGGGCTTCGCAGGGTAAAGTGCCAGGTAACGCCTGGGGGGCGTGAGCCTACGGAAAGTGCAGCAGAAAATAAACCGCCTAAGTAGTTTACTACCGGTAAGGTTGAAATGGTGCGGTAAGAGCGCACCGCGCGACTGGTAACAGTTCGTGGCAAGGTAAACCCCACTTGAAGCAAGACCAAATAGGAACTCATTGGCGTGACCCGCGCTGAGTTCGGGTAGGTTGCTAAAGACGTGCAGTGATGTACGTATTAGATGAATGACTGTTCACGACAGAACCCGGCTTATCGGCCAACTTGCTTTTTTTCCCCCTTCTTTTTTTGTAATACCAATCCCAACGCGTTGAATCCCTTGCTTGAGACAGAGCTTGTCTTTTTTGTGCGTTTTTCTCTGAAAAATCTCCTTTAATGCGTCTTTACGGAATCATTGCATCTATTTTTGCTTATTTTGGGCATTTTTTTTTACTCTTTTTAGCAAATGGTGTTAAATTGTGGGATAAAGTGTCGATAAGTGGGATATGGCCGTGTTTCGTGGAATTCATCAAGTGAGTGTGGATGCAAAGGGGCGTATGACGCTTCCGGCCCGCCTACGTGATGAACTTGCTCAATACGAAGAGGAAGGTGTCGTCGTCACTATTGATCCAGCGTCAAAGTGTTTATTGCTTTATCCATTGATTGAGTGGGAACAGATCCAGCAAAAATTGGATAAGTTGCCAAGTTTTCAGCCACAGGCAAGACGGCTTCAGCGACTTTTGGTTGGTCATGCTACAGATTTAGAAGTGGATAAAGCGGGAAGGATTTTATTGCCAGCCCCATTGCGTGATTTTGCCGCTTTAGACCGCAAAGTAACCTTGCTTGGGCAAGGGAAGAAATTAGAAATATGGAGTCAAGATGAGTGGGAGTCCCAGCGCGACGACTACTTATCTCAAGAATCACTCGATGAACTGCAACCAGAAATTATGATGGATATCTCTTTATGACAGACGCGACCTCAAAACATATCAGTGTGATGTTAAATGAGTCGGTAGATATGTTAGTGACCAACACTGACGGACTGTATGTCGACGGGACATTCGGGCGAGGTGGTCATACGCGCCTAGTGTTAGACCGATTGAACGACGGTAAATTATTGGGGTTTGATAAAGACCCAGTGGCAATTGGTTTTGGTAAAGCGCTGGAGTCTGAAGATTCGCGTTTTACGATTGTACAAGACACGTTTGCGGCCATGGCTGAGCACATTAATGAGGTGTTTGGTGTCGATAAAGTCGACGGCATTATGATGGATTTGGGCGTTTCTTCGCCCCAATTAGATGACGCTGAACGTGGTTTTAGTTTTATGAATGATGGTCCGCTTGATATGCGGATGAACCCTGATAAAGGGATGAGTGCGGCTGAATGGATTGCGGTTGCTGGGGAAAAAGAAATTGCCGATGTGATGTATCAATACGGCGAAGAGCGTTTTTCGCGACGCATCGCCAAAGCCATCTGTGAATACCGTTCCCACACGCCAATCATCACTACCTTACAGCTTTCTAAAGTCGTGGCGGAAGCCAACCCAGCTTGGGAAAAAGGAAAAAATCCTGCGACCCGAGCCTTTCAGGGTATTCGAATCTTTATTAATAACGAGTTAGGGGATTTGGAAACCGGATTAGAAGCCGCAACCGAGTCTTTAAAAGTCGGTGGTCGTTTGGTGGTGATTAGTTTCCACTCTTTGGAAGATCGCATCGTAAAACGCTTTATGAAATTGAAAGCGAAAGGGCCTGAATTGCCACGTCATTTGCCGATTCGTAATGCGCATTTAGACATTAAATTTAAAACCATTGGTAAGGCGATTAAACCTTCAGAATCGGAAGTGAGCGACAACGTGAGATCGCGCAGTGCGGTGCTTCGTGTGCTGGAGAAGATAAGTGATTAAGCAACGTTTTTCTCCTTGGCCTACCAGCCTCGGTATCGTTGTTTTAGCCATGATATCTATTTTAGTCGTTGTACAAGTTTATGATTTCAGGACAGATTTTTCTCATCTTCAAGCGTTAAAGAAAGATGAAGTGAATTATGAGGTTACATGGGGGCAGCTGTTGTTAGAACAAAGTGCTCTGACTCAGCCGAGTCGATTAGAGCAAGCTGCCATCAAGGATTTACACATGCATTCCCCCACTCAGGATGAATTAATAATAGTTAAACCATGAATATTGAAAACGGTGCTCACCGTCCAGGAAAATGGCGTTTTAGGTTTGTGTACGGCATTGCGCTAGTATTATTTCTAGTCGCAGGCGGCCGTCTTTTTTACCTGACCGTTGTTGATAAAGAATTCTTGCAGAATCAGGGAGAGATGCGTGCGGTGAGAAGTGAATCTATTCCTGCGACAAGGGGGATGATTCTCGATCGCCGTGGTGAGCCGTTAGCGGTCAGTACGCCAACATGGACCTTGATTGCCAATCCAAAAGCGCTTTGGAATATGGAGCAGGACCCACAGCAGGGGAAAACACCGAGTCAGCAAATCAAGCATTTGGCTGATGCTATGGGGGTTGGGCGTGCTTGGTTGCAAGACAAGTTTGAGAGCAACAAAAATCGCTCTTACATGTATTTGAAGCGACAAGTTGCACCTCATGAAGCGGATCGGATCATGGCTGCTCATGTGGTGGGGGTTAGCAAAACCCGTGAATACAAACGTTTTTATCCTGCCGGAGAAGTGGCCGCTCAAGTGGTTGGCTTTACCAACATTGATGATAAAGGCCAAGAGGGGATAGAGCTTGCTTATGATAAAGCGTTACAGGGAAAACCTGGTAAGCGCACCTTCCTAAAAGATTTGAATGGCAATGTGTTGCGCTCTATCGGCGAAGATGAGCCAGAGCGTCCTGGTCAAAATATAGAATTAAGCATTGATCTGCGTTTGCAATACCTTGCCTACAGAGAGCTGAAAGCGGCGGTGACTGAGCATAGAGCCACATCGGCGTCTGCGGTGATTTTGGATGTGAAGACCGGTGAGATTTTAGCCATGGTCAACCAACCATCTTATAACCCAAATGATCGTTCAACGTTAGAATACGACGAGTTACGAAATCGTGCCGTGATCGATTTATTCGAGCCGGGCTCTACGATGAAGCCTTTCACGGTGTCGGCGGCGCTTATGTCAGGCCAATACAACACAGAATCAACCATTAATACAGCGCCTGGTTACTTGCGTATTGGGCGCTTTACGATTCGAGACGAAGGCAATTATGGAAAAATCAACTTAGAAACATTACTGGTTAAATCCAGTAACGTTGGCGCCTCTAAAATTGCCTTTTCTTTGCCTCAAGATGCCATTTGGAACATAGATTATGAGCTTGGTATTGGCTCTCCTGTTGGCATTGGTTTTCCTGGTGAAGCGACGGGGAATCTACCGTCTCATCCCAAGTGGCACCCTTCTGAAGTGGCAACGCTTTCTTATGGTTATGGCTTATCGGTTTCTACATTGCAGTTAGCGCAAGCCTATATGACCTTGGCTAATGGCGGTTATCGTGTGCCGGTAAGTATTTTCAAACAAGATGGCAAGCCTGTTGGTAAACAAGTGATTCCGCGTCAAGTGGCTAAAAATGTCACGAAAATGATGGAGGCTGTCGTGCAGCGAGGCTCAGGACGAGCGGCTAAAATACCGGGTTACAGCGTAGCGGGTAAAACAGGAACCGTGCACAGGGTCGGCTCAAAAGGGTATGAGTATGATCAATACAACGCTATGTTTGCAGGTTTTGCGCCTGCTTCGAACCCACGCTTGGCCATGGTTATCATGATCAATGATCCAAAGGGTCGTCAATATTATGGTGGTGAAGTCGCAGCACCGGTTTTCTCCCGTGTGATGGAAGGGGCGCTGACGATTTTAAATATTTCACCAGACTTACCTGATGGGTTGCGTGAAGTGCGACTTGATACAAAAAAAGCGCCATATCGGGTGGCGCAAGGGAATTAATATGGCTAATTTGACGCATGCTCAGCTTCTTAATTTAGTCGGGCTTACCGTCGATGAGCCTGCCGCCAGTCAGATCTATACTCATTTAGAAACGGATAGCCGAAAAATGGACCCTAATGGGGTCTTTTTTGCCCTACCAGGGGTGACCAGTCACGGCTGGCTTTATTTAGATAAAGTGGCTGAGTTGGGTGGTCAGGTGGCTGTTGTGCCTGGGCATCTTTCATTGACCCATGATCGCTTGCAGCTGATCCATGTGGACGATCCAGCGGCCTTTCTTGTGGCGTGTCTGTATTCATTTTTCGGGCTTCCGCCAGCCGCTTTGGTGGCGGTAACGGGGACCAATGGTAAGTCTTCGATTTGTTACTACTTGGCTCAATTAGCTGAGTCTATTGGTCATTCTAGTGGTTTGATTGGTACGTTTGGGGTGGGGCCGATTGGCGCGCTGCAAGAGGCGAATCAAACCACACCAGATCTATTGTCATTGCATGAATTGCTGATCCATATGGCGTCTAAATCGATTGATTTTGTGGCCTTTGAAGCGTCTTCACATGCTTTGGATCAAGGGCGCTTGTATGGCGTGCCGTTTCAAACGGCGGTGTTTTCCAATCTCTCTCGTGATCACCTAGATTACCATGGCACTATGGACGCTTATGCGGCTGCAAAACGTCGGTTGTTTTCTTTTCCGGGGGTGACTCGCGGGGTGTTTTGCTTGGACGATCCGTATGCTTCTTTTATGGCGCAAGGTTTGTCGTCAGACAGCGAGCGTTATTATTACAGTGAGAGCAATTCGCAAGCTGATTTTTATGCTACTTCTCTGCGTTTGGCGCCCAATGGTTGTCATTTTACATTGTGTCATCCAGACGGTGAAGATGCGGTCTTTTTGCCACTGCTGGGGCGTTTTAATATTCAAAATGCCTTGGCCGCTTTAGCTAGTTTATGGTCCACCGTAGCGGATAAAGCGCTATTGATTTCTGCGTTGTCGTCCTTGCAAGGGGCGCCTGGTCGCATGGAAAGGGTGGTGTCAGAAAAAGGGCCGGCAGTGGTTGTGGATTATGCCCATACACCAGATGCGCTAAAGGTCGCGTTGCAAGCGTTAAAAGAACATTCTCAAGGGCGTTTGGTGTGTGTGTTTGGGTGTGGTGGTGATCGCGATAAAGGCAAACGTCCCTTGATGTTGCAGGCGGCGTTAGCGTTTGCAGACAGTGTTTGGTTAACCTCGGATAACCCGCGCACCGAATCCCCAGAGCAGATTATTAATGATGCGCTTGCTGGCGCACCTGCGTCAGAGGTGAATGTTGATGTGGATCGTGCCAGTGCGATTGCAAAAGCCATTGAGACCGCTTCGCGTGGCGACATTATTTTGATCGCGGGCAAGGGGCATGAAACGTATCAGGATGTGAATGGTGTAAAGCATCATTTTGACGATAAAGAAGAAGCGGCAAAGGTGCTAAATGGCTATGTTGATTAAACTTTCCTTGTCTCAAATCGCGAGTCTTTGTGGCGGTGTGCTTATTGGGGAAGATCAAGTCATTAAGAATGTGGTTACTGATACTCGCAAGATTCATGGCGGCTGCTTGTTTGTTGCCATTAAAGGTGAGCGCTTTGATGGGCATGACTATGCGCAATCGGCTATGGATCAAGGCGCCATCGCCGTGCTGTCTGAAAAGGATATTTCGGTGTCGAGTTACATCAGAGTGGCGTCCACTGTAGCGGCTTATGGGCGCATAGCGAACGCCATTAGAGAGGCTTTTACTGGCCCTGTTGTCGCGATTACGGGAAGTAACGGTAAAACAACCGTAAAAGATTGGCTGGCTCAATCTCTTGACGAAAAAAATGTGCTAAAAACACGCGCTAATTTGAATAATCAGATTGGTGTGCCGCAGACCTTGCTTGAACTCACTGGTGATCATGACGCGGCTGTGATTGAAGCGGGCACCAGCTTTCCTGGCGAAATTAAAAAGCTGGCGGAAATTATCCGTGCCGATGTGGTGATTTTAACGAACGCCAGTGGCAGTCATTTTGAAGGCTTTGGTAGTTTAGAAGGGATCGCGGTTGAAAAAGGTGAGCTGATTTCAGCCGCTAGAGCGACAGCGACCATTATTTTAAATGCCGATGACGCTTATTTTGATTATTGGAAAACGCTGGCCAATCGGCGTCGTGTTTGCTCCTTCGGGTTTACTGAATCCGCCGATTTGTGTGTTCACGATCTGGTGTTAGAAGCAGAATCGAGTCGTGCTACTTTTACTTATCAAGGGGAGAGTGTGGCGGTTTATGTGTCTGGCGCTGGGCGACATTTGGTGGCGAATGGCATGGCTGTGGTATTGGCGTTGATGGCGCTGGGCATGAGCTTGAAAGACGCTGTTGCTAAGTTAGCGCAACCTGTTCAAGTGCCCGGTAGAATGGAGCGCTTGTTGACAAAAAATAAGGCTCTGTTAATCAATGATTGTTACAATGCCAGCCCTACGTCTGTTGAGGCGGCCATTGATGTATTAGCCATGCAAAAAGTCGAGAAAACTTGGCTTGTTCTTGGTGCATTAGGTGAGTTGGGTGCGCAACAAGATGAGATACATAAAGCACTTGGGGAATATGCTCAACAAAAAGGCATTTCCTGTTTGATCAGTGTCGGTCCGATTGCTGGATTGGCGGCTCAAGCGTTTCGCGCCAATGGCGGCGAGGCGATTTTTTGCCAGACACACAACGAAGCGGCGTCTGTTGTTCAGGCGCTTAATAAGGCACATGCCATTTTAGTGAAAGGGTCTCGCTCTTCTAAAATGGAAAATGTGGTGAATATTTTAACACTTTAGGATGCTATTAACTCATGCTACTCCTGCTGACGGCTTATTTGAGCGAGCACCACACTTTTTTTACCGTTTTTAATTATTTGTCATTGCGCGCCATTTTGGGTGTGCTAACGGCGCTGGCGATTTCTTTGTTGATCGGGAATCGTGTCATTTTATTGTTGCAACGTTTGCAGATTGGACAGGCAATACGAAGCGATGGCCCTCAGTCACACCTGAGTAAAGCGGGCACGCCAACCATGGGCGGCGCGTTGATTATTTTTTCAATTTCCATCAGTACCTTGTTATGGGGAGATCTCTCTAATAAGTACGTTTGGCTTGTATTAGCGGTTATGTGGGCGTTTGGCGTGATTGGTTGGGTGGATGACTACCGTAAAGTGGTTGCGAAAAACTCAAAAGGATTGCCTGCTAAGTGGAAGTATTTTTGGCAAAGTGTGTTTGGTCTAGCGGCCGCTTTCTTTTTGTACTTTACCGCGACCACGCCCGCCGAAACGGCCTTGTTGGTGCCGCTGTTTAAAAATGTGGCCTTGCCTTTAGGTATCTTCTTTGTCGTGTTGACGTATTTTGTGATTGTTGGCACCAGTAATGCGGTAAATTTAACCGATGGTCTTGATGGTCTGGCGATTGTGCCAACGGTTCTGGTCGGCGGGGCGTTAGGGGTATTTGCGTATCTTACTGGTAACGTTCGTTTCGCGGATTATTTGTTGATTCCTTATGTTCATGGCTCAGGTGAGTTGCTGGTGTTTTGCTCGGCTCTGATTGGTGCCGGTTTAGGGTTTTTATGGTTTAACACCTACCCAGCGCAAATTTTCATGGGGGACGTGGGTTCCTTAGCGATGGGGGCTGCCTTGGGCACTATTGCGGTGATTGTTCGCCAAGAATTGGTGTTGTTTATCATGGGCGGTGTTTTTGTAATGGAAACGGTGTCCGTTATTTTGCAGGTGGCGTCTTACAAACTGACCAAGCGGCGTATTTTTAGAATGGCGCCGATACATCATCATTTTGAGCTGAAAGGCTGGGCAGAGCCCAAGGTTATTGTGCGGTTTTGGATTATTACTGTGTGTCTTGTATTGGTTGGTTTTGCCACTCTAAAAGTGCGTTAGGAGCGTTTTATGTCGTTGATCGGGTCAGATCGGATAAGAGCCGTCGTTGGCTTGGGGGCGACAGGTCTCTCTTGTGTGCGCTTTTTGGCAAGTCAGAATATTGATTTTTTTGTCGTGGATTCCCGCGACAACCCTCCAGGGTTAGAGCAGGCTAAAGCGCTTTGCCCTGCGGATCGAATTTTTACCGGCGATTTGGCTGTGCTGGCGCGTTTAGGCGTCAATGAGCTTTATGTTAGCCCCGGTATTCCATTAAAAAACCCTGTGCTGGCGGCGCTTGCTGAAAAAGGCGTGGCCATGCGTGGGGACATTGATCTTTTCTGTGATTATGTAAATGCGCCTTTTGTGGCGATTACCGGGTCTAATGCAAAAAGTACCGTCACCACCTTGGTTGCTAAGCTTCTAGAAGCGTGTGGCAATAACGCCGTAGCGGGCGGTAATCTTGGCTTGCCTGCGTTGGACTTGCTGAGCGCGGGTGTGGATTTTTATGTGCTTGAGTTGTCCAGTTTTCAGCTGGAAACGACCCATGCATTGCAAGCGGATTTGGCCTGTTTGCTGAATGTGTCTGAAGATCATATGGATCGTTATAAAGACCTGTATGAATACCAGCGAGTCAAACAAAAAGTATATCGAGGCTGTAAGGCGGCGGTGTGCAATAAACAAGATATATTAACCGCGCCCTTACTTGCTGAGGGTGTTCCTGTGCGTGCGTTCACCACCAAGAGTCCTGATTTAAAAGAATACGGAATGTTGCCGGATGACGACGGTGCTTGGCTTTGTAAAGGGGTTGAGCGACTTTACCACACGTCAAATATTGCCCTGCAGGGGGCGCATAATTATGCCAATGTGTTGGCGGCGTTGGCGATGATTGAGCTGTTAGGGCAGGATGTTCGCGCGGACGGTGTTGCTCAAGTGTTACGTGAATTTGGTGGCTTGCCACATCGTTGTGAAACGGTACGTACCCATAATGGTGTTGTTTATATTAATGATTCGAAAGGCACGAACGTGGGCGCCACGCTGGCCGCGTTGGAAGGTTTAGGAAACGCCTCTCAGAAACACATACATTTGATTGCCGGTGGTGAGGGGAAAGGGGCTGATTTTTCACCCTTAGCGAAACCTGTTTCTGACTTGGTGCAAAAAACGTATTTATTTGGTAAGGATGCGAGCGTCATTGCTAAGGCCTTGTCGGCATCGTCTGATGTCGAATTTTTTGCGACCTTGGACGAGGTGGTGGCTGCGTTGGCAGGCGAAGTGACGCCGGGTGATATTGTGCTCTTTTCGCCCGCTTGCGCCAGTTTGGATATGTACAAAAACTATGAACAACGTGGGCAGCATTTCATCGATCTGGTTCGTGCTTTATGACCTGGTTGAAGTTCTTTGATCGTGTGACATGGCGAGAGTTTAGCCAGGTTGATTCTATTTTTATTGTTTCTGTGGTGTCAATCTTAGCGTTAGGGATTGTTATGGTGTCGAGCGCATCGATTTCCATTTCTGAAAACATGCATGGCCACCCTTATTTCTTTATGGGTCGCCAGATGCTCTATTTATTAATCGGGCTGGTTTTCGGTTGGGTGATGATCTCGTTACCTACTGATAAGTTGCAACAGTGGGGGATTCTGCTGATGGGCTTGTCGTTTCTGTTGCTGGTGTTGGTGTTGGTGCCAGGGATTGGGAAGAGCGTAAACGGCAGTCGTCGCTGGATCAATTTGGTGGTGTTTAACTTACAGGCGTCCGAAGTGGCCAAGGTCTGTATGGTGGTGTACGTGTCTGGTTATTTGGTACGCCGTGCCGATCGAGTGCGAGAAGGTTGGGTGGGCTTTTTCTTGCCCTTGTGCCTGTGCAGTATTTTTCTTTTGTTTTTGTTGTTTGAACCGGATTTTGGTGCCTCAGTGGTCTTACTGGGTACCGTTATGGCGCTGTTGTTTTTAGGTGGCGCTCCCTTGTACCAATTCTTACTCTTGTTGGTTGCGGCTGTTTGTATGTTGGGGGTAGTGGCGGTTTCTGAAAGTTATCGGATGAAGCGCCTAATGAACTTTATTGATCCATGGGCGGACCCCTTTAATGAGGGCTACCAGCTGAGTCAGGCACTCATTGCCTACGGGCGAGGTGAGTGGTTTGGTTTGGGGCTGGGTAATAGCGTGCAAAAACTCTCCTATTTACCAGAAGCGCACACGGATTTTGTGTTTTCTGTTTGGGTTGAAGAAACCGGTCTGCTAGGTGGCCTGTTTCTGATTGCCTTGTTTGGCATTATGGTCAGTCGAGCCTTTAAAATAGGGCATAAAGCGATGGATCTCTCGCGTCCTTTTTCAGGTTATATGTGTTTTGGTTTTTCGATTCTTATTCTGGCCCAGGTGATTATCAATATTGGGGTGAATACTGGATTTCTGCCGACAAAAGGACTGACTTTGCCCTTGATTAGTTATGGTGGTAGTAGCTTGATTATTACCCTAGGTAGTTTGTTCGTTATTGCGCGAGTGGACATAGAAAATAGGCGATATGAAGCGCAAGCCAGAGACTCTGGTCAAAAGAGTGGAACAGTAGAGAAAAAAGATGAGTGATTCTAAACGTGTTGTCATTATGGCTGGCGGAACGGGTGGGCACATATACCCAGCCTTGGCCAGTGCTCAGCAATTTAAAGAAAAAGGCATGGAGGTCTTCTGGCTGGGTTCGAAAGGTGGCATGGAAGAGTCGCTGGTTCCACAGCACGATATTGCGATTCATACCTTGTCGATAAAAGGGGTGCGAGGAAAGGGCGTTTTGGGACTGTTGTCTGCGCCTTTTCGAATCTTGCATGCGATTGGCCAAGCGGTGGCTTTTCTGCAAAAAATCAAACCTTCTGTGGTGTTAGGTATGGGAGGCTTTGTGGCCGGACCTGGGGCCATTGCCGCTAAATTGCTTGGCATCCCTTTGGTGATTCATGAGCAAAATGCGATAGCGGGCACTACGAATCGAATATTGGCAAAAGTGGCGAATACTCGTCTGCAAGCATTTGATAACGCATTGCCAAACGCCATCACAGTGGGAAACCCAATTCGCGCTGATATTTTATCTCAGACGGTGCGTCCGCCGAGAAGCGGCCAAGGTCGACCACTTAAGTTGCTCGTGGTGGGAGGGAGTCTTGGGGCGAAAGCGATTAATGACATTGTGCCAAATGTGTTGGCGCAATGGGATGGCTCGCAACGTTTGGATGTATGGCATCAAACGGGTAAGCGCAATTTTGAAGCCGTGTCAGCGTTATACGATGAGGTGGGTGTTAAAGCGAGAGTAGAACCTTATTTGGACGGCATGGAGCAGGCCTATTATTGGGCGGATGTGGTGCTCTGCCGTGCTGGAGCAATGACAGTGAGTGAATTGGCGATAGCAGGCTTGCCGTCTATTTTAGTGCCTTTGCCACACGCTATTGATGATCATCAAACCGCAAACGCTCGACACCTTGATGCGGTTGGGGCAGCCTATTTATTGCCTCAGACAGAGTTAACAAGTCAAAAAGTGGTGTCTATTCTAATGGGCTTACTTGAGAGTGAGTCGACTTTACAAAAAATGGGTGAGCAAGCAAAGAAAATAGCGCACCCTACCGCAACACAAGATGTGGTTGCGCATTGTTTAAGGTTAATAAAATGATAGTAAATAAATTTCAATACGATATTCCGACTATGCGTCGCATTCAAAACATCCACTTTATAGGTATTGGTGGGGTGGGGATGTGTGGCATTGCAGAAGTGTTGCATAACCAAGGGTATTCGGTATCAGGTTCTGACTTGAAAGCGTCGGCGACAACGGACAGATTGTCTGAAATGGGCATTAAGGTCTATGTTGGGCATCAGGCTGAAAATGTCTTTGATGCTCATGTTATTGTCGTTTCAACGGCGGTTAATGAACAAAACCCTGAGATTATTTGGGGTAAAGACAATCGCATTCCTATTGTTCGCCGAGCGGAAATGTTGGCAGAGTTGATGCGCTATCGTCACGGTATCGCTGTGGCGGGTACTCATGGTAAAACGACGACGACCAGCCTTATGGCGTCGGTATTGGCGGCCACAGGCGAAGCGCCGACGTTTGTTATTGGTGGGCGTTTAACCAGTGCGGGCGCGAATGCGCAATTAGGAAGTAGCTCTTATTTGGTTGCTGAGGCGGATGAGAGTGACGCTTCTTTCCTACATCTGCAGCCGCAGACCGTCATTATCACTAATATCGATGAAGATCATATGGATACTTATGGTGGTGACTTCGAAAAAGTGAAGCACACCTTTATCGAGTTTGTGCACAACTTGCCGTTTTATGGTTTGGCTGTGCTGTGTGTGGATGATGCGAATGTCAGAGAGATTTTGCCGTCATTGAGTCGTCCAGTGCTGACCTACGGGATCGAGCATGAAGCTGACTTTTATGCGACAGACATAGTTCAAACTGGGCGTTTTTGTGAATTTACCGCTCACCGCCCTGAAGGCGAGCCGTTAAAAATTCGTTTGCCAATGCCGGGAATGCACAACGTATTAAACGCTTTATCAACGATTGCGGTTGCGACGGATTTGGGTGTTGATGCGGCGGCTATTCAGGCTGGTTTAATGGGGTTTGAAGGGGTGGGTCGCCGCTTCCAAGAGCAAACGCCATTGGCTTTGTCGGATGGTTCCGAAGTGATGTTTGTGGACGATTATGGCCATCATCCAAGTGAAGTGCTTGCTACCATCAAAGCGATTCGAGCGGGCTGGCCAGAAAAGCGTTTGGTGATGATTTATCAGCCTCATCGATTCTCTCGAACGCGTGACTTGTATGAAGATTTTGTGCGTGTCTTGTCGCAAGTGGATGTGCTCTTGTTGCTGGACGTTTACTCAGCAGGAGAGACGCCGATTAATGGCGCTGACAGCCGATCTTTATGTGGCAGTATTCGCCAACGGGGTACGGTAGACCCTGTGCACGTAGGCAGTGTGACGGATTTACGTTCTATCTTGAGCAATGTGCTTAAGAAAGACGATTTATTGATTACTCAAGGCGCTGGCGATATTGGTTTGATTTCTAAAAATTTAGCAACCAGTGGGATACAGTAAATGTCATCAAGTTTAAAAGAATCCGTTATTGCCGTGATTTATGGTGGGCGTTCCGCTGAGCGGGACGTGTCCTTGCAAAGTGGGCCATTGGTTGTTGAGGGGTTGCGTGCCTCTGGTTATCAAGTGGTGGCCATTGACTTATATGGTGCTGAAGGGCTGGATCCAGTGAAGCAGCTGCAGTCGATTGAGTTTGATCTGGCTTTTATTGCCCTTCACGGTGGCGAAGGGGAAGATGGGCGCATCCAAGCGTTGTTAGACATGATGGGTAAGCCTTATACCGGAAGCTCTCCTTTCGCTTGTGGTTTTGCGATGGATAAGGTCATGACTAAGCGCTTTTGGAAGGGGATTGGTATTGCAACGCCTGCCTACTTGTCATTTGAGGGGCAGCCAGATCCTGCGGTGATTGAAGAGTCCATGTCTTATCCGCTGATTATTAAGCCGTCTCGAGAAGGGTCGACGATTGGTATTAATAAAGCGAATGATCGTTCTGAGCTCTTGTCTGCGTTAACCAATGCGCTTGAGTTTGATTCGGATATTTTAGTCGAAGAGTTTGTGGATGGGCCTGAATACACGGTGGCCATTATTGATGATGTGGTGTATCCCGCTATTGGTCTTAAAGCATCATCCACCCATGAGTTGTATGACTACGATGCCAAATATTTGGCAGAAGATACTCAATATTTGTTGCCGTGTGGCTTGAGCGAGGATGATGAAGCTGAACTTCAGTCCTTGGCCTTAGAGGCTTATCAGTCGCTAGGTTGTACTGGTTGGGGGCGTGTTGATGTGATGCGTGATCAGCAGGGTGTGTTTTGGGTGTTAGAGGTGAATACGTCGCCCGGAATGACCTCCCATAGCTTGGTTCCTATGGCGGCTAACCATGTAGGGTTAAGTTACAATGGGTTGGTTGAAAAGATAGCACTGAATGCATGGCATGGTGCGCAGCGTGATTAAATTATGAGGCTCGCCGCGCTTATTGGGGCTGTATTGTTGATCGTAGTGGCTTTATTTCAAGGGGATGATTCTCCTGATAGTTGGTTTGCGATCAAGAAGATAGATGTGAAGGGTGAGTTGAAGTATGCCTCTGCCACGGCGCTGCAAAAAGACTATCAGTCTTTGCTGGGAAAAAACTTATTGACGACATCGCTAGTGTCAATAAAGTCTATTGCTCTGTCGCCGCAATGGGTGGAAAGTGTAGAGGTACGTAAAGTTTGGCCGAATACGCTGCAGATACTTGTTCGAGAGTATAAACCTCTCGCATACTGGGGAGATAGGCAAATAATTTCCACAGGAGCGGTAGTAATATCGCCGCGAGCACTACCAGATTTGCCGCTTCCTAAGTTGTACGGACCTGAAGATACCAGCGATCTGGTACTAGAACAGTTTGGATTGATTAGTCAGGTACTGTCTTCGACGTCACTGCGCATTGAAAAACTCAGTTTAGAGCTGCGAGGAGCGTGGAATATTACTTTCACCAATGGTGTGAAGGTAAAGTTAGGAAGAGAGGAAATTTTAGAGAGATTACAACGCTTTATAGCGGTGTATAAAAGTGATTTATCGGGTAGAATAGATCAAATTAGCTCCATCGACGCGCGTTACCCTCATGGGGTTGCCGTTGCCTGGAAAGAAACAAAATAAACTTGGCCTGTTTGTTGCTTTTTTAAACAAGGTAGAGGGCGGTTCTAACAGCACTAAAATGCCGGGAAGGTTAAATGATAGTCGGTTTGGATGTAGGCACATCAAAAGTTATTTGCTTAGTCGGAGAAGTTCTGGCTGACGGTAGTTTGGAAATTGTCGGTATTGGCTCTCACAGCTCTAAGGGAATGAAGCGCGGTGTTGTTATTAATATTGAATCGACCGTTCAATCTATACAGAGAGCTGTAGAAGAAGCTGAATTAATGGCAGGGTGTAATATTCATTCTGTTTACGTGAGTGTTGCGGGAAGTCATATTCGAAGCTTGAATTCCCATGGTATTGTTGCGGTCAAAAATGGTGAAGTGCAAAAAGAAGATGTAGATCGAGTGATTGATGCAGCGCAAGCGGTACCGATTTCTTCTGATCAACGTGTTCTGCATATTCTCCCGCAGGAATATCACATTGACTCGCAAGAAGGCATTAAAGATCCTTTAGGCATGTCTGGGGTTCGCTTAGAAGCCAATGTGCATATGATTTCAGGCGCCGCGAATGCGGTGATGAATGTTGAAAAATGCATTAAACGTTGTGGTCTGGGTGTCGATGGTGTGATTTTATCGCAACTGGCGTCCAGTGAGTCTTCCTTGAGCGAAGATGAGAAAGAGTTAGGCGTTTGCTTGGTGGACATTGGTGCGGGTACATCGGATATCGCGGTTTGGCTTGATGGTGCGTTGCATCATACTGCGGTGGTACCAGTAGCAGGGGATCAAGTGACGAACGACATTTCTATGGCGTTGCGTACTCCGACTCAGCATGCGGAAGAAATTAAAGTGAAATACGCTTGCGCTATGTCCTCGCTCGCCACAGTCGACCAGGCTATTCAGGTGCCAAGTGTCGGGGACAGACAGCCAAGAACAATTTCTCGCCATGCTCTAGCAGAGGTGGTTGAAGCAAGGTATGAAGAAATTTACAGTTTAATTCAAGATGAATTAAGACGCAGCGGATACGCCGAGCGCATCCCTGCAGGTATTGTAATTACTGGCGGTACCTCTCTTATGGAGGGGGCTGCTGAGTTAGCAGAAAGAGTATTTGATATGCCAGTTCGCTTATCGGTACCAGATTGTGCTAAAGGAATGTCGGACATTGTCGATAACCCGATATATTCAACAAGTGTTGGATTATTGGCTTATGGAAGTAAGGAGGCTGAGACTGCTGAGCCCTCTAAGCAAGTTATGTCTAAGACGCAAAATAAACGAGATACATCATTGCTAGCAGCAAAAGAAACCGGGTCGTCCTTCAGTGCAGCGAAGGTGTGGCACAATGTAAAACACTGGTTTCAGAGCTACATGTAGTTAGCGTTGAGAACGAATTAATTAAGGAGCTATAAGCCCATGAACGTCTTTGATTTAGCCGATGAAAATTTATCTGATAACGCTGTTATTAAGGTTATCGGTGTTGGTGGTGGTGGCGGTAACGCTGTTCGTCACATGCTTGAAAGTCAGTTGGAGGGGGTTGAATTTATCTGCGCCAACACTGACTCCAAAGCACTAACGGGTTTTGATACTGGAGTATCTTTACAGTTAGGCACAACGATTACAAAAGGTCTTGGAGCGGGTGCGAACCCAGAAGTTGGTCGTGATTCGGCGCTTGAAGATCAAGAAAAAATTACACAATTGTTAACCGGTGCCGATATGGTGTTTATCACCGCAGGCATGGGCGGTGGTACAGGTACAGGTGCTGCGCCAGTAATTGCTAAAGTGGCCCGTGAACTTGGTATTCTGACGGTTGCTGTGGTGACTAAACCGTTTCCTTTCGAAGGACGTCGTCGCGCAAGAGTGGCAGAAGAAGGTGTTAAAGAATTGCGTGAAAATGTCGATTCATTAATTACTGTTCCAAATGAGCGCTTATTACCAGTATTGGGAAAAAATATTTCTCTACTGAAAGCGTTTGGTGAAGCCAACAATGTTTTGTTTAATGCGGTTCAGGGTATTACCGATTTGATTATGCGCCCTGGCTTGATCAACGTTGACTTTGCAGACGTAAGAACAGTGATGTCTGAAATGGGCATGGCGATGATGGGAACAGGTTCGGCTTCTGGTGATGACCGAGCAAGAGTGGCGGCGGAAGCGGCTATTCACAACCCATTGTTGGAAGACATTAACCTTAGAGGCGCCCGTGGTGTCCTAGTAAACATCACAGCTAACGAAGAAGTTGGTTTGTCAGAGTTTACTGAGGTTGGTGGGATTATTGAAGAATACGCATCAGAAGATGCGACTGTTGTAATTGGTTGTGCAATCGATCCAAGTGTTGGAGACGAGATGCGAGTTACAGTGGTTGCGACTGGTTTAGAAGGGCATTCCTCTGCAGAAATGCAGTCCGCTGTAGGAGAGTCAGTTGTTTCTCAACCAGTGCAGGCAAGTGTTGAACGTGTTGTTGAAGAAAAGCAAGTTGTTGCGCCTCAACAGCGATCAGCGTCTAGACCTGTTGCTGCTTCCTCTGCGGTTAAGCGAGAAGAAGCGGTTGAGAAAAGCTCGGACTCTGAAGGGGGCGATTTGAACGAATCTGCTTCATCAGCGAGTGGTGATAAATTGTCATACTTGGACATTCCCGCTTTTTTGCGTCGGCAAGCTGATTAGTTTGCGTAAAAAAGATGCAAGCATAAGGCGTTGAATTGTATAAAAATTGTGTTATTGATATTATTTCTTAATTGAAAATATATCTTGTCATGTAAGTGTAGGAATCTAATGGTACGTCAACACACATTAAAAAACATTATTCGAGCTACCGGTGTAGGTCTTCACTCAGGTGAGAAGGTGTATTTGACATTAAAGCCGGCTCCTGTAAACACAGGGATAGTTTTTGTCCGTACAGACTTGGATCCAGTAGTGGAAATTCCTGGTGATGCACGCGCAGTTGGCTCAACAAATTTCGCTACGGCTTTATGCAAAGGAGATGTGAAGGTTAGTACCGTAGAACATCTACTCTCTGCTATGGCTGGCTTGGGTGTGGATAACGCCTATGTCGAAGTGAGCGCTAGTGAAGTTCCATTAATGGATGGCAGTGCCAGCCCATTTGTGTTTCTTCTTCAGTCTGCAGGCTTGGAAGCGCAAAGTGCGCCTAAGAAGTTTATTCGTATTAAGAAGCCGATTCGAGTTGAAGACGGTGACAAATACGCAACTTTAGAGCCTCATACTGGTTTTCGCTTGTCATTCACTATTGATTTTCAGCATCCAGCGATTGGTGAAGATGTTCAGCATACTTCTTTTGATTTCTCTACAACGACCTTCGTTAAAGAAATCAGTCGAGCTCGAACATTTGGTTTTATGAAGGACCTTGAGTACTTCAAAAACAACAATCTAGCACGCGGTGCTAACATGGAAAATGCCATCGTACTTGATGATTTCCGTGTACTGAATGACGAAGGCTTGCGCTACCGCGATGAGTTAGTCAGACATAAAGTGCTGGATGCAATTGGTGATTTGTATCTTCTTGGTCATAGTTTGATCGGGGAATACAAGGCTTTTAAATCTGGACATGCTTTGAATAATAAGCTTTTGTTGGCACTACTTGAGCAGCAAGAAGCTTGGGAATATGTTGTCTTCGAAGACGAAGCTCAAGCAAAACCTATTTCGTATGTTGAGCCTGCCTTCGCTGGCGCTTAATAATTGATCGAATTGCTAAAAATCGCCAAAAAGCCAGACTAAATGTCTGGCTTTTTTGTGTTTAGTGCCTTGATATTTCATGTTTTGTCCCACATTACCGTGGTAGACTCTATTCATTACTAATTTGGCTGCGTTGTATTCAAGATGTTAGGAACTGTAATTAAAAAGGTAATCGGTACAAAGAATGACCGAGAAGTGAAACGATTTAAAAAAGTCGTTACTCAAATTAATAAGCTTGAAGAATCTTTCAGCAAGCTCTCCGATGACGAACTTTCCGCTAAGACAAATGAGTTTCGCGAGCGAGTATCAAAAGGTGAATCCTTAGACGCTTTATTGCCTGAAGCTTTTGCGACGGTTCGAGAAGGCAGTCGCAGGGTGATGGGAATGCGGCATTTTGATGTGCAGCTGATCGGCGGCATGGTCCTTCATGAAGGTAAAATTGCAGAGATGCGTACCGGTGAAGGTAAAACGCTTGTAGCGACGCTGGCTGTATATTTGAATGCAATTTCCTCTAAAGGGGTTCATGTTGTTACCGTGAATGACTATCTCGCGAAGCGTGACGCCAATTGGATGCGTCCGCTTTATGAGTTTTTAGACATGAGTGTCGGTGTTGTGTTTTCTGGCCAAGACCGAGATGACAAGCGAGCTGCTTATTTAAGTGACATTACCTATGGCACAAATAACGAATTTGGTTTCGATTATTTGCGCGATAACATGGTCTTTCGTTTTGAAGATAGAGTGCAGCGTGAGCTTAACTTTACTGTTGTCGATGAGGTTGACTCTATCCTTATTGATGAAGCCAGAACGCCGTTAATTATTTCTGGTGCGGTAGAAGACAGCTCAGAACAGTATCGAAAGATCAATCACTTGCCGCCGTTGTTAACGCGACAAGAGGCTGAAGAAGCTACGGAAGAGGCGAGCGGGCATTATGTGTTCGATGAGTCTCAGAAGAGCATTGAGCTGACTGAAAATGGTCACCAGTTTGTAGAAAGTTGGTTGGTTGAGCAGGGTATGCTGCAAGAAGGCGACAGTCTATATGCGGCGGGTAACTTGTCGTTGTTGCATCATGTTCATGCGTGTCTAAAAGCCCATGTCATCTTTCGTAAAAACATTGATTATGTGGTTCAAAACAATGAAGTGGTTATTGTTGATGAGCACACCGGACGTACGATGCAAGGTCGACGTTGGTCAGAAGGTATTCACCAGGCAGTAGAAGCCAAAGAAGGTGTTACCATTCAGGCTGAAAGTCAGACATTGGCATCGACGACCTTCCAGAACTACTTCCGCTTGTACGAGAACTTGTCTGGTATGACGGGGACCGCGGACACTGAAGCGTTCGAATTTCAGCAAATCTATGGCTTGTCTGTTGTGGTTATTCCGACCAATAAACAAGTTCAGCGAAAAGATTTCAATGACCTTATCTACATGTCTACTGAAGATAAGTTTGAGGCGATTGTTGTTGATATTGAAGAAAATGTGGCTCAAGGGCGTCCTATCCTCGTGGGTACTGCGTCGATAGAATATTCTGAGTTGTTGTCTGAATACCTCAATAAGAAAAACATTAAACACAATGTGTTGAATGCCAAGCAGCATGAGCGTGAAGCGCAAATTGTTGCGGAAGCGGGTCGTCCGGGCGCTGTTACTATTGCGACTAACATGGCGGGTCGAGGCACGGATATTGTGTTGGGTGGTAACTTACAGGTTGAGATTGATCAACTTGGTGAGTCTGCTTCCCAAGAAGAAATTGATGCTTTGAAAGCGGACTGGAAACAGCGCAACGAAGCGGTATTGGCTGCAGGTGGTTTGCATATTATTGGTACGGAGCGTCATGAATCGCGTCGTATAGATAATCAGTTGCGTGGCCGAGCGGGTCGTCAAGGTGATGTGGGTTCTTCGCGTTTTTACTTGTCTCTTGAAGATAGCTTAATGCGAATCTTCATGTCTGATCGCATCAAGAAAATGATGATGGCGTTGGGTATGGAGAAGGGAGAAGCCATTGAACATAAAATGGTCTCAAATGCGATTGAAAAAGCCCAGCGTAAAGTAGAGGGGCGCAACTTCGATATTCGTAAGCAATTGCTTGAATACGATGATGTGGCGAATGATCAGCGTCAGGTTATCTACCGTCAGCGTTTCGATATGATGGTGTCGGAAGATTTATCAGAAGCGATTTCTGCGATGCGTGAAGAAGTGGTAACGAATTTAATTGATGAATTTGTTCCGCCGCAAAGTGTTTATGATCAATGGGACCTAAAAGGTCTAGAAGATAAAATTCGTAATGAATTTGGTCTTGAGTTACCTGTTGCGCAATGGGTAGAAGAAGATTCGAAATTGTACGAAGAGCCATTGCGTCAAAAAATCCTTGATGCTTTTGTTAGTGATTATGCTGAGAAAGAGTCTGCAGCCGGTGCTGAGCCGCTTAGATCTTTTGAGAAGCAAGTGTTGCTGCAAGTATTGGATACGCTTTGGAAAGAGCATTTGCAAACAATGGACATGCTTCGTCAGGGTATTCACTTACGTGGTTATGCTCAGAAGAATCCAAAGCAAGAATATAAGCGAGAAGCGTTTGAGCTTTTCCAAGATTTGCTGGAGCAGGTCAAATTTGAAGTGATCCAGATAGTCACGCGAGTGAAGGTTCAATCGCCTGAAGAATCTGAAAAAATCGAAGAAGCGCGTCGACTTCATGAAGAAAAAACTCAGCTAAGCATGCAGCACGAGTCTACATCGGTACTTTCTGATGATGGTGTTGCTGGAGATGGCGCACAATACCCTAAAGTTGGGCGTAATGAGCCTTGTCCTTGTGGGTCTGGTAAAAAATACAAGCAATGTCATGGCAGTCTGGTTTAGTAGAGGGTAGTTAAATGGCGGTAGGGTTGCAGGATTTCCCCAATATCCCAGAAATTAAGGGTGTGAAGATTGGGTTCGCTGAAGCGGGCATTAAAAAGCCAAACAAAAAAGACCTTGTTGTTTTTGAGTTGTGTGAAGGGGCGGTTGTTGCAGGCGTTTTCACCCAAAATGCTTTTTGTGCGGCGCCGGTTCGTGTTTGTCAAAAGCATTTGCTTGGCTCTGATATTCGATATTTGTTAATAAATACGGGTAACGCTAATGCGGGTACTGGTAAGCAAGGTATGGAAAATGCTTTGCTGACGTGTCAGGAGCTTGCTCGCTCTGCTGGTGTGGCCGCAGAGTCTGTTTTGCCTTTTTCTACCGGTGTCATTGGTGAGCCTTTGCCTGTTGCTAAAATCCTAGCGGCTCTGCCGACAGCCTTGTCTTCTCTTGAAGGGGGTAATTGGAAGGCGGCGGGTCTTGGTATTATGACGACAGACACCTTGCCTAAAGGTTCTGTTAGGACGTTTGAGTTTGACGGACGTCGCTATACGGTTGCCGGTATCTCTAAAGGTGCTGGCATGATTCGCCCTAATATGGCGACTATGTTGGGTTATGTGTTTAGTGATATTGCCCTTGATAAAGCATTGCTTCAGCAGATGTTATCGTCTGTGGTGAATAAGAGCTTCAACCGTATTACCGTTGATAGTGATACTTCTACTAACGATTCTTGTATTGCGGTCGCGACTGGTGCGGCAGGTAATGATCTCGTTACGGATATTAATTCGCCTTTGGCGCAAGCCTTTTTAGCGGCCTTTACCGAAGTTATGCAAGAGTTGGCGCATGCCATCGTGCGTGATGGGGAAGGTGCCACCAAGTTTGTCACTATTAAGGTTCAGGGCGCTAAGCTTGAGTCAGATGCGACAAAAGTGGCGTTTGAAGTGGCGCACTCTCCTTTGGTGAAAACGGCGTTGTTCGCGTCTGATCCAAATTGGGGTCGTATTTTAGCGGTCGTGGGTCGTGCTGGTGTTGAGGCATTGGATGTTGATAAGGTGCAGCTTCATATTAACGGCTTTGAAATCGCGCGAGATGGCTGTCGTTCGCCAGATTATCTAGAAGAACATGGTCAAGAAGCCATGGCGCCAGAGGAAATTCAGATTCAAATTGATCTGGGTGCCGGAGATTCTTCGGATACGGTGTGGACAACGGATTTCTCTCACGAATACGTGACCATTAATGCGGATTACCGAACCTGATGTTAGTGCGTGTAGCGGCTGGGATTATCCTTCGGGAAGATCAGGTGTTTATTGCTTTGCGTAAGCGTGATCAGCATCAAGGTGGTTTATGGGAATTTCCAGGCGGCAAGTGTGAGCCGAATGAGACTCCCTTGCAGGCTTTGTCTCGTGAGTTGCTAGAAGAGTGTGGTATCAAGGTTCAGCACGCGGAGCACTTTCAAACGGTTGCTCATGACTATGGTGATAAGCAGGTTGAATTGATTTTTTATACCGTGTCTCAGTTTTTGGGTGAGGCGACAGGGAAGGAAGGTCAAGAAGTGTGTTGGGTTGCTGTGTCAGAGCTTGCTGATTATGACTTTCCGGAAGCGAATCAGATCATTGTGAAGGCTTTGTTAGCAGGTTAATTGTTAGCGATCTGCAGTAAGCGTATAAAAAGCATCGTAAGTCATTACGGTGCTTTTTTTTGCCTTGCTGATTGTTTGGGTTTTCTAGGGATGAAAAAAAACGACCGCTACGAGAATGTAGGGTCGTTTTATTTGTGCTTATCAGGGTTAGCCTTTTAGCATTTTCGCAAGGATAGGGTTGACCATTCCTGGGTTTGCCTTGCCTTGAGAGGCTTTCATGACTTGGCCAACAAAGAAGCCAATCATTTTCTTCTGTTTGTCGGGTTCTGCGGCACGATACTGTTCAACTTGGGCGGCATTTGCGTCCAAAATGGTTTGGATCATGCTTTCGATTGCACCAGTGTCAGTTACCTGTTTCAGGCCTTTTGCATCGATAATCTCATCCGCAGAGCCTTCGCCGTCCCACATTGCTTGCAATACGTCTTTCGCTGTTTTGCCGTTAATAGTGTTGTCTTTAATGCGAGCAAGTAGCTCGCCAAAGGCGTTGGCATCCACTGGCGAATTGGCGATGTCTAATTGGGACTGGTTGAGTAGCTTGCTTAGCTCGCCCATCACCCAGTTGGCCGTTAGTTTAGGATCTTGGTTGACCTTGTTGGCGGCTTCAAAGTAATCCGCCATTGCGCGTGAAGAGGAAAGAACATGGGCGTCATAGTCGCTCAAGTTGTACTCGCTCTGGAAGCGCTCTGCTTTTTGACTTGGTAGTTCCGGTAGGTTGGCTTTTATCTGGTCAACGTACTCTTGGGTCAAGACGATAGGCAGTAAGTCAGGGCAGGGAAAGTAGCGATAATCGTTGGCGTCTTCTTTAGAGCGCATGCTGCGAGTTTCGTTTTTCTCTGGATCGTAAAGGCGTGTTTCCTGAATAATGCGGCCGCCATCTTCGAGAATGTCTGCTTGACGTTCAATTTCGGTGTAGATGGCTTTTTCAATAAAGCGGAAAGAATTGACGTTTTTGATCTCGGTGCGAGTACCGTATTCTTCCTGACCTTTTGGGCGTAGCGATAGGTTAATGTCGCAGCGCATTGAGCCTTCCGCCATATTGCCGTCACAAATGCCAAGGTAGGTTACGATGGAGTGAATCATCTTAACGTAAGCAACGGCTTCTTTTGCGGAGCGAATATCGGGTTCTGAAACGATCTCTAGTAGCGGTGTGCTAGAGCGGTTTAAATCGATGCCCGTCATGCCTTGGAAGTCTTCGTGCAAAGACTTGCCGGCGTCTTCTTCAAGATGGGCGCGAGTGATGCCCACGCGGGTTGTGGTGCCGTCTTCTAGAGTGACGTCTAGGTAGCCCTTGCCAACAATCGGATGGTCCATTTGGCTAGTTTGGTAGCCTTTTGGCAAATCTGGGTAGAAGTAGTTCTTGCGAGCAAACACGGACGTCATGCCGATTTCTGCATTGATTGCGTGACCAAACATAACGGCCATGCGTAGCGCTTCTTTGTTGAATACAGGTAAGGCGCCAGGCATGCCTAGGTCAACCAGTGTGGTTTGTGTGTTTGGCTCGGCGCCAAACCCTACTGCCGCACCAGAAAATAACTTTGATTTAGTAGAGAGCTGAGTATGAATCTCAAGGCCAATAACAACTTCCCAGTTCATGCTTATGCTCCTTTTGCCATAGTAGGTGTTTGTAGGTGCCAGTCAGTATTTTGTTGATACTGGTGCGCTATGTTCAGCAACTTGGCTTCAGCAAAGTAATTGCCCATGATTTGTAGGCCAACAGGCATGTTGTCGACAAAGCCTGCTGGAACAGACATAGCAGGGATGCCGGCAAGGTTCACTGAAAGGGTGTAGATGTCTTCCAGATACATGGCCACAGGGTCGTTTGTTTTACTGCCAAGATCGAAAGCGGTAGTCGGTGCAACAGGTCCCATGATGACATCAACCTCATTGAGTGCGTTGACGAAATCTTCTTTGATTAGGCGACGGATTTTTTGTGCTTTTAAGTAGTAAGCGTCGTAATAACCTTCTGAAAGCGCATAGGTACCGACCATGATGCGTTTTTGTACTTCGGTGCCAAAGCCTTCTGCGCGAGAGCGAGTGTACATGTCGAGTAGGTCTTTCGGATCGTCACAGCGATGGCCAAAGCGAACGCCATCAAAGCGAGATAGGTTGGAAGACGCTTCAGACGGCGCAATGACGTAGTAAGACGGAATGCTTAGTTGAAGGTTTGGTAGGGACACTTCTTTCACGGTCGCGCCAAGCTTTTCGAATTCTTTTACGGCGGCCATTATGGTGTCGGCGACCTTGGCGTCTAAGCCGTCACCAAAGTATTCTTTTGGCAAGCCGATTTTAAGGCCCGCTAGTGGCGCATTTAAGTTGGCTAGGTAGTCTTCTTTAGGGGTTTCAGAAGAGGTTGAGTCTTTGTCGTCAAAGCCCGCCATAGCTTGCATTAGGTGGGCGCAATCTTCAGCGCTTTTTGCCATCGGGCCGCCTTGGTCTAGGCTGGAGGCGTAGGCGATCATGCCAAAGCGAGAAACGCGACCGTAAGTCGGTTTAAGGCCAGTGATGCCACAAAAAGAAGCCGGTTGGCGAATGGAGCCGCCAGTGTCTGTGCCAGTAGCCGCAACGGCAAGGCCTGCAGCAACCGCAGCGGCGGAGCCACCAGAAGAGCCACCAGGAACCTTGTTTAGGTTCCATGGGTTTTTAACGGCGCCATAGAAGCTGTTTTCATTAGAGGAGCCCATCGCGAACTCGTCCATGTTGGTTTTGCCTAGCATGACAGCACCCGCTTGTTGAATGCGGCTGGTGACGGTCGATTCGTAAGGTGGGATGAAGTTGTTCAGCATTTTGGAGCCACAAGTGGTTAAAACGCCTTGGGTGCAAAACAAATCTTTATGAGCAATCGGAATGCCGGTAAGGCTGCTGCTACTGCCGTTTGCAATGGCGGTGTCAGCGGCTTTCGCTTGTTGTAGGGCAAGTTCGTCACTGATGGTGATAAAGCTGTTCAATTGCGGGTCGAGTGCCTGAATGCGATCTAGAAATAGGCGAGTCAATTCGACGCTGGAAATCTCTTTGTTGCGCAGTTGTTGCGCGAGGGTGGCAATGCTTTGTTCAAACATGGTTGGCTCTCGTTATTCAATCACTTGTGGGACTAGGAAAAGACCGGCTTCTGTTTGTGGCGCGTTGGCCAAAAAGGCATCGCGTTGATTGACCTCGGTCACTTCGTCTTCGCGTAAACGCTGTGTCATTTCAAGTGGATTAGAGAGTGGGGCAACGCCATCGGTATCAACCGATTGCATTTGCTCTACCAGTGATAATACGCTGGATAGGGAATGTTGGTACTGCACGGCATCTTCCTCGGTGAGGGCGAGGCGAGCCAAGTGTGCTATTTTTTGCACGTCTTGCTTGTCTATGGACATGTTCCACCTGATACTTGATTGTCGAAAATGGCTCCTATTGTATCCCTTAGTTAGTTTGCTATAAAGGCGCTAGGGGGAAAAAGGCCTTCGTTTTTGTTGAAATCAAAATTTTTCGTATAAACAATGAAATACCTAAAGAGTTTTTGCATATTTGCGATGAATCGGCTTGCCGAATGTGTAAGCGATTGTTACATTTTGACGCTGTTCGTATCGTATTCATTAGGGTGTGGGATTACATGTTTAAAAAAATTAGGGGAATGTTCTCTAGCGATTTGTCGATTGACCTAGGGACAGCTAATACCCTTATCTACGTTCGCGACCGTGGTATCGTTCTTGATGAGCCATCTGTAGTAGCTATTCGTCATAACGGCAATCAAAAAACAGTCGCTTCTGTCGGCATGGATGCAAAGCGCATGTTAGGGCGTACGCCTGGTAATATAACGGCAATTCGCCCAATGAAAGACGGTGTTATCGCTGACTTTCATGTTACCGAAAAAATGCTCCAGTATTTTATTTCTAAAGTTCACGAAAATAGCATGCTTAAGCCAAGCCCTAGGGTTCTAGTATGTGTGCCTTGCAAGTCAACGCAAGTAGAGCGTCGTGCTATTAAAGAGTCTGCCTTGGGTGCAGGTGCTCGCGAAGTGTATATTATTGAAGAGCCAATGGCCGCAGCGATTGGTGCGGGTCTTCCGGTTGCTGAAGCATCTGGTTCTATGGTGATTGACATCGGTGGTGGTACAACTGAAATTGCGATCATCTCTTTGAACGGTATTGTGACTTCTGAGTCTATCCGTGTTGGTGGTGACCGTTTTGATGAGGCGATTACAACTTATGTTCGTCGTCAATATGGCAGTTTGATTGGTGATGCGACGGCGGAGCGAATTAAAACAGAAATTGGTATGGCGTATCATACTGGCGAAGAGTTACAGATAGACGTTCGCGGCCGCAACTTAGCAGAGGGTATTCCTCGTTCTTTCACGTTAAGCAGCACAGAAATTTTAGACGCTTTGCAAGAGCCGCTGGCTCAAATAGTGCAAGCCATTAAAGGGGTGCTAGAGCAATCACCACCTGAATTAGCCGCTGACATTGGTGAAACGGGTCTCGTCTTAACTGGCGGTGGTGCTTTGCTTCGTGAAATCGATCGTTTGATTAGCGAAGAAACAGGTTTGCCTGTGATTATTGCTGATGATCCGTTGACGTGTGTTGCACGAGGCGGCGGCATGGCGCTTGAAATGATGGACAAACATGCCTCAGAGCTTTTTACTGCTGAAAATGAGTAATAGCTAGGAGCTACACCATTAATAATTTGCTTTATTTTAATGGCAAGATATCCGGCACACGCTTTGTTGTGCTGGTGATCTTATCAATCGCGATGATAGTGGCGGATGTCCGCTATTCTCTGTTTGCCCCCATTCGTCCTTATCTCACCTGGCTTGTTGCGCCGATACAAGTGGTTGTAAATACCCCTCAAAAAATTCTCTATTGGACCAGTGATCATTTGGCGAGCCGTGAAGGCTTGGTGGATGAGAATCAGGCATTAAGCCAAGAAATACTCATCTTACGCAGTCGCTTGCAAAAGCTGGATTCGTTGCAAGCCGAAAACGTGCGCTTACGAGAGTTGTTAGACGCCTCTCAGCGAGTCGATGAGAAGATTGTAATGGCCGAGGTTATTGGTTTTGATCAGAATGCGTACAGCCATAAAATCCTAATTGATAAAGGCTTCTCTTCTGGCGCCTATGTTGGTCAACCGGTTTTGGATGCGACTGGGGTACTTGGTCAAGTCGTCGAAACCTCAGCCTATACCAGTCGTGTGTTATTGATTGCGGACGCCAGTCACTTTTTACCCGTACAGTTGTCTCGTACTGGTTTTAGAAGTGTGTTGCGTGGTGTCGGGGATTTAAAACATATGAAACTGATGAGTGTGCCGCATTCTGCTGATATTAAAAAAGGCGATATTCTCACTACGTCAGGTTTAGGTAAGCGGTTTCCGAGCGGCTATCCTGTAGGGGTCGTGCGCGCTGTGACACATGTGCCAGGTAAACCTTACGCAGACGTGGATGTGGTGCCTCTTGCGCAGCTCGGGCGCAGTCGTCATGTGATGTTAATTGAAAAGCCTAAGTCGGAGCGTCAATGAAATCGTTTTTTGTCTTTTTTGTGACCTTGCTGGCCGCACTAATGCTAGAGGCGATGCCGCTTCCTGAATCTTTGGTTTGGTATCGCCCTGAATGGGCTTTGTTGGTTATTTTATACTGGGTTATTGCGCTACCATTTCGTGTTGGTGTGGGCGTTGCTTGGTTTTTAGGTTTGATGGTGGATTTGCTGCAAGGTGGAATCATAGGTCAGCATTCTTTAACCTATGTTCTGATTGCCTTCTCGTGTGCGATTTTTTACAAGCGCTTACGAATGTACCACCGTTGGCAGCAAGGTATTTTTGTTTGTTTGCTCGTCAGTATCAATCAGTTGGTTGGTTTCTGGGTGGATCATTACCTGGGGAATGCTGAGCCGACCTTGATGATCTTTATGCCGGCGATTGTGACCGGCTTGCTATGGCCTTGGTCATTTGTAATATTGCGTAGTGTGCGTCGTATTTACGCTATTCGTTAGATTGTTTAATTAGGACGTATTTATGCTTGTTTTGGCCTCGGCATCGCCAAGAAGAAAAGAACTGTTAGGGCAATTGGTGAGAGAGTTTGACATTTGCCCAGCAGACATTGATGAGACGCCTTACCAAGGTGAGGATGCGTCCGCTTATGTAAAGCGCATGGCCCATGAAAAAGCCTTGGCGGTTTCTGACAAATTATCGCAAGACAAGACGACGTCGTCTCTTATTGTGTTGGCTTCAGACACCAGTGTGGTGGTCGACGGGGTTATTCTCGGTAAGCCGGCCGATTTTGAAGAGTCAAAAGCGATGCTTAGGCTGTTGTCTGGTCGCGATCATCAGGTGATGACCTCGGTTTGTCTTTATGATGCAAAGCGTGAACATTTGCAATTAACGAATGTCGTGAGTGACGTGTCTTTTCGGGCCATCTCAGACGTTGAAATCGCTCAATACTGGCGCAGTGGCGAGCCTCAAGATAAAGCAGGCTCATACGCTATTCAAGGCTTGGGCGCTGTGTTTGTTCGCGCCGTCTCAGGCTCTTATTCGGCTGTTGTTGGTTTGCCGCTTTATGAGACCTCTCAGTTGCTTGCTTTATTTGGTATTCATTCGCTAGAGGAAATGTCCCATGAGTGAAGATGTATTAATCAATGTCACCCCGATGGAGATTCGAGTTTCTCTTGTCGAAAATGGCGTGCTGCAAGAAGTGTATATCGAACGCTCTAGTCGAAAAGGCATCGTAGGCAATATCTATCAGGGTAAGGTGGTGCGAGTGCTGCCCGGTATGCAGGCGGCGTTTGTGGATATCGGCTTAGAAAGAGCGGCGTTTATTCATGTTTCTGAAGTGGCCGATCGCGATGCGGTCAATCCGAGTGACCAGATCGGCGATTATTTGCGTGAAGGCCAGTCGCTGGTTGTTCAGGTGACAAAAGACCCCATTAGCACTAAGGGCGCGCGTTTAACGACCCATTTGTCGATTCCTTCTCGTTATCTTGTTTACATGCCAGATCAATCTCATGTTGGTGTGAGCCAAAGAATAGAAAATGAAGAAGAGCGTGAGCGTTTGAAATCATTGATTTCTGAGGCGTTAAAAGACGCAGATGAAACCAATGGGTATATTCTTCGAACAGCGGCTGAACGTGCTGGAGAAGAAGAGATATTGGCTGATATCAAGTTTTTGACACGACTGTGGCAATCCGTAAAACGACGCATTAAAGTGGCCAAAGCGCCGTCTGTTATTTATGAAGATTTGCCTCTGCATTTACGAACCATGCGTGACTTGGTGAGTTTGACGACGGAGAAAATTCGCATAGATTCGCGCGAGAATTTTACGAAATTGCGGTCCTTTGCAGAAGATTTCATGCCTGAGTTAACGGAGCGTATTGAATACTATCCGGGTGAACGCCCAATCTTTGATTTATACAGTGTCGAAGATGAAATTCAGAAGGCGCTAGATCGTAAGGTTCAGCTTAAATCGGGGGGTTATCTTATTGTCGAACAGACCGAATCCATGACCACCATCGATGTGAATACGGGGGCGTTTGTTGGCAGTCGTAATTTAGAAGAAACCATCTATAAAACCAATTTAGAGGCCGCGACCTCAATTGGTCGCCAGTTACGGTTACGTAATCTGGGTGGCATTATTATTATTGACTTCATCGACATGGAAGACGAAGAGCATAAGCGCCAAGTGCTGAGGATGCTCGAAAAAACCTTAGAGTCTGACCATGCCAAAACCAAGATTACCGGAGTGTCCGAGCTTGGTTTGGTGGAAATGACTCGAAAACGAACGCGAGAGAGTTTGGGGCAAACGCTTTGTGAGCCTTGTCGTTCTTGTCGGGGAAGTGGTTTGGTCAAAACGCCTGAAACCGTATGTTATGAGGTGTTCCGTGAAATACTCAGAGCGGATCGTGCTTATGACTCTCAGACTTACACGGTATTGGCGGCCAGTTCAGTGGTGGATCGCTTTTTGGACGAAGAGAGTGTGGCAGTGGCTGAATTGGAGGACTTTATTGGTAAGACGATTCGTTTTCAGGTTGACCCTATCTATACACAAGATCAATATGATGTCGTTCTTCGATAATAGGTTGTAGGTGCTCAGGATGAAAAAGCAACTGCAAGGATGTGTTTGTGGCGTATATTGGTTCGTTATCGGTGTGGCGGCCTTGCTTGCTGTGCTGGTTGTGTCTGTTAAATTGCTGTTGCCATGCTTGAATGATTACCGCACACAAATAGAAAGTAATTTAAGTCACTTAACTGGCTATCAGGTGACGCTTGATAGTATCGGCGGGCACCTAGAAGGGGTTGACCCTACTGTCTCTATCAATGGCTTGGTGATGTCTGTTAATGGCTCACCTGCGGCGAGCGTGGCTGAAATACGAGTGCGCATCGACGCCATTAAATCCCTGCTTACTTTCTCCCCTCAATTTACTTATGTGCGTTTTGTTAAGCCGTCGTTGTCTTTGCAAGAGCGTGCCGGTCAATGGGCTTTAAAGGGCTCAGCGCCTTCCTCTGATGTGAAGACTGATATTGGTGTAGAGCGTATTTTAGGCTACCTAACGGCGCAACAACGTTTTTCTGTGTTAAATGCCAATGTTGATCTGGTCAGCCAGCAATATGGTGATCATTCTGTCTCGATTCCCTCCGCCTATATTTTTCAACATACGCAATCGTCATGGATCAAGTCGACAGTGTATGTCGATGGTAACGCCACGCCATTTGATATTAATGCCAAAATTTACCAGTCGCTCGGTGTGTTCGGCGCGTATCAGGTCGACGCTAGCGTAGATGTGCCTAATATTTCTATTCCTTTTGGGGGAGAGTCTTCTTCTTGGGCGGCAAGCTTGTCTGATGCGGATTTTGCCGGCAAGCTTTGGCTAAATTATCGAGTGGGAGATGGGTTGAGTCTGCAAGCGAAAGCATCGCGCTTGATGTTGGGCTTCAATAACGGTGAAACCTATGAATCCGCCCCGTCTATTCGAGTTCGATATAGCCAGAAAAGAGGCGGAGCATTTGTCGATGTTCATCAATTGGCGCTGAAAGATGAGGCGGGTCAAGTTTACCCACCAATCAATCTTTCTTATGAGTGGTTGAAGACTTCGAATCAGTCGTACCTGTCGTTTAACCAATTGGATCTTGGTTTAGCGCATCGCATTGCCAAGCATTTTTTGCAACCAGAATGGCATGTATCAAAGTTGATTTCTGGGTTGGCGCCACAAGGGGTGGTCTCCAATGCGGCATTGCGTTTAGGTAAAAAAGGCGATGCTGTTTCTTATCACTTTTTAAGCAATTTACAACAGGCGTCAGTGGCGGGTTATCAAGGCATACCTGAGGTTAATCATTTAAACGCTGTGTTTAGCCTCACTGACGGTGATGGTTATATTCAGTTTAAGCAACAGCGTGGTGAGCTGGCGTTTCCAACCTTGTATGCAGATAAGTGGCAAGTGAGCGGGCTTTCTGGGTTGGTGGATTGGCAGTTGGTTCAAAACACCTTGGTGGTGAGTGGGCGCGGATTAAAAATTCACCGAAATGGCGCGGATGTCGATGGCGGATTTCGTTTTGAGTCTCGGCCAAATGCCCCAGACTGGTTGTCTCTAAGTATCCGAGGGCAGCATATCCCGATCGCAGATAGGCTTGTCTATTTGCCAGAAAATGCACTGAATACAGAGTTGAAGGATTGGATTGGCAGCGCGCTCTCTGACCAAGGAGAAGTGAATAACCTTGACCTTATTATTCAATCCGAATTGGCGGATGGGGCCACTCCAGACGTGCGTCTTAAAATGGATGTCAGTAATGCGCAATTAGATTACAGCAAAGGCTGGCCTGTTGCTAAGTCGCTTAATGGTCAGTTTTTACTGGATGAGTCTGGAGTGCATGTTGACGTTCATTCTGCTTCTTTGTCCGATGTGAAGGTGTCTA
Organism: Marinomonas sp. NPDC078689; assembly: GCF_044542435.1. NCBI lineage: Bacteria > Pseudomonadati > Pseudomonadota > Gammaproteobacteria > Oceanospirillales > Oceanospirillaceae > Marinomonas > Marinomonas sp. NPDC078689. The sequence continues at coordinate 88,818 of NZ_JBITUJ010000002.1, read as the reverse complement.
ATATTGCCGTGAACGTGCCGATTAAAGAAGGTAAGGCAGATTGGCTGAGTGTATCCGGTAAAGTCGATCGGGATGCAGCAGAAGCCTTGAACTTGCTGCGTACTACACCATTGAACGACAGTGTTCTTGCGCCGTTTAAAACGTGGACCATCAAAGGCAATGTCGCTGCTGAATTTGATGTGTCGGTTCCATTGAATGATCAAACGCTGCAACCAAAAGCAACATTGGCCTTGGTGTTTAAAGATAACCCTATTTACATTGGGGATGTAAATCTAGACACACAAGTTAAGCAAGGAGAGTTTCATTTCTCTACCGAAAAAGGGATTACGGATTCGCATTTTGACGTTCGCGCTTTTTCAGGAGACTCCCATCTTGATCTCACGTCAGGGGTAGAAAGCGACGGTCGCATTAGTGTACTTGGGCAGCTTTCTGGTGGCGTTGATTTGCATCAGGTGGCTAGCTGGCAGAAATGGCCTGAGCAGGTGCTAAGTAATCTCTCAGGTGATGTGTCTTATCAAGGCACGCTGGAGATTAATAAGTCACAAGAAGGGCAAGTGGATTTGCACCTTAACAGTGATCTCAAGGGTGGGGTGGCGTCTTTTCCGAAGCCTTTTTCTAAGGTCTCCACGCAAGCCATGCCGTTGGATTTAAAGGTGATGGCGCATCAACAGGATGTCGTTGTGCAGGGCAGCCTTGCTGGTTTAGCGAAAGTGCGCTTGTTGGTTCGTTCGGGGGCGCTTTATGGGGGTGACTTATATTTGAATTCCAATAAGGCATTGCCCAAAGACATGCTGCCAGGTTTGGCTTTTGAAGGGCAGTTTGCCGCCTTTGATGTGGCTCAGTGGCAGGCGGTGTTAGGCACTTCGGTCAGTAACAAAACGACCAAGGATGCTCTGCCAAATGAGGGTTTTAAAGTGCCTGATTGGTTGCGCCAAGTGAATTTGTTGGTGGATCAGGTGGTGGTCAATGACCAGAATACATTGCACAATGTTAAGTTAAATTATGACGTTAATAAGGCAAAAGGGAAGTTTCAGGTCAGCTCGGATGAATTAAACGTTAAGTTTGACCATGACGCGGGTAAGCCGCGCTTCCATTTTGGTTATTTGAATTGGAATACAGAGAAGACCTCAGCAAAAGAAGAGGCGGATGCGCCGCCGTTTCATGCGAATCAAATCCCTAATATGCGTTTGATCATTGATCAGCTTTATATTAACCAAGCGCCATACGGTGATTGGAACTTAAATGTGATTCAGCAGGGCAATGAGCTGCGCGTGGATCCTTTTTCTTCAGGTTTGAAAAAAGGCACATTTGATGGTCATTTGGTGTGGCGCGACGATAAAAACGCCCCCAGCGTGACATTAACCATGGCGGTAAACGGCAAAGACTTGGCTGAGCTAACGGGTAAATTCTCCGATAAGGCCTTTGTGACATCGAAAAATTATAAAATCAATGTTGCGCTGAATTGGTACGGTAATCCATTTTATTTTGATCGTCCGTCTCTATCTGGGCGCATTGTTTTTGATGCAAAAGACGGTAATTTTGCTCAGGTTGATGAATTGCCGGGGTTCATGAAAATATTTGGTATTTTCAATGTTGAGGCATTAAGACGACGTTTGACGCTCGATTTCTCAGATGTCTATAAGCCAGGGTTGACCTACGACCGCTTTGAAGGGGCTTTCGAAATCAACAAAGGAATATTGAAAACAACCAAACCGTTACACATAGTGTCGCCAACCGCGGAAGTGACGGTGGAAGGCAGTGCAGACATTGCAAATGAGACCTTGGATGAGGTGTTGACCGCGACCTTACCAATTACTCGCTCTCTGCCATTGGCAGGTTTACTGTGGGGAACGCCTCAGCTGGCGGGTATCTTGTACTTAACGGATAAACTGATTGGCGACAAGATTTCAAAAGTGACCAGTGTTCAATATAAGGTACAGGGTTCTTTCGATGAGCCGATTATTACGCCAATTAAACATAAACCTGCGAAAAGAGTGGAACGCTAATGAAATCACTTCGTATTGCCGCTATCCAATTAACCAGTGTGGCTGATTGGTCTACAAACCTAGAAATGGTGAAAAAATGGGTTGGGTTGGCCGCGCAAGATGGCGCTCGATTGGTTGTGTTGCCGGAAAATGTTTTTTTGTTTGATGGAAAAGCCATGCGTGGTTTGGCCGACTCTGAGGCGCAAGCGGTGATTTTAAGCGCGGTTCGAGAATTGGCTATTCAGAATTCCATTTATTTGGTGGTCGGTTCACACCCCTCAGCCAGCCGTCCGAATGGTGACTGTGTTGAGAACAATCGAGTGCGTCAATCGTGCTTGGTGTTTTCACCTGATGGAGAATTGGTAAAGCGCTACGATAAAATTCATCTATTTGATGTGGCGGTCAACGACAAAGCTGGGGCTTACAAGGAGTCGGCGTCTATTGAGCCTGGTGATATCGAGACACAGATTATTGATGTTGATGGCTTTAAAGTGGGTTTGAGTATTTGTTACGACCTTCGTTTTCCGGAATTGTATCGCGCTCTGTCTAAGGCGGGCGCTGAGATCTTGTTGGTGCCTGCGGCCTTCACTTATGTAACGGGTAAGGCGCATTGGAATACTCTGTTGGCTGCCAGAGCGATAGAAAACCAGTGCTTTGTGTTAGGGGTGAACCAATGTGGTTGGCATAATGAAACACGACAGACTTATGGTCACAGTGTGTTGTTTTCTCCTACCGGTGAATCTTTATCTCACTTAGAAGAAGCGCCAGGGTATTTTGTTTGTGAGATTGATGATTCGTCATTAATTGAGTGTCGAGAAAGAATGCCTTGCATGTCGCATCGTCGCCTTTAAAAGGCAAAAAAAAACCTCATGGGCTGTTAGGCGCATGAGGTTGTTATTTCTTGGCTGGATATTATTCCATTAAACCTAATTTTCTCTCTTCTGTTTCTCTCAAGAAGCGAAACAGTTTTTTTCTGTTGCTGGTGTTACCTTGCTGAGACACTTCTTTTTGAGATAGACGAATCAGCTGTCGTAATTGCTGTATGTCTTCTACTTCTGGGTGTTCGCGTAAATAATCAGCCAGCGCTTCTTTGCTGTTTTCTCCAATCAAGATATCGCGTTTTAGCTCTAATTGATGGAAGAGTTTGTTGTAAGCGGCAGAGGTTGTATCAAACAGGGCAACACGACGAGCAATGGCTTCATGATCTTCTGTGCGCATGACTTTGCCAATGTATTGCAGGTGTCTTCTCATGGCTTCGCGCTGTTTAATTCGATCCGCTTCGGCCAGTGCATCTCGTAGGGTCTCAGACATATCAACTTTCTTTTGCTGATTTTTGCTGAGGCCTAATAATTTCTTGCCCAACTCTTGGAGTTCTTCCATTTCACGCTTGATCTGCGTTTTGCTTTTAAAGTTTTCTTCGTCGTCATCAAATTGATCAAAGTTTGTCATGGGAACCTATACTAAAAAAAGAGTGGCGAGACCAAGGAAGGCTAAGAAGCCAACAACATCGGTCACAGTTGTCAAAATCACACTGGCGGCTAATGCAGGGTCAATACCTAGCTTCTTCAGGAAAATAGGTAATAGCGTGCCAGTGAGGGCGGCAAACAAGAGATTTATGATTGTCGCGCTTGCAATGATATAGGCAATCTTTATGTTGTCAAACCAAAGTGCGGTTAAAGCGGCAATAACCGTTGCCCAAAGTATGCCATTTAGCAAACCGACGATCAATTCGCGGTTTAAAAGCCATCTTGTGTTGGTGGCACCGATTTGATTTAAGGCGATACCACGAATAACCAAGGTAAGTACCTGAGAGCCTGCTATGCCGCCCATGCTGGCAACGATGGGCATTAAAATGGCCAGCGCGACCACTTGATCAAGTGTGTGCTGGAATAGCCCAATCACATAGGAAGCAATGAAGGCGGTAATTAGGTTGATGCCTAGCCAAACGGCGCGTCGTCTGGTGGTTTTTAAGATGGGGGAGAAGGTGTCTTCATCATCGTCTAGGCCTGCCATGCTGAGCATGGAGTGCTCCGCTTCATCGCGGATAACATCGACCACGTCATCAATGGTGATGCGGCCTAATAATTTTCTGGTTTTGCTGTCAATAACCGGTGCCGAGACCAGATCCATTTTTTCAAACAGTTGTGCCACTTCGCTGGCAGGCGTTTCTGCGTCTATCACTGTGTTGTCGGTTTCCATGATGTCGCGCACGGTGGCGTTCACATCGGCTACCAAGAGTTTGGTGAGAGGCAGCGAGCCAAGCAGTCGATCAGAGCGACTAACAACCAGTAGGTTATCCGTCATGTCTGGAAGTTTGTTGTGGCGACGAAGGTAGCGGAAAACGATGTCTACTGTGATGTTCGGACGTATGGTAATGGTGTCCGTATTCATCAAGCCGCCAGCAGAGTCTTCTGAGTAGCTCAGTAGGGCTTCTACTCGTAACCTGTCTTGGCTTGACATGGAAGCCAGTACTTCTTTTACAACGGTTTCTGGAAGGTGTTGTAAAAGGTCGGCAAGGTCATCGCTTTCAAAGTGTTCGGAAACGGCTACGAGACGCTCAGTATTCATGTTGCGCATGAATTGAACGCCAATGTCTTCGCTTAGGTATTGAAGAACATCCCCTTCATTTTTGGAATCGATTAGGTCCCAAAGTAATTTACGTTCTTTTGGTGGGGAAGATTCCAGTAAACGGGCAACATCTTGAGCAGGTAGTGCACCGTTAAGGAGATAACGGATCTGCATGGTGGCACCGGACTCAAGGGAGTCGGTGACCGTTTGAAGGTGGGCTAAGGTGGTTTGTTCTGGCATGGCGATCCTTACTCGTCTTCGCCGAAGCGATCATTGATCAAGGTGATAACCGCTTTGATGGCTTCCTCTTCATCTTCCCCGTTGGTTTTAATTTTGATCTCTGTGCCTTTGCCAGCCGCCAACATCATCATTGCCATGATGCTTTTACCATCAACGTTGCGGCCATCTTTTTCAATGGTGATGTCAGAAGAGAAACGAGACGTTGTTTCTACCAGTTTGCCAGCTGCGCGCGCATGAAGGCCAAGTTTGTTAATGATGGTGATAGACTCTTCCAACATACTCTTTCCTTTATAGTAATGAATCTAGTGCAATAAAGAGGGCGTCATTTGTTTCGGCCTCTCTTAATGTGTTTAACACTTTTTCTGATTGTGCCAGTTCAGCAATTTCCGCCAGCGTGGATAAGTGTGCGTCACATTCTTGTGGTGGCACAATTAACGCAAAAACTAAATCGATTGGTTTTCTGTCGACCGCATCAAAGTCAATGGCAGATTGCAGCGACAAAATAACGACAGCGGTGTGATTGGCGCTTTCTAGGCGACAATGAGGAATGGCAATGCCATTACCAATGCCGGTGCTGCCTAGCTTTTCGCGTCCAAGTAAAGCTTCGTAGATTGCTTCTTTGTCACAATGGAGACGATTTGCAGCCACATCGGCAACGCTTTCAAGAATGCGTTTTTTGCTCACAACGTCTTGTTTTGCAAAGACAAGGTCTGCTTTTATTAATGATTTTAATGGCATAAGAAGTAGTTGTCCGTATTAAATCAATCGTTTTCGTTCATTAGAAGGAGGAATGTTCATTGCCTCACGGTACTTTGCAACAGTTCGTCGTGCTACTTGTATGCCTTGGTCCGCTAAAATAGTGGCTAGCTTGTTGTCACTCAAGGGCTTTTTGGCGGGTTCTTCTACCACCAATTTTTTGATCATGGCTCTGATTGCTGTCGAAGAGCATTCGCCACCAGAAGCGGTATTAACGTGGCTTGAGAAGAAGTACTTCAGCTCGAAAATACCTTTTGGTGTGTGCATGTACTTTTGTGTCGTCACACGCGAAATGGTGGACTCGTGCATGCCGACTTCTTCCGCGACATCGTGAAGTACCATGGGTTTCATGGCTTCTTCACCAAGTTCAAAGAAGTCGATTTGGCGATTTACGATACAGCTGGCCACTTTGAGTAGGGTCTCGTTGCGGCTTTGTAGGCTTTTCATAAACCACTTGGCTTCTTGCAAGGAGTTTTTGATGTAGGTGACGTCTTCTGAGGTGGAGGCTGTTGCGGCCATCGCAGAATAAGTTTCGTTGATCTTGACGGGCGGTAACGCGTCGTTATTTAGCTCAACTTGCCAAACCCCATTGCACTTTTTGACAGAGACATCTGGAATAACATAATCCGTATCATCGGCATCAATAATAGAGCCTGGTCGTGGGTTGAGTTGTTGAATCAGATCGACCACTTCCTTCAATGACTCTTCTTTGAGCTTTGTTTTGCGACTTAATTGAGCAAAATCACGGTTGCCTAGTAAAGCCAGATGGTTATCGACTAGGTTGTAGGTACTCTTATAAAGAGGGTGGTCGCGAAAGGCTTCTAATTGCACTAATAGGCAATCGCGTAAGTCGGTTGAACAGGCGCCAGCAGGATCAAAGCGTTGTAGTCTGTGTTGCACTGCCATGACTTCGTCGAGCTCAAGATCTTCAAGTTCGCTGGTTAGCGATTCCCAAATATCTTCAGGCGTAATACTGAGATAGCCGTCTGATTGCACGCATTCAATGATGGCGTAAGCGATTTCAATGTCGCGATCTGACATGTGCGTTAGGTTAAGTTGCCAGATCAAGTGATCTTGAATGCTTTCAGCAGGGGCGTTGCGACTTTCGTAGTCACTGTCGCCTTCATAATTATTGCTGGAGCCGACGCTTGCTGCGGCAGAATTTTGGTAAGTATCGTCCCAATTGCTGTCAATGGAGAGCTCTGCTGGAATACTGTCGGTCCACTCGGACTCAACGCGGGCTTCTTCACTGGCGTTCGCCTCGGTTTTTTTACTGGCTGCCTCTTCCTGTTCTCTCGTTGGCGCTTCTGAATGGGAAAAATCTTCATCATCAATTTCTAAAAGCGGATTGGATTCTAGAAACTCATGGATTTCCTGTTTCAGGTCTAACGTAGAAAGCTGCAGCAACCGAATGGCTTGTTGCAGCTGGGGAGTCATGGTCAGTTGTTGACCGATTTTTAATTGCAGAGACTGCTTCATAAAGAAACACTTCTAATAAGAGGAAATTGGAACGAGTTATGCATACTACTCCCTTTCGGCTGCAAAGATAAGAGGCTATAGACGGAAGTCGTCCCCTAAATAAACCTTTTTTACTTGCTCATTGTTGATCACGGTATCAGCATCACCTGAGGCGATTATTTTCCCATTGCCTACGATATAGGCTTTGTCGCAAATGTCTAATGTTTCGCGTACGTTGTGATCGGTAATCAAAACACCAATGCCGCTTTCTTGCAGGTGTTTTATGATCAGTTTAATGTCGCCAACCGAGATGGGGTCAACCCCAGCAAAAGGTTCATCCAATAGGATGAACTTGGGGTTCATGGCAAGCGCACGCGCTATTTCCACGCGACGACGTTCGCCGCCAGAGAGTGCCATGCCTAAGTTGCTGCGAATGTGGGTGACATGAAACTCGTTTAACAGGCCTTCTAGTCTTTCTTTCTTTTGTTCTTTTGACAGCTCTTTGCGCGTTTCTAAAATGGCGTAAATATTGTCTTCAACGGACATTTTTCTAAAAATAGAGGCTTCTTGTGGTAAGTAGCCAATGCCTTTTTGCGCCCGCGTATGCATGGCGTTTTTGGTGATGTCTTGCCCGTCGATGAAGATGCCGCCGGCGTCATTCGCGACCATGCCAACTATCATATAGAAGCAGGTCGTTTTGCCTGCGCCATTTGGGCCGAGCAAGCCAACGGCTTGACCGGATTCTACAGAAAGAGAGACGTCTTTAACGACTTGTCTTTTTTTGTAGCTCTTCGCCAGGTTTTTTGCTTCTAAAAGGGCCATCTATTTCTTTTTGCCTTCTTTTTCGTTGTCTGCTGGTTGTAATGTCATAGATACGCGCCCTGTGCCTTTTTTCTGGGCGTTAAAGGTGCCGGTGTCTATGTGGTAGAGGATGTAATCGGCGGTGATCTTGTCGTCCATCTTGTTGAGGTAGCCATTGCCAAAGATTTCCAATTTTGACGTGGTGACTTGATAGTCTATTTTATCCCCTCGACTGATCATCATATTGCCGCTCCAGTCGATTTGCTGACTGAATTTTGCCGGTCCGCCTGTGGCAACCAGTTTGCTGAATTTACGAGTTTTAGGGTCGGTTGTGACCTTCAGGTATTGAGCTTGTATCTCAATGGTTCCCTGTTTCACAAAGACATCGCCCTTGTAGGTCGCTTCACCTGTTTTTTGGTCTAAAAAGGCTTCGTTCGACTGTATTGTTAGTGGCTGACTTAAGTCATCAGGCAGAGCAAGGACTTGTTGGCTAATGATTAAGCTGGCCAAGAGTGCGCTGAAATTAATGAGTTGTTTCATACTGTCCTCGTACGGATCCTGTCATGACGACTTCTTCTGAATTAATGTAAGTAACGATGGTTTTTGCCGTTGTCTTGCCTTGTGTCGAATGCAAGGTGGCGTGACCGCTGCTTGTTAATGACTGATTACTGTCTAAATAATGAATGTTGTCGGCGTTAAGAATGATGTCGGGTGAATCTACAGACTGCTTAACGGCAACAGCGTCATCGGTTAACAGGATATCATGACTGCCATCCTCTATTATTCCTTTTTTTCCTTTGGCATGCCAGAGCCCAGCGTTTTGGTGTCGTCTTACGGTGGGATTGTCTAGTAAAGTGCGAGAGTTTTGACTGTAATGTAGCGCCTGTGTGGCGGTCAGTGTTTCTTGCAGCATGCCAGTTTCATCGTATTCTTTTGCGTTGATATTGGTGATGAAATAGTCCGGTGTGCTGCTGAGCTTTTCAGTCGGCACAAGTGAGCGAGTGAGTGGTGTGTCGGTAAAGAAAACACCACAAACCAGTGCAATAACAGCGGCGCCAATGAGGATGTTTTTGGCGTTTAACTGAATCATTATGCGGCACTTCCTGTACTAACAAGAATTAAATAAAGAGCGTAAGCCCCCACGAGAGGGAAGCCTACCCAGCGAGGGATGCTGACGTGTTTGGATTTGCTAAAGAGAAAGATAAGCAAAGACAAAGCAAGGGTTAAGCCTAATACCCAGTAATAATCTCGGCCAGAGGCATTGGCATCGATCATGCCTGGGGCAATTAAGCCAGGCAGCGGCAGTACTGTAGCTAGGTTGAAAATATTGGAACCGATGATGTTGCCGATCGCTATGTCGTGTAAGCCTTTACGGACACTGCTAATGGAGGCCGCCAATTCTGGCAGGCTGGTGCCAACTGCAACTATGGTTAGCCCGATGACTAGCTCGCTAACGCCGAGCCCTTTCGCGATGCCGATTGCGCCCCAAACCAAGAGTTTTGAGCTGCCGATGAGGACGGCCAAGCCGATCAAGGCGATGATCAGTGACTTCCCAGTAGAGGTGCCGTCATCGCTGGGTAATTCGTCCTTTAATTGTTCTTCTAGGTTTTTGCTGCCGCGCAATAAAATAAACAACATAATCGCAAACGCAACCAGCAAAATAATGCCATCGTAAAAGCTTAAATAGTGGTCATGTAAAAGCCAGCCAGCGAGTAAGGTGATGGCGATGACCAAGGGGACTTCTTTGGTGGCAAGTCCCTTCGCGATTGGGATGGCGGAAAAGAGTAATGTGACACCAAAAACGAGGGCAATGTTGGCGATGTTTGAGCCAAGCACATTACCAATGGCAATTTCTGGTGCGTTATCAAGAGCGGCAATGCCAGACACCACCATTTCAGGGGCTGAAGTGCCAAAAGCCACTAAGGTCACACCAATGACCATTGGGTTAACGTTCAGTTTTTCAGCAACAAGTGCAGCGTGTTCGATGAATTTATCGGAACTAACGATTAGCAGGATCAAACCCACAATAAGAGCAGCGGAAAACAGCAGCATAGCCTTGAATTTACTCGTAAATTAAATGAGCCCCCATTTAATGAGGTTTACGGGTTAAATTCAAGACTTGATCTTTGAAACAATTTCGAATCTGTCTGCGTCAAGATTCTCTTTGTGAAAGGCGGATGATACTATCCGGCGATACTTTAATAAGGACTAGAAGGTGAATCAGTGCTAGATGTGTATATAAAAGTGCAGAATCTTCGCTTCTCTAGAGGAAATAGGATGATCTATGACGATGTATCCTTAACGATTCCTAGGGGAAAAATCACGGCTGTGATGGGGCCAAGTGGAACAGGTAAAACCACCCTGTTGCGACTTATTGCCGCTCAACTGTCTCCGGATAGTGGAAATATCATGGTGGATGGCCAAGATGTGCACACATTGTCACGCTCCGCTTTATATAAGGTGCGAGAGAAAATAGGCATGCTGTTCCAAAGTGGCGCTTTGTTTAGTGATATGACGGTGTTTGAAAACGTGGCGTTTCCGCTGGAAGAGCACACGCAACTTAGTGCTGTTGAAATAAAGAAAATCGTACTGGAAAAACTGCATAGTGTGGGCTTGCGCGGTGCCGCTTACTTGAGGCCTTCTGAACTTTCTGGAGGGATGGCAAGAAGGGTGGCTTTGGCGCGGGCCATTGCGCTTGACCCTGAGTTGGTGATGTTTGACGAGCCGTTTGCAGGGCAAGACCCTATTTCAAAAGGTGTTTTGGTTGAGCTGATTCGTAAGTTAAATGATGCCACCGGCATTACGTCTGTATTGGTGTCTCATGATGTGGAAGAGTCTTTGTCGATTGCAGATCATGTTTGTATTTTAGCGGGTGGCTTTGTCATTGCCGAAGGGTCGCCGGACGAAATTCGAGCGTCAGATAACGCGCAAGTGAAGCAGTTTTTGCATGGCGAGCCAGATGGGCCTGTGCCATTTCATTATCCTGAGGACCTTGGTTCTGATCAAGGGGTGTCGCAATGAAAGGTTTGATTTCTCTAGGAGCTTGGCTCTTTGATTGGCTAGAAGCGATAGGGCGAGCGGGTATTTTTCTGTTCCAAAGTATCTTTCGTCTTCCTGTGCGATTTGGTGAGGCGGTCAATCTATTAGTGCGCCAGCTTTACTCAGTGGGTGTGTTGTCGCTCGTTATTATTATTGTGTCCGGCACGTTTATTGGCATGGTGCTGTCCCTTCAGGGTTACAGTATTTTGGCCAAGTTTGGCTCTGAGGATTCGGTTGGGCAGTTGCTTGCCTTGTCTTTGTTAAGGGAGTTGGGTCCGGTTGTGACTGCGCTTTTATTTGCTGGGCGCGCTGGCTCTTCGTTGACAGCAGAAATTGGTCTAATGAAAGCCACCGAGCAATTGTCTAGCTATGAAATGATGGGGGTCGATCCATTACGACGCGTTATTGCCCCACGTTTTATTGCGGGTGTGGTGTGTCTTCCTTTGCTGAGCATGGTGTTTTCCGCTGCGGGTATTATTGGTGGTTTGTTGGTGTCTGTTGGTTGGCTGGGCGTGAGTGACGGGTCTTTTTGGTCGCTGATGCAGCAGTCTGTTTATTTTGATACGGACATAGTAAATGGTTTGATAAAGGCGTTGGTGTTTGCAGTGGCCATTACATGGATTGCTGTTTATCAGGGCTATGAGTGTGTTCCGACATCGGAAGGCATTGGTAAAGCGACGACGAGAACGGTCGTGTTGGGCTCATTGGCCGTTTTGGCATTGGATTTTGTGTTAACCGCTGCGATGTTTGGAGATTTTTAGGATGAGAAGTAAGCGCGCTGAATTATTAGTTGGGTGTTTTATTGTGTTGGGCTTGGCGGCGTTTGTGTACCTTGCCGTGCAAGTGAGTGGTTTGGGGTTTGCGAGTAAGAAAGATACTTATCAAGTAGTCGCTCGGTTTGATGATATTGGTGGTTTGAGCGATCGCGCTAAAGTCACCATTGCGGGCGTTACTGTGGGCAGTGTTGACTCAATCACTTACGACAAAAATCTATACATGGCCAAAGTCACCATGAATATTGAGTCCGATGTGCATAATATTCCTGATGACAGTTCGATAGCCATTTTAACCAGTGGTCTATTGGGCGAAAAGTACTTGGGCATTTCTATCGGTGCTGATGATAAAATGCTGAAAAATGGCGATGAAATTCACGATACGCAATCCGCGCTTGTATTAGAGAATCTGATTAGTCAGTTCCTATTTAATAAGACAAGTGGTTCTGATAAATAAAGGTAACAAGTATGTCGAGAGTAATGAAAGTAATAATGATGGTGGGGGCGTTGATTTCCTCTTCTGTTTGGGCGGGGCAAGAAGCGGCTCGTGATACTGTGATAGGGGTGGTTGATTCGTTCCGAACAGACATTATTGCAGACAAAGCAGAGTTGGCGAATAACGCGCCACTGTTGGCTCAGAGAATCGATAAGATTTTAACACCAGTCATTGATTTTGATGATTTTTCTAAAAAAGTAATGGGGAAATACTACCGCAGAGCGACCCCTGATCAGCGTGTGCGTTTTGCGACGGTAACCAAGGATACCTTGTTGAAAACCTACGGTGGCTCTTTGTTGGAGTTGGAACCTGACAAAATCAAGGTGTTGCCATTGGGACCACAGCGTGAAGGCCGTGAAGTGAAGGTCGATGTGGATTTTCAAATGGGCGATGGCAGTCCGCTGAATCTTAGTTTCTTTATGGAAGATTATGGCAATGACAGTTGGAAGCTAAGCAACGTAGTGATTAACAATATCAACTTCGGGCTGACTTTTAGAAAACAATTTTCTGTCATGATGCAGCAAAATCATAATAAAATTGATGCCGCGATCGACGCTTGGAAACAGTCTTTAGAGAAAAAGTCTTAAGCCATTATTGGGTTTGAAGTACAGAAATCCGAAGCCGATTTATCCGCTTCGGATTTTTTTTGCCAGAATTGTGGCAAACAAGAGGCGTGAATAACAAAACAGACATTTTTTTTACGGTGAGTTGAGTGAATGGGTGTTAAGAAGTTGACTCGACTAAGGTAGAATAATGAAATCTATGAATATTTAATATTGGAGCGATTGTGAACGCGAGTGAAGTGAAAGCACTTTTAGAATCTACTATCAATGATTGCAAGGTTACTGCCGAAGGTGAAGGCTGTAATTTTCGAATCGTTGTTGTTTCTTCCGAGTTTGAAGGAATGTCTACTGTTAAAAGGCAGCAACTGGTTTATTCACATCTTCAAGACGCGATTTCCAGCGGGGCGATTCATGCCGTCACAATGAAAACCTACACCCCAGAACAATTCAGCACGCTATAAAAAATTAGAAGAGACGAAACATATGGATAAGCTACTGATTACCGGTGGTACAAGACTTCAGGGTGTTGTGCGTGCTTCAGGAGCAAAAAATGCGGCGCTGCCTATTTTAGCAGCGACCTTGCTCACGAAAGAGTTAATTACGATTAAAAACTTACCTCATCTTCATGATATTACCACCATGCTAGAGCTGCTTGGCTCAATGGGTTGTGGCGTCGTGGTGGATGAGAAAATGAGTGTTCAATTGGATGTGTCTACATTGAATAACTCAGAGGCGCCTTACGATTTGGTGAAAACCATGCGCGCTTCCATTCTAGTGCTAGGCCCATTAGTGAGCCATTTTGGTAAAGCGACTGTGTCTTTGCCTGGTGGTTGTGCCATTGGTAGTCGTCCTGTTGATTTGCATCTGCGCGGCCTTGAAGCGATGGGCGCGACTATTTCTGTTGAGGGTGGTGATATTGTTGCCAGTGTTGATGGTCGCCTTAAAGGGGCGCGCATCTTCTTTGACAAGGTAACGGTTACGGGCACAGAAAATTTATTGATGGCTGCAACGCTTGCTGAAGGTCAAACCGTACTTGAAAATGCGGCCAAAGAGCCTGAAGTGGTTGACCTTGCAAAATGCTTGATTGCGATGGGTGCCAAAATTGAAGGTCATGGTACCGATACAATTACCATTGAAGGTGTCGAGGAACTTCATGGTACCTCTTATCCTGTGATGCCTGATCGTATTGAAACCGGTACTTTCTTGGTGGCAGCGGCGATTACTGGCGGCAAAGTTAAAGTTATTGATACCGACGTTAAATCATTAGAAGCAGTGCTGGCGAAGCTTGAAGAAGCGGGCGCCAAAGTGACTTGTGGTGAAGATTGGATTGAAGTGGACATGGAAGGCCGTCGTCCTACTGCTGTCAACATCAGTACCGCGCCTTACCCCGCTTTCCCAACCGATATGCAAGCGCAATTTGTTGCTCTGAACTCGGTGGCAACAGGGGTTGGTCGAGTGATTGAAAACATTTTCGAAAACCGTTTTATGCACGTTGATGAAATGTTGCGCATGGGCGCTGACATTGAAGTGAATGGTAATACGGCGATTGTACGTGGTTGTGAATCTTTGAAAGGTGCGCCTGTGATGGCAACGGACCTTCGTGCATCGGCAAGCTTGGTGCTTTCAGCATTGGTGGCTGATGGTGACACTAAAATCGATCGTATTTACCACATTGACCGTGGTTATGAGTGTATCGAAGAAAAATTCGGTGCGTTAGGTGCGAAAATTTCACGGGTATTAAACTAGCATGAGTAACACATTAACAATTGCGCTTTCAAAAGGGCGTATTTTAGGTGAAACATTACCTCTGCTTGAAAAAGCCAATATTATTCCGGCGGAAGACATTCATAAAAGTCGTAAGCTGATTTTTGATACTAACCATGAACACATAAAGCTAGTGATTTTGCGAGCGACGGATGTACCGACCTACGTAGAGCATGGTGTGGCTGACTTTGGTGTGGCTGGTAAAGACGTATTAATGGAAGCGACCACAAAAAACCTATACGAATTGGTGGATCTGAAAATCGCAAAATGTCGATTGATGACCGCGGGCGTGGTTGGGGCTGATCTTCCTAAGCGTCGCTTGAAAGTGGCGTCTAAGTTCACCAAAACGGCGAAAGCCTATTTTGCGGATCAGGGTATCCAAGCCGATGTCATCAAGCTGTACGGTGCGATGGAATTGGCGCCTATCATGGGATTGGCAGATTTGATCGTGGATATCGTGGATACTGGCAATACGCTAAAAGCGAATGGCTTAGAGCCAAGAGAATTTATTGCAGACATTAGTACGCGTTTGGTTGTGAACAAGGCGGCTTACAAAACTAAATATGCTCAAATTGAGCCCATCATCGAAATGTTGCGTGGGGCTGTCGAAGAGAACGAGGGCAAATAGTTGAAATTAAATATTAGAGAGTTTTCGACAGAGTCAGAAGGGTTCTTAGCAGAACTTGAGACTTTGCTTGCTTGGGACTCCGTGTCGGATGTTGCTGTGCAAGAAAGTGTTGCAAACATAGTGACTCAGGTGCGCAAAAGAGGCGATGAAGCGGTTATTGAGTTTACCAATCGCTTTGATCGTCGCGAGATTAAATCGGCAACGGAGTTAGAAATCTCACGAGAAGAGATGGCGCAAGCCAAATTAAGAGTGAGTGATGAGCTGGTGGCGAGTCTTGAAGCGGCTGCTCAGCGTGTGCATGACTATCATGAACGCCAAAAGCAGCCTTCTTGGCAGTATCAAGAAGCAGACGGCACTGTGCTTGGTCAGAAGGTTACGCCTTTGGATCGTGTGGGTGTGTATGTTCCTGGTGGTAAAGCCGCGTACCCGTCTTCGGTATTGATGAATGTTATGCCGGCTAAAGTCGCGGGCGTGGGTGAAATCATTATGGTGGTTCCTACTCCTGATGGTGTGGTGAACGATATTGTGTTGGCGGCGGCTTACATTGCAGGCGTAGATCGCGTGTTTACCATTGGTGGTGCGCAAGCGGTCGCGGCGTTGGCTTATGGTACGGACACTGTGCCTAAGGTCGATAAGATCGTAGGGCCTGGTAATATCTTTGTGGCAACGGCGAAGCGCATGGTGTTTGGTGCGGTTGGTATCGACATGATTGCAGGGCCATCGGAAATTCTAGTGGTTTGCGATGGTAAGACGGATCCGGATTGGATTGCGATGGATTTATTCTCGCAAGCTGAGCACGATGAAGATGCACAGTCTATTTTGATTACGCCAGATAAAGCATTCATTCAAGACGTTAAAGCCTCTATGGAGCGATTGATTGAAGCGCAGAGTCGCCAAGCGATCATTAAAGTCTCTTTAGAAAATCGTGGGGCTTTCATCCATGTAAAAGACCTGGATGAGGCAATGGACATTGCCAATGTGGTGGCGGCAGAGCACCTTGAATTGTCGATTGATGAACCTGAGAAATGGTCTGAAAAAATTCGCCATGCGGGTGCCATTTTTATGGGGCGTCATACGCCAGAAGCATTGGGTGATTATTGTGCTGGGCCTAACCACGTGTTACCGACATCGGGCACTGCGCGCTTCTCCTCTCCGCTGGGTGTTTATGATTTTCAAAAGCGCAGCTCCTTGATTAATTGTTCGCCACAAGGTGCCAGTGATCTGGCAAAAATAGCGTCTCCTCTGGCGCGTGGTGAGTCGTTAGAAGCGCACGCTATGTCGGCAGAGTATCGTATTTTGGCCGATGTGGATGCGTCTGCAGTAAAGTCATCGGAGGTAAAAGGTGAGTAAGAAGTCGTCTTCTCACCCTAAGGCTTTGTACCAATTGCGGAAGATTACTAGGGTTTCGGCCTTAGTGATCTTGGCGGTTGTTGTGCTTGGCTTTTTTCTGCCGACCGATTATCGAGTAGAGCGCAGCATTATTGTTAATAAGCCGCACGATGTGGTTGTTAATGCCTTGTTGGGTGGAGATTCGTTACCTGATTGGATGTTTATTAGTGGTGGTCAAGTGAACCTGCATAAGGGTTTTTTTCAGCAGGGTGATGAAGTGGGGATTTCCTACCATGATTCAGCAGACAAAGGCAGTTTGACCTTTACTACGGTTACCACAAACACCATTGCGTTTGATGTTAAGCCTAAAGCGGGTGTGGATCTTGTTCATAACACGATTTACGTGAGCGGCGATGACACCACAACGAATGTTGATTGGGAAATTGAAGGGCAGTTAAGAACGGGCTTTTTGAGTCCTTACTTGGCCTTTTTTGCAAATAAAATCGCGGGGCGTAATTTTGAAATTAGCCTGCAGCGTTTAAAAGAAAAAGTGGAATTAGCTCAATAATCAATGCTTTGCATGGTCGGTTGAGTTTCTAGTTTTATGTTGGCTTGGTACGATTGTCTTCCTCTGTATCCCAGTAGTGAGATGGTCGTTCCGGGTTTCATTGAAGCAATTAAATTTCGTGTTTTAAATGGGTTGTCACTCGTCGCATTGTTGATTTTGACTATGATGTCCCCGATCTGAATGCCTGCTTTGTCGGCAGGGCTTTCCTTGGTTATCTCGCTAACAATTAATCCGTGATCTACCGGCAAAGCTAAGCTTTTAGCCAGTGTAGAGGTGATTTTTTTCGCATCCATTCCCAAATAGGCGCGCACAACGCGACCGCGTTTTATCAAATCGCGCATCACTTGAACCGCATCATCAACTGGTGTGGCAAAGCCAATTCCTTGAGAACCGCCGCTGCTAGAGTAGATGGCCGAGCTGATGCCGATAAGCTCACCTTGTAGGTTGATCAGGGCGCCACCGGAGTTGCCTGGGTTAATGGCGGCATCGGTCTGGATAAAGTTTTCATAGGTGTTAAGGCCAATGCTGTTTCGTCCTTTGGCACTGATGATGCCAGAGGTGACCGTTTGGCCTATGCCAAAGGGGTTGCCGATGGCGAGTGTTTTATCGCCCACGGAAACTAAGCTGCTTCTGCCGAGCTTGATGGGCGTCAGATTGGGTACGGTTATTTTTAATACGGCAAGATCTGTCGATGGGTCTGAGCCAATCAGTTTCGCTTCAATTTGACGATCATCATGTAGGCCAACCACAATGCGTTGAGCGTTTTGAATGACGTGGTGGTTGGTGAGAATAAAGCCATCTGCAGAGACAATAACACCCGAACCTAAATTGATGGTTTGAGGGTGTGTAGGGTTGTTGAGTGGGTTGTCTTGCAGTGGGGTGTTTTTGGGTGAAACTTGAGTGTAAATGTTGACGACAGAGGGTGCTGCTTTTTCAACTGGGGCTGCGTAACTGTTTTCTGCCACTTTCTTTTTTTCTTGAATGAGTAAGGTTGCAAGCCCTATACAAGTGCCGAGAAGAATGGCGATAATAAGTGGTGTCCACTGATTTTTCTGATTCATAGATAGAGGTTGTTTTGCTGCGAAATGAATTTAAACGGTTATTAGATAGTACGTTGAGTCCGCACAGATTTAAAGATTATGCGCCCAATGGTCTTCAGGTGGAAGGGAAAAGTAACATTGAGCGTGTGGTGACGGGAGTGACGGCTTGTCAGGCGCTGATTGATGCGGCGGTTGCGCACGGTGCGGATGCGATTTTTGTTCATCACGGCTATTTCTGGAAAAACGAAGCGCCCGAAATTACCGGTATGAAGTACCGTCGTTTATCTGCTTTGATCAAAAACGATATTAACTTGTTTGGCTACCATTTGCCGCTGGATGCTCATCCTGTTTATGGCAACAATGCGGGGTTGGCTGACGCGTTAGGGTTGCAGGGCGAGCGTCGTTCATTGCAAGCGGGTCTGCCGTTGGAAGAGGCGATTGGGGTTGTCGGTGAGCTGGCTCAAGCGATGACAACGCAAGCCTTTAAGGCGTTGGTGGAAAAGGCGGTTGGTCGAGACGTTTTGCTTGAGGCTGTGTCTAGCAAAGAGATTAAGACGGTAGCGCTGTGTACTGGTGGTGCGCAAGGCTATATCGAGCAGGCTTATTTGGCGGGTGCGGATGTGTTTATCACCGGCGAAGTGTCTGAACAAACGATCCACATAGCGCGCGAGTTAGGCATACATTTTGTGGCAGCGGGGCATCATGCGACGGAACGTTTTGGCGCGCAGGCAATAGCGACCTTGTTGCAAGAAGAATACGGAATGGATGCGATATTCATTGATATCGATAACCCAGCCTAGGGTTGCCTGAAAAGAAAGTAAAAAAAAGAGGCTTAATCATGAGCCTCTTTTTAGTGGGATAGAGAGTAGTGTGTTAGATTGCTCTGGTGGGTTCGAGAGACTCTGGTTTGTTCTTCAGTCCAAAATCTTCACTCAGCATGCCTTGCTCAGCGTCGTTTTTAAGAGCGTAATCACGAGGCGGTTCAGTGATGTCCTCTTCTGCTGCTACAGGCGTGCTTTGAGGGTTGATCGAAACCGGTATGTCGATATGGCTTAACTGGCTAGCACCAGAAGATAGATTTTTTCTCAACTCTGCTAGACGTTTTTCAGCCGTTAATAAATGTTCATTACTGTCTGAGAAGAAATTGTCGATAATGACTTGTTTCTTATCCAGTTCTTGTTGCAGGGACTTGATAGTAATGGCATTCGAGCTAGAGGAAGATTCTTTCTCCGTGCTTTTCGAGGTAATGCTTCTTAATACAAGGGCAATGGCGAAGCCGACAATGGCGCCAGTAACAAAAACAATAATGTTGAATTCTTCCAAGTTCATAATGTGCTCCCAAAAATCAGAGGCTATTATAGCCGAAATCCTCTCCACGATAACACCTTGCTAGGTGTTGTTTAAGTATCTATTTGATAGAATACGCTTTATTAATTTAATTGTGACGAAAGAGCAACGATGACGCCTATTACTCGATATAAACAGGATTTAGAAAAAGAAGATTTTCATTACGACCCAGCGCAAGAAGAAGCAGTAGAAGCACTTCAGGACTTGTTTGATCGATTGGTAGCGAAGCAAAATCAGGTGCCTTCTGGTGGGTTGTTTGGTCTTTTTCGTAAGAAGAAAGAGATTGAAGTAGAAACAGGTTTGTACTTCTGGGGCGGAGTAGGGCGCGGTAAAACCTATTTAATGGATACTTTTTTTGAGTGTCTACCGACTGAGAAGAAAATGCGTTTGCACTTTCACCGCTTTATGCAAATGGTGCATCAGGAGATGCGTAAGCTAGAGCACGTTAAGAATCCATTGGAAATAGTGGGCAAGCAAATCTCTGAAAAGGCGCAAGTCTTGTGTTTTGATGAGTTTTTTGTGACGGACATTACCGATGCGATGATTTTGGCCGGTCTGCTGGAAGTGCTGTTCAAAAATGGCACCACCTTGGTGGCCACGTCCAATATTGAGCCAGATGGCTTGTATAAAAACGGTTTGCAGCGTGCGCGCTTCTTGCCTGCGATTGACCTGGTTAATAAGCACACCAAGGTGTTGAATGTTGACGGTGGCGTTGATTATCGTTTGAGAACCTTGAAGCAGGCTCAGCTTTACCATTACCCGCTGACGGCTGAATCTGATGATGTGCTGGCGGCTCGCTTTATGAGTTTGATTTCAGATGCCTCGCACATTGAAGAGAACGGCGCTGTGGAGATCGAAGGGCGTCAAATTCCTTTCGTGAAAAGTTGTGAAACAATGGCGTGGTTTGACGTGAAGGCCTTATGTGACGGGCCTCGAAGTCAGGTGGACTACATCGAAATCGCTAAGTTGTACACGACCGTCTTGATCGCCAATTTGCCTCAGATGGACGCCAGTCGAGATGATTTGGCGCGCCGTTTTATTAACCTCATCGATGAGTTTTACGACCGTCATGTGAAGGTGATTATTACTGCGGACGTTGCGATTCCAGACATCTATACTGGTACGCGTTTGGCGTTTGAGTACGATCGTACCGTGAGCCGTTTGCTGGAAATGCAATCTGAAGACTATTTATCACTAGAACATCGCCCATAAAAGTGCTTTACGGCTTTATTCTTTAGGCGTGCTGTTATATACTCCGCACGCCTTTTTAGAAGGTAAGTGTACGTTATTAAAAATCGAAAGTGCTTTAATAACCAATAATAATAGGTATAGCGTGTCATTGAACACGCGTATTGAAAGGGTTTTTTGATGAAAACTTTTACAGCTAAACCTGCTGAAGTACGCCGCGACTGGTTCGTGGTTGATGCTGAAGGCAAAACTCTAGGCCGTTTGGCTACCGAAATTGCTCGCCGTTTACGCGGTAAGCATAAAGCTGAATACACTCCGCACGTTGACACTGGTGATTACATCGTTGTTATCAATGCTGAGAAAGTTCACGTTTCTGGTAACAAAGCAGCTGCGAAACAATACTACCGCCACACTGGTTACCCAGGCGGCTTGCGTTCTATGAATTTCGAGAAGTTGATTGATCACGCTCCTGAGCGCGTTCTTGAAATCGCCGTAAAAGGTATGTTGCCAAAAGGTCCTTTGGGCCGCGCAATGCACAAGAAAATGAAAGTGTACGCTGGTACTGAGCATCCACATGCTGCTCAACAGCCTCAAGCCCTTAACATTTAATACGGAAGATCATTATGTCAGCTACTCAATACTACGGTACAGGTCGTCGTAAAACGTCTACCGCTCGTGTGTTCCTTAAAGCCGGTACTGGTAACCTAGTTATCAACAACCGCTCGCTTGCTCAGTACTTCGGTCGTGAAACGGCTCAAATGGTTGTTCGTCAGCCTCTTGAACTTGTTGACGCTACTGAAAAATTTGACGTTTACATCACTGTTAAAGGTGGTGGTATTTCTGGTCAAGCTGGTGCAATCCGCCATGGTATCACTCGCGCATTGATGCAATACGACGAAACACTACGCCGCACTCTACGTTCTGCCGGTTTCGTTACTCGTGACTCTCGTGAAGTTGAACGTAAAAAAGTGGGTCTACGCAAAGCACGTCGTCGTCCTCAGTTCTCAAAACGTTAATTTTCGTTTTCAGATTATCAAAACGCTTGGTGTGTTTGCACCAGGCGTTTTTTTTATTCTAAATTTATCAAAAAGAGAAATGAGAAGGCGTAGAGTTAAGCGCATTTATTGAATAGAATGTGATTAACTCTGTGAGCTTTTGACTGAAAAAAACGATTAAAAAGCCGCTTTTAATGGCCTGTTATAAGAGTAAGTAAACGGACTGCTTAGCATGTGGTCGGTTTCTCGCTTAGGATGGAGTAGTGCGCTGGTGGCAAATGAAGTGAATAAAGGGCGTCGTCAGTTTCTAATTGGCTCGACCTGTACGCTAGGTGCCCTGGGTGCTGTTGGCGTTGCAACGCCGTTTGTGGCGGCTTGGCAACCCAGTCGCCAGAGTCGCGCCGCTGGGGCGCCGCTTCAAGTGGATATTAGCAAGCTAGAGTTAGGGCAGCAGATGACCGTTGAATGGCAAGGGCAGCCCGTCTGGGTCGTGAAGCGAACCCCGCAGAATCTCACTGATTTAGCCAGTTTAACCGCTCAGCTGGTGGACCCCTCTTCGCAAAAAGATCAACAACCTAGCTATGCGCAAAATACCTATCGTTCGATCAAGCCTGAAATATCCGTATTGATAGGTATTTGTACGCACCTAGGGTGCTCACCAACGTATCGCCCTGACCGCGCCGCTAAAAATTTGGATGCATCGTGGAAGGGCGGCTTTGTTTGTCCATGTCATGGCTCTCGTTTTGATTTGGCGGGAAGGGCGTACAAGCATTATCCTGCGCAAGCGAATTTAATAGTGCCGCCTTATTTTTATAAAACCGACACGGTGATTGAAATTGGCGTTAGCCGTGAGGTTAAGGCCTAATGGCGGTATTGCGTGGTGTGGTGGATTGGTTAGACGAGCGCTTTCCTATTAAGTCTTTGTATAAGAAGCATTTCACCGAATATCATGTGCCTAAAAACCTCAATCTTATGTATGTGTTTGGGGTGCTGGCTCTCGTCTTGATGGCGAATCAGTTGCTCACTGGGATTTGGTTGGCCATGAGTTATGAGCCTTCACCTGAGAAGGCGTTTGCATCGATCCAATATATTATGCGTGACCTGCCTTATGGCTGGTTGATTCGCTACCTGCATACCACGGGCGCCTCAGCGCTGTTTATTGTGTTGTATTTTCATGTTTTGCGCAGCTTGTTGTATGGCTCTTATCAAAAACCGAGAGAGCTTGTTTGGTTGTTCGGGATGACTTTATATTTTGTCATCATGATCGAGGGTTTTCTGGGGTATTTGTTGCCATGGGGGCAAATGTCTTATTGGGGCGCGCAAGTGATTACCTCTATTTTTGGCAGTATTCCTGTGGTGGGCACGAGTTTGCAAGAGTGGGTCAGAGGGGATTATTTTGTCTCTGGCGTAACGCTAAAGCGTTTTTATGCTTTGCATGTGATTGCCTTTCCGTTGTTGCTTTTGTTGTTGGTTTTTTTGCACCTTTCCATGTTGCGACACGTGGGGTCCAATAACCCTGCGGGCATAGACATTAAGAAGCACCGAGACCAAAACGGCGTTCCTTTGGATACGATTCCTTTTGCGCCGTACTTTGTAAGCAAAGAGGTTTTGGCCATCGGTGTGTTCTTGTTTTTGTTTTGTATTGTGGTGTTCTTTTTTCCGACTATGGGCGGTTACTTTTTAGAGAAGGCCAATTTGGAGCCTGCCAATCGGCTGCAGACGCCTGAGCATATTGCTGCGCTCTGGTATTTCACTCCTTTTTACGCCATGTTGCGGGCAGTGACTTTTTCGTTGTTTGGTTTAGATGCCAAATTTTTAGGGGCCTTGGTTATGGTGTCTGCGGTGGTTGTGCCTTTTGCTTTGCCATGGCTGGACAAAAGCCCTGTGAAATCCATTCGTTATAAAGGTCGATTAAGTAAGCTTTTCTTGATGCTGTTTTGTCTCAGCTTTGTGCTCTTGGGTTTGGTTGGGAGTCTGCCTGTTAGCGCGCTTTCGACGGGCATCGCGCAGTTGTGTAGTGTGCTGTATTTTGCTTACTTCTTGTTAATGCCTTGGTATTCTCGCTATGAAACGACCTTGCCTGTTCCAGAAAGGGTGCAGTAAATGAAGCTTATCTGGCGACAAGTTATTTTAGCGTTGTGTTTCTTATTAAGTGTGCCTTTGGCGCTAGCAGAAACCGCGGCTTTGGATAAAATAACCCCTGATGCCGGTGACCTCCCGTCCTTACAGCGCGGTTTTGCTTTGTATTCAAACTATTGTTCCGGTTGTCATCAATTGCAATATGTACGATATAGTCGAGTCGCAGAAGATTTAACTATTCCTAAATCGTTATTTGCCGAAAATTTATTGCCGAAATATGCTAGAATAGGCGACCAAATTACATCAACAATGACAAAATCGGACGCTAAGGCTTGGTTTGGTGTTGTTCCGCCGGATTTATCGCTGGCCGCGAGTCGCCATAGTCCAGATTGGATTTATCGCTACTTGCAGGGATTTTATCAGGATAAAACGCGCCCTTTTGGTGTGAATAATAGTGTTTCTCCAGATTCCATGATGCCAAATGTGTTAGAACATTTGCAGGGGGAGAGACAGCTGCGCTGCGAGGAAGCAGCGAATGCCTTTAATGGCAAGTATTCATTATCGACTCTATTGAGTGATTCAAAATGTGGTATTGTTGATGGAATAAAAAAAGGTCAACTGACAGATCAAGAGTTTAAAAAAGTGGCGTATGATATCGCGAATTTTTTGGCTTACACTTCAGACCCTTCGCGGTCGGACAGGGAGTCTCTTGGATTGAAAGTGCTGCTTTTTATTGGTTTGTTTGTGCTTTTTGCTTATCTGCTAAAGCGAGAGTTTTGGCGGGATCTTGCATAAAATTATCGACTGGTCAGTGAGTCTTAACAAGACGAGTTGATTGGCCATTTTATTAGTTTGCCCTTTTGGGCTTGTGTTGTTTTTAAGATAGGGGTTATACATGGGTGTTATTGCTAAGCGCTCTTCAATGACGTTCTTCTCCGATGGCGAAGATCATTACAGTCATCGAGTACGTATCGTGCTGGCTGAAAAAGCCGTTACTGTTGACATCATTGATGTGGACCCATTCAATAAGCCAGATGAATTGGCTGATGTGAATCCATACAATGAATTGCCAGCCTTAGTAGATCGTGATTTGGTTCTTTATGAGCCAAACGTAATGATGGAATATTTAGATGAGCGTTTTCCTCATCCGCCTCTATTACCTGTTTACCCTGTTGCTCGTGCAGAAAGCCGTTTGTACATGTACCGCATTCAGCGTGACTGGGCGAAATTGGTTGATTTGATTCTTTCTAGTAAAGACAAAGAAGCAGTGGCGCAAGCACAAAAAGAATTGCGTGAAGGCTTAATCAGCGTATCACCAATTTTTGAAGAAAAACCTTACTTTATGAGTGATGAGTTTACGATTGTTGATTGTTGTCTTGCGCCTATCTTATGGCGTTTGCCTGCGTTGGGCGTAGACATTCCAAAAGACCAAGCGGCTTCACTGCATAAGTATATGGACTTGGTTTTCTCTCGTGAGTCATTCAAAGAGAGCCTATCTGAAGCAGAACAAGAAATGCGCCTAGACTAATTTGTCTGGTATTTGATGTGAAAAAGGAGCTTGTATGGCTCCTTTTTTGTACAAATTGTTTGCTGAACAACGAAAAGATAGTATCGGTTATGCACTGTTATGGCGCTGATCGAATTTGACGTAAAGTAAAATATCGAATATCGGTTTTGCCTTGTTTATAAAGGTGAGAACCATGGGAGTTGTAATGTTACCTAAAAGATCTTATTTGCTGAACGCGGCGTATCAGTGGGTGTCCGACAATGATATGACGCCTTACCTTTTGGTTGATGCAGACCACGAAGGTGCTGTAATACCAAGAGAGTTTGTGCAAGACGGTCAGATTGTATTGAATATCAGCATGTCTGCCGTGCGTCATTTGATTATGGACAAAGACGCGGTGTCTTTTGAAGCGCGCTTTAGTGGTAAGCCTATGCAGGTGTATGTTCCTATGAAGGCGGCCTTAGCCCTTTACGCCAAAGAAAATGGCGACGGTTTTGTGTTTCCTGACGAAGAGTTTCCAGAAGGGCCAACAGAGCCAACGCCACCGAAACCTGAAAAGAAAGCGTTCACATTAAAAGTGGTCAAATAGTCTGAATTCGCGACTAAACGCAGAAATAAGACAATGTCAGATAAAAGAAGAGCCTGCGCATGAAGTCGCTCCTGGTGGTTGGATAACCAACATGGGGCGCTTCACGTGAGGCTCTTTTTTTTGGTATTTTTTAGCGGTGTTTTTGTGTTTGAAAAAAAGGCGTGATTTATTCGTCGTAACCAAACAGTTGACGTTCGAGTAAATCAATCAAGGTGTGGATAACGGTAATTTGGCATTCATGAACACGGGCGGTGCCAAGTAGGTTGATTTTAATTTCTGTGTCGTCACGAGAGGTCAAAGAAGACACGTTTTTGGCTTCTGGGCTGGTCAGCGCCACAATGTTCATTTTTCTCTCGTGGGCCGCTTGGATGGCTTGAATGATGGGCGAGGTGTTACCGCGATTGGCAATCACAAACAAAATATCACCAGGGTTGCCAATGGCGGTTATCTGCTTAGAGAAAACGTCATGGTAGCTGTCGCTGTGAGTGATTGCGAGTAGGGCGGCGCCATCGCCGCTTAGGTTGATGGCTGGCAAGCCGGGGCGCTCTCTGTCCATCCGATCTAACATCAGAGTACTAAAATACTGAGCCAAATGTGAGCCTGTGCTGTTTCCCACACAAATTACTTTACCGCCAGAAGCGACGCTTGAGAAAATGACTCGAGCCGCGTGTTCTATATAAGGGGGCAAGCTTTCTAGTGCTTGTTGCTGAGCCTCAAAACTTTGGGCAAATTGAGTGTAGATCGCTTCTTGAAAATCCATAATGGTTAAAATACTGCTTTAAGCCAAGTTAAATGTTGAGTGTCTATTTCTTGATCAAACAATATGGCGTCGAAACGACAGGCATTTGTTGATTTATTGTTTTGTTGTAACCAGTAGTCCGCGGTCAATCTGACTTTTTTAAGCTTTGACGGATTGAGACTTTCTGCGGCGCTGCCATGCGATGCGTTGGCGCGAAAGCGCACCTCGACGAACACATAGGTATCATTGTCTAGGAAAATGAGATCAATTTCTCCCATGCGACTGTGGAAATTCCTATCGATCAGTCGCAATCCTTGCTGCTGTAAATAAAGCTCAGCCGCTTGCTCGGCTTTCTCCCCGTTATTCTTCGGGGAGTTCCGTTTCTTCCTTGTGAAAAAATTGAGTACTGACGGCATTAACCAAATTTCCTTTTCGGTAAGTCATAATCTCAGGTCGTTTATGGAATATACCATTTTTATCCATGGTAATAATGCCTGTATTAGCAGAAAGTCGCGTACTTTTTAGTTGTACAAACAAAGGGTAGCGGTTAGCGAGTAAATAGGCGTCCGCTCCGAGCGCGTACAAACGGCGCAGAATATTAGAATCTCGGTCTGTTGAGACTTCATCAAGTAGACTGCTTTTTTGGGCGATGGCCGGGATTTCTGTAAATAGGATGCGCTCAATGTCGCTAAAATTTATATTGCGCTCTGGTGGCGTATCGTTAAGCGTACTGCTGGCCAGCATAGGGATGCTTTTGGCAAAGTAGTAATCCAGCAAAGGGCGAACTTGTTTTGCATCGCTCAGTTTGCCAACAAAATACACATAGTCTAAATCTTGCCTAGGTCTTGTAACACTGTCCACTTGTTCCCCTGTCCAGCGCTGAATGAGGGCGATGCGACGCTTGCTCTCATTCACCAGTAACAGTTTTTGTACCGTATTTTGACGGTCTCGTGAGGCGTTTTTATAAGAAAGGTTAGCGGCAACGCTAATGTTTTCTTTCTTGGCCGCTTGTAAAAATTCATCCGCTTGTCTTAATGCCCAAGTGCTTTGGGTGCTCAAAATAGCGGCTTTTTTCGCTCCGGCTTGCTTCGCGAAATGGATCAGTTCGTGAATGTCGTCTTCGGAGCTTAACGAGAAGTGGAAGAGGTTATTAACATAAGCATTGGTGCCCAGTTGGTTTAGCGCAATAACAGGGTGGCTCAATGTTAATTGGCTAAGGCGTGCGACCTTGCTCTTTTTAAGAGGCCCAATAATCACATCAGGATGCAGCGCGTTTGCTGCCGCGAGTGCATCAGCTATGTTTGGGTAGCTGTCGGTGTCGATAATAGAAATATCAGCTCGTTTGGTTTTCTGATGGTAATAGGCGGAGAAAAAACCATCGATTATCGCTTGGGATGCACGTTCCAGTTTGTTGCTCATTGGCAACATTAGGACGATTTTCTTTGGCGCCATTTCACCCAGCTTGGCGATCACTTTAAAATCCAGTGGTGGATTAAGCGCCGCAGGGTGTTCTGGGTATTGTGCTTGCCAGTGTTGGAATTGAGTGAGTTGTTGTTCAATCGATAGGGTTTGATTGCGCAATATTTTGCTGATCGTGAGCCAACCCTCTAGATTAGGTTGCGAGCTTTGCTCGAGCCCTTGCACTTGGGTGTCGGTCAGGTTTTGAATGCTGGCCCACAACGCGGCTTGGTTATACGCTTTGTCATCACCCGTCAAAGAGTCATCTAGTGAAAGCCTGAGTGTAATGGCTTGTGACCAATGCCCTGTGTGTTCCAACACGATGGCTTTGGTTTCATTAAGCTGAATTTGATTGCTCGGCTCTTGGGCAGAATCCAGTTGGCTGGCTTGTGTTAATAACGCCATGGCCTTGATGGGATCGTCCAGTTTTGCGGCAATCAAAGACGCTAATAAAGACGCCTTAAATTGGATGCGAGAGGGCGTAATGAGTATTTTCTCACCCAAGGTATCGTGAGCATTTTGATACTCACCGTCTTTGTAAAATTGCAGCGCGTTGTCGTACGCGGTCACCAATTCTTTTGGCGCTTGATACGGATGGTAGATGCTGTCAGGCGCGGTGCTTTCTTGACTACTTGGCGGTGTATATTGCGGTAAAGTGCCCTGCGATCTATTTAAATTCGTCGAGCTACAAGCACTTAGCAGAAATGTACAGACGGTTAATGATATGATGCGAAGATTAATTAGGCTCATAAGCTCATAAAATGACAGATAAAAGAGGCAATATGGTAGCACATAGTTCAGATGATGTGAGGGGGACGCTCTACATAGTTGCAACCCCAATAGGCAATCTTGATGATTTTAGTATAAGAGCTGAAAAAACTTTACGCGATGTAGACTATATTGCGGCAGAAGACACTCGTCACACCCGTCGATTGTTGAATCATTTTGGCATCGAAGCCAAACTTTTTTCGATCCACGATCATAATGAAAAAGACAAGTCTGAGTACGTCGCTAGCTTGTTGGAAGAGGGGAAGAATGTTGCCCTAGTATCGGATGCCGGTACGCCACTTATTTCTGATCCGGGTTACCACATTGTCAGTTTCTTGCGTGCTCGCGGCTTAACAGTGACACCAGTGCCTGGTGCTTGTGCTTTGATTTCTGCCTTGTGTGCTTCGGGCTTACCAACGGATCAGTTCTTTTTTGCAGGGTTTGTCCCAGCAAAGTCAAAAGCACGCTGCGACTTGTTTGAGTCATGGAAAAAACAAACTGGTACGGTGGTTTTTTATGAATCCACGCACCGTATTTATGATTCAATTAAGGATGTTTTAAATGTTTACGGGGATGATGCTAGATTGGTCCTTGCCCGTGAAGTAACCAAAACGTTCGAGACCTTTTTGTCGGGCACAGCCGCAGAAATTCTTGCTATGTTTGATGCCGACGCAAACCAGATGCGCGGTGAGTTTGTTGTCATGCTGAGCTTTATTCAAGAAAGCGGCGACGAAAAAGAACTCGAATCAAAGCGTATCTTGGGCATTCTTTTGGAAGATTTACCTGTTAAACAAGCCGCGTCGATGGCGGCAAAATTAACCGGAGAGAAGAAAAATCACCTCTATAAAATGGCCTTGGAAATGCAAGGCGAGTAGCATTTTTTCTTGATCGTTTGGTCGAATCTAATGTGAGCACTGAGTGTTTACATTAGATTAAGACTGAGTATACTCGTTGGCACTTGTCGGAGTGCCATTTGGCTGAGATCGCATATTTAGTGCGGGATCCGCAGAACCTGATCGGGTTAAGACCCGCGTAGGAAACAAGAAAGTCTCCATTTTCTTATCTGCATCAAATGAACTCCTGTGTATTTTGTTCGATTGATGTCGCGTCATTTTTCCTCATTCAAACAGATCCACAGGACTCATCTTTTTTGCGATATAAAACGCCTAAATAACGGGCTTTTGTTTCGTAAGACAGCACCCCAGACAAGCAATTCTCTATTTTTTTCTTAGTAGGAACTGCTTATGTCGACACCACAAAAAACCACCAAAAAAACACGCGATCAAGCACGCCTTGACGCCAAATCTTTTATTGAGTCATTGCAAGCAAGGCCTTTTCCTGCCTCTGAGCGTATTTACCTAACCGGCTCAGAAGACTCTATTCGTGTGCCTATGCGCAAAATCAATCTGACAGATACGCCGATCGGATCAGACCCAGACAACTTAACGTTTGAGCCAAATGAAGCGATTTACGTTTATGACTGCTCAGGCCCTTACGCCGATCCTGAAGCCAATATTGATGTCCACCAAGGGTTGGCTCCCATGCGCGCTCCTTGGATTGAACGTCGAGACGACACGGATGAATTACCCATGGTGTCGTCAGAATTTGCTAAGGCACGATTAAGTGATATTGCTCTAGAGTCCCTGCGTTTTCAGAACCTGCTAACTGTTCGTAAAGCCCGTAAAGGCAAGTGTGTCACTCAAATGCATTACGCTAGACAAGGCATTGTGACACCAGAAATGGAATACATTGCGCTGCGTGAAAATCAAAATCTAGACGCGATAAAAAGCGAATTGTTGCTGAAGCAGCATCCCGGCCAAAGTTTTGGTGCAAACATTCAAACACGCATTACCCCTGAGTTTGTTCGTGATGAAGTCGCCGCTGGGCGCGCCATTATCCCCGCCAATATTAATCACCCTGAAAGCGAGCCAATGATCATAGGTCGTAACTTTTTGGTGAAAGTGAACGCCAACATTGGTAACTCAGCCGTGACCTCGTCGATTGAAGAGGAAGTCGAAAAATTGGTCTGGTCAACCCGTTGGGGCGCCGATACCGTGATGGATTTATCGACCGGTAAAAACATTCATGAAACCCGAGAGTGGATCTTGCGTAATTCGCCTGTGCCGATCGGTACTGTGCCGATTTACCAAGCGTTAGAAAAAGTAAATGGCGTTGCCGAAGCGCTAAATTGGGAAGTATTCAAAGACACCTTGATCGAACAAGCGGAGCAGGGGGTGGATTACTTCACCATTCACGCGGGTGTGCTGTTGCGTTTTGTACCAATGACCGCCAAACGCTTAACGGGCATTGTGTCTCGTGGTGGCTCCATTATGGCGAAGTGGTGCTTGGCTCATCATCAAGAAAGCTTCTTGTATGAACGTTTTCGCGACATTTGTGAAATTTGTGCCGCCTACGATGTGTCGCTTTCATTGGGCGATGGGTTACGCCCAGGCTCGATTATGGACGCCAACGATGAAGCCCAAATGTCAGAACTGCGTACTTTGGGTGAGTTGACGAAAGTGGCTTGGGAATACGATGTGCAAGTGATGATCGAAGGCCCTGGGCATGTGCCAATGCAACTGATCAAAGAAAATATGACGGAGCAATTAGAGCATTGTCATGAGGCGCCATTTTATACCTTAGGTCCGCTGACACAAGACATCGCCCCTGGCTATGATCACATTACGTCGGGCATTGGTGCCGCACAAATTGGCTGGTATGGCTGTGCCATGCTGTGTTACGTGACGCCAAAAGAACATTTGGGTTTGCCCAATAAAGAAGACGTCAAAGAAGGCTTGATCACCTACAAAATTGCGGCTCATGCAGCCGATTTAGCAAAAGGCCATCCAGGTGCTCAAGTGCGCGACAACGCCTTATCTAAGGCGCGTTTTGAGTTTCGCTGGGAAGATCAATTTAACCTTGCTCTGGACCCAGACACGGCGCGGGCTTATCACGATGAAACCTTGCCTCAGGCATCGGGCAAGGTGGCGCATTTTTGTTCGATGTGCGGACCGAAATTCTGTTCAATGAAAATCACTCAAGAAGTGCGTGATTACGCAAAAGGCTTAGAAGATCAAGCGGCTGTTGCGGCTGAGCATGAGGCAGAAACAGGGATGCAAAAAATGTCAGAACAGTTTCGTGAACTAGGCAGTGATGTTTACTTAACGACAGATAAATTAACGACAGATAAATTGGCGTAAGCCGAGGAACGACTATGAATCAACTTCCGGTTATTTGGCAAGTTGGCGCGCGACAGGCTACGGCCTGTTCGCGCGCCTTGTCAGCCACGGTTGCTGAGCATTTAAAGTGTGTTGTAAAGCATATAGACACGTATCGGCAAGCCGAGCCGTCAAGCGTCTCTTGTTCGTTTGCGCAGTTTGATGACCAATGGCAAAGCTTGCTTGATCAATCGATGCCAGATGTTATTTATTTGCATTCATTACCATCAAATGAGTTGGTGGTGTGTTGTGCTAAATGGCTTAAGCAAATCAAAGCTTTGTTGCCGTCGGTTAGTGTGGTGTTGAACGCTGAGGTCAATGCCAATGTGAATTGCCATCGTTTTTTAACGGAATTGATAACCAACACAGATCTCATTGTGGCGCCCAAGCGTCAGCTTGATTGCTTGGTAGAATGCCTTAACACAGGGTCAGTAACGGACATTAACACTGCGTTGCAGCCTTGGCTTTCTGTCTCTGAGGCCAGCTGGCTTTTGAGCGATGAGCAGAGCGGAGCGCTGTGCTTGATAGCGAACCAGAAATCGTGCGGTTTTTCCCTTGCGGCGCATCATCAGAAATTATCGCAAACTCAACAAGACGCCCGTACCTTTTCGTTGGCCTGCTTCTTAGCCCATGGTTATGACACCTTGGATGCCATCACTATGGGCCAGACCTATTTGGCCAGTGATCTCGAGGGCTGTGCAGGTTGGCCGAAACACACTCAGTATTTGCCCAGCATCACAGCGCTCAGTTCAGTGGCGTCCGCAGACGTGAGTGATTTGTCATTTACTGCTATCGATATGCAGAAATTTGGTTTGTATCCGGTGGTAGATTCGCTCGCTTGGCTGGAATTGGTGCTCGAAAATGGCGCGACCACAGCTCAGC
The DNA here is from genome assembly GCF_044542435.1 of Marinomonas sp. NPDC078689. Taxonomy (NCBI): domain Bacteria; kingdom Pseudomonadati; phylum Pseudomonadota; class Gammaproteobacteria; order Oceanospirillales; family Oceanospirillaceae; genus Marinomonas; species Marinomonas sp. NPDC078689. Next base: position 56,040 of record NZ_JBITUJ010000002.1, on the reverse strand, counting down.
TGCGAATCAAAGACCCTAGCGTTTCAACGTTAGACAGCCAAATTAAAGGCGCTGTGGCACTGGGTAAGCGTTATCAGGCTCAGGTCTTTATTAATGATTACTGGCAAAAAGCCATTGAGCATGGCGCTTTTGGGATACATCTTGGCCAAGAAGACTTAGCGGTGGCGGATTTGAGTGCCATTAGTCAAGCAGGCTTGGCGCTGGGCATCAGCACTCATGGTTATTTTGAAATTGCCAATGCGATGAAGATTCACCCTAGTTACATTGCTTTGGGTCATATTTTCCCTACTCAAACCAAGGACATGCCGTCGCAGCCGCAAGGTCTTGTACGCTTAGGCTTCTATGCCTCCTTGTTAAAAGGAGTGTATCCGACGGTGGCCATTGGTGGCATTAATGCCGAACGTGTGGCGCCCGTGTTAAAAACAGGGGTCGACAGTGTGGCCTTGGTGACCGCGATCACCAAAGCCGATAACCCAGTGCAAGCCACACGGGACTTATTGTCTTTGTATCAAACAGAAAAGGCGGCTTTTGATGAGTAACGAGATCACGCTTTATGTGAACGACAGTCCACTGTCCTTTTTGGGAAAGACGGTAATGGATTTATTGCATCAACTGGATAAGCCGTCTCAAGGCATTGCAGTGGCCATTGATCAAACCGTGGTGCCTAAAAGTGTGTGGGCAACAACCATGCTTGAAAGCGATATGAATGTGTTTATTTTTGAATCCATTGCAGGGGGTTAATGTGTCATCTTTAATGATTGCAGGTCATGAGTTTTCATCGCGCTTATTTACTGGCACTGGCAAATACGCCAGCGCCGATGCGATGATGGCGTCGATTAACGCCAGTGGTAGTGAACTGGTGACTTTGTCTTTACGTCGTATGGATTTGAAACATCAAAGTGACAATATTCTGCAGCCGTTACAGCAGCATGGTATTAAGCTTTTGCCTAATACCTCAGGGGCTCGCACGGCAAAAGAAGCGGTGTTTGCCGCACAATTAGCACGAGAAGCGCTGGAAACAAACTGGGTCAAGTTAGAAATTCACCCTGACCCAAGGTATTTAATGCCGGACGCGATAGAAACATTGGCGGCGGCTGAAGAGCTTGTGAAACAAGGCTTTGTGGTGATGCCTTATGTGCACGCTGATCCTGTGTTGTGCAAGCGATTGGAAGAAGTGGGGTGTCAATGCGTGATGCCACTTGGGTCGCCAATTGGCTCTAATATGGGCTTAGCGAGTAAGCCTTTTCTGGACATTATCATTGAGCAAAGTCAGGTACCTGTGATCGTTGATGCGGGCATTGGCGCGCCATCGGATGCCGCGTTGGCATTGGAAATGGGCGCCGATGCCGTGTTGGTGAATACGGCCATGGCGGTGGCGCAGAACCCGGCGCAAATGAGTTTGGCCTTTAAAATGGCGGTAGAGGCAGGGCGCTTGGCGTATGAATCGGGCTTGGGTGAAAAGCGTCAGCAGGCGCAAGCGTCGAGCCCTTTTACGGACTTTGTTGGTAGCTTGTCATGAGCGCGGTGAAACGACTTCATATCTGCCCACAAAGTCCCGAGGTTGAAGGGCAATTTAGTTCCGTACTGGCGTCTCAATCGTGGCAGCAAACTGCGTTATTGCATGAGTCTATTAATGAGCAAGATGTGAAAGCCGCACTCGCCAAAAAACGACTCGATATCAAGGATTTTGCGGCGCTAATTTCCCCCGCCGCAGAGCCTTATTTGATGCAAATGCTGGCAAAGTCAGAACAGCTGACACAACAGCGTTTTGGTAATACGGTGAGTTTGTTTGCTCCTTTGTATTTGTCTAACACCTGTGCCAACGAATGCACTTATTGTGGCTTTTCCATGAGCAATGCGATTAAGCGACTGACTTTAAACGAAGGACAGCTCGCAAAAGAAATCGCCGCCATAAAAGGCAAAGGCTTTGATAGTATTTTGTTGGTCACAGGCGAGACGAACAAGGTATCCATGCCCTACTTTGAACGCATGATTCCATTGATTAAACCGCACTTTAGTCAGCTTTCTATGGAGGTTCAGCCATTAGAGGCTGAAGAGTATAAAACTCTGCAAGGTATTGGTTTGGATGCGGTATTGGTCTATCAGGAAACTTATCGCCGGCAGACGTATTTAGAGCATCATCTACGGGGCAATAAATCCGATTTTAATTATCGTCTCGACGCGCCAGATCGAATAGGACAAGCCGGCATCCATAAAATCGGCTTAGGGGTGTTGCTGGGCTTAGAAGATTGGCGTACCGATTCCATCATGATGGCTAAGCATCTTCGTCACCTTCAAAAGCGTTATTGGCGCAGTCGTTTTAGCGTGGCGTTTCCTCGCATTCGTCCTTGCGAAGGCGGCATAGTGCCTAAATCAGTGATTTCTGATCGTCAACTGGTGCAATTGATTGCGGCGTGGCGTTTGTTTGATGCGGATTTAGAAATGAGCCTGTCTACGCGTGAGTCCGCTGAATTTCGAAATCATGCGGTGCGGATGGGCTTCACTACGATGAGTGCCGAATCCAAAACGCAGCCTGGCGGGTATGCCGAAGACGCGCAACAGGCCTTAGAGCAATTTGAAATCAGTGATGAGCGCCCGGTAGGTGAGATTGCCAAAATGATTCGCCAACAAGGACGTGAGGTTATTTGGAAAGACTGGGACCCGTCGCTTAGTCATACACACTCGTAAGGAATTAATGCCAGCAGAGGCATGCAAGAGGCGTGAAAACTTGAGAAGATAAGATAACCCCATCGGAATGCTCACAGACGACATTCCTATGGGGTTATTTTTTTGTCTTGAGTCATCATGGGGGAATTATGTGGTATCAAAAAGAAATTAGGCTGCCCAGCAAGCCAAGAGGTTTTCATTTGATCACGGACGATATTGTGCGCGCTATGCCAGAGTTAAAAAGGATGAAAATAGGGGTATGTCATGTCTTTATTCAGCATACTTCGGCCTCGCTGACCATCAATGAAAACGCGGATGCCACAGTGCGCGAAGACTTCGAAAATTATTTTAACCGAACCGTGCGAGAAGGAGAGTCCTATTACCGTCACAATGACGAAGGCGATGACGATTTACCCGCTCACATAAAGACTAGTCTGCTCGGGGCCAGTGTACAGATTCCAATCAGCAACGGCGCTCTTAATATGGGAATCTGGCAAGGCGTTTATTTGGGAGAACATCGAGATTATGGTGGCGAGCGTTCGCTTGTTATTACGCTTAATGGAGAAGAATAATGAGCAAATTAACGTTAGATAGCGCCGATAAAGTCAAAATGACGGACCAGCTAAAAGCCTATTTAGAGCAGGAGTTCGACCTGTCAGTTGGGGCCTTTGAGGCGGAGTTCTTATTGGACTTTATCACAGATAATTTTGCAGCAACCTTTTATAACAAAGGCTTGGCAGATGCCCAGCAAGTGATGCAAGAAAAAATGGAAACCTTTAACGATGCTATTTATGAGCTAGAAATGTCGTATTAATGGCTGCATTTTAGAGCAAAACGCATCAGGTCTTTTTTGTTGATTGGCCAACCGTGCTGATTCAAGCAATAAAAAGAAACTTTGCTGACAGCGGCCTGACAAGATTTACTAAGAGGTGTCAACCCTCTGACACACACTGACAAAAAAGCGTTTTATAATAACCTCATCCCAGAAAGCTTGTTCTCTCCCTTAGAGCAAGTTGAATGACGAGTAATGGTCTAAAACCTGAAGATGATGCGGGTTTTAGATGATAAGCAAGAGTAAAGCGTTCTTTTGTGATAGTCGTTGAGTGTTGCCCCAGTTGTAAAAAGCTGGGGCTTTTTTTTGCTTAAAATAAATGATTAGGTATGAAAGAGGTTTATAAAAAAGAAAATAGAGATGGCGTTTATATAATATAAAAAATCAAAACCCGATTGTGAAAATCATTTTAATTCAAAAGTTTTCGTCTGCACTGTTTTGGTGTTTTGTTGTTTTTGTGCTCTTTTTTGGAACATTTGTTGGTTAAATATATTGAATTCTATTAATGTAGCTCTCTTGTTTTACGCTGCTTTGGTAAAGCATAGGGGTTGCATGAACTAACTTTTTAAACTCTTTTTGGAAATGTGACTGGTCACTAAAACCTAGGCTAAAAGCAAGATCGGAAAGCTCAATATTATCGCTGTGATTGATATTGTAGACTGCGGATTGGCAGCGCACGATGCGACTAAACAGCTTAGGTGTGACACCAACATCATCAACAAACAAGCGCTGTATTGTGCGCCTTGTATAGCCAGTCAGTGCTTCCATGTCTTGTATCTTTATATTGCCATTATTCGCATAAATACTTTGTATCACCTGAGCGGTGGTTGCGGAGCATTTCCTTGCTATCTGACAGTCATAAAATTGCTCAAAGTATGAGACTTGTTGAACAAAGTTTTCTGTGTTTACTATTTCTTCAAATAACTGATTTGTATCAGGATTTATGTCTAATAATGTCTGTTTTGTGCTCACCAGTTCTTGCGCCGAAGTGGCCAGAAAATCTGGCATCATACCCGCTGTAAAACGCACCCCAAAATAGCGATGCCCAGCGGCTAAATCGATACAGGTAGCTTCCAGTGGAGTGCCATAAACTTCTGCACTTGGGTGGCTGCTGTCGCAATCAAACAGAATATCAACGCAACCATCTGGTATGGCAAATACCGATTCCTCTTGGTCGCTAACCTCAAAACTATAAAAGTGCGAAATAGACGCATTGTCCGAGTGACACAATGAAAACTTCTGAGCGGCACTTAACACTAACCAAGGCTGTTTAGAGCGAATGCTTTTTAGATGTGATAGCAATAAATGAGTAGACATGGCTCACACTCGTTATTTAAAACAATAAAGAACCCTAGCAAATTAAGTGCCAAATAATTTTTATAAAATATAAATAGGCATGTCCCAAAAATACAATACCTAATAAAGTCGTATTACTAATATCGAAATGCCTGCTGGGTTTCTTTGTTAAATATTAGGTTTTTATAAAGATTACTCTTAATTAGCAGAATTTAATTCAATCTTATATTTAGGTGATGCTATGTCTGACAATACAAAAATTGATTTCATTTATCTTTCCGAGCAAGACATGATCAAGGCGGGCGTAACCGACATGCCGACTTGTGTTGATACCATGGAGGAAATGTTTGCGCTGCTTTATAAGGGGGATTATCGCATGGCGGGTGCCAACAATGATTCCCATGGCGCCATGGTCACTTTTCCTGAAAAAACAGACATTCCTAATATGCCACATCACACTCCGGATCGTCGTTTGATGGCGATGCCTGCGTACCTAGGAGGTGACTACCAAACTTGTGGTGTGAAATGGTACGGATCAAATATAGCGAATCGTGAAAGAGGTTTACCACGTTCTATTTTAATGATGACACTAAACGATGTTGATACTGGTGCGCCGTTAGCTCATATGTCTGCTAATTTGTTGTCGGCTTACCGTACTGGGGCCGTACCGGGAGTGGGAGCGCGTCATTTAGCACGTAAGGATTCAAAAGTTATTGGTCTTTTGGGCCCTGGAGTGATGGGAAAAACTTCTGTAGCAGCCTTCATGGCGGTTTGTCCGCAGATTGATACATTAAAAGTGAAAGGGCGTGGGCAGAAGAGTTTGGATGACTTTTTAACTTGGGTAAATGTCACCTTTCCACAAATTACCAATGTTCAAGTGGTAGATACCCTAGAAGAAGTGGTTCGGGACTCTGATATCGTGACCTATTGTAATTCAGGGGAAACCGGGGATGTATCGACTTACCCAATTGTAAAACGGGAATGGGTTAAAACAGGGGCGTACATTTCGATGCCAGCTTATTGCCGTTTAGACGCAGGGCTTGAACAAGATGATGTGCGCAAAGTACTGGATAATCCAGGGTTATACGACGCATGGTATGAAGAAGCTCCAAAGCCTTCCCATATGTACATTCCTATCATTGGTTGCCGCTTTTTAGACATGGTTGAAGAAGGGCTGATGAACAAGGATAGCCTAGAAGATCTAGGCGCCATTGCTGCAGGTGCCGCCCCAGGCCGTAACAATGAAGAAGAAATTATTATTTTATCTGTGGGTGGATTACCAACGGAAGACGTGGCTTGGGCGACTAAAATTTACCGTAATGCAGTAGAGAACAATATTGGCGTGAAACTGAATCTTTGGGATACCCCAGAGCTTCGCTAGTCCACTCAAATCTCAGAAGGGCATAAGCCTTGATTCTTATGCTCTTCATGTTTCTTTTCTGTGTAATCAGGTAATCCAATGACGCATATTACGAAAGTGAAAACCGGATCTAAATTCGAAGAAGCGGCCAGTTATTCCCGCATTGTCGCGGTCGATAATTGGATTTATGTATCCAATACCGCAGGTCGAAACCCTCATACTAAAGAAATAGCAGACGACCTTCTGTTACAGACTCAACAAGTGTTTGACAACATTGAAACAGCCTTAGCTGCTGTGGGCTCTTGCCTAGCGGATGTTGTCATGTCTCGAGTGTTTATCCAAAACCCAGCGGACACCATGGCCGTGATGGACTTTATTGGCACTAAATTCAGAGGAATTGATCCCGCGACGACGGTTACCTCACCCCCATTAGGGTCCAGCGAATATAAGGTTGAATTAGAAGTCACCGCTTACCGTGGTGCCGCAACCGCGACAATAGAAAAAATACAGTTGGCTTAATCGTACACGTACATCAGGTTAAGTTGGACCGGCTTGGTCTTTAGACTTCAGCGCTAGACAGGACAAGGGTATGACGAAAACACTTGATAGATTTAGCACCACGGATGAACTGCCGACGGAAACGAAAGTGGTGATTATTGGTGGTGGCATTGTAGGTGTCTCTGCAGCATTGACTTTAGCAGAGCGAAATATCCCCGTTGTATTGATCGAGAAAGGGCATATAGCGGGTGAGCAGTCATCGAGAAACTTAGGTTGGGTGCGCAAAACTAGCCGCCATGCAGCGGATGTTCCATTGGCCATGGCAGCAGATCGTTTGTGGTCTGAGATGCCGCAACGTGTAGGGCATAGTTTGGGCTACCAGCAAGCTGGGATTATGTTTCTTGCAAAAGATGATGAGCAAATGGCGCTTCATGAAGCTTGGGTCAATTCGGTGCAATCGTTTGATCTCGATTCCACCTTGTTGAGCTCTCAGCAAGTTAAACAGCGTGTGCCTGGCGGAAAAGGGAACTGGGTTGGTGGTATTTACACTGGCTCTGATGGCCGAGCGGAACCTTCTATTGCCGTGCCTATGATGGCCAAAGCGGCCATAGAGAAAGGCGCCATTATTGTTCAGAATTGCGCGGTTCGTATGTTGTCGACTAGCGCGGGGAAAGTCAGTGGTGTGATCACTGAAAAAGGGGAAATACGCTGCGAGCAAGTGTTGCTTGCCAGTGGGGCTTGGTCGCGCCGCTTTTTGGGTAATCACGGGGTGTCGCTGCCAACTTTACCTGTTATTTGTTCTGTGATGCGAACTAAGCCAATGACAGGGCCTACTGATATCGCCGTAGGGGGGCCTGATTTCTCTTTTAGAAAACATCAAGATGGCGGTTTTATCGTGACTCAACGTGGCGCGTTGGATGCCCCCATTACGCTTGACCATCTTACGGTTGGTTGGCGTTACCTGGCGCAGTTACGCGCTCAAAGAAGCTTCTTACGAGTGTCCGCAGGACGTTACTTCTTTAAAGATCTATCTCTTAAACGACGTTGGAAGGCCAATGGCATTAGTCCGTTTGAGCAGATTCGTACGATGGACCCAAAGGTTAACCCAGCTCTTAATAACGAAGCGATGACCAATCTCCGTAATGCTTGGCCCATCTTTAATCAGGCTGAGATAGCGGAAACGTGGGCAGGTCTTATTGACATAACACCGGATTCGAATCCGGTTATTGATCGAGTCAGTCAACTGCCTGGGCTCACCCTCGCCACAGGGTTTTCAGGACATGGCTTTGGCACTGGGCCTGCAGCGGGGCAACTCGCGGCGGACATTGTCTCAAACGCAACACCACTTATTGATCCAACCCCTTACCGATTTGATCGGTTTTGAAATAGTTAATGTCTATTGACTGAAGAGGAACATTATTATGAGAGATCTTAGCGCGACACAAACGGTAAACCTACCCCATGGCCATGCTTTAGCAACGGCTAAGTCTAATAAAATAGGCCTACTGACCATGATGTCCATCTGCATCGGTTTGGTGATTGTTCAAGGGGCTATGATTTCTGGTTTACAGGGGGTGGGGTTAGGTGGAACGACCTTCTTGTTTGCTATGCTAGCCGCATTGCTTATTTCTCAGTGTAACGCCATGAGCTTTGCTGAATTGTCACTGATGTTTCCTCAAGAAGGAACATTAGCTACTTATACGCAAAAGGCCATTGGGCATTTCCCTGCGATTGTTGCTGTTTTTGCTGGCTATGTGGTCGTGGCAAGTTTAGCAATACCAGTAGAAATGTTCTTGGTAGATGCCATGGTCGGTGAATTGCTGCCTGGCGTGTTTCCAGAAAAGGTTATCCCTTTAGCGATTCTGGTTGTGTTGAGTATTACGAACCTGGTCGGAGCTGATGTGTTTGCAAAGGTGCAGAATGTACTGGCATTTATTTTGGTGAGTGCACTGATTATTTTGGGCTTGGTAGCCATTACTGGATTGGATGAGCCTCACGGGGTGATTTCTGGTACTCAGGTAAGTTGGGGATTTGATGGGGTCACAGATGGCAGCTTTATTGGACTGATTGCTTTGGCTATGTGGTTATTTGTTGGTGCTGAGTATATTTGTCCAATGATAAAAGATGTAAAAAAACCGCAAACAAATATTCCACGCGCCATGCAGCTGTCGTTGTTTGCCATCTTTGCTATCTTTGCGACTTTTATTTATGGCGCAAGCTTATATCTGAGTACTGAAACGTTGCTAGGCTCACCCATTCCATATCTAGATTACTCCAATGCGGTATTTGGGAAGGCGGGGTTATTTATTGCGACCATCATGGGGTTAGCAGCAACGTGCAGTACGATTAATACTATCTTGGCTGCACTGCCACGGATGCTGCATGGTATGGCACAAGATAAGCAAGCTTTCCCTGTGTTAAAGGCCACAAATCGTTTTAATACCCCTTGGGTTGGGATCATCATGATGGCATTGCTGGCGTGTGTTCCTTTCTTAGCTTTTGACATCGACTCCTTGATTGTCTTAGTGATTGCGGCAACCACCAGTTATCTATTGGCTTATATTATTGCTCATGTGGACGTGATCGTACTGCGTATGCGCATGCCGAAACACCAGCGACCTTACAAAGCGCCGTTTTACCCACTGCCTCAAATAGTGGGCATTTCAGCCATGGTCTATGTGGCTTTAAATAATTCCCCATCCCCTGAAATGACGCAAACCGTGTACAGCATTGCCGGTGGCATGTTGGGTGTAATTTGCTTAATTGCCGCACTTTGGGTGAAGTTCTATATGAAGCGAGATTTATTTGCTGCCGACATGGACTAAATGACTTAAAGGTGCAAACCAAAAGTCAGAGGAGGCTGTGGTTTGCTCTGGCTTTTGGTGTCTTTGTCTTTGCTCATCACATGAAAAGAAGGACGATTATGCTGTTTTCAAAGAAACGATTACAGGTATTGGAAGGTGAACTAACGGCGCTGAAAAATGAGAAGAGTGCATTGGAAGTGCAAAACAAATTACTGAAAGATGAGTTGGAAAACAATGCATTAATAGTGAGAGCAATGCCTCATGCGAGCGCTTATCTTTCTCCTTTTATCAGTGAAAAACAGGCCACGTTAGGGACAGTGTTGGTGGCTATCAATGAGATCACCGGACGTTTATTTGAGCCCATGAGTGCATCAGAGGGTGCTAATGAGGACATCAATAGGAATCAGCAGGAGATCGCCAAGCTTACGCAAGATATGTCCGATATGGTGACGAAAACGGCACTTAGTTTACAAGAGATGAGTGCCTTAAAAGACATTACAATTGAGATAAAAGGTTTTATAGACACGATTCAAGGCATCTTCGAACAAACCAATTTGCTGGCACTGAATGCCGCGATTGAAGCCGCGCGGGCTGGTGAACATGGACGAGGTTTTGCCGTAGTGGCTGATGAGGTCAGATCGTTAGCCAATAAAGCAGGACAATCTAGTGAAAGCATTTCTTCTTTAGTGCAGAGAATTGACGAGCGTACTCATCTTGTTTATCAACAAATAAATGGCCTCCATCATAACTCACAAGCACTCAATCATTCGTGTTCAGCATTGGCAACCTCGTTTTCTAATACCGCCAAGGATACGTCTGTCTTAACAAAATCTGCTTATCAGTCGATGGCATTTGCTCATTTATCAGCGGCGATTGTTGAGCTGACGCAATGGCAATCCGAGAATGTGTTAGCGGTATTAAAAGGTGACTCTGCTGGGCTGAATAGGGATGTTAAACAAACGCAATTTGCTGATTGGTATTACACAGGCAGTGATAACGAGTTTGATTTTCGCTCACAAAACAGTTATCTGAGAATTGCGGCTGAATTAGATCAACTTAATGCCCTAGCGCAACAAATCCAAAAAATGTCAGAGATTGATATGCCGTTGCTAACGTCTATTGATCAAAAAATGACGGAGCGAGTAAATGCGGTGCATATTCAGATGCAGAAGATACTCGACTATTTGTTTGCCAGAATCTGAATGCGTATGTATTCGCCTATCAGCAAGTCTCAGTCGGTATTAAGGCTACGCGACGAGTTATTGCGGATTTTCATTTACAGTCTAATGACAAGTTTGGCATCTTATTCCTCGCTCTTTGGCATTGTTTGGCGAATTTATCGCCATAATGGATGACAACAAATCAGTAAAGAAGGGCTTAAGGAAGCATTATGATGAATCGTAGAAAAGTGGGTATGTTGAGTGTGATTGGTTTAAGTGCAGCGATTATGGCCGCTACCGCGACAAACGTTCTTGCAGACACACAATCGCCATTACCAAAAGCTCATAGCGCTGCACCAAGTACCGAACAGATTGCTGATAGCATGGCGTCTGATATGGCAAAGAAACTTCATTTGAACGCCGCAACAGAAAAGAAAGTGGCCAAATTATTTAAGACCGACGGTGAAGACATTCGCCAGTTGCAGATGAAGCTAAGTGAAAAACGCCATGAATTAAATAGCCTGTCACCCAATGATAAAGGCTACATGAAAAAGGTGGATAAATTGGCCAGTGAAAGTGGCAATATCACCGAAAAACTCACCATTGAATACGCTAAAAGTCGTGCTGATTTATACGCACTGTTAACGCCTAAGCAAATCGACACGTTAGAAAATTATGGCAAGCAAGCACCTAAAGCACCGAAAGAAAGCTAGCTATTAGCGTAAAAAGCGGTTCAACACCGATAGACGATGCCTATAAGAATAAAGCCTCAGAGGTAAAAGACTGAGGCTTTTTTTGTTTATAAGCGGCATTCTTGGGTGCTTGTGTTTTGCTGTGACTGTCATTCGCTATTCACAGAGAAAGGTATGGGGTCTTGGATTTCATAGTAAGACGACTTAAATCAAACTTGTGTGAATATTAGCCAGTGTGGCGATGGAAAAGGAGTATGCTAATCAGTGCGTTTTGATTAGACAAATTTATGTCTTTCTTAAGGTTCGTAATAGGAGTGCTTTTTGATGAAAGTGAGACGTTATGGAGTTTAAAGATTATTACAAGGTTTTAGGCTTATCTGAGCAAGCGGATGCTTCGGCCATCAAAGCCGCTTACCGTAAGCTGGCCAGAAAATATCACCCCGATGTCAGCAAAGAAAAAGACGCTGAACAGCATTTCAAAGAAGTGAATGAAGCTTATACGGTATTAAAAGACGGCGAAAAGCGTGCTGAATATGACCTGTTGCGTCAACAGGCGACACATCAGGCCGAAGGTGGGTTTAGGGCGTCCTCTGATTGGCAGAATGCGAGTAGTGACCATGCAGGCTTTGGGCAAGAAGCTGGTTGTGACTTTAGCGATTTTTTTGATTCAATTTTCGGTGCACAAGCCAGAGGCTCAACCCATTATTCAAATAGTCGTCGTTCGGTGAATCAACGTGGGCGCGATATACACCACAAAATCGCTCTTTTTCTAGAGGAGGCCTTTGAGGGGTGTCAGCGACAGTTATCGTTGCGAGTGACTGAGCCTGATGCAAACGGCGTGTTAAGGCCGCGCGACAAAACCTTAAAGGTGAAAATTCCCGCTGGCGTGATGCAAGGTCAGCATATCCGTTTGGCTGGGCAGGGTGAAGCTGGCATTGGCGAAGGAAAAGCCGGTGATTTGCTGCTGGAAATTGAATTTGCCCCTCACCCTTATTTTGCAGTAGACGGCCGAAATATTCTGCTGACGTTACCAGTCAGTTGTTGGGAAGCGGCATTAGGTTCGTCCGTTGAAGTGCCTACACTAAGCGGCAAGGTAAAATTGAAAGTGCCCAAAGGCGCCAACAGCGGTAATAAGCTGCGCATTAAAGGCAAAGGCTTGGCTGGTAAAGAAGGGGGGCAAGCGGGTGATCAAATAGTGACCTTGCAAGTCAGTTTGCCTTCATCACACAGCAGTGAAGCAGAGGCGTTGTATCTAAAACTGTCTGAGTGTGAAGCAGACTTTAACCCACGCCACGTTTTCGAGAGGTAGATTATGTCTAAGTCAGAGATAGTGGTAATTGAATCTTCGCCAAGCGAGCATAGATTGTTTAGCTTAGAGGAGGTTTGCGAACGTTGTGGTGCGCATACAGAGATAGTTGTCGAAATGGTCGAATACGGTATTGTTGAGCCGGTTGAACAAGCTTCGGCCTCGGTTTGGTACTTCAATACGCAAGCGGTGGTAAGGTTGCAGCGTGCGCAGCGACTCATGGATGAGCTTGAATTAAACTTATCAGGTGTGGCGCTCAGCCTTGAGTTGTTGGATAAAATTGATGGCTTGCAGAAACACATAGTAGTGCTTAAAAGCCAATTACCCTGATGTCATGCACCATGATTAAAAAACACGCCTAGATGGCGTATTTAGAGACAGTAGAGCCAACTGCCCCTTGGCTCTACTGTTTTTGAATCTGATAACATGCCTTACGCGTCACTCAAAACGTTCTAAATCACAGAGTGAGCGCAGAGCACTTGTATCCCTTAGCCTTTATTGAACATAATATGGTTATGCATTACGCGGCGTGATCGGCGCTTTTTTGCCTCGTCCCCATAGCACGAGCAAGGCCAATGAAATATACACGGCGTTCACCGGCAGTACGTTGAACTCTCCTCGCGATGAATGAAAACAAATAGCGATCAATTGCAACAGAACGCAGGCGGCCGCAGCAATGACGGTGAGGTGCGGCGCAATGCGCGTAAGGGATGGCAATATCAGTCCTAGGCCGCCGGCAAAATCAACGAGACCTAAAAAATGCACAAATGCCAGAGGGTATTGTCCTGTCCAAGGCATCATTGCCGAGAGTTGGTCGATAGGAGTCATGGTCTTCATGACGCCGGCCATAATAAAGACTCCGGCACCCAATAATTGGAAGATCCAAATGCTGGCATTTAATGGTTTTGAAACCCTGTTGGGTGTGATTGCTGTACTAGACATGTTTTTTTCTCTAAAAGTGGGTTCAGTTGGTATCAATGGGCGCTAGTATACGAAGGCGTTACATTTAAAAAAATCGGATATTTTCGAATAAGACATTCAATTAATATGAATAAGATGAACGCTATAACATTGGATCAGTTTTCTGTTTTTATGACAGTGGTGAAAGAGGGCAGCTTTGCGGCGGCGGCACGAAAGCTACATCGCGTGCAGTCTTCTATTACTTACACGGTGCAAAAATTAGAAGAGCAAAGTGGCGTGGTGCTTTTTGATCGTTCTAGCTATCGGGTCTCTTTAACGGAAGCTGGCTATGCATTGTTGCCTAGAATTAGCCGAATTTTAGAAGATTTCGCCGAGTTTCGAGTGCAAACGGAAACCATGACCCAAGGTGTAGAAGCTGAGCTTACCTTGGTGGTGGACAATTTTTTGTCCCTGTCTGTGATGACTCCTGCGTTAGAGAAATTTAAAGTCGCCTATCCAAAGGTTCAGTTACGAATTAACGCCGCTTGGGCTCAAGATGCGGTGCAGCAGTTAATCAATGGGGAAGCGGATTTAGGCGCGTTTTTTGGCAATAAGAACTTACCAGCCGAGTTAGAGTATGAGGTCATAAAAGACATCGATCTGGTTGCGGTAGTCGCTCCGACGCACCCATTAGCGCAGCTGCCAGCCAATATTCCACGGGATGAATTGCGCGACCATTTGCAGATTATTGTTTCGAATCCTAAATCGTCACGTGACTCGCCTGCGTTCGGTATTGTTGGAGTGAATCAATGGCGCGTAAATGAATCACGCCTGCGTTATAGCTTGATTATGGCGGGTATTGGCTGGGGAAGTATGCCAAGGCCGATGGTGGCCGCCGAGATTGAGCGCGGTGAATTAATTGAGCTAAAGCCGGCCCGTTGGGACTCTTCTGATCGTATGCCCAGAGTGGCCGCCGTGATCGCAAAATGCCGTAGTACAGCGATAGGTCCAGCCGCGACCTTCTTACGCAATGAAATTGCAGCGGCAGCAGAAACCAATTAAGACAGCTAAAAGTAGGCGTTGCTTGCTTGTAACCAAAGTAGCGTGCCGCCCGTGCCTTTCTAAGGTGCGGGCGGCTTGCGGTTAACTGGCTACTGTGTTGAATAACTCAAAGTAGGTCGGGAAGGTTTTTGAGGTACAACCTGGGTCATTGATGGTGACTGGCGTGTCGGAAAACGCAACCAGTGAAAAACACATGGCAATGCGGTGATCATTGTAAGTGTCGATTGCCGCATGGTTTAGGGTAGCGACAGGCGTCACTGTAATAAAATCTTCCCCTTCGATCACATCGGCGCCGAGCTTTTTCAGTTCAGTTGCCATGGCGTACAAACGGTCTGTTTCTTTTACTCGCCAGTTATAAATGTTACGGATGGTGGTTGGGCCTTTAGCAAACAAGGCGGTAGTGGCAATCGTCATGGCCGCATCTGGAATGTGGTTCATGTCTAAGTCTACGCCATTTAGCTCATGATGCTCTGCTTCAATCCAAGTAGGGCCGTAGGTGATTTTTGCGCCCATTTGCGCGAGTACATCCGCAAATTTAACATCCCCTTGAACGCTGTCTGAACCCACGCCGTGTACCTTGATTTTTCCGCCTGCAATGGCCGCTGCCGCTAAGAAGTATGACGCCGAAGAGGCATCGCCTTCGACCATGATTTCGCCAGGGCTTTGGTAGGTTTGTTGGCCTTTTACGACGAAAGCTTGGTAATTTTGGTTTTCTACTTCAACGCCGAACTGCTTCATCGCATGCAAGGTGATGTCGATGTAAGGTTTAGACACCAATTCGCCATCGACATTAATCGTCAAATCGCCTTTTGCGAGTGGTGCACTCATCAAAATAGCGGTCAAAAATTGGCTAGAAATGTTGCCCTTAATAGAGACTTCACCACCGGATAGTCCAGAGGCTTTAATGCAAAGTGGCGGGTAGTTTTTCTCACCTTCATAGCGAATGTCGACACCCAATGCTTGTAGTGCATCGACTAGGTCGCCAATAGGGCGCTCGTGCATGCGAGGTTCGCCGTGTAGGTGAAATTCGCCTTGTCCTAAGCAAAGTGCAGCGGTCAGTGGGCGCATGGCGGTGCCTGCATTGCCTAAAAACAAATCGCCAAAATCGGCTTGGATAGGACCAGCCAGACCTTCCAAAATACAAGTAGTGCCTTGGTCTTCTAGAGAATACTTCACCCCTAATTGTTTTAGGCTGGCTAGCATGTGTTTGATGTCATCGCTGTCTAGCAAGTTGGTGATTTTAGTGGTGCCTTTGGCAAGTGTTGCCAGCAACAATATACGATTTGAAAGGCTTTTTGAGCCTGGAATTTGGATTTCGCCATTGGCGTGCTTAAGAGGGCCAAGTGTGATTGAGTTCATTATACATTCCGTTAGAGGTTTACATATGTTCGTTTGATGACGACGAGTGACTCATCGTTGTTTATTCATTATCGCTAAAGTCATCGATCAAGGCGCCATTATTGAGAGCGGCCATGTCGAGTTCATTAAGAGCTTGGTAGGTGTCTTCGATGGTTTGAATGCGCGCATTGGCGCTGTCATAACTGTCTTGATAAACACTACTGGCTAGCATGCTGATTAGGTTCATGACGCTGGCGTAGGAATCAAAGGCGGACACGCCTCGAACCACGCAAGAAAAATGTAAGTCACTAATTTCATGAGGATTTACATCGGCATGATCGGTGATGTAAATCAAGCGTTGGCCTTTTTTACGCAGGCTAATCATTAGGTTTTTCAACCAAGAAGGGCGTCGTCTTACGCCCATAATAATGACGATGTCGTCCTTGCTAAATCCCGCGACTTCTTCACCCAAGGTTTGACCCGGTAATGGCAACAACTGTACGCCAGTACGACATTGGGTAAGTTGCTGGCGAAGGTGTAATCCCAATGCGTGATTGTTTCGATAGCCAATAATATAGACTTTTTCAGCGCGGCTGATCCAACGAACGGCGGTTTGATAGTCTTGGCTATTGATGGACTCTAAAGTGCGTCGAATATTGCTCTGATCACAAGTGACATAGTCTTGGAAAAGTGTCGACAGAGGACGGTTTTCTGGCTGCTTTTCCGCTATTGGGGCTCCCCAACGGCGAGCAGCACGAACCTGCTTTTTTACCTCGGTGAAATCCTTATATCCCAAACGCTGTAACAAGCGTGTGACCGCTGATTTAGAGACGTTAGCCAATTTAGCCAGTTCGGTGGCCGAATACGTTGCGATATCACCTTGGTGATTCAGAATGCAGGCCGCCAGCTTTTGCTGAGTAGGCGAAAGCTGGTCGTAAATAAGCTTAATTCGTTGTTCTATCGATTGATCTTGCATTATTAGAGTCATTTTAATTCGCGAATTGACAAATAATGAAGGAAAACGCGGCGACAGGGAAGGGGTTACTCTAAGTTAGTCACGGATTACGTGCTCAAAAGAGTCAAAAGTTTTATCTTTTATTATTCTGAAACAAATGTATTATCTAGAAATTGATTTAACCACGATTCGCCGACGATGCATTTGCATTCTGAGGTGCCACTGTAAGGAGTGTTCATGTCTCAATCTGCCACTGTTTGGTATGGGGTTAACCTGGCTTCAGAACGATTAGGGGCCAAAGCCCTGTTTGCAAACGACGATTTTTTTGCTCCAAAAGAAAGGATGCTACAAGACAGTGACCCTGTTTTTATTGCAGGCAAATACGATGACAATGGGAAATGGATGGACGGCTGGGAGACTCGCCGTAAACGCGAACAAGGTTACGATTATTGCGTCGTTCAATTGGCGGTGCCAGGGCGCATAAACAAAATAGAAATCGACACGCGTCATTTTACTGGCAACTACGCACCTGCCGCTATGCTAGAAGCGTGTCATTGTGACGGTGTGCCAACGGCCTCAACAGAATGGACGGCCATTACCAATACGGTGGCGTTAGAAGGGGATGCTCGTCAGCTGGTGGATATTGCGAGTGACCAGGTGTATAGCCATATTAGACTCAACATATACCCTGATGGTGGTGTGGCTCGGCTGCGAGTATACGGTCAACCAGAAGTGGAGTGGAGCGGCTTGGGCGCACAATCACTTGACCTCTTAGCGATGGAAGTCGGTGGTCATGCGATCTGCGCAAACGACGAACATTTTGGTTCTATGCACAATCTGAATCTGCCAGGCAAAGGCATTAATATGGGGGATGGCTGGGAAACGCGTCGTCGCCGAGAACCTGGCAATGATTGGGTAATATTGGCGTTGGGGCATCGTGGTGAAATTGAAGAAATCATCATTGATACGGCTTTTTTCAAAGGCAATTTTGCAGACGCTTGCTCCATTCAAGTCGCGGATGCGGGTAACTTGCCAGACACTACTCTGGCGGCTCAAAGCTTGTATTGGCAAGAGTTGCTGCCAAAATCCAAGCTAGGAGCCGATCAAGAGCATTCTTTTAAAGAGGCGTTGTTGGAGGTTGGGCCTATTACTCATTTGCGCGTTAATATCTTTCCGGATGGCGGCATCAGTCGTATCCGCGCGATTGGCAAGCCAGTTCTCTAAGGGGGCGAGATGCGATTGATTCCTGAACCATTAAATGCCCAAGTGTTTGCGCCTTTTGGCGAGGTGATTGAAGCCACCGATGCCGCGCCGTCTTTTTTTATCAATGGGGGCACGACCCAGCGTTTTCATGATCTGGCTACGGTGACCATGATGGAAGAGGCAGAAGACTCGCAGGGAAGCCGTCCTGTGCACGCAGGCATCAGTGTGTTTCGAGGCCAGGCTAGGCGCTTTCCTATGATGATTACCATGTTGGAAAGACACCCCAAAGGATCGCAAGCATTTATGCCGTTACAAGAGCGTCCCTATTTTGTCGTGGTTGCTCCTCCAGGAGAGAATGATAAGCCAGACCTTAGTCAGCTGCGATTATTCTACGCAAGTGGACAGCAAGGGGTGAATTATCACCAAGGTACTTGGCATCATCCGCTATTGGCGTTAGAGCAAACATCGGACTTTTTGGTGGTGGATCGCATTGGTGGTGCCCCGAATTGCGATGAATATCCATTCCCTGACGGCCAGTCGTATGTGATCGATACTGGTAAATAAGCGGAGATCATTTGCGGTAAAAGTGAGATGGCTTAGAATAGCAGGATGTTCACCATAAGAAGAAAGGAAAGCCTGTTATGCGCCATCAATATCACCCATTAGGATTTGAAGGATCTCGGATCGCTCAAGGCTTCTGGCGTTGTCTAGAATGGGGTATGTCACCCGCCGAGCGCTTGGGCTTTATTGAAGCTTGCTTGGACCTTGGCGTGACCACATTCGATCATGCGGACATTTATGGTAAGTATCAATGCGAAAGCCTGTTTGGAGAGGCGTTGGCCTTGAAGCCCGCGTTGCGCGATAAGATGGAAATCGTTACCAAATGTGGGGTGCTTTTACCGGCTGAACGCCGTCCAGAGATTGGCCTTCATCGTTATGATTATCGCAGCAAGCACATTATCGAAAGTGTCGACGCGTCACTGGCGGCATTACAATGTGACTATATTGATACCTTATTATTGCATCGTCCTAGCCCCTTGTTGGACGCCGATGAGGTTGCGCAGACGCTCGATCACCTTTTCACTCTTGGCAAAGTAAAGCATTTTGGTGTTTCCAACTTCAGTGCGGCCCAGTTTGATTTATTGCAGTCGCGCCTTGATGCCCCTCTCGTGGTGAACCAAGTTGAGCTTTCGCCGCTGGCACTAGAGCACTTTAAAGATGGGACGTTAGAGCATGCGCAACAACACGCCGTTACTCCAATGGCATGGTCGCCGTTTGCTGGCGGCGCTGTCTTTAGTGGCGAGGACGACAAAGCCGAGCGCATCAGAAGTGTGCTGCAAGCGATAGCGAACAACCGTAATGTGACCATGGATCAGGTGGTGATTGCCTGGCTATTGCGTCACCCTTCGGGTATTTGCCCTGTGATGGGGTCAGGTAAAATAGAGCGTCTTGAACGCGCTGTTGATGCCACTAGGTTGCTATTAAGTGACGATGATTGGTTTAGAATTTGGATTGCCTCACAGGGGCACCCGGTGCCATAACAGGGTCGATACCCATTATCTAGGAAAGGCCGCTTAAGGATAACTTAAGCGGCCTTTTTGTTTTTGTCTCAAATCCCCATCGTTTTTTAAACGCTTTTGATCGAATGTGTACAAGCCATGCAAAAAAATTGCACTTTTTTGGAACTTATCGAAAAGTGTAAGGTCAGTAAGAGGGTAAAAGAATGGTAATGATAATGAATATCGATTGATTTTGGTTTTTTGCATTACAAATTCCGTTCTTATCTTTTTTAAAATCACAGGGTAGCTCTTATGAAAAAAACATTACTCACTGCTTTTATTGGCGCTAGTGCATTGTCGCTTCATGCACAGACTTACGACTTTGCTGTGTCTTTGCCTGATTACCAAGGCGACGCCAGCTCATCGGTGTCTTATGGTGGCCAGATTGCACGTCATGCTTTGCACAACTCTCTTAAAAAAGCATCCAAAAGCGGTGATTTGGCACTAATGGAGTCGTATTTTTCAAGTAAAGCAGAAGGCCTAAGCATTTTAGATCCGGTCAGTAAAAAAGGCTTTGCGATCAAGCAGTCGAGTATTGATGAGTTATCAAAAGGCAAGGATCTTAAGTCGAGCGCTTACCCAGGCACAATCACAGGCTGGCCGGGCAATTTAACTGGACCAGAAGTGTTACAGCAAATGGTCACTAACGCGGCCAACACAAAGGGCGGCTACGACCCAGTTAATGGTTATGATTACACTCAGCTGATTTCTAAATTCGCCATGGGGGCGGTGTTTTATAACAAAGCGGTGAACGATTACCTTGATGAAAAACTCGAAGCGGATGTGAAACCAAACGATAAACCTTACAGCAAGGGCGCACCTTATACAGGCAAAGAGCATGTTTGGGATGAAGCGTTTGGGTACTTTGGTGCGCCGATTAATGGTTTAGAATTAACCCCAAAAGAAGTGGTTCAGATTGTAAAATTGAACCCAGACTATTTCGCTAAAGCGGACGCTAACAAAGATGGCGTGGTCGACTTAAAAACGGAAATGGCGTTTGCGCATGCCTACTATGCTGCCAGCATTGATGCCAGTGGCAAGACAGATTATTTCCATACGATTTTGCAGGCCTTCTACGATGGCCGAAGCGTGATTCAAGACGCCAAAGGCAAGGTTCTTAGCGCGGCACAACGTGAAGAGTTAAAAGGCTATGCGAAAGTCATCGGCGTAGCTTGGCAGCAAGTGATTGCTGAAGCCGCTTTCAAATACGCTGGTAGCGTGTACGCGGATTTGGAAAAAATCGCCATTATTGAAGAGTCGAACGGTGATGTGAAAAAAGCGTACCGTAACTATGTAAAACATTGGGGCGAGCTAAAAGGCTTTGCTTTGTCTCTGCAAGCTGCCGGCCGAGATCTAGGGCGTACCCAGTCGCAATTGGATCGTTTGATTGGTTTTAGCCCAGTGTTATTTGGCAACGCTCAAGTTGTTGCAGCCAACAGCAAAGGGGAATTCACTCAGTCTGAATCTGTGACCATGCAAGAATACAAACTGAATATGCTGAAAGTACAAAACCTGCTAAGCAGCCATTTTGCGTTAACTGCGAAATTGAATGATCGTACTGGCGGTATGGACGATGTGTTAGAACAGCTAAAATCTGGTCCTAGTGCAGAAAACGACTGATCACTATGATGGTTAGAGTGCCTGTCTTGTCATGACGACGGTGGACTATGGTGGTTGGCTGATCAATGAGCTGTCGTTGGCAGTGAGTGATTTAGTCAACCCGAGTAAAAGAGTGTCGATTCTGTATTTTGCATCGGCGCTCTTTTTTGCGTTTGTTCTCTTTCTATTTCGATATGGAAAGGGCGCACCCCGTCGACTGAGCGCTTTGTTTTCGTGGCGGCTTTGGTGGCACCCGTCGGCACGAGTGGATTATGCGCTTTGGTTGGGTAATCGACTGATATTGTCACTCTTATTCCCTAAGGTCATTACTACCCTTGGGGTGGTGACTTGGCTGATGTTTCAATTACGAGAGGTAGGCTTGTCTCCGCTGGCGATGACGATTCCGGATTGGAGTGTTATCGCGCTATTTTCCTTGTGTTATTTTTTATTGGATGACTTCTCGCGTTTTTGGTTGCATTGGTTAATGCATCGGTGGTCATGGCTGTGGGCCTTTCATCGCGTGCATCACAGTGCCAAGGTGTTAACCCCCTTTACGGTATTAAGAACGCACCCAGTGGAAGGTATGTTGTTTTACGGTCGATCCTTGTTGGTGCAGGGAAGTTTGGTGGCGCTGTTTGTGACCTTGTTTCCAGGGCAGGTTTCTTTATTAATGATAGGCGGTGTTTTTGTTGCCACCTATGTGTTCAATATTTGCGGCGCTAACCTTAGACACTCTCCGGTGCCGATCAGTTATGGCAAAACACTAGAGCGTTGGCTTATCTCCCCAGCTCAACATCAGTTACATCATTCTGCTGCGGTGGAACATTATGACTGTAATTTTGGGGTGGTATTGGCGGTGTGGGACCGTTGGTTTCGTTGTTTGCAATTTGGTAGTGATCAGCAAAAACTGCGTTATGGTACTTTATCGACACTCGATCAAGCGGGGGTGTTTGGCCAATATTTATCCCCCATCTTGTTTTTAGGGCGTGGTCTTAATGGACGACAAGCAGGCTTAATTAAGACCACCTTGGTTAACGCAGGTAAAGCGAAAGTAAGAGAAACAACGCAGGCCAAACCAGAATAAATTGTGCCAATAGAGCCGTGACAAAGTAAGTTTTAATCTGAGTATTATCGACTTTCGGTGCCTTGTCATCGACTGTATGTTGGTAATGTTTTATTTATTGAGAAAAAATAAGAGAGTCAAATATGGCGTTTCAATTGTCTAAAGTTTCATATTTTTCACAGCAAGCTCGCTTGTCTCATGTGGTCTTAGCGGCTTCGATTTTGGGCAGTTCAATGGTCGCTTCTGCTGCTGAAGAAGTGAATGTCTACTCGGCTCGAAAAGAAGCCTTAATCAAACCTATGTTAGAGCGTTTTACCACGGGCACAGGCATTAAAGTCAACTTGGTAACTGGCTCTGCGGATGCGTTATTGCGTCGTTTGCAGGTGGAAGGGTCAGCGAGCCCTGCGGATTTGTTTATTACAGTGGACGCTGGGCGCTTATATCGAGCGAAACAAGCCGGCGTGTTGCAACCTATCCAAGACGCTGAGTTAGAAGCAACGATTCCCGCTAATTTGAAAGACAGCGACGATTACTGGTTTGGTTTGTCGCAACGTGCTCGAGTGATTTTTTATAATCCGAAAAAAGTCGATGCCAGTGAACTTTCAACCTATGAAGGGCTGGCTGATGCAAAATGGAAAGGCCGGATTTGTGCTCGTTCTTCCAGCAATATTTATAACCAATCTTTAGTGGCGTCTATGATAGATGCGGATGGCAAAGAAGCGACGTCAAAATGGCTAAAAGGCTTTGTCGCGAACTTCGCTCGACCGCCTTTTGGTGGTGATACGGATTTGCTTAAAGCC
Source organism: Marinomonas sp. NPDC078689 (assembly GCF_044542435.1). Classification (NCBI taxonomy): domain Bacteria; kingdom Pseudomonadati; phylum Pseudomonadota; class Gammaproteobacteria; order Oceanospirillales; family Oceanospirillaceae; genus Marinomonas; species Marinomonas sp. NPDC078689. The sequence goes on along the minus strand of NZ_JBITUJ010000002.1, from coordinate 32,946 downwards.
GTTGCGGCCGGTGTGTGTGATATTACGCTGGCCAATACGTATTATTTCGGGCGCATGGGCAACAGCGACAAAGCGAAAGATCAAGCGGTGTTTAAATCGCTGGCAATTTTCTGGCCTAACCAAGCGCAAGGGCAGCGTGGTGCGCATGTCAATGTGAGTGGTGCTGGGGTGACAGCATCGGCGGAACATAAAGAGAATGCGGTAAAATTGATTCGCTTCTTAAGCGGCCACGAAGCGCAAGAATGGTACGCAGAAGTCAATAATGAATACCCTGTAGTGAAGGGCATAGAGCCACCTAAAGTGTTGCAGACATTTGGCACTTTTAAAGCAGACGCACTGTCGTTAAGCGTTTTGGGTGATAATAACCGTCTTGCTGTTGAATTGATGGATGAAGCAGGTTGGAAGTAATTTTTTACCGTGGGTTTGATGTGAGCGGATTATGATGTCTAAGCAGAGAGTGGTGCGTTCGCATTCTCCTTTTGCGTGGCTGAAGTGGGCGGCCATAGGGATCGCCTTGCTTCTTGCCTTACCCGTGCTGGTGGTAGTGGCCAATGTCTTTGCTGGTAGTGGTGGTGTGTGGACCCATTTATGGAACACGGTACTCGCTGATTATGTCAGCAACTCCTTACTGTTGATGATTGGTGTGGCGGTTGGCGTGCTGTGCATTGGTGTACCAGTGGCATGGCTCACCAGTGTGTGCCGCTTTCCTGGCGCCTCTGTTTTAGGTTGGGCGTTGCTCTTACCGTTAGCAATGCCGGCTTACATCATTGCTTACACCTATACTGGTTTGCTGGATTTTGCCGGCCCTGTGCAAGGGGCGATTCGCGCTTTAAGTGGATTGGGGTACGGCGAGTACTGGTTCTTTGAGATCCGCTCCCTAGGTGGTGCGGTCATCATGTTAAGTCTGGTGCTTTATCCCTATGTCTATTTGATGAGTCGGGCGGCGTTCTTAGAGCAATCGGCCAACACGCTAGAGGTGAGTCGAACCTTGGGCTATTCAAATGTCTCGGCGTTTTTTCGCTTGGCGTTACCCTTGGCGCGCCCCGCCATTATTGCAGGCTTGACCTTGGCAATGATGGAAGTGCTTGCTGATTATGGCACGGTGCAATATTTTGGCGTGGCCACCTTTACGACAGGCATCATGCGAACGTTTTACGGTTTTGGTGATCTTGCGGGAGCGTCTCAGCTGGCGGGCATTTTATTGCTGTTTGTGTGTGTGCTGATTTTCACTGAGCGCTATTCACGGCGAAAGCTGCGTTATCATGCGTCCGGTCTGCGTAAAGCGAGCCAACGAGAGCTTGTTTTATCGGGCTGGCGTGGTGTGGCGGCCTGTGTGTTTTGCTGTTTGCCTGTGTTGTTTGGTTTTCTCTTGCCCGCGGGCGTGTTGCTTTACTGGTCTGTGTTTGAGGCCGAGCCGTTAACCTGGGATTTTCTCCTATTGGCGTGGCATTCTTTTTACTTGGCCTTTTTGGCTGCCTTGATCGTGGTCGCCTTGGCGTTGGTGTTGTCTTATGCCTTGCGTTTGCACCCGAGTCGGAGCGTGTCGACCTCGGTTGCCAGTGCTGGCGTAGGGTATGCCTTGCCTGGCACTATTATCGCGATTGGGGTGATTGTGCCTCTGGCTTGGTTAGACCATAGATTGATCAATCTTGTGAAAGACGTCAGCGGCGATAAAATTGGCTTGGTGTTCTCTGGCACCATTATCGCCTTATTGTTTGCCTACGCAGTGCGTTTCATGGCGGTGTCCCTTGGTGCGGTGCAAAGTGGGTTAGGTAAAATCAAACCCAGCATGGACATGGCAGGGCGCTCATTGGGGTTGACCCCACTGCAAGTGTTAAAACGTGTGCATTTTCCTTTGCTTAAAGGGTCTGTGTTGACGGCGTTATTAATTGTGTTTGTTGATGTGTTAAAAGAGCTGCCAGCAACGTTAATTCTGCGGCCTTTTAATTTCAATACCTTGGCCGTCAGGGCATTCGAGTTGGCCTCAGATGAGCGGTTAGTCGACGCCGCTCCTGCCTCGATTATGATTGTCTTGGTGGGGTTGATTCCGGTGGTGTTGTTAAATCGTTCAATATCAAAACATCATTAAGAAAACACTGAATTAGAGTATTTTTTATAAAGCCAGCTTAGCGAAAGGGCAGTTTAGGAAACATCATGAGTTCTTTTTCATCGGGTAAAGCATTGCAAGAGTTGAATATTCGTGACTTGTCTGTGGGGTATCATGGGCAAGCGGTAGTGCATGATGTGTCGTTTGATTTGACCGCGGGACAAATTGGCTGTTTGTTAGGGCCAAGTGGTTGCGGAAAATCCACCTTGTTACGGGCTATTGCGGGCTTTGAAGCCGTCTTGTCTGGGGCCATTTCATTGAATGGCGAGGTGATTTCCAGCGTTGACTATTTGCTGCCTCCAGAGCAGCGTCAGATTGGCATGGTGTTTCAAGACATTGCGCTTTTCCCGCACCTTACCATAGCTGACAACATTGCGTTTGGCCTCAAGGGCATGAGCAGCCGTGTGGTGAGCAATCGAGTGGCTGAGCTGCTGGATCTGATTGGTTTGGTTGGTTACGAAATGCGCTACCCACATTCTTTGTCGGGTGGGCAGCAGCAGCGTGTGGCGCTCGCCAGAGCCATGGCTCCCAAGCCCAAGCTCCTATTAATGGATGAGCCGTTTTCAGGTTTGGATGCCAAATTACGAGAAGAGCTGGTGCCTGATATTCGCCAGATACTCAAGCATGAAGGCATGAGTGCGATTTTGGTAACCCATGATCAAATGGAAGCCTTTGCTATGGCCGATACCATCGCGGTAATGGAGTCAGGCGAAATCCACCAATACGGCACGCCTTATCAAATCTACCATCGACCTGAAAGCCGTTTCACTGCAAGATTTGTCGGCCAAGGGGATTTTCTTTCTGCGGTGGTGTGTGGGCATGATTGTTTAGACTCAGACCTTGGTCGCATTCGTGGTGTCTTGAGCGACGAACTCGCCATTGGCACCCAGGTCGACTTATTGGTTCGCCCAGACGATGTGATACACGACGACGCAAGTGAATTTAAAGGCTTGGTAATGAGTAAGTGGTTTCGCGGTTCACACTTCTTGTATCGCGTGAAATTGGCATCAGGACTGGTGGTGTATTGCTTCGCGTCTTCCCATCATAATCACGCGATTGGCCAAGAAATTGGCATCAATATTGAGCTGGATCATCTGGTGGTCTTTAGTAAATAGAGGTGTTTAGCAAACAGCGCTTTGCCAAGGCAGCCGTTGCTTTTGGCAAAGAAAAAACGGGCAAGTTCTCATGGAAATTGCCCGTTCTTCGAATCCTTCTTAGGCGAAACTTATCCGCAACATTTTTTGAATTTTTTACCTGAGCCGCAAGAGCAAGGGTCGTTACGGCCAACTTTATGACTTTCTACGGGGGCGGTTTTTTGCGGGCTTGAGTGAACTTCATGGCTGCCAGAAACATACAACCATTGCCCATTTATTTTGTTAAAGAGTGACTTTTCTGTCAATTCCCCTTGGTGTTTACCTTCTGTAAAACGGGCACGAAAGGTGACGCTGCCAGTGTCGTCGCTTGCTTGGCCTTGCTCGGTTTCTAAAATGTCTAATTGAGTCCACAAGGTGGTGCTGTTTTCTTCTTGTATCGCTTGTGTGTCGTCTTCACTGGTGTCGTTGTCGAGCTGCTGGGTGCGTTGAATATAATCAATGTCGTTACGTGCAAACGCGCTGAAACGAGAGCGCATCAGGGCCTCAGCTGTTGGTGCTGAACCTGGGTTTTGGTGATAGACAGCGCAGCAGTCTTGGTAGTTCTTTTCAGTGCCACAGGGGCAGGGTATTTGGTTTGCCATTGTTCGGCTCCTCGCATCGCCAAATCGTCATTAAGATGCGTATAATACGGGTTTCTTTCATGGCTAACAGGAATTATTTGTGACCTCATCGGGACCCACTTCATTTTTATGGTTTGATTTTGAAACCACTGGAACAGACCCCGCACGAGATAGGCCAATGCAGTTTGCGGGTATTCGCACGGATCTTGAATTTAACGTGATCGGCGAACCTATGATGTTTTATTGCCGCCTTCCAGAGGATGTTTTACCGCAACCAGAGGCGTGTCTATTAACCGGTATTAGTCCGCAAGAAGCCAATCGAGAAGGGCTTTGTGAAGCGGAGTTTATGGCGGCCATAGAAGCAGAGTTGTCATTACCTGGCACCTGTTCATTAGGGTACAACAGCATTCGTTTTGATGATGAAGTTGTACGTCACGGTTTTTATCGTAACTTTATCGATCCTTATGCTCGTGAATGGCAAAACAATTGCTCGCGCTGGGACATTATTGATTTAGTGCGCATGACCTACGCAATGCGCCCAGAAGGCATTGAATGGCCCATAGGCGAAGACGGCCAGGTATCGATGAAACTCGAAGCACTGACCAAAGCCAATAACATTGCCCATGAACAAGCGCACGATGCTTTGTCCGATGTGTACGGCACCATCGAAGTGGCCAAACTGATTAAAACGACGCACCCTAAGTTGTTCGATTATTATTTGAAAATGCGTCAGAAACACGAGTTACAACAATTTATCGACCCGATTCGCATGAAGCCGTTTTTGCATGTCTCAGGCATGTTCGGTCAGGTGAAAAAATACAGTGCGTTTGTTGCGCCTATTGCTCCGCATCCGACCAATAAAAATGGTGTGATTGTGTTCGATCTAATGAGCGATGCACAACCTCTGATTGACCTCAGTGTCGAGGAAATCCGTCACCGCGTGTTTACTCGCCAAGACGAATTGGGTGACCTTCCGCGCTTGCCGCTCAAAGTCATTCATTACAATAAGGCGCCAGCGGTAGCACCAGCAACCTTCTTGAAAGACGAAAAGGTGGTGGCGCGTCTTGAATTGGATGGCGATGCCTGCCGGAAAAATCTCGCTTTGTTAAAGTCTTTCCCAGGCTTGTCAGAAAAAATCAGTCAGGTGTTTGTGCAAGAAGAGCGCAGCATTCCTAAAGACCCAGATTTGATGCTGTATTCTGGTGGTTTCTTCTCGCGCGAAGACAAAGCTCGGATGGACACCATTCGAAATACGCCGCCTGCCGCCTTAAATGAACTCGAAATGTCATTTGATGATCGTCGTTTACCGGAAATGTTAATGCGTTATATTGCGCGTAATTACCCGGATCAGTTAAATGAGCAGCAGCGTGAAGAATGGGAAGAATTCCGAGCCTTTAAATTGCTGGACAAAGACGGTGGTGGCTCGATTGACATGGAGGCTTTCTTTGATCGTTTGAACGCCATTGCGCAAACGCCAGATTTGCCTCCATCAAAACAGCTAATGCTGCAAGATTTATCCGATTATGCACAAAGCATCTACCCGATAGACTAATCAAGGAGTTGACATGAGTGAACAGCATAGAGGCACGCACTGGTTAGTTGGCTTAGCCGCGTTTGTGATTATTATCGCGGGGTTGAAAGCCGCCTCCCAAATTGTGGTGCCTTTTATGCTGGCGGTGTTTATTGCCATCGTATGCGCTCCCTTGATGGCCAGTTTACGCCGCAGAAAGGTGCCCACTTGGCTGTCTATTGTGCTGGTGGTGTTGGTGGTGTTGGTTGGGCTAGGCATGATGGGCGCGTTGGTAGGGTCCTCGTTGGATGATCTTTCGAAGCAATTGCCGACCTATAAATCGCGTTTCGCGGAAGAAATGTCCAGTTTGCTGGCCAGCCTCAACAACATTGGCATTCATATTTCCTATGACAAAATCAAAGGGTATGTGGACCCGTCTTCTTTGATGCAGTTAGTGGCAAAAGCCTTAAGTGGGTTAGGCAGTGCATTGACGAATTTCGTGTTGGTGATTATGACGGTCGTGTTTATTTTATTTGAAGCGGTTGAGCTGCCTAAGAAGCTGTCGCTGGCCTTGAATGATGCGACTCAGTCGTTAGAGCATTTCCGTTCTTTTATTAATTCGGTGAACCGCTATTTGGTGATCAAAACCTCTGTTAGCTTACTAACGGGTGTCGTGATTGCATTGTGGTTATGGATCATAGGTGTGGATTTCCCCATCTTGTGGGGCGTGTGTGCCTTTTTGCTGAATTTCGTACCCAATATTGGTTCTATTATTGCGGCCGTGCCTGCCGTGCTGTTGGCATTTGTTCAGCTCGGCCCCCTCTATGCTGGTTTAACCGCATTGGGTTTTGTGGTGGTCAATTTGTTCGTGGGCAATGTGATTGAGCCGCGCTATATGGGCAAAGGCTTAGGACTCTCAACGCTGGTGGTTTTCTTATCCTTATTGTTATGGGGGTGGGTGTTTGGTCCGGTAGGGATGTTGTTGTCGATACCACTGACGATTATTGTGAAACTGGCCTTAGAAGCCAATCCGCGCATGAAGTGGCTGGCTGTGATGATCGACTCCAGCAGCAATCAAAAGTTGGATGACTAAAAGCATCACTGCGTCCAGTGGCGCAGTGTGCTATTGCGCAAAATAACCTAAAAGAAATGGACGATAGTCTGGATAAATAAGCAAGAAAGGCGACATTGTCAAAAGTCGGCCTAACAACGTTGATTTTGAATTGCTTGGCTGGATACACTCAAGCTCACAGAATGAACATTGCCGTAATAGCTACGGTATTTAAGGTTAGGAGACCTATTATGAGCGATACTTTTCACTCTCTTTTTATCGACAATGTTAGCCGCCAACATTACCAAGTAGGCACCACGGATGCCGCAAGTAAATCCATTCATGTGGTTATTTGGCCAACGTTTTCAGGTTTGACGGATTTCGAAAAATCGATTGCCGACAAAGTCGCGTCATTTGGCTATTCAGTGACGGCTGTGGATTTATATGGGCAAGATTGCGTCTTAGAGAGCACCGAAGATAAATTGTCTTTAATGGGCAAGTTACTCGAAAATGAAACACCTCTTCATCAATTGCAACGGACTTTGACAGACGAGTCAGTGGCGAATCTGAGCAATAAAACCATTGTTCATATTGGCTTTTGTTTGGGTGGTCGTTTGGCCTTAGAAGCCGGTCAGTACTTTAAAGACAGTGTCGGCGCTGCGAGCTTCCATGGTTTGATGAGTTTTAATAGAGCGCCGGAAGAGCAGGTTAATCGTGACCTGAAGATCATGGTGTTAAATGGCTATAATGACCATATGGTGAGCGATGCAGATGCTCAATCTGCCAAGCAGTACTGGACAGGATTAGGCATTGATTTTCAATTTATGGACTTTGGCAACACGGTGCATTCTTTTATGCTGCCCAGTGCGAATAACCCAGAGCACGGCAGCCTGTACAACCCTGTTGTAGCGCAACGAGGTTATGCTTATTTGGAAAACTTCTTAAGCGAATTTTAGGCCTTACCCAGTGTGTTGAATGACACATGACCTGCAAAAATGCCCTCGTAATGAGGGCATTTTTGTATCAGTCAATGGCTGCTAGTTAGGCGTTAAGTGCGCGACGGAATAGGGCGATTGACTAAGGCTTCCCCTTTACTATTGAATAAATAGCAATCTGTTTTAGCAACGCCGACCGTAACGGATTCTCCGTTTCGTGTGAGATTCTGGCCGCTGGCTTCTATGGTTAATTTATGGCCTTTATACTGTCCATATAAGAAGCTGGTGCCGCCTAAATGCTCAGCAACATCCACTTCAACGGTAAAAGAGAAATCGCTGTTTTCTGTGGTTTCTTTCACATGTTCTGGGCGTAAACCCAGTTTAACGCTTTCATTGACGCTGACTTTGTCGGCATCGACGGTGAGGGCAATTTGTTGCCCTGCGACATCGATGGTCGCGAGGCTTTTTTCATCAATGGCCAGTACCTTGCCATCCAAAAAATTCATTCTAGGCGAGCCTATAAAGCCGGCGACAAATTCATTGGCAGGGTTGTGGTATAGCGTTAATGGGGAGCCTACTTGTTCCACATTGCCCGCGCGTAAGACGACAATCTTGTCCGCCAGTGTCATGGCTTCTACTTGATCGTGGGTAACGTAGATCATTGACGATTTTAAGCGACTGTGGAGTTGTGCGATTTGAATGCGCATATCAACCCGAAGTTCGGCGTCAAGGTTAGACAATGGCTCATCAAACAAAAACACGTCTGGTTGACGCACAATGGCGCGGCCGATGGCCACACGTTGGCGCTGACCACCAGAGAGTTGTTTGGGTTTGCGATCTAATAAACTTTCTAATTGCAAAATGCTGGCCGCATTGGCCACCTGAGTTTTGATTTTTTCCGGGTCCACACCGGTCATACGCAAGCCAAAACTCATGTTTTCTTCGACCGTCATATGCGGATAAAGCGCATAAGACTGGAACACCATGGCCACGCCACGATCCGCGGGGGCGACGCTGTTCATGTTTTGGCCATTGATCTCTAATGTGCCGTCTGTGATGTCTTCTAGGCCAGCAATTAAGCGCAATAGCGTCGATTTACCGCAGCCAGAAGGACCAACAAAAACGACAAATTCACCGTCTTCTAGTTCTAGGTTAACGCCATGGATTGTTTCAATCTCATTAAAGCGTTTGATGACGTTTTTTAATTTTATTGTTGCCATGAAATTTATCCTAATGCTTGTCGGAGGCAATCGCCCCCATTCGGGTGGAGACTTTCATGATTAGGCTTCCCTAATGCGGCAACCTTAATATTAATCATGATGGCTTGTAAACTTCGCCTGAGTAAAGTTCATTTTGTACTATAAATACTAAACCGTTGTTATTTAATAACAGTTGCAAAAATAATGACGCTATTCCATTATTTTATGAGGATGTTTGCCTGTCAAGTATGACAAACTGTAATTTAATAACAATAAAAAGGTGGGTTAGCGATGCAGAAATTGCATAGCAAACAGCAACAATGGATGCCAATTTTGTTCCTCGCACCGGCAGTCATTTTGTTTTCGCTCTACGTGATTTTCCCTATTGCTCAAAGTATCTGGTTAAGTTTCTTTGAGTGGGATGGATTAGGTGAAAAGACGTTTGTAGGATTAAGTAATTATTTTGAGTTGTTTTCGGATGAACAATTTTGGACCGCATTAATCAATAACCTTTATTGGTTGATCTTCTTTATGTTGGCCCCTCCTATTGGCTTATTACTTGCGTTGTTCCTAAACCAAAAAGTGATGGGAATACGTTTTGTTAAAGCCATGTTTTTCTTCCCCTTTGTTATCTCACAAGTGGTCGTTGGTCTGGTTTTTTCTTGGTTCTACGACCCCAGTTTTGGCTTATTTAACAAGGCGATTGAGCTGTTTGGTTTTCAGCCGATTGCAGTATTGTCGGACGAGCATTGGGTAACGTTCGGCATCATTGTGGCGGGGTTGTGGCCGCAAATAGCTTACTGCATGATCTTGTATCTCACAGGCTTAAATAATTTGAGCCCAGACCAGATTGAAGCCGCACGCTTAGACGGTGCTCATGGCTGGAAAATGCTGCGTCATGTGATTCTTCCGCAATTAAAACCAGCGACCTTTATTGCCATTGTCGTGACGGTTATTGGTGCATTACGAAGTTTCGACTTGGTGGCCACCATGACCTCAGGTGGACCATTTGGTAGCTCCAGTGTGCTGGCGTATTTCATGTATGAGCAATCTATTTTCAACTATCGGGCAGGGTATGGCGCGGCCATTGCGACCATCTTGTTCTTGATTATGGATATTTACATTGCCTACTTCCTATGGCGCATGCTGAAGAGTGAGAAAGCCTAATGTTTCCAACACCAGTAGAAAAAAAGTCATTACCTTTTAACATCAGTTACCGCGTCGCCATTTGGGTTGCTTTGTTTTTGTGGTTATTACCGCTGTTGGCGGTATTGATGACCTCAGCTCGCTCCACAGCAGACCTTAATGCAGGCAACTATTGGGGCATCCCTACGCAGTGGATGTTTTTGCAAAACTACACCTTGGTGTTTACTCAAACACCGATGTTACGGTATTTGCTGAACTCCTTGATCATAACCTTGCCTGCAGTAATTGGGGCGGTGTCGCTTTCAACGCTAGCCGGTTATGCGCTGGCAAAATTTAAATTCCGCGGGCGTATTGGTTTATTTGCCGCCTTTATTGCGGGTAATTTTGTGCCGTTTCAAATCTTAATGATTCCGGTGCGAAACCTCACCATAGACATGGGGTTATACGATACGGCGAGCGGTTTGATTTTGTTTCATATCGCTTTTCAAACCGGATTCTGTACCTTATTTATGCGTAACTTTATTGTTGGTTTGCCTGATGAGCTAATCGAAGCGGCGCGGGTTGAAGGGGTCAGTGAATGGCAAATTTTCCGACACATTGTATTGCCTTTGGTTCGTCCGGCCTTAGCGGCCTTGGCGGTGCTGATTTTCACCTTTATCTGGAACGATTATTTCTGGGCATTGGTGTTGGTACAAAGTGACGAAGTGCGTCCTATTACCGCGGGGATCAGTGCTTTGAAAGGCCAATGGATGGCGTCTTGGCAGTTGATTTCTGCAGGGTCTATTATTGCTGCGTTGCCGCCCGTGATTCTGTTTTTTGCGATGCAGCGACATTTTATTGCGGGATTAACACTAGGGGCAACAAAAGGCTAAGGTGTCTCTACGCTGATTGAGCAATATTTCAAGGAGGCTGAGGTGATCAAAACGTCAGTCACAGGAGTGCTATATGAAGTTAGGTGTGTGTTATTACCCTGAGCATTGGCCTAAAAGTCGCTGGCAGCAAGACGCTCAGGCCATGCGAGAAATGGGCATTGAATATGTCCGTATTGGCGAATTTAGCTGGAGTACGATAGAGCCTGAGCCAGGCGAGTTACATTGGCAATGGCTGGATGAATCGTTAGATATATTGCACTCGCAGGGTTTAAAAGTCATTTTAGGCACGCCGACTGCGACGCCCCCTAAATGGCTTGTTGATCGTCATCCATCTATGTTGGCCAAAGACGAGCAGGGGCGCTTTCGTCATTTTGGCTCACGTCGTCATTACACCTTTGCCAGTCTTGAGTATCGTGAGGAGTGTCGCCGTATTGTGACCTTAATGGCTCAGCGTTATGGGCAGCATCCGGCGATCGCGTCTTGGCAAACAGACAATGAATATGGTTGTCACGACACCATTTTGAGTTACGCAGAGGCCGATTTGACGGCATTTCGTGTTTGGCTAAAGGACAAATATGGCTCAGTTAATGCGTTAAATCAGGCGTGGGGGAATGTCTTTTGGAGCATGGACTATCGCTCTTTTGACGAAATAGAGCTACCAAACTTAACCGTTACAGAAGCCAATCCCTCCCACCGTTTGGATTTTCAACGTTGTTGCTCTGATCAGGTGGTCGCGTTTAATAAGTTGCAGGTAGAGATCCTTCGACACTATTCCAAAGGGCGAGATCTGGTGCACAACTACATGGGCTTTTTCACCGCCTTTGATCACCATAAAGTTGGTCAAGATCTGGATGTGGCAAGTTGGGACACTTATCCGTTGGGCTTTTTAGATCAAGAAGCCATCTATTCACAAGAAGAAAAGCAGACCTATTTACGCGTGGGGCACCCAGATTTTGGGGCATTTCATCATGATTTATATCGAGGTTGTGGAAAAGGGCGCTTGTGGATCATGGAGCAACAACCAGGTCCGGTGAATTGGGCGCCACATAACCCAACACCTGCCGATGGTGCGGTGCGTTTATGGACATGGGAGGCGTTTTCGCATGGTGCTGAATTAGTCTCCTATTTTCGTTGGCGTCAAGCGCCTTTTGGACAGGAGCAAATGCATGCTGGCTTGTTACGCCCAGATGGACAAGCAGCAGAAGCGGCCACGGAAGCGGCTCAAGTGGCTCAAGAAGTACGCCAACTATCATTGGTAACAGGGTTAGACGCGGATGAACTGATGGCGCTGCCAGAATCAGGTCATGTGGCTTTGATGTTTGATTACGATGCGTGTTGGTCGTTGGATATTCAGCCTCAATCCCGGGCTTATCGTTATCTTTTCTGGTGTTATCGCCTGTATGAAGCATTGCGTGAGTTGGGATTGTCCGTCGATATTGTTTCTTCATCTGCCCCTTTAGACACTTATAAACTATTAGTGCTGCCTGCCCAAGCGCATATTTCTGATGCGCTGCAAGATCGACTAAATAACTATCAAGGGGTGCTGTTAGCAGGGCCTCGTACTGGTAGTAAAACAGACAGTTACCAAATTCCAGAGAATCTTGCACCGGGTCCATTAGCGCATCTATTGCCGTTAACGGTAGAGCGAGTGGATGCTTTGCCAGATCATACTCAACCCTCGGTGTTTGGCCGTTGGGGAGAAGGCAAATTACGCCATTGGCATGAGCAGATTTCGACACAATTACCCTGTTTGCTGAAAGACGAAGCGGGTAAGGCTGTTTTAGTGGGGGCTGACAAGCATTTCTATCTAGCGTCCTGCTTGGATAAGGCCTTGTTAAAAACGTGCCTTGAAAAGTTATCTGAAAAAGCCGGATTGGCCACCGAATATTTGCCTGCTGGAGTGCGTATTCGTGAGCGCGGCAAGCTGATTTTTGTTTTCAATTACGGGCCGCAGGCGGCTTTCTATCGTCCTGATAATGCTGAGCTTGTGTTAGGGGATGATGTCTTGCAATCCGCGAGCGTTGCTATTTGGCAGCGTCAGACGGCTAAGAGTTAATCATTGACAGTTGATGTCATTAATAAAAAGAAAAAGAGGACTTATCAAATGAAAAAACTACCGTCGTTACTTATTGGGGCGTTGGCTTGTGCCGCGGTTTCACTCGCACATGCTAGCACCTTGGTGATCAATTCCGATCAAGCTGATCCCGCGCCCAAAAAAGCCTTTGAGGAAATTATTCATAAATTCGAATCTGAGAATCCAGATATTTCGGTGAAATATAATCTTTACGATAAAGAAGGCTATAAAACTGCGATTCGTAATTGGCTAGCGACCAGCCCACCGGATGTGGTCTTCTGGTATGCGGGCAATCGAATGAAAACCTTTGTTGATCGTGGCATGTTTGAAGACGTGAGTGACATCTGGGAAAAAGAAGGGCTAAAAGAATTGATGCCTTCTGCCACGTCCGCGATGACGATTAATAATAAACAGTATGGTATTCCTTACACCTATTATCAGTGGGGCATGTATTACCGTAAGGATATTTTTGCGAAGTTAGATCTGCAAGTACCTAAAACATGGGATGAGTTCTTAGCGGTGAACGCAAAGCTAAAAGCGAATGACATTACGCCTATTACCATAGGAACAAAGTACTTATGGACGGCCGCAGGTTGGTTCGACTATTTAGACTTACGAACCAATGGTTTGAAATTTCATATGGATTTAATGGACGGTAAGATCCCTTATACTGATGCGCGCGTGCGTAAAGTGTTTGAGTATTGGGATCAGCTTGTTAAGCCAGGATATTTCTTGAAAAATCACGCGTCTTATTCGTGGCAAGAAGCGCAACCTTTCTTGTATAACGGTAAAGCGGCTATGTATTTGATCGGCAACTTTATTACGCCGAACTTCCCGAAAGAGCTGGATGGCAAAATTGGTTTCTTCCAGTTTCCCATTATTGATGCCAAGGTACCGGTTGCAGAAGACGCTCCAATGGATACCGTGCACATTCCGGCTCGCGCCGCGAACAAAAAAGACGCTCGTAAGTTCCTAGAGTTTATGGCGCGAGCTGATAATCAAACGTTAGTGAACGCTGCCCTGTTGCAAATCCCAACCAACAAAAAAGCCCATGCACCGGATAATGTGTTCTTAAATGATGGTGTGAAAATGCTGAATGCTGCCGCCGGAACCGCACAGTTTTATGACCGTGATACGTCGCCGCGTATGGCGCAAGAAGGCATGAAGGGTTTCCAAGAGTTTATGGTGAAACCTGAGCGTTTGGATGCGATTCTAAAACGTTTAGAGCGAGTTAGAGAACGAGCGTTTAAGGAATAATAACGAGCGCGCTATATAAATAAGTAGCCGTGTGAAATGAAATGAGAAAGCTTGTTGGGGCGATCTGCCTTAGCAAGCTTTTTTATGGCGTATATATCGAGCGAGAAACGGGGTTATCACCTCTTACTTTTGCTGTGCCAGCAAGAGGTGATAAAACGCTGGCAATATTTAGAACTTATATGTCACAGCGACATAGTGTCCGAAGCCAGTTGTTTTTAGGTTATATATGCCATTATCTAGGCCGTAAACATTATTGAAATATTTCAAACCGTAGCCTACTGCGTAACGCTTAGAGTGCCAGTAAAGACCGTTAAAGTTTGCAAGGCCAGTGCTTGACGAGGCGTACTCTGGTCTTAGGCCGAATTGGTAATCAATATAGCCTTGGTAGGCTAGGAATGAACCATTTTCAAAAGTGGTTAAGGGTTTAAACCAGTTAGCCGAAAATTGATAGCCGTTCCAATCTTGTCTGTGTTCTGCCATATCGTACAAGCCGTAAAGGTTCATACCGACTTTGCCTAGCCAAGGAACTTCTACATCAGCACCGAGACCAACAAAAGCGCTGTTTACATCGTTACTGCTGCCGCCATTAACATTATAAAGTGTGGAAATGTAAAGCTCTTTCACAGGTCCGAAAGAAAGGTCTTTTCCTGTCATGCCATCCAAAGAGAAGCGAGGCGCTAACTTAAGGAACATTTTGTCTTTACCGTATTTATCGCTGGATTTACTAGACGTTAAGTTAAAGACATCAATGTATCCGTATAAATCTACGATGCCAGAGCGACCGCCAAACTCCATTTCTAGGTAGTCATGATCATTGCCACTGGTATCTGGTAATTCATCAAATGCGTACATGAGATTGAATTGGCGCCAAGAGTAATCGTTCTTATGAATATCATCAGAATAGTCTGCTGCCAAAGCAGTAGAGGCTGCCGCCGCCATGCCTAGCCCTAAAAGTAGTTCGCGCATCGTTCTCTCCACGATAAAGGTAAAATATGATCACAATGTGACCAATTGGTCAGGAATATGACTTGAATGTGGATGTTACATCGTTTTTTCTTCATTACAATCACTATTTTTGAAAAAAAGAAGGTGCGCATTTTTGGTGAATTATTTTTGAACGTGCACTAATAAGATGAGTGAGTTTTTTTGTTTTTTTCTCTTTTAATTCGAGTTAGTTAGTCTTTATTTGGCTTTGATGAGCGGAGAAGGGGGCGCTTTTTTGGTGCGTCTTGATTGTGAAAAATATCACAATATTTTTAGGCATAAAAGCGTTGAGAGAGTGGAAAAAGTGACCGCCAGACAAGATGTCCTTGGTTTTCGTTAAATAACCGCTTCTAAATAGTGTGCATTTCGCTATCATTGGACGCTGTATCGATTTTTATAAGGTGGTTCTTTATGTTCTTAAGATTTGGCTTTATTGCGTTTAGCGGTGTTTTGGCTTTGAGTTCTTCTAGTGTGTTTGCTTTTGACGATTACTGTACGCCTAAATTGGACGTCTACTTGAAGACGACTCAGGAAACAGTGGAGTCTAAATATGTGCCAGAAAGACAAAAAGAAGTCGCTCAGAAGATTTTGGATAAAGTGAAAGCAAGTCGAAATGACACGAAAGATTGCGTTTTGCTGGATAAGTTGTTGCCCTAAACAATGAGCTTACATTTTTAAACGCAATTTATCTGTTTGCGTAATGAAATCAATCTATTATTTGTTTATCAGGATGGGACCTAGAATGACATGATAGAATTGATTTCAGCGTTAAAGAGTGCGACACGCCTCTTGGAAATGACATCGGCCGCGGTCGTTTTTTCTGATCATAGCGTGCTGCTTGATGATCAGAATACAAAGATGGCACACTTGGTTCAGTCTTTTCGACGCGCTCCTTTATCGTCTAATGTGTCCGTTTCCAGCCTTACCCACGCTGCTGATAGCAAGGATAGCTTTTGGCAGGGTATTTTAGTATCAGGCAACCTAATCGTTAGACGGCTTGATGCCGACACCTCGCAACCTGCGTATTTGATTTTATTTGGTGAACATGAGTTCACACATTTTTCCGAGCAACAGCGCCAATCCTTGTGTTTTGCTGAGGCGGCACTTAAACATCTTGTGTCGCAAAAGATCGACGCAGAAGCCATTTCCCGTCTTATTCCCCACGACGACATGTTTGAGTTTGTTAATAAAAACACCAGCATGATTGCCATTGTAGACAACGACCTGCGCTTTGCTTTTGCCAATGATAAATGTTTGGAGGATTTTAAGTTAAGTCAGGATGAAGTCATTGGCAAACGGGTACCTGAGGTGATTGGTGAAGCTGTCTATGAAACCTCTAAAGAGTCCCTTGTCTCAGCTTTAAATGGCCAAAAAACAACCTTTTTACTGACCTTAAGGCATCGCGATGGTGAGGTTGCAAAGATTCTCGAGGTGGTGTGTACGCCAAAGCATCACCAAGGAAGGCAGGTTGGCTTGTATGTCGTTGCGCAAAATGTCACGCCTCAGCAGAAAACCTTGCAGACTCTTCGCAATCTCCATCAGATCACAGCAAATTCAACAACGGCGCTAGAAGATAAGCTGCAGAGTATTTTGGCGGTGGGTGTGTCTCAGTATGGTTTGCCATTAGGGATTATTAGTAAGATCCATGACAACACTTATACCGTTAAGTACTGTGTTTCTCCTGATAATGAATTGTCACCTGGTATGGCATTTGACTTAGGACAGACCTATTGTGTGCACACCTTAAATAATGGTGAGCCTACCTATTTTCACCACACCTCTAAAAGCACTATTAAAGATCACCCTTGTTATCAAAATTTTGGTTTAGAAGCCTACATAGGCGCATTGATTAAGATTGATGGGGAAAGTTGGGGGACGCTCAATTTCTCCAGTCCACACCCAAAAGAAGAGCGCTTTAGTGAAGACGACATAGAGCTCATGAAATTGCTGGCTCAATGGGTTGGTAATGAAATAACACGACACAATACACTGGAAAAACTGCAAGCGTCAGAGCAGCAGCAACACTTGCTGCTTAATTCTGCGCACGATGGTTTTCTTGGTATAAATTCAGATGGCCAGATTATTTTTGCCAACCAAGCGGCTTGCCATATAACAGGCTATCAATTGGAAGAATTATTAGGTCAGTATCATCATCCTTTGCTGCATCATTCTCAGGCAGATGGTACGCCTTATCCTTTGTTAGAATGTCCAGTCAGTAGAACCGTACTGACAGGCGAAAGCAGTCAGTCTTTGGCTGAGCCTTTATGGGGCAAAAATGGGTTGTTTATTGCTGAGTATAACTGCGTGGCGATGAGAGATATTAATGGTCTGGTGCAGGGCGCGGTGATCACTTTTCAAGATCGTACCCAGCAGCTTGCTGTTGAGCAAGAAATGCTAGAGCAGAAAAGGCTGTTTGAATCCTTGTTCGTTGATGCTCCCTCGGCCATTGCCTTGGTCAATAAACACCGCGAAGTGGTCATGGTAAATCCCGCTTTTTGTGTGTTATTTGGTTATTCTGCAGACGAGATAGTCGGCCAAAATACCGCCATGTTATATGCCTGTGAAGAGGAATATTCACGCATCGGGGACGCCTATTACAGTGACACGGATGTCAAGGTAAACCCACTAGAGCGTGTGGCTTATGTAAATAAATGCGGGCGCGTATTTTATTGCGAGACCGCGGGCAGCATGATTAAAGGTAAGCAAGGAGAAATTGAAGGTTACATCGGGCATATGACGGATATAACAAGCCGATTGCAAGATGAAAAAGAGAGACAAAGAGCCAATCAGCGCTTTTCTATGGCTTCTGATGCCGCGTCGATAGGGGTGTGGGAGTGGGATTTGAGCACCAATGAACTGGTTTGGGATGATTGGATGTATCGCCTTTTTGGGGTGGAAAAAGAAGAGGTGAGTGATCCATACCAAGTCTGGAAAAAGTGCATTCACCCAGATGATGTGGCGGCGCTCAATGACAAAATAGAGACTTTTATTCAGGGTGGCGAGCGCTTTGATACGGATTTTCGCATTGTTCGTTTGGATGGACAGGTTCGTCATTTGAAAGCAAACGGAGTATTGGAATGTGGCCGAGAAGGGCACTCACCGAAATTAATCGGTGTGAATTTAGACATTACTTCCCAGATTGAAACCGAGGCGATTCTGCGCAAGGCCAGTAATGAAGCTGAGTTAGCAAATAAAGCCAAAAGTGACTTTTTAGCCACCATGAGCCATGAGATTCGAACCCCGCTTAATGGTGTTTTGGGGATGGCTGAGTTGCTTTCACTCTCGCCGTTAAGTACTGAACAAGCCTCCCAATTGGGTATCCTCCAAGAATCTGGAGAAAGCTTACTTGAGCTGATCAACGAAATACTCGATTTCTCAAAAATAGAAGCCGGTCAGCTGGCGATTGAGTCGGTTGATTTTGATCTAGAGAAAACGCTTTATGATGTGGTGCGCCTGTTGATGGTTAGTGCCGAAAAGAAAGGCTTAGACCTGTTGGTGGAATACCCAAGTTATACGCCTACCAACTTCATCGGGGACGCGTTTAGGATCAAGCAGGTGCTGATCAATCTGGTCAGCAATGCCATTAAATTTACTCACACAGGGCAAGTCGTTGTGGCGGTGGCGTCGGCGCTGGGTGAGCTGGGGCGTGCCAATCTATCGATCAAAGTAACGGATTCAGGTGTTGGTATCGCTAAAGGTGCTCAAGCGTCATTATTTAAAGCGTTTACGCAAGAAGACTCATCAACAACACGCAAATTTGGCGGCACTGGGTTAGGGTTGGCGATCACTAAGCAACTGGTGGAGTTGATGGGTGGTAGTATTATGCTGCAAAGCGAAGAAGGGGTTGGTTCTTCCTTTACTGTGTCTCTTACGTTGGTGGAGAGTTATTTAAAACAGCCTTCGGAAAGTGTGGATTTGTCACAATGGCAGCATGCGAAAGCACTGATTGTGGATGACAATGAAATTAACCTGATGATTTTGTCTAATCAGCTGTCAGAGCTTGGTATTCAATGTGATCAGGAGCTAAGCTCAGTTGAGGGATATAAACGGATAATGTCGGCTGCTAAGAAGCAACCGTACGATCTGATTATCTTGGATTACCAAATGCCAGAGTTAGACGGATTGGCCTTGAGCGCCCTTATTCGCGAGCAAAGCGGTAATGATTATGCGCCAGCTATTATCATGGCCTCTTCCTCAGGACGCTTGAAGCAAGATTCTTTGCAAAAAGCGGGTGTGAATGTCTGTTTAACCAAGCCGGTAGACAGTCATTCGTTGTCACTGGGCGTGGATGCAGCGCTGAATAGCCAGGTGTTGGCCAAGCCGGTGTCGTATTTCTCCTCGAGTGAAAGAGCGTCATTGTATACTGAAAAAGACTTTCCGCAATTTTCTGGTTGCGTGCTAATCGTTGAAGACATGCAGGCTAATATCGCCGTTGCGCGAGGCCTCATTGAGAAAATGGGTTTTGAGATTCTCGAAGCGGTAAACGGTGAAATTGCTGTTCAACAATGGCAAAAGCATCGTCCAGATTTGATTTTGATGGACCTGCACATGCCCGTTATGGATGGATTGACGGCCATGAGAGCGATTCGTCATATAGAAAAAAATGACCCTCTTAATCGTAGTACGCCCATTTTTGCACTGACAGCGGATGCTCACGCCGAAAGGTTAGCGGATGTCGAGCGTGCTGGTGGGGATGGGCTCATTGCGAAACCCTTTAAAAAGGGCGACCTAGTACGACTATTTAAACAATATTTCCATCAGCAAGAATCTAGTAGAGACGTAAAATTGAGTCACGAAAGCGATAAGAATGAAGAAGGTATAGGCACTGATAAGGTGGTATTGGATCAAGCTGTATTGGATGAGTTAAAGTTAGTATTAGGGGCGGATTTAGAAATACTGTTCCAAGCTTTCTTTTCTGATGCCGAGGGCATTATAGAGACACTAAAAAATGCCAGTGAAGAAAGTGTGGATTTAACGGCGATCGCTAGAGCCGCGCACAGTATGAAATCCATTTCCCAAAACTTGGGTGGGCGTGACCTTTCAGCACTTGCAGAACGTATAGAGAAGGCTGCTAAGCAAGAAGAGGTTCAAGAAGTGTGTGCGTTAATCACGCTATTAATCAAAGAGTACACGCTATTTTCTGAGGCGCTCAATAAAGAACGATAAGGTTTTATGAAAATACTCATTGTTGACGACACTAATACGGATCGACTTTTACTGAAAATGTATTTGTCTAAATTAGAGCACGATGTTATTGAGGCTGTGAATGGAGAACAGGCCATTATCCAGTACATCAAAGACGCCAATGAGCTTGATCTCATCCTCATGGATGTGCAAATGCCTGAAATGGGCGGGTTTGAAGCGGTGAGCAAAATCCGCAGCATCCAAGAATCTCGAAACCTTGAGTGGGTGCCTATTATTTTCTTAAGCGCCAGCGCGGAAGCGGAAGATATTGATGAAGGGATTCGTGCTGGAGGCGACGACTATTTGATTAAGCCAATTCACCAGAAGGTACTGTCTGCCAAAATGCTGGCAATGCAACGTATTGCTGATATGCGGCATCGTCTTATTTTGGCTAATAATGTGCTGGAGGCGCAAGCATCTACGGATCATCTGACTGGGATCTTAAATCGTAGAGCGCTTGAAGCTGTACTGGACCGGGAAGTGGCGCGTTCGAAGAGGTTTGAGTCTGTTTTTTCTTTTGCCTTGTTCGATTTAGATCATTTTAAGCGAGTTAATGACAATTATGGACACGATGCCGGTGACTTTGTCTTGGCTGAAGTGGTGAAACGGGTGTCTCAAGGGTTGCGTTCTGATGATGCTTTGGGACGAGTGGGTGGTGAAGAGTTTGGTGTGGTTATTTTTAATTGCGTTGGTAAGAAGGCAAAAGATGCCTGCGAAAGGTATCGACAGTTGATCGCAGAAAAGCCATTTATCTATAACGGTATAGAAATTAAGACCTCGATTAGTGTCGGTTGTGTCGCGTTTGATATCAAGACGGATTCCAGAGAATCCATCTATAAAAAAGCCGATGTCTGTTTGTATGAGGCAAAAGGAGCTGGTCGTAATCAGGTGGTTTATCAAGAGTAAAAAACGCCAATAGACAAAGGTCGACTGATAAAAATCAAAAAATGCCCGTCATTAGCGGGCATTTTTCGTTTTTATTGCAATAGAAGCTGTGTAGACCATAGGTTAACGGAGTTTCTTTTAGTAAACTTTTGGGACTTAGAATGAGATAGGTGAATTATGGTAAGTCGACCGTCTTTAGAAACTGCTACAGCATCAGAACCTGATCGCTTTGTTGAACCCTTGGAATTGGGTAAGCGGGTAAAGGAAATTCGCTTAACCAAAGGGTGGACGTTAGAGGAAGTCAGTAAAAGGACAGGGATAGCCCGTTCAACTCTTTCTAAAATTGAGAACGATCAAGTGTCACCAAGTTTCACCATCGTTCAAAAATTGATTAAAGGGCTGGGGATGGATCTGCCGCAGCTTTTTGTCGAGGCCAGCGAGCACTCCATTGCGGGGCGCCGTGACATTACTCGCAAGGGTAAGGGGGAGCCTCACCCGACGGCGACTTACGAGCATGAATTGTTAAACTTCTCGATCAGCCGAAAGAAAATGGTGCCTTTTAAAACCAAGGTACGGGCAAGGAGTTTTGATGAGTTCAAGGAGTGGGTGCGTCATGATGGGGAAGAATTTTTATTGGTGCTAGAGGGGAAGATTAATTTTTTCTCTGAGCTCTATGAACCAATTGAATTAAAAGAGGGAGACAGTGTGTATTATGATGCCAGTATGGGTCACACCGTTGTATCCACGTCTAGTAAAGATGCAGAAATTCTCTGGGTCGTCGCGCGTTAGATCGACGCCAGAGTAATGATTAATAAGAAGGTTTTAGAAGTTATGAATCAATGGAATCCAGCCAGCTGGAGAGAAAAAACTGCGTTGCAGCAGCCTGTTTACCCAAGTGCAGAGCACTTGGCTCGTGTCGAAGGTGCGCTGGGTAAAATGCCTCCTTTGGTGTTTGCTGGTGAAGCGCGTCAATTAAGATCCGCGTTATCTAAAGTGGCAAAAGGCGAGTCTTTTTTATTGCAGGGCGGAGATTGCGCAGAAAGTTTTGCTGAATTTCATGCTGATAATATTCGCGACACATTCAAAGTGATGTTGCAGATGGCGGTGGTTTTGACCTACGCCGGAAAATGCCCAATTGTCAAAGTGGGAAGAATGGCTGGGCAATTTGCTAAGCCCCGTTCTGCCGGCAATGAAACCATTAATGGTGTTGAGTTGCCAAGTTACCGCGGCGATATTATTAACGGTATTGAGTTCACTGAAGCGGCGCGTGTGCCAGACCCAGAGCGTTTGGTGCAAGTGTATAATCAAAGTGCCGCAACTATGAATCTATTGCGCGCCTTCTCTCAAGGTGGTTTTGCCGACTTGAATCAAGTGCATCAATGGAATCTAGATTTCTTGAAAGCCAGCCCAGCGGGCGAGCGTTTTCAAGGCATTGCTGACAAAATTGACGATGCGATGCAGTTTATGGAAGCGTGCGGTGTCGGTGGTGGACTGACTCAGCTTCAGGAAACGGAGTTTTATACTTCTCATGAAGCCTTGTTATTGCCTTACGAACAAGCATTGACGCGTAAAGACAGTCTAACGGGCGACTGGTATGACTGTTCTGCTCACATGTTGTGGATTGGTGATCGTACCCGTCAGTTGGATGGGGCACATGTCGAGTTCTTACGCGGCGTAAACAATCCAATCGGTGTGAAGGCGGGGCCTACGATGGACCCAGAAGATCTGTTGCGCCTATGCGATGCCTTGAACCCTAATAATGACCCAGGCCGTTTGAATATCATCGTCCGTATGGGGGCTGATAAGGTTGAAGAGGGCATGCCTAAACTGATTCGCGCCATTCAAAAAGAAGGCAAGCAAGTGGTTTGGAGCAGTGACCCAATGCACGGTAATACAGTGAAAGCGAGTTCGGGTTATAAAACCCGCCACGTAGATCATGTGTTGCGTGAAGTTCAGCAGTTTTTCCAAGTGCACAACGCTGAAGGTAGTTATGCCGGTGGTGTGCATTTTGAAATGACAGGTCAGAATGTTACTGAGTGCGTCGGTGGTGCTTTTCAAGTGACGGAAGCGGATCTGGCTGATCGTTACCATACCCATTGTGACCCACGTCTAAATGCGGATCAGTCTTTAGAATTGGCGTTTATGATATCTGACACCTTGAAAAAAGCGCGCGCTTAACATCGAGGCGGTCTATTGTTTGCGTTCATTTCGCAATAAAAAAGCCCAGTGAATGAAGATTCACTGGGCTTTTTAGTGTAACGATCTTTTGTATCAGAGTCGTTGTGCTCTGATGATCAAGCTTAGCCTTTACGGCGACGGAAAGACGATGTTGCGGTTTTTGATGTGATATCAATTTTCGCCATGATCAACGCCATTTCTTCAGCTTCTGCTTGTTGCTGTGCTTTTAGCTTATCTTCACGTTCTTTTTTCGCCGTTTTTTCTGCTTCGCGAAGCATTCGTTGAATGCTGGCTTTGCTTTTCGGGCGTTCGACTTTCGTGATGTCGGAAGGTTTTGTTGGGTCTGCTGCTTTCACGGTCGATGCAGGAGAGTCTAAGCGATCTTCGCCAATGAGCTCACCAAAAAAGGAGCTGGCCGTCGGCTTCGGAGCAGCTTCTTTTTTAATTGGTAGCTCAATTGACTTTTTTGCGGCGGCCTTTCGAGTTTTCTTCGGCTGCTCGGCAGTAGAGACGCCATTCGCGTCAAACATGGCCTTTTTGCCAAAGCTTAATCCAGCGGCTTTTGCCGTTGTTTGGCCTATCTTGTAGCCTCTTAGGCTTTCTCCGTTGTAGATGGAAACATAGTCTTTTTCTAGTTCGTAAAGCTCTTGTTTGTCATCTGTTTCGAAGAGTTCTTCAACCGCAAAGGCGCTTAAATCGTGCTCTCGGATATCGTCATACAGTGGAAAATCCAAACCTTCATTTGCTGCTTCTACGTATTGCTCAAAGCGTTGGAAACCGCTATTGAAAGAAGTGCCAATATAATGTTTGCCAGTGATATTATTTGTGATTTTAAAAACGACCAAAATCGCTGCCTCTTACTTAGTATCTTTTGAATAGCACATAAACCCGACTTACTTCTGGTTGCCCAAAAGTAAATCGGGTTTATAGAAAAATAGAGTTTAGTGTTTTACGACGAGATTCAGTCCGTCGCGGACATTGAGATGAACATTCTCAACTCGACTGTCTTGTGCAATCACACGGTTAAGCTCATTGACAGCGAGATCGCTGTTCTCTTTAGGATCAAGAACTCGTCCTTGCCATAAAGAGTTGTCAATGATGATTAAGCCACCCTTACTTACTAGCGGTACAACAGCTTGGTAATAATTCAGGTAATTGCGTTTATCAGCGTCGATAAAGACGAGGTCGAAAAGACCTTCAAGGTTTTGAATCGTCTCCAGCGCAGGACCAAAAATCGGTTTGATTTTGTGTCCATGGGGGCTACGATCGAAAAAGGATTGAGCAAATTCAATTGCTCTAGGGTTGGTTTCACAGCAGATAATCTCGCCGTCATCAGGCATGCCTTCAGCGATGGATAAAGCAGAGTAACCGGTAAACATACCGATTTCTAAAACGCGTTTAGGTTGCTTGATCGTGGCAAGAATCTTCAAGGTGCGGCCAATGATTTTACCAGACAACTTATTTGGGTATCCCATGTCCGAATAGGTTTTATCGACCAATTCAATGAGAAGATCAGGTTCTGATTGAGTAGTCTCAATGCAGTAGTCGTCAAGATAGTTAAGATCCATAAGGCCTTTCAGATATCAAAGTGTGTTGCGAAACGGAGGGTAATTTTACCTCGCACAGGGAGAATGTCTATGGCTAAAACTAAGAAAAAAGCCTTGATTTTCCAGCATTCTCTTTTATTGGGTTTTGTTTCGGCTTTTGCCGTGGGATATGGTCAAATTAGCGTTCGCAAGATACTTGCAAAAATGCTATTTTAAGCGGCTTAAATTGACATGTGCTCTTTGGTATGGAGCACCACTGACTCCAATAGGAGAAAAAAATGCCTGTAATTACTTTGCCTGACGGCAGTCAACGTACTTTTTCTAACCCAGTTACTATCATGCAAGTGGCTGAAGATATCGGGCCAGGTCTTGCAAAAGCAACCGTTGCTGGCCGTATTAACGGTACTTTAGTAGACGCTTGCGAACTGATCTCTGACGACTCAGACATCAGCATCGTAACCGGTAAGGACCCTGAAGGGGTCGAAATCATTCGTCACTCATTTGCGCATTTGGTTGGGCACGCTGTAAAGCAATTGTTCCCAACGGCAAAAATGGCGATTGGCCCGGTTATTGATGAAGGGTTTTATTACGACATCGCATACGAACGTTCCTTTACCCCAGAAGACATGGCTGCTATTGAAAAGCGCATGACTGAGTTGGTAAAAACCGATTATGACGTTGTTAAGAAAATGACGCCGATTGCAGAAGCGCGTGCTGAATTTGAAGCGCGTGGTGAGTCTTATAAAACATCTTTGATTGATGGATTGGATGACTCAGTAGAAAGTGTTGGCTTGTATTACCATGAAGAATACGTCGATATGTGTCGTGGTCCTCACGTTCCGAATACTCGCGTATTACGCCACTTTAAATTAATGAAGTTGGCAGGTGCCTATTGGCGTGGTGATTCTAATAATGAAATGCTGCAGCGTATTTATGGCACAGCATGGAATGATAAAAAAGAATTGAAGGCGTACTTGACGCGCATTGAAGAAGCAGAGAAGCGTGACCATCGTAAGTTGGGCAAAAAGCTGGATCTGTTTCATGTGCAAGAAGAAGCGCCAGGTATGGTGTTCTGGCATCCAAAAGGCTGGAGCTTGTACCAAACGGTTGAGCAGTACATGCGTAACAAGCAGCGTGAAAACAATTATCAAGAGGTTAAAACCCCTCAGATTGTTGACCGTGTGCTTTGGGAGAAGTCTGGGCATTGGGGTAAGTATCATGAAAACATGTTTACGACTCATTCAGAGAACCGTGATTACGCTGTGAAGCCAATGAACTGTCCGTGTCATATTCAGGTTTATAATCAAGGCCTGAAGAGTTATCGCGACCTGCCTTTCCGTATGGCTGAGTTCGGCTCTTGTCACCGTAATGAACCTTCTGGTGCATTGCACGGTATTATGCGAGTGCGAAACTTTGTTCAAGATGATGGCCATATTTTTGTTACGGAAGGTCAGATTCAGCAAGAAGTATCCGAATTTATTGATCTGTTGCACGAAGTGTATGCAGACTTTGGTTTTGATCAGATTATTTACCGTTTATCTACTCGTCCTGAGCAGCGTGTTGGCTCTGATGAAGTGTGGGATAAAGCGGAAAAAGCCTTGTCAGACGCATTGAATGCTGCTGAGTTGGATTGGGAAGAGTTGCCTGGTGAAGGGGCTTTCTATGGTCCTAAGATTGAGTTCTCTCTGAAAGATGCGATTGGTCGTGTTTGGCAGTGTGGTACTATCCAGGTCGATTTCTCGATGCCGACTCGTTTAAACGCACAATATGTGTCAGAGGATGGTTCTCGCCAAACACCGGTTATGTTACACCGTGCCATTGTTGGTTCGTTGGAGCGATTTATCGGTATTTTGATCGAAGAGACAGAAGGTGCCTTTCCGGTCTGGCTTGCGCCTGAACAAGTTGTTATCATGAATATTACAGATCGTCAGGCAGATTATTGTTCTGATTTGGAAAAAAGATTAAATTCAAACGGCTTTAGAGCAAAACTTGACTTGAGAAACGAGAAGATCGGGTTTAAAATTCGCGAGCATACTCTTCAACGCGTGCCTTATATGATCGTAGTTGGGGACAAAGAAGTGGAGCAGCAACAAGTTGCTGTCCGAACTCGTACCGGCGAAGATCTTGGGGTGATGAGTATCTCTGATTTTGAAGATCTGCTTCAAACAGAAGTTGCTCACCGTAGCCGTAAACAAGAAATGGAGAAATAGTTATAAAAGGTAATATGAATCGTGGACGTAATGCGAGCAAGCAGCGTCCTCTAATCAACGAAAACATTCGAGCCACTGAAGTGCGTTTAATCGCCGCTGACGGTGAACAAGTTGGCGTGGTCTCTCTTGAAGAGGCGCTAAAGGCGGCTCAAGAAGCAACGCTTGATCTAGTTCAAATTGCTGATTCAGATCCCATTGTTTGTAAAATCATGGACTACGGTAAGCATATCTTTGAAGCGAAGAAAGCAAAAGCCGCTCAAAAGAAAAATGCGAAGCAGATTCAAGTAAAAGAAATGAAATTCCGTCCAGGGACGGAGGAAGGGGATTATCAGGTAAAACTCCGCAACCTGATACGTTTCCTTGAAGGCGGGGATAAGGCCAAAGTATCACTACGATACCGCGGTCGTGAAATGGCCCATCAGGAGCTTGGCATGCAACTTATGAATCGAGTCGCTCAAGACTTAGACGATTATGGTGTAGTGGAACAAGCTGCGAAAATGGAAGGTCGTCAATTGACTATGGTGCTAGGCCCCAAAAAGAAGAAGTAATTTTAAATAACTTAGGTTATTAAGAAATTACGATAACATTAACGAATGCGAGAGTGGTTTTATCATGTCCAAAATTAAGTCACACAGTGGCGCAGCTAAGCGCTTCAAACGTACCGCGAATGGTTTTAAACATAAGCAGTCCCACACTAGTCATATTTTGACTAAAAAGTCTACTAAGCGTAAACGTCACCTGCGCGCTTTGAGCCAAATCGCACAAAGCGATAAAGCTCTTATTGTTCGCATGTTGCCTTACATTTAATTGTAGAGTTTTTTTAAGTTAATTTATTTTTTTAGTAAAGGGTTTATATTATGCCTCGCGTAAAACGTGGTGTTCAGGCTCGTCGCCGTCACAAGAAGATTTTAAAGCAAGCTAAAGGTTACTACGGTGCACGTAGCCGTGTATTTCGTGTAGCTAAACAAGCAGTTATCAAAGCTGGTCAATATGCATACCGTGACCGTCGTCAACGGAAGCGTCAATTCCGCGCATTGTGGATTGCTCGTATTAACGCCGCTGCACGTATCAACGGTTTGTCTTACAGCCGTTTCATTGCTGGCTTGAAAAAAGCAGCAATCGAAATCGACCGTAAAGTATTGGCTGATCTAGCTGTGTACGAGAAAGAAGTTTTTGCTGCAATCGTTGAAAAAGCGAAAGCTAGCTTGGCTTAATTTCTGACGTAGCCTTAGGGTGATTTGATCTTGAAAGATCCTGTCTTAATAGAAAAAATGACCCAATGCAGTCTTTAATAGGGGAAGAGCTAACGCTCTTCCCCTATTTTATTTTTTGGAGTATGTAAATGGAGAATCTAAAACAGATTCTTGCTGATGCGTTAAACGCAGTAGCAGCGTCTGAAACCGAGTCCGCCTTGGATGATGTGCGTGTGCATTACCTAGGAAAGAAAGGGGCTTTGACCGCTTTGCTGAAACAGTTAGGTAACGTTTCTGCAGAAGATCGACCAAAATTTGGGCAGTTGGTAAATGAAGCCAAAGGCCAGGTTCAGGAAAAAATCACTGAACGCAAAAGTAAGCTTGCCAAAGCGGCTCTGGATGCAAAATTAGCAACCGAAACAATCGATATCTCATTGTCAGGGAAAGGCCAGGAAATTGGTGGTCTGCATCCAGTAACACGCACAATGGAGCGTATTGAAAACTTTTTCCGTGGGATTGGCTTTGATGTGGCCGCTGGGCCAGAAATTGAAGACGATTACCACAACTTTGAAGCGTTAAATATTCCTGCGCACCATCCGGCGCGAGCGATGCAGGATACCTTCTATTTTAATCCGACAACGGTATTGAGAACGCATACTTCTCCAGTGCAAGTGCGCACCATGGAGACCTCTCAGCCGCCAATTCGTATTATTTGTCCTGGTCGTGTGTATCGTTGTGATTCAGATCAGACGCATACGCCGATGTTTCATCAGGTCGAAGGTTTGTTGATTGATGAGAATATCTCCTTTGCCGACTTGAAAGGTATTTTGCAGCAGTTTTTGAATGTCTTCTTCGAAGACGATCTTAAAGTGCGTTTTCGTCCTAGTTACTTCCCATTTACTGAACCTTCGATTGAAGTGGATATCATGCGTACCAACAGCAAAGGCGAAGAGTCTTGGTTGGAAGTATTGGGTTGTGGCATGGTTCACCCTAAAGTGCTTGAGATGTCGGGCATCGATTCCGAAAAATACACAGGGTTTGCATTTGGCATGGGCGTAGAGCGCTTTGCTATGTTGCGCTACAAAGTAGACGACCTTCGTATGTTTTTTGAGAACGATTTACGTTTCCTTAAGCAGTTTAAGTAACCAGTCGACCTAGGATGTTTTTATGAAAATTAGTGAGAATTGGCTAAGAGAGTGGGTCAATCCAAGCATCAGTAGCGATGATTTGGTGGCTCAAATAACCCTAGCTGGCCTTGAAGTAGATGAGGTTTTGCCTGTTGCGGCTGAGTTTTCAGGCGTGGTTGTGGGTGAAATTATCAGTGCTGAACCACACCCAAATGCGGATAAGCTGCAAGTGTGTCAAGTGTCTGATGGTGCTGAACAGTTTCAGGTTGTTTGTGGTGCGCCAAACGCGCGTGCAGGCATCAAGATTCCGTTTGCGAAAATTGGCGCTGTCTTAGGTGCGGATTTTAAAATCAAGAAAGCCAAACTTCGCCAAGTTGAGTCTTTTGGTATGTTGTGCTCTGCCTCTGAATTGGGTGTGAGCGATGACAATGACGGCATTATGGAGTTGCCATCTGCGGCTCCGACCGGCGAAGACTTTCGTGCTTTCTTGGGGTTAGATGATCAGATTATAGATGTGGATCTAACGCCAAACCGCAGTGACTGTTTGAGCTTAGCGGGCTTGGCTCGTGAAGTGGGTGTGTTGAATAAAGTGGACCTTACTCCAGTGGTTGTTACTGCTGCAGACGTTTCAATTGATGACACATTCCCTGTTCGAGTGGAAGCGGTTGACGCTTGTCCTCGTTATTTGGGGCGTGTTATTCGCGGCGTTAATGTTGGCGCAGAAACCCCTTTATGGATGACAGAGAAGCTGCGTCGTAGCGGAATTCGCTCAATCGACCCTATTGTTGATATTACGAACTATGTGATGCTTGAGCTGGGTCAGCCAATGCACGCATTCGATTTGGCCAACTTGTCTGGATCGGTTGTTGTTCGTATGGCGACGGCTGGCGAAAAAATAGTCTTGTTGGATGGCCAAGAAGTGTCTCTTCGTGAAGACACTATGGTTATTGCGGATGACAAGGCGCCGTTGGCCATTGCTGGCGTAATGGGTGGCGAAGGTTCTGGGGTGAATGTCGATACACAAGACGTTTTCCTTGAGAGTGCTTTCTTTGCGCCTATCGCGCTGGCTGGTAAGGCGCGTTCTTATGGCTTGCATACTGATTCCTCTCATCGTTTTGAACGTGGTGTCGATGCGACATTGCAAGAGAAGGCGATTGAGCGTGCTACCGCGTTAGTGCTTGAAATTGCCGGTGGACAAGTGGGTCCTATTGTTCGAGAAGTGGCGCCAGCGTCTTTGCCTGAAGCGGCTGTGGTTACTTTGCGTCGTAAGAAGCTAGATCAATACTTGGCTGTTTCAATCGACAAAGACCTAGTGACGGATATCCTTACCCGTCTTGGTCTTGAGATGCTTGAAGTGACGGATGAAGCTTGGACAACGAAAGCACCGTCCCATCGTTTTGATATTGCCATCGAAGCGGATTTGATCGAAGAAGTGGCGCGTATCTACGGCTACGACAATTTGCCTTCTTCTATGCCTCAGGCTGCGGTGAATTTCACACCTCAATCTGAAAGTAAAACACCTATTCAAGCGTTGCGCTCTGTGTTGGTTGCTCATGGCTATCAAGAGGCGATTACTTACAGCTTTATTGATCCTGTGCTAAGTAAGCAATTCTTGCCGGACATCGAGCCGGTGCCATTGGCTAATCCTATTTCTGCGGACATGGGTGTGATGCGTCCGAGTTTGATCCCAGGTTTGGTGAAGGCGTACTTGCATAACCAGAATCGTCAGCAGTCTCGCGTGCGATTGTTTGAAACGGGTCGCCGTTTTATTGGTACGGTCGATGCTTTGGATGAATTGGATCAGCAGCAACAAATCTCAGGATTGATTGCCGGTAGTCGTGATTCTGAAGCTTGGTACCATAATAGCGATAAGGTCGATTTCTATGACCTTAAGGCGCATGTGGATGCTTTGTTTGACTTGAATGATGGTCGTCAGCCTACGTATGAGCGTTCTCAGTGTGAGTTCTTGCATCCTGGTCGTTCTGCTGATGTATTTGTAGATGGCGAGTTTGTCGGTATCTTGGGTGAGTTGCACCCTCAGCTATCAAAAACATTAGGGGCCAATCAGCCTTTGTATGTCTTTGATATTGCGCTAGCGGCTGTGATCGATGCGAAGTTGCCAGAATACAAGGCAATTTCAAAATTCCCTGAAGTGCGCCGTGATTTGGCCTTGCTGGTAGATCGTTCGGTGCCGGTTGCTGACTTGGAAAAAGTCATTTCTGAATTCGCGGGAGATGCCTTTAAAGAGGTGCTTGTTTTTGACGTCTATCAAGGCCAAGGTATTGATGAGACGAAAAAAAGTGTCGCTTTGGGCTTGACGTGGCAGCATCCTTCCCACACTCTTAGTGATGAAGAAGTAAACAATTCTGTCGAAACAATTGTTGCGGCATTAGCTGAGAAGTTAGGGGCCGTTGTAAGGGGGTAATCTTATGGCATCGTTGACAAAAGCGGATTTGGCCGAAAATTTAGTAGATTCTGTAGGTCTTGCTAAAAAGGACGCAAAAGATCTTGTAGAAGGTTTTTTTGATGTGATCCGAGAATCTCTTGTTGAGAGACAGCAAGTGAAGTTATCAGGTTTTGGTAACTTTGAAGTTCGCGAGAAGAGTCAACGGCCAGGTCGTAACCCTAAAACGGGTGAAGAGATTCCTATTACTGCTCGAACCGTTGTTACCTTTCGACCAGGGCAAAAGCTTAAGTCGAAGGTTGAGAACTACATGCAAGAGTAAGTGCTCTTGTTATCGCACTTATAAAAGCATTGCTTGGTTCTTTCAAAAAGCCATCCCTCGGGGTGGCTTTTTTGTTTTTAGTGTCTTGCTTGGTAGGGAAGGGGAGGAGTTCCAATGAGCGCACTGGATGGGCTTGGCGAACGCGTCAGCGAACAGACAGTGTATAATGGTGAATAGAAGGTAGGTGGCTTTGCCTGATGGCTGGCTGAAGGTTTTGGTTATAAGTACATTTAGATCAATAGGTAAGCAATATTTTGCCAGTAACCAATAGTTTTGATTAAATTGAAAAAAAGTTTATAAAACCCTTCCCTTTTCAATTCGTTATAGTAATATACGCACCCGCTGACAGCGACAGTGTTGCTGCCTGCATCGGGGCGTAGCGCAGCCTGGTAGCGCACTAGCATGGGGTGCTAGTGGTCGCAGGTTCAAATCCTGCCGTCCCGACCAAAAATTGAGAAATGCCGCTATAGCTCAGTTGGTAGAGCATCTGACTTGTAATCAGAGGGTCCCGAGTTCGACTCTTGGTGGCGGCACCATATTTTGGTCAAAGTTCTTTTCTTCTTTTAGAGGGAATGAATAAAAAATAGATTTTGCTTTTATTAAAGCCGCTATAGCTCAGTTGGTAGAGCATCTGACTTGTAATCAGAGGGTCCCGAGTTCGACTCTTGGTGGCGGCACCATCTTCTAATAGAAGATGAAAGTAAAAGTAAACTGCGTCGTGGTAAATGGTTATGCCGCTATAGCTCAGTTGGTAGAGCATCTGACTTGTAATCAGAGGGTCCCGAGTTCGACTCTTGGTGGCGGCACCACTTCTCTTTATTGAGTCGTATAGAAAATTGATTCAGCGTTAAGCCGCTATAGCTCAGTTGGTAGAGCATCTGACTTGTAATCAGAGGGTCCCGAGTTCGACTCTTGGTGGCGGCACCATAAATTTGGTAACGATTTGAATTATGTCGGGTGTGTAGCTCAGTTGGGAGAGCGTCGCCCTTACAAGGCGAATGTCGGGAGTTCGAACCTCTCCACACCCACCACTTACTAAACAGTGGG